>NZ_CP083239.1:3070859-3731288 GCF_022836935.1 Ancylobacter polymorphus | reverse complement strand
CTTTTCTGTCGCCCGTTCCGTTCCGCAGCGTTGCGGCGGAAACGTCAGCTCCAATCCGAATGAAGAAGGCTGCCATCATGAAACGCCTCCTCTCCACATTCGCCCTTGCGGGTGCCATGGGCCTTTGCGCCTTCGGTGCGCAGGCGGCCACCAAGCTTGAGCAGGTGAAGTCGAAGGGCTTTGTCCAGTGCGGCGTCAGCCAGGGCCTGCCCGGCTTCTCCAACCCCAATGACAAGGGTGAGTGGAGCGGCCTCGATGTGGAATTCTGCCGTGCGGTTGCGGCTGCCATCTTCGGCGACGCCACCAAGGTGAAGTTCACGCCGCTCTCGGCCAAGGACCGCTTTACCGCACTGCAGTCCGGCGACATCGACATCCTGTCGCGCAACACGACCTGGACCATCACCCGCGACACGTCGCTGGGCCTGAACTTCACCGGCGTCACCTATTATGACGGCCAGGGCTTCATGATCCGTAAGGACAAGAAGGTGAATTCGGCGCTCGAACTCTCCGGCGCCTCGGTCTGCACGCAGACCGGCACCACGACCGAGCAGAACCTCGCCGACTATTTCCGCGCCAACAACATGACCTATGAGGTCATCGCCTTCGCCACCAATGACGAAGTGGTCAAGGCCTACGACGCCGGGCGCTGCGACGTGCTCACCACCGACCGTTCGGGTCTGGCCGGTGAACGCCTCAAGCTGACGAATCCCGACGACCACGTGGTGCTGCCCGAGATCATCTCCAAGGAGCCGCTCGGTCCGGTGGTCGCTCATGGCGATGACCAGTGGTTCGATATCGTGAAGTGGGTGCTGTTCGCCCAGCTCAACGCCGAAGAACTCGGCGTCAACTCCAAGAACGTCGACGACCAGCTCAAGAACGCCACCAACCCGGAGATCAAGCGTCTGCTCGGCACCGAGGGCAAGTATGGCGAGGGCATGGGCATCGGCAATGATTGGGGCTACCTGATCATTAAGAATGTCGGCAACTACGCCGAGATGTATGACCGCACCGTCGGTCCCGACACGCCCCTGAAGCTCACTCGCGGCCTCAATGCGCTGTGGAACAAGGGTGGCATCCAGTACGCCCCGCCGATCCGCTGACACATCGACATAAGGAGGCTCCCGCGCGTCGGGAGCCTCCCCGCTCCGGAGAAGCTGGCAAAAGTCCGGCACCGGAACATTTCGGGCCTCGATCCGAGGCGAGGGGGACTATGACGGATTTGGCTGGGCCCGCCGGCGGGCACGAGAAGACTTCATTCATCAACGACCCGAAGGTCCGCAGCATCGGCCTTCAGCTTGTGGCCCTGATCGTGGTCATTTTTCTCGGCTGGAGCTTCGCCGAGAACGCGCGCGACAACCTCGCGGCGCAGAAGATCGCCACCGGATTTGGCTTTCTGGACAACACGGCCGGCTTCGGCATCAACCAGACGCTGATCCCCTATTCCGAAACATCGACCTATGGCCGCGCCTTCATTGTCGGCCTGCTGAACACCATTCTGGTCGCGGTGGTCGGCATTTTCCTCGCTACGATTATCGGCTTTCTGGTCGGCATAGGCCGCCTGTCGAAGAACTTCATGGTGCGCACGATTTCGACCGTCTATGTCGAGGTGCTGCGCAACCTGCCGCCGTTGTTCCAAATTCTGTTCTGGTACCTGGCCGTTCTGAGCGCGATGCCCGGGCCGCGCAACAGCATCAGCGTCTTTGGCGAAGTCTTCATATCAAATCGTGGCATCATCATTCCGCGCCCGCTGTTCGGTGAGGGCGCTGGCATCGTCGTCTGGGCGATCGGCCTCGCCATCCTCGGCGTCATCCTGTTTCGCCACTGGGCTACGAGCCGGCAGGAGGAGACGGGGCGCCGGCTGCCTGTGTTGTGGGTCTCGCTAGGCCTGCTCATCGGTCTGCCGCTGGTTGCGATGATCGCGACCGGTTTCCCCATCAGCTTCGAGGTGCCCGAACTCAAGGGATTCAATTTCGTCGGCGGCGTGCGGGTGATTCCGGAATTCGTCGCCCTCACGCTCGCGCTGGCCACCTATACGGCGGCCTTTATTGCCGAGAATGTGCGCGCCGGTATCCAGTCGGTGAGCCATGGGCAGACGGAGGCGGCGCATTCGCTCGGCCTGCGCCATGGACAGACGCTGCGTCTGGTGGTCATTCCCCAGGCCATGCGGGTGATCATTCCCCCGCTGACCAGCCAGTATTTGAACCTCACCAAGAACTCGTCGCTTGCCGTCGGCATCGGCTATCCCGATCTCGTTGCGGTATTCGCCGGCACGTCGCTCAACCAGACGGGTCAGGCGATCGAGATCATCGCCATAACCATGGGCGTCTATCTCCTGCTCTCGATCATCACTGCGATCATCATGAACGCCTACAACAAGCGCGTCGCGCTGGTGGAACGGTGAGCCGGCCATGAGCATGACCTTCGACGACGGAACTTTCATCCGCAACGAGATGGCGCCGGTCCTTCCGCCGCCCAAGCTGCGCATCGGCCCGGTGGCCTGGATGCGGGAGAACCTGTTCTCCGGCATCTTCAATACTCTGCTGACCCTTCTCGGCATCCTGCTGGTGATTGCGGTGGTGCCGCCCTTTGTCCGCTTCATGTTCATCGACGCGGTGTGGACCGGCGAGAACCGCGAGGCCTGCCTCGGCCCCGATGTCGGGGCCTGCTGGCCGTTCATCCACGCCAAGTTCGGCCAGCTGATCTACGGTTTCTACCCGATCGACGAGCGCTGGCGTGTGGACATCGTCTTCGCCCTCGGCGCGGTGCTGCTGGTGCCTCTTCTCGTGCCGAGCTTCCCGTTCAAGCGGACGGGCTCGTTCCTCTTCTTCGTTGTCTATCCCGTGGTGGCCTTCGTGCTGTTGACCGGCGGCAACATCAACGCTTCGGCTTTCCTGCTGGAGCGCTTCGGCCTGATCCGCCCGTTTGTCGGTGACGCGCAACTGGGGGGCATCAACCTCGCCTTCTGGGTCGACTTCTTGCTGACGACCCTGCTGTTTATGGCGGCCATCGGCGGGTTTATCGCACTGTTGGGGGGGGATGGCCGTTCCGCCGCGCGCACCACCCTGTTCGTGTTTCTGGCGCTCGGCGCGGTCATCTTCTGCTGGGATGTCGATGTCGGGCTTAGCTATGTCGAGACGCGGCAGTGGGGCGGGCTGCTGGTGACGCTGGTGATCGCGGTCACCGGGATTGTCGCCTCCCTGCCGCTCGGCATTCTGCTCGCGCTTGGCAGGCGCTCGCAAATGCCGGTGGTTCGACTGCTCTCGGTGATCTTCATCGAGTTCTGGCGCGGCGTGCCGCTGATCACGGTGCTGTTCTTCGCCACCTACATGCTGCCGCTGTTCCTGCCCCAGGGCACGAACCCGGACGCCTTGCTGCGGGCGCTCGTCGGCGTCGCTCTGTTCTCGGCTGCCTATATGGCGGAGGTGGTGCGCGGCGGCCTGCAGGCCATCCCCAAGGGCCAGTATGAGGGAGCGATGGCGGTCGGGCTGACCTGGAGCCAGATGATGCGCCTCATCATCCTGCCGCAGGCGCTGACCCTGGTCATTCCCGGCATCGTGAACAGCTTCATCAGCCTGTTCAAGGACACGACGCTGGTGCTGATCGTCTCGATCTTCGACTTCCTTGGCCAGCTGCGTGCCGCCTTCACCGACCCCAACTGGGCGACGCCGGTGACGCTCTATACGGGCTTCGCCTTTGCCGGCGTGGTCTATTTCTTCTTCTGCTTCGGCATGTCACGCTACTCGCTCTTCGTGGAGCGGCGGCTCAACACCTCCCACCGGCATTGAGAAACGGAGAAACCAATATGAGTGAACTTCATTCGACCGTTTCCCCTGACCAACTCCCCGCCGTCCATACGCGCCCGGGACGGGAGGTCGCCGTCGATCTCGTCGGCGTGCATAAATGGTATGGCGAGTTCCATGTGCTGAAGGACATCAATCTCAGGGTGCATCGCGGCGAGCGCATCGTCATTTGCGGGCCGTCGGGCTCGGGCAAGTCCACCATGATCCGCTGCATCAACCGGCTGGAGGAGCACCAGCAGGGCTCGATCATCGTCGATGGCATCGAACTGACCAACGACCTCAAGCGCATCGACGAGATCCGCCGCGAGGTCGGCATGTGCTTCCAGCACTTCAACCTGTTCCCGCATCTCACCATTCTGGAAAACCTGACGCTGGCGCCGATCTGGGTCCGCAAGATGCCCAAGAAGGATGCCGACGAACTGGCGATGCACTTCCTGCGCAAGGTCAAAATCCCGGAGCAGGCGAACAAATATCCCGGCCAGCTTTCCGGCGGCCAGCAGCAGCGCGTCGCCATCGCCCGTGCGCTGTGCATGAAGCCCAAGATCATGCTGTTCGACGAGCCGACCTCGGCGCTCGACCCGGAAATGGTCAAGGAAGTGCTGGAGACCATGGTGAGCCTCGCCGAAGAGGGCATGACCATGCTGTGCGTGACCCACGAGATGGGCTTCGCCCGCCAGGTGGCCAACCGGGTGATCTTCATGGATGCCGGGCAGATCATCGAGATGAACGAGCCGGAAGCGTTCTTCTCCAACCCGCAGCATGAGCGCACCAAGCTGTTCCTCAGCCAGATCCTGCACTGAACGAGCGGGCGAAACAGAAACGGCCGGAGCGCTCGGGCGCTCCGGCCGTTTTTCATTGGGGCAAAGCTACAGCTGCCGGTGCCTGCTCAGTCCGCCGGTCCTGTCGCCACCGGTTTGTCGGAGGCGCCCCACTCGGTCCACGAGCCGTCATATAGCGCGACCGGTGGTGTTCCGATCGTGTCCAGTGCCAGCCACAATATGGCGGCGGTGACGCCGGAGCCGCAGCTGGTGATGACGGGCTGGGAGAGGTCGATGCCTGCTTCCTTCACCGCCTGGCGGATGGTAGCGGCATCGACAAGCCGGCCATCCTTCACCACCTCGGACACGGGCAGGTTGCGCGCGCCGGGAATGTGCCCCGGACGGACACCGGCGCGCGGTTCCGGCGCCTCGCCGCGGAAGCGTTCCGCCGCGCGCGCATCGAGCACCTGTGCACTGCGGTCAGCAAGCCGGGCGGCGACATCGTCGAGCGAGGCTACCCAGTTCGTGTCCAGCTTCGCGTCGAAACGGGCGGGAAGATAAGGGGCCTCGCCTGCCTCGGTCGGGCGGCCTTCGGTCAGCCATTTGGGGAAGCCGCCATCGAGAATGGCCACATCAACCGCGCCGAAGGCCCGCAGGGTCCACCAGACGCGCGGCGCCGAGAACAGGCCCTGCGTGTCATAGACGACGATCTTCATCTGCCGGCCGATGCCGAGCGATTCCATCGCCGCCCGGAACAAAGTCTCGGAGGGCAACATGTGCGGCAGCGGGCTCGTCAGGTCCGAAATGCCGTCAATGTCGAAGAACACCGCGCCCGGAATATGCGCCTTGAGATATTCCTCGCGTGCCTTCCGGCCGCTCGCCGGCATGTGCCAGGAGCCATCCACCACGACCAGGTTGGGCGCCCCTAGATGGGCGGCGAGCCATTCCGTGGAAACGAAGCGGCTGACATCAGGCAGATCGGATTCGGGCATAGGGTACTCCGGAACCGCGCGCGGACATCAAGCCCAGGCCAGCCGCACGCGGCGGTTCTGCTGGCCCTTCTTTTCGATCTTGGTCACCTGCACGGCGCCGATCTCGTTGAGGCTGCGAACATGTGTGCCGCCGCAAGGCTGCAGGTCGATCCCCTCGATCTCGACCAGGCGGACCTTGCCGCTTCCCAGGGGCGGCTTGACCGACATGGTCTTCACCAGCCCGGGATTGGCGAGCAATTCGTCGTCCGAGATCCAGCGTTCGGTCACTCTGGCGCCGGTGGCGATCATTTCCGCCAGCTTGGCGGTGATGGCGTCCTTGTCGAGGCCGGCATCGGGAATGTCGAAATCGAGGCGGCTCTCTTCCTCACCGATCGACCCGCCGGTGACGGGAAAGGGCAGGGCGACGGAGAGCAGATGCAGCGCGGTGTGCATGCGCATCCGCTTGTGGCGGGTCGGCCAATCCAGCCGCAACGTCACGGCCTCGCCCAGTTCGGGCAATTCGGCTGCGGGGGCCGGGACATGGATCACGTCGACCTTGGAAGGGCCGTAGACCGCCGTCTCAATGCAAATCTCGCTGCCATCCGCGCGGATTAGGGCGCCGCGATC
This sequence comes from Ancylobacter polymorphus, assembly GCF_022836935.1. Taxonomy (NCBI): domain Bacteria; kingdom Pseudomonadati; phylum Pseudomonadota; class Alphaproteobacteria; order Hyphomicrobiales; family Xanthobacteraceae; genus Ancylobacter; species Ancylobacter polymorphus. The sequence continues at coordinate 3,725,132 of NZ_CP083239.1, read as the reverse complement.
CCCCGGCTGGCCGCCGGCACTGGCGTAGAACACCGTACGGTCTACTACGATGCCTCCCTCCGGCGTCAGCGCGGTGACGACGGCGGAGGTTTCGGTCTGGTAGGCGTCGTCGCGAAAGAGCAGAAGCGTTGCCATCACACCAGTACATTGGGAACGTCGACGCTGCGCTCGAGCCAGCCCGGCACGGGCAGGCCCTTCTCGCGCAGGAAGTCGGGATTGAAGAGCTTCGACTGATAACGGGTGCCGAAGTCGCAAAGAATGGTGACGATGGTGTGGCCCGGCCCGAGCTCCTTCGCCAGCCGGATCGCGCCGGCGATGTTGATGCCGGAGGAGCCGCCAAGGCAAAGACCCTCATGCTCCAGCAGGTCGAACACGATCTCAACCGCCTCCGCGTCGCCGATCTGATAGGCGCAGTCGATCGGCGCACCCTCCAGATTGGCGGTGATGCGGCCCTGGCCTATGCCTTCGGTGATCGACGAACCTTCGGCCTTCAATTCTCCTGTGGTGTAATAGCTGTAGAGCGCTGCGCCGAAGGGATCGGCAAGGCCGATCCGGATCGCCGGGTTGCGCGCCTTGAGCGCGATGCCGGTGCCCGCCAGCGTGCCGCCGGTGCCGACGGCGCAGACGAAACCGTCGACCTTGCCATTGGTCTGCGCCCAGATTTCCGGTCCCGTGGTTTCGATATGGGCGAGGCGGTTCGCGACATTGTCGAACTGGTTGGCCCAGACCGCGCCATTCGGCTCGGTTGCCGCCAGCGCCTCAGCGAGCCGGCCGGACACTTTCACATAGTTGTTCGGGTTGGCGTAGGCGACGGCCGGCACTTCCACGAGCGTGGCGCCGGCGAGGCGGAGCATGTCCTTCTTTTCCTGGCTCTGCGTCTCGGGAATGACGATCACTGAGCGGAAGCCAAGCGCGTTGCCCACGAGCGCGAGGCCGATGCCGGTATTGCCCGCCGTGCCTTCGACAATGACACCGCCGGGGCGAAGCTGGCCGCGCGCCACGGCGTCCTGAATGATGAACAGGGCCGCGCGGTCCTTCACCGATTGACCGGGATTGAGGAACTCGGCTTTCCCGAGGATGGTGCAGCCGGTGGCCTCGGAAGCGCGCTTGAGCTTGATGAGCGGCGTGTTGCCGATCGCCTCGACGAGACCGTTGCGGATTTCCATGGACCTGTTTCTTCTTCCGAATTGACGGTCCACGAAGTTAGTGATGCATGCCCGTCTCGGCAACCGGGCGCCGGCCTAATCCCCGCGAATGGCCTGAAAGCGTTCGAGTGCGCGGTCGCGGGCGGCGGCATGGTCGACGATGGGGCGGGGATAGGTTTCTCCAAGTCGCACGCCTGCTCGGCGCAGCACGTCGGGTGATGCTTCCCAAGGCCGGTGGATGGCATTCGAGGGCAGCGCCGTCAGTTCCGGCACGTAGTGGCGGACATAGTCGCCATCGGGATCGAACTTCTCCCCCTGGGCGACGGGATTGAAGATGCGGAAATAGGGGGCTGCGTCGGCCCCGGACCCGGCGACCCATTGCCAGCTCGCGGGATTATTGGCGGGGTCGGCATCCACCAGCGTGTCCCAGAACCACGCCTCGCCTTGGCGCCAGTCTGTCAGACAATGTTTGATCAGGAACGAGGCGGCCACCATACGCACGCGATTATGCATCCAGCCGGTCTGCCAGAGTTGGCGCATGCCGGCATCGACGATGGGATAGCCCGTCATTCCACGCCGCCAAGCGCGGAGCAGCGCAGGCGCGTTCTGCCACGCGAAGGCATCGAAACGGTCGTTGAAGTTGGCGGTGCCGATATCCGGATAATGGAACAGCAGGTGATAGCTGAATTCGCGCCAATAGAGCTCGCTGACGAATTTCTCCACGTCGCGCGCAGCTGCGCTTCCATCCGCTTCCGCGTGCCGCACGGCGGCAAGGATCCGGTGCGGAGACATCTCGCCGAAACGCAGGTGTGGGGAGAGGCGGGAGGTCGACGGCCGGTCCGGCCGATCGCGCTCCTCCGCGTATCCCGCGATGCCGCCATCCAGGAAACGGGTGAGCGCGTCACGCGCGCCTTCCTCGCCCGGCGTCCACGTCTCACGCAGCCCGCCCGCCCAGTCCGGCCGAGAGGGCTCCAGTGCCCAGTTCTCCAATCGCTCGGCCTCTGGGTAGGGCGCGAAGCGCCAGGGCAGGCGGTTCTGAGGCGGCGTGCGCGGCGCTTGCATCCTCGCGCGGCGATAGAAGGGGGTGAAGACACGGAAGGGACCGCCTGACTGCGTTGTCACCGTCCAGGGCTCGTGGAGGAGGTTGCCGCCGAAGCTCTCGACCGCGACGCCGGCCGCGGCAAGGGCGGACTTCACCGCCGTATCGACGGTGATCTCGGCCGCGCCATAGCGCCGATTCCAATAGACCGCCTGCGCGTTCACGTCTCCGGCGAGGCGGATCAGCTCGACGCGCGCCGCGCCGCGCCGCAGCAGCAATCGCCCGCCCTTGGCCTCAATGGTGGCCGCCAGGGCCTTGAGCGAGCGGCCCAGCCACCAGCGCGCGGCCCCACCGAGCGGGCGCAGGCCGGGGCTTTCCTCGTCGAGGAGGAAGACAAGCAGCAGCGGGCGCCCGCTCGCCCGCGCCGCGTCGAGTGCGGGATTGTCGTCGAGACGGAGATCGTCGCGAAGCCAGACAAGGGCGGGGCGTTCAGTGGAGGAGGGCATGAGCGTTCCGGACATTGTGTGACTTTTACGAAACCGCACGCAGAACCGATCAGCCTCTCTGGCGCAAGCGTGCGCAATTTATTAATGATGGTGGTCATGAAAGAGGCCCGATGCGGGCCGCGACAGACAGGAGACCTCCACCATGACCTCCTCCCTAAACACCGCACTGGTGACAGGCGCTTCCAGCGGCATTGGCAGGGTCTATGCCGAGAAGCTCGCCCGACGCGGTCATGACGTTGTGCTGGTTGCCCGCGATGGAGCCCGGCTGGAATCGCTCGCGGCAGCCATTGCCGGTGAGACTGGCCGGCGGGCGGAGGTGCTGGTGGCCGATCTTTCGCGGAGCGAAGGCATCGAGACCGTTGCCGCCCGGCTCGCCTCGGATCAGGGGATCACCGTGCTGGTGAACAATGCAGGCATGGGCACGGAGGGGCCGATCCTGGGCGCTGCGGCGGAGAAGACCGATGCCATGGTGCAGCTCAACGTTGCCGCGCTGACGCGGCTCTCGCTGGCCGCTGTCACGGCCTTTGCCCAGCGTGGCGAAGGAGCGCTGGTCAACATCGCGTCCGTCGTTGCCCTGGTGCCGGAGCATTTCCCTGGCGCCTATGCGGCCACCAAGGCCTATGTGCTGGCCTTCACGCAATCGCTTCAGAGTGAACTGAGGGGCGGGCCGGTGCGCGTGCAGGCGGTGCTGCCGGGCTATACGCGCACGGAATTTTTCGACCGTGCAGGCATCGACGCGACGGCACTTCCGCCTGAATTGGTGATGTCTGCCGACGATCTGGTCGAAGCCGCGCTGCGCGGGCTCGAGGCGGGGGAGGCGATCACCATTCCTTCCTTGCCCGACATGGCCGCCTGGCAGGTGCTGGTGGATGACCGGATGCGGATGATGCCCGGCCTATCGCTCAGCCGGCCGGCCGCCCGCTACGGGCTGGCTGCAGCGGTTCCGGCCTGAGCGATCAATAATCCCACTGGGCGCCGATGCCGACTTCGGCGGCGCCGTCGGCGCCGGTGGCGCCCTGCAGGCGAATGTTCCGGGTCACGTCGACATCGACGGTGACCCGGCTGGATCCCGCCGACGTGCCCTGGCGGACGCCGAGATAGATGTTGTCATTGAGCCGTCGTCCAAGGCCGACCTGTCCGCCGGTGCCAGCGGCATCGGTGCCGAGTTCGAGGCTGTCGACGCCGAGCGAGCGGCGCACATTCTCCAGTACGCCGGCGCCACCGGAGAATTGAGCGGCGGCCTGGGCCAGTTGCAGCGCCTGGCCGCCATTGAGCGAGCCGGCGGAGCGGCCGAACAGCAGACGCGAGATCACCTCGTCCTGCGGCAGGGTGGGGGTCGACGAGAAGCTTACTACGGGGCGGGAGGCCGGCCCGGACACCAAAACCCGGGCGGTGATATCCGTCGTGGTCGTCTCGGCGATGAAATCGAGCTCAGGATCGGTGTTGCCGGTGAAGGTGATGGTGCCGCGCGTGAAGGTGAGACGGCGTCCACCGAAATCGAACGAGCCGCGCCGCAGCTGGAAGGCGCCGAGGGTTACCGGCGCGCGTGTCGTGCCGGTGAGCTTCAGTTCGCCGCCGAGTTGCGCCTCGATGCCGAGGCCGCGGACAAACACATTGTTGTTCGGTGCCGACAGCACGAGATCCAGCGCCACGCCGTTGCGCGCGGGCGGCGCGGGGCCCTGTTGGCGTTGGACGGTCGGGCTCTTGCGCTTGAACTCCGCGCTGGCATTGACGTGGCGGACATTGAGGTCTTGCACGCCACCGGGGAAGCGGTCCGGCACGTTGATGTCCAGCGCGCGCAGCACCAGCCGTCCGGTCAGACGCGGTCCATTGAGAAATGCGCCTTCAACGCCGAGGCGACCTTCCGCCACCAGCCGCATGAGGTCGCTGTTCACCAGCGCGGCGTTGACGAGATCAAGGTCAATGCGGCCGGGATAGCCGGCAGCGGGATCGAGCGCGACATTGCCACGGCCGGTGATGCTCCCGCCATTGGTGGTTGCGGCGCGGAAGCTGGTGATCGTGACCGAGCGATCGGTACCGGTGAGCACGGCGTCGATATTGCTGAGCGCCACGCCGTTGACGGAATCGTCGAAGCGCCCGCCGCTTACCCGCACCGTGCCGCCCGCGCGAGGCGCGGCGGCAGTGCCGCGCAGCGTGGCGTCGACATTAGCGATGCCGGTGATGCGCGCGCCGGTGGCGGCGAGCATCGGATTGGCGATGGCGAGATTGATCGCGCCGCGCAAGGCGAGGTCGAGATCGCCCGCCCCGAGCGGAACCGAGCCGCTGACGGTGAAATTCTGCAGGTTGGTGCCCGCAATGGTCGCCCTGAGCTGCGCTCTGCCATTGCCGAGCGTGCCATTGGCCGCAATGTCGAACGGCCCGGCGCCGGAACTGGCGAGGTCGGGCCGGCTCAGGCGGGTGATGCGCAGGTCAAACGGTCCCGTCGGGGCCGAGGCGGTGCCGCCGATGCGTGCGGTGCCGGCCAGCGTGCCGGACAGGTTTGTTTCCGGCGCAACGATATTGAGCAGCGAGAGCGGCAGAGCGCGGAGGTCTACTGCGAGGTCGAGCCGCTCCCCGACGGTTCCCGAGACCGTGGCGGTGCCGCCGCCGGCGGCGAGCGCGAAACGGTCGATGGCGACGGTGCCGCCCGTGAGAGTAAGGGTGGCCGGCGCGCTTAGGGCCGCATTAAGCCCGGGGCGGGTGGCGGTGAGCCGGTCGAGCCGGAGGTGGGCGCCGTCCGGCCGTGGCTCCAGCCGGCCGCCGGCACGCAGATTGGTGCCCTGGGTGAGCGCCTCCACCGTCAGGTCGGTGCCGGTGGCGTTACCGGTAGCCCGAAGGGTTGCAGTGTCGACGGCAACGTCCGCTACCGAGACGGCGCGCAAGGCCGCCGTGCCATCCAGCATAGGCACGCCGCGCAGATCGAGAACGCGGCCATTGATCTCGGCGGAGCCGACGCTCTGGTCGAACGCCCGCAGCTGCTGGGCGCTCGCGCGTATATCGGCGTTCTGGCGGCCCTGCGCGACGCTCAGCGTGACATCGGCGTTCAGCGCGCCCGCCATCTCCGTGAGGGTGAGCGCGGCAATGTCGGCGAGGTCGCCCGCAACGATCGCGAGCCTCCCTGAGGCCAAACCGGCGGGGCTCAGCGCCAGGTCGCCACGGGCCGTGACTGAACCGATGGCGAGATCGAGGCCTGACAGCTGGCGGGTTCCGTCCGGCTGCGTCCGCAGCGCGGCGATGCCGCGCGCCGGCTTGCCGCCAATCTCACCGGCCAGGGTGAAGGCGCCAGCGAGTTGCCTGGTAATGTCTGTTGCGCTGATGTCGATTGTGAGATCGCGCAGCGGCCGGCCTTCCGCCATGCCATTCGGCACGTGCAACGTCGCCGTCACGCCGAGGGCCTCGAGCGTCCCGGAGAAGGCGGCGTTGGCCTCGGCTCCGCCGGCCAGGCGCGGATCGAGCCGCGCCAGATCGTCCAGGGTAAGCGCGGCGGTCAGGTTGGCGACATCCGTGGCGAGGCGGCCATTGACGGTCGCAGAGATGCCATCGGTATCGATCTTCAGATTGTCCACGGCCAGCGCGTTGGCGCCGTCGCGGGCGAGGGCGCCGTCGATGCGGACGCTGCGGCCCAACAGTGCGTCGAGCCGCTCGATACCCGTCTCGAGCCGCTCCGCGCGGCCTTTTACGACGGCGCTGGCGCGGCTGAAATCGGTGGAGGCGGAAAGCCGGGCGTCGACCACGGCTGAACCGGCGAGGGGACGGCCGGCAAGCGGTGAGAAGGCGGCAAGGTTGAGCCGGCTGACATTAAGATCACCGTCGATGGCGCGCGAGTCGGCATGCCCGGCAAAGCGTGCGGTTATCGCCGCGAGATCGGCGGAAGCGGCCTCAAGCACCGCGGCGCCGTTGGCGGGGAGAGTTCCCGAGGCAGAAAAGCGTGCCTCGGTGCCAAGCGCTGCGGCAGCGTCCGGGTCCGGCGCCGACAGCCCATTCGCCGTTCCCTCAATGGCGAAAGCGAGGGCGCCTCCCGCATCCGGCAACGTCCGGACCGTGGCGGCTGCGGCCGCGGCGCGGTAGTCTTTTCCTGCCAGCTGAGCGGCGGTGATTCGCGCCTCGACGGTTGGCCGGAGCACCGCACCTTTGAGCGTGCCTGACAGGGCGAGTTCCTGCCAGTCTATGCCCGGCGCGAGCTCAGCATAGCGCGCGGCGTCGCCCAATTGGGCCTCGAAGGCGAGATCGGCGGACTGATCGGCCATCAGCGAGCCGCTCAGGCGAGCCTGGAAGCCTGCGGTGTGGGCCGTAAAACTCTCAATGGCCAGATTCAGCCCGGAATCCACTGTTCCTGAGCCGGCTAACTCACTGCGACCTTCAAAGAGCGGCGATATATTTGCCGGCAAAATACGCGCCAGATCCGCGTCAAGGGCAAGGTTGATCTTGTGCCCGGTGGCGACCGCGCGAACCCCCGCGGCGCCGCTGGCTTCCGCTAGATCGCCCACGCGCAGGCGCAAATGTCCGTCCCAGGCATCCAGCGGCCCGGCGCCTTTCACGTCGGCTGAAATCTCGGGCAAGCCGTCGAAACCGGCGGCGCGCGCCATCAAACCGCCAGCCGGTTCGCGCGCGGTGATGTCCAGGTTGAGGAAGCCGGCCTCCGGTGCGTAGCCGGCAGAACCCTTTAGCGAGCCCGGTGCATCAAGCCGCTCGAACGCGAAGGTCGCCGACAGGCCTTGTGTCAGCGAGGCGAGGTCGGCAGAGCCACTGAAGGACAGTCGCGCCGCATGGTCGAGCACAGGCTCGGCGAGGGTGATGTCGGCGATCGCAAGCGACTGGATCTGCACGGGGAAGGCGAAGCTTGATCCCCCATTGGCATTTGCGGGCGAGGACGGCAGCACCGGGCGGCGGTTCAGGCTGACGCGTGCCGCGGACAGTGACGTGACCTCCACACGCCCGGAGAGCAGCGCCAGGGGGCGCCATTCGAGCCGGGTGTCCTCAATGCGGGCGAACGGCCCTTCGGCATCGGCGAGGTCAATGGCCTCCACGCTCATATCGAACGGCACGAATCCCCTGAGGCCGCGTACGGAAACGATAAGTCCCGGAGAGGAGGCCAGCGACGAGGCGATGTTGGCGAGCAGCGCTTTGCCCGGCGGCGTTTGCAGCGCGCCGAAGGCGCCGACCAGCACCAGCAGCAGCGCGAGCAGGACCATTCCAAGCATTTTGAGCGCGCGCGTCATCAGAAGGCCTGCCCCAGGCTGACATAGACTCCGAAATCACCATCCTCGGGCCCGGGATTGAGCGGGAAGGCGAGGTCCACCCGCAGAGGACCGATCGCGGTGTAATAACGCAGGCCGATGCCCGCCGAGTACTTGATGCTATCGAAGTCCGGCCATTCGGAGGCGAAGGCCGAACCCATGTCGAAGAACGGCACGATGCCGATGGTGTCGGTGACGCGCAGGCGGGCCTCTACCGACGCTTCGAAGAAGCTGCGCCCGCCGATGATGATGCCGTCCTCATTGCGCGGGCTGGCGGACTGGTAGTCATAGCCGCGTAGCGAACCGCCGCCGCCGACATAGAAGCGCCGCTGCGGCGGCACGTCGTAGAGTCCCGCGCCGATGATGCTGCCGGCGGCCATGCGGCCGGCGAGGATGAAGCGCTTGTTCTCGTCGAAGGCGTGATAGGTCGACACGGAGCCGCGGAACAGCGTGGGACCGGCGCCGGCATCGCCGAGATAGGCGAAAGGCTCCACCGTCGCCGTGGCGCGCCAGCCGCGCGACGGGTCGAGCTTGCTGTCGGTGCTGTCGTAGGTGAGTTCGATCGGCACGCCAACAATGCCGTAATCATTGGTGCCGGTACTGTCCTCCACCTGCGACTGTTCAAGGTCCAGGCTCACCTGAAGCGTGAGGTCGTCGCTGTAACGGTGACGAATGCCGGCGAGCAGAGTTACCGCCTCGCGAACATAGGCGTTTGTCACCTCGCGCAGCACGGCGGCGTTGGCGACGAGATCATCCTGCGCGGTGTAGATGCCGGGCTTCACGAACGTGGCGGCCAGCTTGTAGCCGAACGGATCGGCGTTTGGCACAGCTTCAGATTTCTCACCAAACCACGATACCTGCGCGTCGAGCCGCAGAGTCTCACCGCCGCCAAACAGGTTGCGGTGTCCCCAATAGGCGTTGATGGCCGAACCGTCCGTTGAGGAATAGGTGGCGCTGAAGCCGACATAGCGCGGCAGTCGCGCCGAGACCTCGATGGTGATCGGCAGGCTACCATCGGGCGCCAGCCTGTCCGCCTCGTTGATGCGCACGCTGGCGATGGCTTCATATTCCAGCAGGCGCCGGCGCAGACGGTCCAGCACTTCGGGCGAATAGGGCGTGCCCGGAGTGATCTCGATACGCTCTTCGATGAAGCCCGGCGTGAGGAAATCGGCGCCGACGACAGTGAAATGGCCGAACGTAGCCACTGGGCCGGGAGCGATAAGGAAGGTGACATCCACCTTATTCGTTTTGTGATCAGCCACGACCTCCTTATCCGCCACGCGCGCGAAGGGATGCGCCATGCGTCGCCAGTGGTCGATGATTGCGCCTTCGGCACGGACGATGGACGTCGCGAGGGCTGGCTCACCCGGCTCCAGCCGCAGCCGCGTCAGTGACGGCGCTTCCGCCAGCGGGCGCCGGTTCGCGGCGTCGAGCAGTTCCACGCGCCCGAACTGGAACAGCGGTCCGGCCTGCACGTCGATCTCCACGGGCACCGGACCGCTCGCCCGCGCCGCCTCGACGCGCTGGAAGATGTCCGGCGCGTCCGGCGCGATGCCGGCGAGGCGGATGCGGATGATGCCGCCATAATGGCCCGCCGCGTACAGAGCGGCGTTGATGTCACGATGATCGGCCAGCGCCCTGCGCACCAGGCCGGCCGCGCCCGATGGCGGACGCTCGCTGAGCCGTTCAAGCACGGAGGCCGCCTCAATGCGGTCCCTCAGCGCGCTGTCGCCGCCAGTAACCGTGAGCGACACAGTATAAGGTGTTGCGTCCGGCGCCGGGGGGCCTGACGCCAGCGGTTTGGGGCTGAACAGATTGACGATCGGTCCGAAGAAGCCACCGGCGGCGCCGTTCTCGTTCGTTTCATCCTGCGGGCCGCCGAACAACTGGGCAAAGGCCGGAACGGGGAAGGCAGACAGAACCAGCGCCGCGCAAAAGGCGAGCACAAGCCAGAGCCCCTTCGTCCGCCTTTCAAACGCCAAGCCGTTTCCTCCCCCTTACTGTTTCCGAGCCCGGGCCGCGGGCACGGTCTTCTGCCGGCGAGACCTTAACGCAGCGACAATGAACGCCGGCTTTCCATAGGAGAGCCTTCCCCTTGATTGCCGTGTCTGAAGGGCAAGCGTCAACCTTGTGAGCCGAAGAATGCAAATTTCCGCGCGCAAGCCGGGCCGATTTCCGGCATGAGCCAAAGGCTTGCCGCTTCCCTTCCGGCCTCGCAATGCCCACACGGAAGGCTGCCCCCGCTGAGGTCCTTCCCACCCGCCATGACAGCTGAGGCGACCAAAAGTTCCATCGTCGCCGCCAGCCGGAAGCGTGTGCGGTCGCAAGGCCAAAGAGACGCTCCCGGGCCGCTTTGGGCAAATGACGGAAGCGTGCAAAACGGGGGGCTCTGTTAGACGTCGGGCATGACAGCGCTGCCGCCACACCGGCGTGGTGGCACGCCTCCGGAGCCGCCTTCGACCTTGGCACTGATGTCGCTGCCTCATTGTGCCGCTGACACCCGCCGACGCGCGGGATTGCCCCTCCGGCGATGTGAGGCCGGAAGCTGCACGGTGCTGAATGGGCGCGGAAGGGCCGCCGCCGGCGCCCTGCCCGTAGCGCGCCGCTCGGGCTGTCGACATCTGCGCCATGGCTGGCCGTTTATCCAGCCCAAGCTGCTTGGACGCACGCCTGCGTCGCGCTGGACAAGAGGCGCATGTCGCGAACTCCCTCCAAGGCGTCGCTGGCCGGATCGCCGCAGCGGTTCGGCACCGGCAGAAGGTGCCGATCCGCCCTTTTTGCTGACGTCTTGTTACGCGCGCGGCGCAAATGCTGGGCGAGTTCGCGTGCCGTCCGCCCCATTCGCTACCCGTTACGGTCCGGGCCTCGGTCGCGCCTCGGGCGACTTTCTCTACGGGCGCATAAGGTGGGGCAACAGCGAGACAACGCTCGCCTTGCCGCAGTGGCTCGGAGCGCGGTTGGCTGTGCCCCGGCGGGTCGGCTGGGTCCGTCGGCGCAGGAAGGGCCTTGCGACGGCTCTTGATGATGGCACCGCTGCCTGTCCATCAATGCTCGCGAGCGCATTCTAAGCGTGGTCGCCTGAGCATGGTCGGACTATCTCCTCACCGTTGCCAAGCCTGCCGCTACCAGGGCGACGCTGGTTGAAACGGTGGTCGCGCCGCCCAGCCTTCGCCCCGCACTGGGCTCGCCCGCGCCGCGTGGATACCGCCGAGCGCCGACTCGCCAAGCGGCTGCCTTCGCAGGCGTGCGCGCGACGAGGCCTTCATCGCAGAGCGGCGGTCGCGCGACCCTTGCCGGATATTTGGCCTAGCGGCGCGTTCCAAAACGCAGCCGTCAAACACGGCATGCCGTACATCTGCGAGAGGCTGACTCGGCAAAGGCAACGATTCAATCGGCCGCATCCGCAGAGGCGGAGGGGGCGCCGGACGGGAGCGCTTCTGCGCCGTTCTGCGCGGCTCGGGGAGCTGGGCATCGCAGCGAGCCGTAAAATTACCGCCACCACTGGCTTCCGGGCGAATGCGCCTAACGGCGGAGCAGAGCCATGAACTCTGCTGCCAGCGCCTCCACTTCCAAAGCGCCCTTGGAGCCTGGCTCCGTCTCAAGCAGCGTCAAGCCTTGTCCCATGCTGGCGGCGAAGCCAACGCGATTGCCGAGCCGTGCGTGAGCCGCGGGATGGGCCAGGGCTTCGATGGCGGAGGCGATCTCCTTGGTCAAGGCGGCGCGGGGTTGGGCCCGATTGATGACCAGAAGGCAGGAGGCTCCCTCCTTGTTGATCATCTCCAGTGTCGGCCGAGTGGCCCATAAATCGACAGGAGTTGGCTGGACAGGCACCCCCACCAGATCGGCCACTTCGATAGCCGGACGCGACTCCACATCCGACTTCGGGGGCGTGTCGATAATGATGAAATGGTGATCGCGGGCGAGGCTGCGTGCCTCACGTCGGGCGCCCCAGCCTGACGCGGTGCGGAATGAGAGGCCGGTCGCTTCGTCTCCGAGAGTTCTTTCGCGAACCTCGAACCACTCGCCCAGGCTCCCCTGAGGGTCGCAGTCGAGGAGTGCCACGCGGGTCGGCTCTCCTTCCAAAGGGCGTTGTGAAAGAGCCACAGCAAGGTGGGCAGCCAGCGTTGTCTTGCCGGATCCACCCTTCTGCTGCGCGATAGTGATGATTCTGCCACTCATCTGACCGCCTCGAGGATTGGCTGAGCCGTTAGCGTGTCGCTCAAATACCACAAACGAGTCCCTGCACGGCTCACGGAAAGGCTAATCTACCACACGCGCGAAGATTGCAGCGGCAGATACCAGCTGCGCGGCTTTAGCTGGCGGGCTTTGACCCAAGCACGACGACCTTCGTACCCACCCCCACGCGCCCGTAGAGATCAATAGCATCCTGATTGATCATCCGGATGCAGCCCGAAGAGACATTTGTGCCGATCGTCTCGGGCTCCAACGTACCATGGATACGATAGAGTGTGTCTTTTCCGTCCTGCCAGAGATACATCGCCCTGGCACCTAGCGGGTTGGACAAGCCTCCCGGCACTCCGTCGCCACCCTGCAGCTTAGTGAGTTGCGCCTGAATGTCCGGGCGTCGCTGGATCATTTCCTTTGGGGGATACCAATCCGGCCACTCCTGCTTCGAGTTTATCGTGGCGGCGCCGGACCAGCCGAAACCTTCCTTGCCCACACCGACACCGTAGCGCATCGCGGTGCCACCTGGCTGGATCAGGTAAAGGAAGTGCGCAGCCGGATCGATCACAACCGTCCCCACCGGATAGGGCGATTGATAGACAACCTCGCGGCGCAGATAGGTTGGATTCATCTGCGAGATATCGACGGCCGAAATAGGAAATTTATCCGCCACGGCACCATAACGACCCGAGAGCATAGCGGTCGGGTTTGCACTGGCCGACGATAGAGTGGTGCCGGTAGTAGGGGCTCGTTTGCACCCTCCCAAGGCGACTGCCGCACTGGCTACACACAGCCCAATAACAGCACGACGATGAAGCTCAGGCATATGGCAACCCCTTCGGTCTCATTTCGGGAATCTTAACACAGTTTTGGTAAACAACTGGTTGCCGCACGGCAGGTGGTGGTTGTCTCTGCCGCAGGATGTCCGGCGACCTGCAGTCAAAGTTCCAGGCTCAGATCAGTGCCTATCTCTGACTTCAAGCGCATAGCAATATGTCGTCTGATGGAACAGTGTGTGTCCGTTGCGTATGTATAAACGCCACACCCATTGCGGGCGGTCAGATACGCATCGTCGGGAGGGGAGCGTTGAGAACGATGATAAGAGATATTATACAAATAGATATCAAAAAAATTGCAACTAAAATATGAAATCAATGAATCCCCCAGTGCATATAGGCCAACAGTAAGGTGTTAGAGCGGAAGCCGTCGGGTTTTTGTGTGCCTGGGCCTGCCAGGGAGCCTAATCGCATGGGGTGGGCTGCTCTTGGTTGGGGCGGGTCATATGCATGTGACGTGCGCTGCTCGGATACTCTAACCGCTCCTTGTTCGTCTGGCGCTCAACCAGGAGGGGCGTTCGGTGTGCAAGGCATTCGCAACCCCGGAGTTAGTTAATATAATGTATGCACTATAAAGTTAGTATGGGGCCAAAGTCGGTGGAGGGTCGATGGCTTGTCCATTCTGAAAACTCATATAAAGCCAATAGAAACAAGATTTTAGTGAGAGAATCAAACAAACTGATCGCGCTAATCGGGAGGTCAAGGTGTGTGGTGTTTTTGTGTGTGTGTTTTAATGTAGATGAGGCGTTTTGCGACATTTCCGTCGAAGGCGGCTTGGCTGCGGCACGAGTACGAAGGGGTCGCATCGAGGGGGAGTCGCGTATCTCTGGGTGGTGCGCCGCCTTTTGAGCATATTGAGAAAAGGTAGTAAATTAGTTATAAGGCCCACATACGGCGATTGAAGGGGTCTCACTATGTCTAAATACAGTTCCCTGACGACGTTCTTGGCGAGTCGCACGCAGCCAAGAATATCAATGTCATTTGAGGATATAGAGCGGATTGTTGGATCAAAACTTCCACAATCGGCGTTCAATCATCGAGCATGGTGGAGCAACAACCCAACCAACAGTGTGATGACCAAGGCATGGCTGGCTGCCGGGTTTCGATCTGAGGACGTAGACATGACAGCGCGCAGGCTGGTGTTCGCGCGTAGCGTTCCGCAGCTCCCGACAGGCGATGCGAGTCGGGTTGCGCCAGCGTCGACGGGGTCTCCCTTAGCTGGGTTGTTCGGGGGGTTGAAAGGGACGGTTCATATCGAACCTGGAACTGATCTGACGTTGCCCAGCACGGCTCCTATCTATCTCTACGACGGGGTGGGTGAAGCAGCATCGATGCATCCGGTCCAGCCGTCAGACGGCGCCTGGCAGACGGAGCGCCTATCGTCGTCGGAAGAGTTATCGAAGGAATATAGTCCGTTGGATGGACGTGAGTGGACGGAGGAGAACTAGTCATGAGCATGCCGCTTCTTCTCGATACCTGCGCCGCACTTTGGGTAGCGCAGGGGGCACCGATCTCTGACGAGGCTAGGGGTACGTTGATCGAAGCTCGGCTACGCGGGGCGCCAATTTCGATTTCACCGATGTCCGCTTGGGAACTCGGTCGTCTGGTAGAGCAGGGCCGCGTAAGGCTGGCGATGGAGCCGGCGAAGTGGTTTGCAGCGCTCGCCGGCTTGCCTGGCATGAGCATCGCGCTCATGAATCCAGAGACGTTGATCGCCTCATCCTTCCTGCCGGGCTTGCCGCCTCTCGACCCTGTTGACCGTGTGCTGATCGCGACAGCACGTGACCAGGGCTACCGGTTGATGACCCGCGATCGGGTGATGCTCGATTACGCCGCTACCGGCTATGTGCAGGCGGTTGCCTGCTAGGCACGTCACGCAAGCTATGGCGAAGGGGTGAGCGGGGAGGCGCGCGTCGGTCGCGGCGTACGCCGGATGGGCCGTTAACGGGGGCGTGGCACGGATGTGACGGTGTCGATCCACGCGTAGTCGAAGTAGCCGGCACGGGAGAGAGGCTGCAATTTTTCGGTGCAGACACGTCCCTCCTCAATGAATCGATCATCGATATGGACTCCGATGATCTCGCCATAGGTCACATGATATCCGGCCCGCCGGCCGCTGCGATCGATCATTTCGACTGTGTCAATCCAGACACATTCGAGAGCGCAGGGGGACATTGCGACGCGTGGCGGGCGGATGAGGCGGCAGGGCGCCTGGGCCAGTCCCGCCAGGTCGAACTCGCTTTCACCAGACGGCAGTGGAGTCGAGGTGATGTTCACCTGATCCATCAAATCGCGCGTGGCGAGATTGCAGACAAACTCCCCGGTCGCCATCGCGTTGCGCACAGTGTCCTTCAGCCCCGCGCTGGAGAACATCACGATATCCGGGTTCTCGCTGACGATGTTGAAGAAGGAGTAGGGAGCGAGATTGGGCGTCCCGTCCGGAGACAATGTCGAAATCCAACCGATCGGTCGCGGCGCCACGAGCGCCTTCAGCGGGTTGTGCGGCAGGCCATGATTGCCGAGAGCGGGTTCGTAAAACATGGATCAGTACCGCGTGACGAGTTCGGCGAGGGCCGGTCGAGGGCGATCCTCCTGCGGGCGGGCGAGCGTGCCTATGTAGAGAAATCCGATGAAGCGCTCCGCGTCCGACAGGCCCAGCGTGGCGCGTATGCGTGGGTCGTAGCTGTACCATTCCGTCAGCCAGGTGGCGGCATAGCCATGCGCGTGTGCGGCGAGCAGCAGGAGTGTGGAGGCCGCCGCGCCTGACAGGGTCTGCTCCCATTCCGGAATCTTGGCGTGCGGCGCCGCTCGTGAAACGACGGCGATCACGAGTGGAGCCCGGCAGAGCCGGTTGCGTTCAAGGGTGATCCGCTCCGGCTCCGCTTCGGGGTTGTCGATGGCGAAGACGGCGGCGATGGCATCGCCGGCGCGCGCCCGTGCCTCGCCCTCGAACACGATGAAACGCCACGGCGCAAGTTTGCCGTGATCCGGTACGCGCGTCGCTATGGCCAACATGGAATCGAGCTCGATCTCATTCGGGCCCGGGAAAGTGAGGTCGAACACCTTGGGGCTCTTGCGTGTCCGGAGCAGGTCGAGGGTGGAGCCGTCGGCAGTCATTGGCAAAAGTCCACTGTAAGCGCGCTGGAAGAGCGACGAGGTAGCGAGGTGAGCCGCCGGGGAGGGGCGGGGCCGGCCGTTCACGGGCGCGGGAATGCGGCTCGAAGAATCACAACGCGATAATAATAGGGCTTGGTCACATTCTCCCGAAGACGGGACCATCCGCTGATCCGAGAGGCGTCCGGCCGGCGGGGGCGGAGGGACGAGCGTGAAGCTCTGCGCGCGAGCCGACTCTTGAAGTTCGAGGATGTGACTTCTCGCCAGGTTGTTCCTGGGAAGAGCGAACTGCGTCCTTCGGGCGAGGCCAGGCCGTGGCCTCTCGCGTTAGGCGGGCAATCCCTCTTGGCAGGTTCGCGGCCCTTCGATGGACGGATCGGAACGGGTATGAAAGGCCATTTCACAGCAGGAAGCGGATGAAGTGCTCGGCTGCGCCGTTGGTCTTCGCGTGTAGGGCCCAGTGCGGATATGTTGGATCCCAGCATCCGACGCATCGCGGAACAGTCTGGCGCTATCTCTGGCTCATGGTCGGTAGCCACTTGCGGGATACAGGCGCTGCGTGCCCAGATTCGGGGCCAGCGTGGTAGAAAAAGGCACGCCGTCGCACAGCGTTGCTCATCGGGTGGCATTTGCACACAGGCGAGAGGGGGCGGTCGTCGGTAGTCAACGTGCAGGACGTGATAGCCGACGCCCTTGCCGGTTTCCCACGGTTTGCCGGTGATGCGATGACCGACGCCTTTTAAAGGTGGGCGAGCATCTTTTCGATGTCGAGATGCAGGGGGCATCCGGCCGTTTGCGCTGATAGCGCCGCGAGGGTTCCTGCGGCGCTAGCGCGGTGAGCTTGCAGCGCGTCCGCATCCCGCCACCGTAAAGCGGGCGAAGCCCAGCCGCAATGCGGGCTCCTCGCCGCTCCGCTGATGATCCCGTCGAAGGCGAGGCGCGACCTCCCGCCGGAATTGGTGACGGCGGCGCAGCGGGGCATGCGGTAGCTCCGATATGGAAGTCGACGCTTTGCGAGGCTTCTTTGCGGAGGGCTCTGTTCATGTCCACTCGGAACGCGATTGCCAGCCAGTTCCGGTGAAACAGCGGAGTGCTCGCCGGGAGCGCTTCAGTCTCAGGCGGGGGCGGGCGCCGCTTCGTCGTGCCTTCGCGGTTCTGATTTCGGTGGCGCCAAGCGCGACACGGACCGCTGGAGCGCGTCGCGCAATACGTGGCGTCGGCTGTGGGCGCCACGCGGTCTATTCCACCCGAGAAGCCGCGTCCCGTCGGGGCGCAGCAGCGTGAGCCTCGTTCTTTTCAGCATTCCCGGATGGGCGCGAAGCAGGGGGCGTCGGGCGGCGGTCATCCGGCATCCCGATGACTTGAATTCGCCTCCGTTTGAAGGCACCTACAGCGCCTATGTCGCAACATGTCGTTCCCCTCGTGCTACGGTTCCTTGGCCCCACCCGGCGAGCGCTTACGCTTGGTTCCGGCGCATTCGTTCGTCGATGCGCGGAGGTTTTGAGCATTGCCGCCATCGTCCTTTCCGGCGGCGGTGCCCTGGCGCAGGTGACGCCCTCGTCGCCGACGGGGAACATTGCGCAACTCGCCCCCTTCCAGGCGCCGTCCCCAGGGCAATCAGCTCAGCCTTTCAGTCCGGCGCCGTTTCAGCCCTCCCGCGCCATGCCTTTTGTCGGCGCCCCGGCGCCGTCTCCGGCGCCTTCAGGCGCGGCGGGGCCGGCGGCGCGCATACCCGCCACCGGACGCGCCGAAGGGGGCGACCCGCACACGATCCTGCCGCAGCCGCCGGCGGGAAAGGTGGCGATCGGCATGAGTGCCCGGTTCGGCGACAAGGACGGGTTGATTCCGCGCGGTCTCGTCTGGCGCGTCTTCGCCGACCGCCCGGAAGCGTCCGGTGCCTATCCGCTGGTGGCAGAAGCTGCCGATCCCGCGCCGGTGTTCTTCCTTTCGCCCGGTGGTTATGTTGTGCATGTCGCCTATGGCCTCGCCAGCGTCGCGCGGCGCATCGTGGTCGGCGAGGAGTCGCGGCGCGAGCAACTCGTCGTCCCGGCGGGTGCGGTGACACTGCACAGTGATGTCGGCGAAAAGCCGGTGCCGGCGGACAAGGTCACCTATGATCTGTTCGAGGGCAGCTTCCTGCAGGGACGGGCGTCGAGCCGTCCCTATTACCGCGGCGCAAATCCGGGAGATCTCATTATCCTGCCGGCCGGCGACTATTATGTCGTCTCCACCTATGGCGACGGCAATGCGGTGATCCAGGCGGATCTCGCGGTGGCGGCGGGCAAGGTGACGGATGCGACGCTGCACCACCGCGCGGGCGAGGTGACGCTGCGCTTGGTGAAAGTGGCCGGAGGCGATCCTATGCCGGAGACGCAATGGTCGATCGGCACGCCGGGTGGCGACAGCGTCAAGGAATCGATCAGTCCCGAGCCGACCTTCGTGCTGGCCGAAGGCGAATACACCGCGGTCGCTCGTTATCAGGGCAAGACCTACTCGAAGGTGTTCACCGTCGAGACGGGCAAGAACGAGTCGGTCGAGGTACGCGTCGGCGATCAGGTGACGCCGGATGCGCTGGAGGGGCAGGACGGCAGCGGCGACTGAGAGCCGGCCGTCCCGTCTTCTATGGTCAACGCTTTCTTAAGTTGCCGCGGTGCAGGCTCGTTGTCGTGATGAACCGGGCCGGGAGTGCGCGATGATCGTGCGGCAGTTTCTGGATTGGACGCAGACCGCTCCGGAGGAGGCGCGAGCCAGGGCGGTCGCGGCTCTGGCCCGCGCCTATGTGCGGCCCGAGCTGGGCGCGACCGAGCGCGCCGAGATCGATGAGGCCCTCCCGGCGCTGGTGGCCGACCCTTCGCCGATGGTCCAGTTTCAGCTCGCTTCAGCCCTGTGCCGCTACCCTCTCGTGCCAGCCGATGTGGCGCTTCAGCTTGCGCGGCTCCCAGGGGCGGCGGGCGAGACGATGCTGGAACATTCAGCCGTACTTAATGTGCGTGAACTCATTGCCCTTTGCGCGGATGGCGAGGCCGACAAACAGCAGGCGATTGCGCGGCGGGCGAGCCTGCCGGCGCCCGTCGCCGCCTTGCTGGCGGAGGTCGGCGGTGTCGAGGCCGTGCTGGCGCTGGTGAGCAACCCGACGGCGGACGTGCCGGGCTTCGCCCTCGGTCATATCGTGTCGCGTTTTGGACGGGTGCCGGAAGTACGCGAGGCGCTGCTTTGCCGGCCGGACCTGCCGGCGGCGGCGCATCAGGCGTTGATCCGTGTGGTGGCCGGAGCGTTGTCGGCCTTTGTCGAGGAGCGCCAGTGGCTTTCCCCTCAGCAAGCCGCGAGGCTGGCGCGCGAGGCTGCCGACCAGGCCACGGTGACCCAGATCGCGGCCACGGATTTCACGCAGACCCGCGCTCTGGTTCAGGACCTGCAGGCCAGGGGTGAATTGACCTCGGCGCTGGTGCTGCGTTCGCTGCTGTCGGGCCAGATGCGGCTTTTCCTTGAGGCGGTCTCCGTCCTCTCCGGTATCGGCGTCAACCACGTTTCGGCTCTCGCGGCGGACCGTTCGGGCGAGGCCTTCCGCGTGCTCTATGACCGGCTGGGAATGCCGCGCGGGGCGTTCATTGCCTTCCGCACCGCGCTCTGCGTCGTTCAGTCCGAAGCCTATGTCGATGATCTCGATGAGGAGCCGCGGCTACGCCTGCGCATTCTCGACGAAGTGCTCGCGGCTTATGAAGAGGCCGGTGAGAGCGCGCAGGGCAACCGCATCGTCGGCATGCTGCACCGCTGGCAGAGCGAGGCGCGCGAGCGCTCGGAACGGCAGACCCTCGCGGCCTAAGCGCCGTTCAGCCGAATTGTTCGGCCAGGATGCGTTCCTCGATCGAGTGATCGCGATCGACCAGCATGGTCATCGAGGAATTGGCATCGAGCCGTGCGCGCACCGCCACCACGTCGCGCACCTCGAAATGATCGGCCGTTGCATTCACCGGACGCTTCTCGAACTCCATCACGGCAATGTCGACGCGGGCGCGGTCAGGCACGAGCGCCCCGCGCCAGCGGCGCGGCCGGAAGGCGGAAATGGGGGTGACCGCCAAAAGTGGTGTGCCGATGGGAAGGATCGGGCCCTGAGCGGAGAGGTTATAGGCCGTTGATCCTGCCGGCGTTGCTACGAGAACGCCATCGCAGATCAACTCCTCCATCCGCACCTTGCCGTCGATGGCGATGCGCAGCTTCGCCGCCTGATAGGATTGGCGGATGAGCGACACTTCATTGATCGCCCAGGCGCGGTGCTGGCGCCCTTTTATGTCGGTCGCTTCCATCATCAACGGATGGATAACCACCCGCTGCGATGCGGTGATACGCGCGGGCAGGTCCTCCTCGCGAAAACTGTTCATGAGGAAGCCGACCGAACCGCGATTCATACCGTAGATCGGCGTGCCGCTGTCGCGGAAGCGGTGCAGCGTCTGCAGCATGAAACCGTCGCCACCAAGTGCGACCACGACATCGGCGTCTTCCGCCGGCACGGTGCCATAGCGTGCCGTGAGCAGTCCTTGGGCCTGAAGCGCGTCCGGCGCTTCACTTGCTACGAAGGCGATGCGGCTCAAGGCGGTTGACGCGTCAACCGCGGCATGGCTCGGACCGGCGGGGCGGGCGACTTCATTCATGCGGACTGCCCGATAGCTGAGGCGTCAAGGCCGGAAGGCGGCGACGTCGGCGTGCTGGTCTACACGCTTGCGCAGGGTGCCGTCGAGACGCTCACTCGTCCGGCGTGCGTAGATAAGGTTCGACCGGCCCGACCAGTTTCACCGTCATCGGGTTCCCGGCGCGGTCCTTGGCCTTGCCGACTGAGACGCGAATCCAGCCTTCACTTACGCAGTACTCCTCGACATTGGTCTTTTCCACGCCCTTGAAGCGGATGCCGACTCCGCGCTCCAGCAGTTCTGCATTGTGGAACGGGCTGTTCGGGTCGCTCGACAGGCGGTCGGGAAGAGTGTCGGACATGGACGGTCCTCGATTCCGAAAAGGTGGGGCGAGACATAGCCTCGCCCCGCCGGTCTTGCCAAGTCACGACCCTCGCCGGGCGTCAAAGCACCGGGCGCCAGAGTGCTGGCACAACGGCGTAACCCTCCCCCTCTTTGCGGATGAATCCGGTGGCGGGGAAGGGGTAGTGGTAGCCGGTGAGTTGAAGCCGCTCCGCCGCCACCATGTCGTAGATACGGCGGCGGGTCTGCACGGCCCTCGGTCCGTCCATGTCGAACTGCACCTGCCATTCCGGATGGGGAGCGAACAGAATCGGTGTGTTGGTGGTGTCGGACTGGATGAACAGGCGCTCATTGCCTGAGGCAAAGATGAAGGCGGTGTGGCCGGGCGTATGGCCAGCAGCGTCGACACTCGTCAGTCCAGGGACGATCTCCTTGTCCCAGCCATAGCGCGCAACTTTGCTCTCGATATCCTTGAAAACGCGGCGGACATTGGTGAAGTTGCCCTTCAGTGCTTCTGGCGCGCGGCTCATCTCGCCCTCGTCCATCCAGAATGCCCATTCCGCTTCCGGTACCAGGATTTCCGCGTTGGGGAAGGCGAGCCCGCCATCGGCAGTGCGCAGCCCATTGATATGGTCGCCGTGGAAATGGGAAATGACCACTGTTTCGATGTCCGACGGCTTGACGCCTGCCCAAGCCAAATTGGCCTGCAACCGCCCGACCGGCGCATTGCCGGACTGGGGACCATTGCCGGTGTCGATGAGAATGAGCTTGCCGCCATTATTGATGAGCAGCGGATTGAACGGGATCGACATCGTGTCCTTCGGCTGGAATGCAACTTCCAGCGCGGCATTGATCTCCTGGCGGGAGGCGTTACGCACGAAGCCGTCGGCAAGCGGGAAGGTTCGCATGCCGTCATTCACCGCGGTCATCTCGGCCGTGCCGACACGGTAGCGATAAAGCCCCGGCACCTGCTGGCCTGTGGCGGTTTGCGCTGTGGCTGGGGAGACGCTTGCAAGCAGAGGCAGGGCGGCAGGCATCGCGGCGAGGCCTGCGGCACCGGCAAGCGCATGGCGGCGGGACATCTGGCTCATCGCTGGCTCCGTTATGTTGGCGTATGGTCGCTGGGATGCGGCGCAGGCTAGTGCCGCAGCGTGAGCACGTCACGGCGCGAGCCATCACGTTCGGGTGATGATAGCCGGCTCAGTATCTTGAATCGGAGGGTCGGGAGCGAAGCTAGGCTCAGGACTCATTGATTTCAAAGCCAGAAGATGACGGTGGCTGCGATGCATATGGCCGAGAAGAAGGTGTGTGCGCATCGGTCATAGCGTGTGGCGATACGGCGCCAGTCCTTGAGCTTTGCGAACAGGTTCTCGACCTTGTGACGCTGGCGGTAGAGGGTTTTGTCGTAGGGATAAGGCCGCTTGCGGCTCCGCGATGAAGGAATGCAGGGCGTGATCCCCTTGTCGGCGAGCGCCTCCCGGAACCAGGCGCTGTCATAACCCCGGTCGGCGATCAGGGTCTTGGCCGGCGGCAACGCGTTGAGGACGAGGCGGGCGCCCTTGTGGTCGCTCATCTGGCCTTCCGTCAGCAGCATGATGATCGGACGGCCCGCGCCGTCGCAGACGGTGTGGAGCTTGGAGTTCAATCCGCCTTTGGTGCGCCCGATACGACGGGGAACAGCCCCTTTTTGAGCAGGCTCGCCGCCGTGCGGTGGGCCTTCAGATGCGTGGCATCGATCATCACCCGTTCGGGTTTGGGCCCTTCGCCGGCGAGGCTGGAGAAGATACGGTCGAAGACCCCGAGCCGGCTCCAGCGGATGAAGCGGTTGTACAGCGTCTTGTGCGGGCCGTAGTCCTTCGGCGCATCTTTCCACTGCAACCCGTTGCGGATCACATAGACAATGCCGCTCACCACCCGGCGGTCATCGACGCGCGGCACCCCATGGGCCAGCGGAAAGAACGGCGAGATCCGAGCCATCTGCCGCTCGCTCAGCAAGAACAAATCACCCATCACAGCCTCCTCAATGGAGACTGTGAATCACATCCAGAACGCAATTAATAGGTCCTGAGCCTAGGCCTTCGGCTTCTTTTGCAGCACTACATAGGCAATAGCGGCGACAAGCGTTAGCGCCACGAAGATCACACCGACCACGTTGATCACGGGGGACAGGCCGAAGCGCAGGCGCGAGGCGATTTCGGTCACCAGGGTCCATTCACCGCCGATGGCAAAAACCGTCGTGTTGTAGTTCTCGAAGGACTGTAGGAAGGCGACCACGGCGGCGGTGAAGCAGGTCGGTGCCAGGAAGGGCAGGGTGATGCGGCGGAACACGAGGGTGTGACTGGCGCCGAGATCGAGCGCCGCTTCCTCCAGCGTACGATCCTGCCGTTGCAGTCGGGCGAGGAAAAGCAGCATCGCGTAGGAGGCAATGAAGCTCGACTGCGCCATGACGGCGACGAACAGCCCGCCCGGTACGCCGAATTCCCGCCAGAAGATGAGGCTGGAAATGCCGAGGATGATTCCCGGCGTCAGCACGGGGGAGACGAGCACGGAATAGAGAACCGTCCCGGAACGCTGTCCAAGCCGGGTGAGGATCAGCGCCCCCGACAGGCCGGCGGGTATCGACACAGCGATTACCCCGAGCGCGACCAGCACCGAGTTGACGAGCCCCTGCAGAAGGCGCTGGTCATGGGCGAGGGCGACGAACCATTTGAGTGTAAAGCCCTGCCATTGTGTCACCGAGGGGTAGTCGAAGGAATTGAACGCCGCCGCCGACATCACCGCCAGAGGCAGGAAAAGGTAGAGGACGAAAAGCGCGATATAGATGTTCAGCACCAGCCGCGCGCCGGCACTCTCCGTGGCGGTGCTCATTTCGCGATGTCCCTCAGCCCGACGCCGAACAAGCGCATCATCAGGAGGATGAAGGCGGTGCAGACCACGAGCAGCGACACGGCATAGGCCGAACCCATGTTCCAGTTGTTCGCCTCATAGAACTGCCGGTACACGAGCTGGCTGAACCAGTCGCCGCCCTGGCCGCGCGTCATGATCGCCGGCACGGAATAGGAGCCGGCCGACAGCATGAAGGTCATGATGCAGCCCACCGCGATGCCCGGCTTGGCGTGCGGGATGATGACCCGGCGGTGGATGCGCAGCGTCGAGGCGCCGAGGTCGCGCGCGGCTTCGATCTGGTTGCGGTCCAGTGTCTCCAGCGTGTTCACCATCGGGAACACCATGAACAGGACGTAGGTGTAGATCATCGCCAGGAAGACGGCGGAGGGATTCTCCAGGAACGGGATCCACTCGCGCGCATCGAGATTGATGAACCCCATCCATTGCAGCACGCCGTTGATGACGCCGCGATAGTCCAGGATCATGAGCCAGGCATAGACGCGCAGTAATTCGTTGATGGCATAGGGGACGATCAGCGCGACCATCAGGATGATCGCCTTGCGCGGGCCACTCGCCAGCGCCACGACATAGGCGACGGGGTAGCAGACGACGAGCGCCAGTGCCGTCACCAACAAAGCGTAGAAGATGGTGCGCACGAAGATGTAGAAATGCAGGCCGCTCATGCGGGTGAAGTTGGCGATGCCGTAGCTCTTCGGCGGGTTCTTCTCCTGCGCTTCCAGCGTGGCGATCTCGGCCTGCTTTTCCGAGACGCTCTGGTCGAGGCTCGCCTTCTTCGCCGGGTCGGTTTCGCTTTGCCGGTCGAGCTCCATCAGCGAGATGTCATTGTAGAGCCGGTCAATGGTGAGCGACACGTCGCCCTTCGATTCCCGCCACCACAGCGACTGCTCCACCATCGCCCCCAGGGGGACAAGAATCAGCACCAGCACCCAGGCGATGGCGATGCCGACGATAACGGTGGCCAGCGGCCGGCCATAAGCGCGCGAGAGACTACCCATGGGCCACCGGCCCCAGCGG
This sequence comes from Ancylobacter polymorphus, assembly GCF_022836935.1. NCBI lineage: Bacteria > Pseudomonadati > Pseudomonadota > Alphaproteobacteria > Hyphomicrobiales > Xanthobacteraceae > Ancylobacter > Ancylobacter polymorphus. The sequence goes on along the minus strand of NZ_CP083239.1, from coordinate 3,700,182 downwards.
GTAGACGAGCGCGTCGTCGATGCCGAAAGAGAGCGTCAGTTCATCCGGCAGTTCGCGTACCGCCGGGCCGTTCGGCACGGTAACGGTAAGCGTCTGTCCGGCCGCGGCGCATTGTAGATGCACCGAGGCGCCTTCGAGGCTGCGGGCGGCGAGGCGGACGGGGACGGCATTGGCACCGTCGCCACCGAGCGCGATGCGTTCCGGCCGCACCAGCAGCAGCGCTTCGTCGCGCACACGCAACGGGCCTTTCACCCGCCCCTCGACGCGGCCGATAGGTGTATCCAGCACGGCCTGAGTGTCGGCCACGCTGGTAACCGTGCCGCGGAGCACATTTTGCTCGCCGACGAACGTCGCGACGAAGGGCGTCGCCGGGTCGGCATAAAGCGTGTCGGCGTCCGCGACCTGTTCGAGCTTGCCGCGGCTCATCACAGCCACCCGGTCGGACATGGCGAGCGCTTCGCCCTGGTCGTGGGTAATGTAGATGAAGGTGATTCCCACCCGCTTCTGGATGGCGCGCAGTTCGCTGCGCATGTGCTGACGCAGCTTGAGGTCGAGTGCCGACAACGGTTCGTCCAGCAAGAGCACCGCCGGCTCGACCGCGAGCGCCCGGGCGATGGCCACCCGCTGGCGCTGGCCACCTGAGAGGTCCGCCGGCTTCTTGTCGCCATAACCGCCAAGCGCCACGAGTTCGAGAAGTTCCTGCGCGCGCTTCAGCCGCTCGGCCTTGCGCACGCCGCGTGCCTCCAGCCCGAAGGCGACGTTCTCGGCCACGCTCATCAAGGGGAAGAGTGCGAGATTCTGAAAGATCAACGCGGTCGGCCGCTCATTCGGGCCCTTGCCCGCCATATCCTCGCCGCCGATCAGCACCCGGCCAGCGGTGGGCTCGATGAAGCCGGAAATGGTGCGCAGCAAGGTGGTCTTGCCGCAGCCGGAGGGGCCGAGAATCGAGAAGAACTCGCCCGCGTGAATGGAAAGATCGGTCGGCTGCACGGCGGTGGAATCGCCGAAGCGGATCGACACCTTGTCGAGACGCACGTCTTTGCCGCGTAGCGGGGTCGCATCAGCCATGGTGGGGTCCGTCCTGGCCGGTCCGCCCGGCCGTCCACGTCATCGAGGCATTCCGCCGGGGGCGGCGGGCATCCCCGGGTGCGGCCCGGAGATGCCATGGTGTCGTGTGAGAGCGCCGTATCAGCTGTTGGTCAGCTTCTCGACATACTCGCCGCGCAGCTTGGCGTAGAAGTCGGTCTGCATCGGCCACCAGAAGAGATTGTCGATGGTGCCAGCCGGATAGGCCGCATCGAAGGCCGCGCGGGCTTCCTCGGAGAGGAACTGCTGGGCGCCGGCGGCGCAGCTGTTGTAGCCAGTGGTGTTGGCGAAGCGAGCGCCGACTTCCGGTTGGTAGATGAAGTTGGCAAAGGCATAGGCCTGCTCGACATTCGCGGCGCCCGAGGGGATGCCGAGCGTGTCAGTCCAGGCGAGGCCGCCTTCCTTCGGCATGCCGTAGCTCCACTTCTTGTCAGTGTTGCGGTGGAGCAGGATGCCAGTCGTATCCCAGGTCTGGCCAATGGTGCAGCCGGCGTCGGTGAAGGCGGCGGTCGCCTCGGTGGCGTTGTTCCAGTAGGCGCCGATATTGCCCTTATGGGCGAGGATATACTTGAGCACGCCTTCGAAGACGCGGCGCGAATCGGCCTCGGACTTGTAGAGGTCCATGCCGCGGTCCGACTTCAGCTCGCCGGTGGCGTCGAGATAGAGCGCGACGCCGTTGAACACCGACTTCTGGCGGATGGCGGTCTGCTTGGGGTGGTCGGCGAGCCACATGTCGCCATAGGAAATCTCGCCGGACTTCTTGCCGGGAAACTTGGTGGAGTCCCAGGTGATGCCCTCGGTGCCCCAGTCGAACGGCACGAGGTAGCGCTTGCCGCGATAGGCCGCGCCGAGCTTGAGCGAGTTGCGATAGATCGAGGGGATGATCAGCGAGGACTGGAACTTCGACTCGTCGATCGGCTGGAGCAGATTGTCCTTGTAGTAGTTGGGGCCGGTGTCGACAGACGGGAAGATGATATCGAAGCCCTTGCCGCCGGCGGCGCGCAGCTTGTTCTCGCATTCTTCGTTGGAGCCGTAGGTCGACAGATTCACCTTGACGCCGGTGGCATTGGTGAAGTCGGCCAGCAGGGTGTTCTTGTCGAAATAGTCGCCCCAGGCATAGACGTTGAGCGAGCCGGAGGTCGCGAGCGCGTCGTGGGCGCGGAGCACGGCGGGCGCGGCGATCGCGAAGGCGCCGGCCTTCATCAGGTCGCGACGAGAAAAGCGGGTCATCAGTACCTCCCTTTGCCCCCGGAGGGCGAAACGGTGTTCGCTCTAGTTCGGGGCGATGAACGGACGATGACACGGTAAATTCGCGCGTGGAAGCCATTGTCGCAAATAACCAATGCGAGGTAGTGGCTGCTCAGTTTAGGCAAGCAAAAGTTGCATTTGGGATCCCATCAACTTGTCGAGGGTGCGACAATCTGTCATGCAAAGGACGGGTGGCTTTGATGCGCGCCTGCCTTACTTTCTCACGACCCGTTGATCCGGGCCCCTCTGACGCGAGCCGCCGGCGTTCGCGTGATGTCGGATCGCTTTCCGACGTCGCGCCGGCAGGATTGTGTCGCAGATGATTATTTTACCCCCCTCTCGATCCGAACCGCCCGTTGGTGCGTTAATGCGCCGCGCGGCCATGGCTGCGCCGACCCGTCTCTTGGCGATCTCTGGGGAGTGATCCGGTGGAATATTTGATGGAACTTGCCGCCAGCCCGGCGGCCTGGGCGGCGCTTGTTACGCTTGTCGCCATGGAAGTCGTGCTCGGCATCGACAACCTGCTGTTCATTTCGATCCTGACCAACAAGCTGCCTGAAGATATCCGGCCTCGCGCCCGGCGGATCGGCATCGGTCTGGCGCTGGTCATGCGTCTCGGCCTGCTCAGCACCATCGCCATCATCGTTACCCTGGTCGAGCCGGTGTTCTCCGTTTTCGGCCATCCCTTCTCCTGGCGCGACATCATCCTGATCGCCGGCGGCCTGTTCCTGGTGTGGAAGGCGACCAAGGAGATTCATCACAGCATGGCGCCGCATGACGAGCAGGAGGCGTCCCTCGGGGGCACCCTGCAGGTCAGCTTCAGCGCGGCCATTGTGCAGATCCTGATCCTTGACCTCGTCTTCTCGGTGGACAGCATCATCACGGCGGTCGGCATGACCGAGCACATTCCGATCATGGTCATCGCCGTCGTCTTTGCGGTGCTCACCATGCTGTTCGCGGCCGGCCCGCTGGCTAATTTCATCAACCGCAACCCGTCCATCGTGATGCTCGCTCTCGGCTTCCTGCTGCTCATCGGCACGACGCTGATCGCGGAAGGTTTCGGCGCCCATGTTTCTAAGGGCTATATCTACACCGCCATGGCCTTCTCGGCGGGGGTCGAAGCCCTGAACATGCTTCAGCGCAAGCGCCGCCCGACAGCGGCGGGGCAGGCCGTCGCGGGGCATCATCACAGCCCAGCGCCGGACGCGCCGCCTGCCGAACACAGCCGCGTGAATGCCTGAATGTGAAGCGGCGGCGTGGGAAAGGAAAAGCCCGCGCCGCCGGACACTGCTAGGATCGGGCGTCCCTCCAGAGAAGGAGCCCGGTCCATGGCGGACACATCCGAGCCGCATCTCCCCGCTGACGAGAGCGGGGACCTCCCCCCCGACAGCAAGCTTACCCGCACCAAACGTGCCTGGGCCCGGGCCGGCAAATTCCTCACCGGCCGTGTCGCCCGCCCGGAAGAGGACCGGTTGCCGCCCGGCCAGCATCTCGTGCGCGACTGGCCGGTGCTCGACCTTGGTATGCAGCCGCGTATCGCCCTTGATCGCTGGCGGCTCGACGTGACGGGCGAAGTGGAAACCCCCGTCTCCTGGGACTGGGCGACCTTCCGCGCGCAGAAGCAGACCCGCGAGACGACGGACATTCACTGCGTTACCACGTGGTCGCGCTATGACAATCACTGGGAGGGCCTCGCCACCCGCGACCTGCTCGACGTGGTGATGCCGCGTGAAACCGCGCGCTTCGTGCTTCTCCACTCCTATGACGGCTACATCACGAATTTGGCGCTGGAGGACTTCGCGGCGGAGGACGCTCTCATCGTCCACAGCTGGGAGGACAAACCGCTCACCATCGAGCATGGCGGTCCGGCGCGGCTGGTGGTGCCGCATCTCTACTTCTGGAAAAGCGCCAAATGGCTCAAGAAGATCGAGTTTGTCGTTGCCGACAAACGTGGCTTCTGGGAGGAGAACGGCTATCACAACCACGCCGATCCGTGGAAGGAAGAGCGCTATTCCGATGAGGAGTGAGCGCGTTCTGGCGCACCCCTGCGGAGGGGCGGGAAATGGTGCCGGCTGAGGGGATCGAACCCCCGACCTTCGGTTTACAAAACCGCTGCACTACCGCTGTGCTAAGCCGGCACCGGCTTGGCTTCGACTTGTTCCATCCAAGCGACGGAAACACGGCCGATGACCGAGGATGCGCCGGCAATTAGGCCGCCGGCGACTGTTTCTCTTCGCCGATGGTCGGCGCCCGGTCAAGTCGTCGGTGTGACCGACATGGACAGGCGCGATTTACTTGGGCCCGCTGAAGCTCGTCATCCTGCCACCGCGGAACCGGCATTCGACATTCCAGAACCCCAGTTGGCCACGGGCCTTGATGACGTTGAAGGAGAGCGTCACCACCTTCTCTCGACCGGGCAGCACCGCCTTCGCGGCGAGCTTCACGATCGGGTAGGCTGGCGCCGTCCGGGCAGCCTTCTCGCAGTAATTGAGGGCATCCCGGTCTGAAATCTCCACAGGACCCGGTTGCGGCCCCGGGCCCCACGGGCCCGGCGGATTCGGATAGGGCGGCGGCGGGGGCGGCCGGTTCCGGTCAAGCGTAATGCGGCAGTCGGAGTAGGCCCGCGTGCCCGGTACAAGGCCCCAGGAGCGGCATTTGGCATCGTCAGCCTGGTCGGGCGTAGGGTAGGGGGGTGGATAGGACGGCGCGTAAGGCGGGGGATAGGGCGCGGGCGGCGGATAATATTGGGCGAGGGCGGGAGCGCAGGTGATCAGCACCGCCGTCACGGCTGAAAGCAGCTGTTTCAAGATTCGTGGTCCCCCGTGAACTGACCTTTGCCTGCGGCGGCCCGGCGGAGCTGTCAAGGCGCGTGGCCCGGTGCTGCGACACCCTTAGTTCGGCTGAGCGCGCTCATAGCGCCGGTAGGATGGTCCATCGCAACTGGTAAAGGGATGCGAAGGCGCATCCGCCCCTCAAATACCGACGATCTGCCGAAAACCGGCAAAATACGCCATTGCGCCAAGCGCGACCTTCTGCGAGACGAATCCGTGGGAAATCGTTCGCACCGGCGCGTGCCGAATCCCCCCGGGGTGACGACCACCGCGGGCACGCCATTTGGGAGGCTGGACTATGAAGCGATTTTTGTTCGGACTGGCGGCGATGCTGCTGGCCGGCATGGCCGGCAGCGCGTCGGCCCAGACGATGAGCTATGCGGAAGCTGGGGCGCTGATCGCCAAGAGCTGCGGCCCCTCCATCGAGAAATTCTGTGCCAAGGACAATCTCGGCACGGGTGAGGTTCGTAACTGCCTGATGGCGCATCAGGACCAGGTGCCGCAGCAGTGCTTCGACGATTATGCCGCCGCGCGGGCCTCTATCGCCAAGCGCATTGCGGCGCAGGGCGACGCCTGGAACGTGTGCAACGCGAACATCCGCCAGGCCTGCGCCGGCGTTCAGCCGGGCGACGCCAACATTCTCAACTGCCTGATTGACGCCAGCAAGGTGATCCGGCCGGCCTGCAAGTCCATTCTGGTCGATGCCGGCTGGTGGCAGTGACGGAACGGCGAAACGCTAGGGAAAGAGACAGATCATGACCCGTATCACCCGTTTCGTCGGCGGGCTCGCCCTCGCCGCTGCGCTCGCCGCGCCGCTGGCCGGCACCGCGACCGCGCAGACTGCCGATTCCGACTCGCAGATCATGCAGGGCCTCTCGCAGGCCACCATGTTCGACCCGTCGCTCACCGCCCAGGTGCTGCGCCAGATGGCGCAGGACGCCGTCACCCAGAACCAGCCGCTGACGCTCGACAAGTCCGAAATCGCCAAGCGGCTCGACAAGCTGGCGCAGATCACTGTGCAGATCCAGTTCGCGCTGGGGTCTGACATTATCCGTCCCGAGTCCTACCGGACGCTCGGCTCGATCGCCGACGCCATGCATCACCCGATCCTGGCGAACTACAAGTTCATTGTCGTCGGCAACACCGACACGACCGGCACCCGCGCCTTCAACCTGAAGCTCAGCCAGGAGCGCGCCAACGCCATCGTGCAGGCGCTGGTCGTGGTGTTTGGCATCTCGCCGGATCGCCTCGAGGCCGTCGGCCTCGGCCAGGAGGCGCTGCAGGTGCCCTCAAAGCCGCAGGACCCGATCAATCGCCGCGTGCAGATCTTCACCATCGGCACGGTTGGGCCGATGGGCAAGCCGGTCCCCACCAGCGCTCCCTGAGCGGGACGCTCGCATCTTCATGTGATAGGAAGCCGGCCGGTGCCCCGCGCACCGGCCGGCTTTGTTTTGGCCGCCCCGTTTTCCGTCACATCCAGAGTTTCAGCAGATGAGCATCACCAGAATCGAAGTCGGCCCGCGCATGAGCGAGGCCGTGGTCCACGGGTCCGTCGTGTATCTCGCCGGCCAGGTGGCCAAGGGCGACAGCGTGACCGCGCAGACTGAGGCCGTGCTCGGCCAGATCGACGCGCTGCTTGCGAAGGCGGGCACCGACAAGACCAAGCTGCTGACCGCCACCATCTACCTCGCCGACATTTCCACCTTCGCGGAAATGAACGCGGTTTGGGATAAGTGGGTGTCGGCCGGCAACACGCCGGCGCGCGCCACGGTCGAAGCGGCGCTGGCGACGCCGGAGTACAAGGTGGAAATCGTCGTCGCGGCCGCGATCTGAGGGGGCGCCGGCAATCACCGCCGGCGATCTAACTAAGTACAAAAAAGGCCCCGTCGCAGGACGGGGCCTTTCGTTTTCTGGGGCTCTCCGAGCGGAAGCGGGAGCCTGACTCTGGCTCAGTGCCAGTTTTCGAGGTCGCGCTTATTGGTCTCCGGCGCCAGAACCAGGCCGATGACGAAGGTCGCCAGGGCAACGATGATCGGGTACCAGAGGCCGTAATAGATGTCGCCGGTGGCTGCCACCATGGCGAAGGCGGTGGTCGGCAGGAAGCCGCCGAACCAGCCATTGCCGATGTGATAGGGCAGCGACATCGCGGTGTAGCGGATGCGTGTCGGGAACAACTCAACCAGCCAGGCCGCGATCGGGCCGTACACCATGGTGACGAACAGCACCAGGATGGTCAGCAGCGCCACCACCATGGGCGTGTTGATCGCGGCCGGGTCGGCCTTCGCCGGGTAACCGGCGGCGCGGATGGCCTCGGTCATGCTGGCGTTGAAGGCGTCGCTCTGGGTCTTCATCGCCGCCGCGTCGAGACCGACGCCGCTGAAGGACGGGATGACTTTGTCGCCCACCTTGACGCTCGCCACGGTGCCGGCCGGTGCCGCCTCATTGGAGTAGTTCACCGAGTTGCGCGCCAGGAAGGACTTGGCGATGTCGCAGGAGGTGACGAACTTGGCCGTGCCGACCGGGTTGAACTGGAACGAGCACTCAGCCGGATTGGCGACGACGGTGACCGGCGAAGCGGCCTGCGCCTTCTCAAGTGCCGGGTTGGCGTAGTGGGTGATCGCCGCGAAGATCGGGAAATAGGTCAGCGCCGCGATAAGGCAGCCGCCGAGAATGATCGGCTTGCGGCCGATCTTGTCGGACAGCCAGCCGAACACGATGAAGAACGGCGTGCCGATCAGCAGCGAGATGGCGATCAGGACGTTGGCGGTCCAGCCATCGACCTTCAACGTTTGGGTGAGGAAGAACAGGGCATAGAACTGGCCCGTGTACCAGACAACGGCCTGGCCGGCGGTGCCGCCGAACAGCGCAATGAGGCCGACCTTGGCGTTCTCCCAACGGCCGAACGCCTCGGTGAGCGGCGCCTTGGAGGTCTTGCCCTCTTCCTTCATCTTCTTGAAAACGGGCGATTCGTTCAGGGTGAGACGAATCCAGACCGACACCGCGAGCAGAAGGATCGACACCAGGAACGGAATGCGCCAGCCCCACTCCGCGAACGCCGCCTCGCCGAGATAGGTGCGGGTGCCGAGAATGACGAGCAGGGAGAGGAACAGGCCCAGCGTCGCCGTGGTTTGAATCCACGACGTGTAGAACCCGCGCCGGCCATTCGGCGCATGCTCGGCGACATAGGTGGCGGCGCCACCATACTCACCGCCCAGCGCGAGGCCTTGGAACAGGCGCAGAATGATGAGGATCACCGGCGCGGCAATGCCCCAGCTGGCGTAGTTGGGCAGGATGCCGACGACGAAGGTCGAGGCGCCCATCAGCAGAATGGTGATGAGGAAGGTGTATTTGCGGCCGACGAGATCGCCGAGCCGGCCGAACACGATGGCGCCGAACGGACGCACCGCGAAGCCGGCGGCGAAGGCCATGAGGGCGAAGATGAACGCGGCGGTCGGATTGACGCCCGAGAAGAACTGCGCCGCGATGATCGCCGAGAGCGAGCCGTAGAGATAGAAATCGTACCATTCAAAGACGGTGCCGAGCGAAGAAGCGAAGATGACCTTCTTTTCCTCGCGGGTCATGGGAGCCGCCTTCCCGGCGGGCCCCGCAGTGGTTACGCTCATGTGTTTCCCTTCCCCAAAGTAAGTCGCGCCAATGCAGTGGCGTGCGAGATCGATCGCACGCACGATGAAGCCAGCTCGCGAGAGCCGCGTTTGTGATGGCCGAGTTTGGGAGTCCCTGCGGGGAACGCCGTAGGCTCGGGCTGTCTCCTCCCGGAGGCGGCCCGCCACGATGGGCATGATGCCTTTCCCCGGTGTCCTGGCGCGCGGAATTCTCCGATTCCGTCGCTTGCCTCAGGGGAGAGTGGCGAAAGCGGGGCGTTTTGACGATTGGCAATTGGTCGTAAACTGCTGCTTATGTTGCAATGCAGCAGAAGATCCGACTTTTCCCAAGTAAAGCCGGAGCGACACCATTCCGTGGCTCAGTTGGGGGCGCCGATCGCTCGCCGGGCGATATAGAGCGCGAGCACGGCGGCGTTCGACACGTTCAAGCTGACGATGGCGCCGGGAAGATCGATGCGCGCCAGCGTATCGCAGGTTTGGCGCGTCAGCTGCCGCAGCCCCTTTCCTTCGGCGCCCAGCACGAGCGCGACGGGAGAGGCGAGGGGGGTGTCGACCAGATCAGCCGGCCCCTCACTGTCGAGCCCGACGACCTGCACGCCGTTTTGCTTCAGTTCGTCGAGCGCGCGCGCCAGATTGCCCACAAAACAGAAGGGCACGTGTTCCAGCCCACCGCTTGCGCTCTTGGCGAGCACGCCGGTCGCGGCCGGGCTATGGCGCGCCGTGGTGACGATGGCGCCAACCTTCAGCGCCGCCGCCGAGCGCACGATGGCGCCGACATTATGCGGATCGGTGATCTGGTCGAGCACCAGCAGAAGATCGCACTCCGCCGCCTTGGCAAGGCTGAGCGAAGGCAGAGGATCGCACTCGGCCAGCATGCCCTGGTGCACCGCGTCGGGGTCGAGCAGACGGTCGATCTCACCGGGCCGGACGATTTCCGGGTCCAGCCGGTGCGGGATTCCTTCTTCCTGCAGACGACGCGCGGCGTTCTCGGTCAGCATTAGCCGGCGCAGCTTGCGCCGCGGATTGCGCAGCGCTTCGACCACGCTGTGCCAGCCATACAGAATCGCCACATCGTCCGGCCACGCGCCAAAAGGCCGGCCTGCGGGACGCGGGCGGGGCTGGCGAGGACGAGAGGCGGAAGGCTTGGGACGGCCGGACGGGCGGCTGGGGCGATCGTTCATGCGCGCGTTCTGTCACGGCGCGCGCCGCTTGGCAATTTGCCTTGTCGCAGCCACTTGCCCTGTCCGCCATGCGCGACTTTCATTCACCCGGTCTCGCGCGAAATCGCCGCGTGATCCACAGCTTTGGGAGCGGACCAACGCAGCGGGGTTGACAGGGCAGGGGCACCTCACCATAAAGCCGGCCGCACGGGAAACGCATCGCGTCGGTTCCCGGTCAGGTCGACAAGCCGATGCATTTCGACGCATCGCAGATCGGCCGACGTGCGAGGGGGAGTGTCCCGAGCGGCAAAGGGGGCGGACTGTAAATCCGCTGGCTATGCCTTCGTAGGTTCGAGTCCTACCTCCCCCACCACGTCGCCTTCCGCTAATCTATGCAGACCTCGCGGGTGTAGCTCAATGGTAGAGCAACAGCCTTCCAAGCTGATGACGAGGGTTCGATTCCCTTCACCCGCTCCACTTTTCTCCCAAGCCCCTATATGAGGCGACGGCGCGTTCATGCGCCGAACCAGCCCGAGGGCGATGCGATTATCCCCACCGCAGCTGCGGCGCAACGCGGCACTTGCGGAAAGCCGGGAAACCGCCTATCCCACGGCCCGATTTTTCGCGGCCCGTATGCCGCTGAAGGAAACGAGTTATGGCCAAAGAGAAGTTCAACCGTTCGAAGCCTCACTGCAACATCGGGACGATTGGCCATGTTGACCATGGCAAGACGTCTCTGACGGCAGCGATCACGAAGGTTCTTGCGGAGACGGGCGGCGCGACGTTCACGGCGTACGACCAGATCGACAAGGCGCCGGAAGAGAAGGCGCGCGGCATCACGATCTCGACCGCTCACGTTGAGTACGAGACGACGAACCGCCACTACGCCCACGTCGACTGCCCCGGCCACGCCGACTATGTGAAGAACATGATCACGGGCGCGGCGCAGATGGACGGCGCGATCCTGGTTGTGTCGGCGGCGGACGGCCCGATGCCGCAGACCCGCGAGCACATCCTTCTGGCGCGTCAGGTCGGCGTTCCGGCTCTGGTGGTGTTCCTCAACAAGTGCGACATGGTCGACGACGAGGAACTGCTTGAGCTGGTGGAGCTCGAGGTTCGCGAGCTTCTGTCGAAGTACGACTTCCCCGGCGACGACATCCCGATCATCCGTGGCTCGGCGCTGGTGGCGCTGGAGAACGGCGATGCCAAGCTCGGCCGCGACGCCATCCTGAAGCTGATGGAATCGGTTGACGCCTACATCCCGCAGCCGGAGCGTCCGGTTGACCTGCCGTTCCTGATGCCGATCGAAGACGTGTTCTCGATTTCGGGCCGCGGCACGGTGGTGACCGGCCGCGTCGAGCGCGGCGTGATCAAGGTCGGCGAGGAAGTCGAGATCGTCGGCATCCGCCCGACGGTGAAGACGACGGTGACGGGCGTGGAAATGTTCCGCAAGCTGCTCGACCAGGGCCAGGCCGGCGACAACGTCGGTATCCTTGTTCGCGGCACGAAGCGCGAGGACGTGGAGCGCGGTCAGGTCGTGTGCAAGCCGGGTTCGGTGAAGCCGCACACGAAGTTCAAGGCCGAAGCCTACATCCTGACGAAGGAAGAGGGCGGCCGCCACACGCCGTTCTTCACTAACTACCGTCCGCAGTTCTATTTCCGCACGACGGACGTGACGGGCATCGTGACCCTGCCGGAAGGCACGGAAATGGTGATGCCGGGCGACAACATCACGGTTGACGTGGCGCTGATCGTTCCGATCGCGATGGAAGAGAAGCTGCGCTTCGCCATCCGCGAAGGCGGCCGCACCGTCGGCGCCGGCGTCGTCGCTTCCATCATCGAGTGACATCGAGACGAAGGGGTGCGCGGGTCGCATCCCTTTCCGGCGACAAAGTTTTTCACGCTTTGCTGTCGAACTGTTGAAACCGGGCCTCGCGCCCCTCGACGTAGGCGCGCGGCCGGTTATAGTGCCTCGCGATTCGAGAGTCGGACGATATGGGCATCGCCCCGTCCGACTCTTCTAGGAGTGTAGCTCAACTGGTTAGAGCACCGGTCTCCAAAACCGGGGGTTGGGGGTTCGAGTCCCTCCACTCCTGCCACTTCCCCTGGAGGTGGCAGGCAAGAGCGCCAAAGGTTCTTTGACGCGAGGCGGCTTTGCGGGCTATACGCCCGCTTCGTGCATTTTTGGAGGGTCGTGTTGCCGGGGCGCCGGAAGGCGTGCAAGGCGGGACCCGCAGGCGGCGCGCCGCGATCAGCCGATACCGGCGCGGGCCGCATCAGAGGCGTTTCGAGACGAGCATGGCGAAGACGAACCCGGTCGAGTTCTTTCAGCAGGTCCGCGCGGAAGCCCGCAAGGTCACCTGGCCGACCCGTCGCGAGACGCTCATCACTACCGCGATGGTGTTCGTCATGGTGGTGCTGGCCTCGCTGTTCTTCCTGGTCGCCGACCAGATTCTGAGCTTCGCGATCGCTCAGATCCTGCAAATCGGCCGTTGAGGAGAGACGCGATGCCGATGCGCTGGTACATCGTTCACGCCTATTCCAACTTCGAGAAGAAGGTCGCGGACTCCATCAAGGAGCAGGCTGCGCAGCGCGGCCTTACCGACCTGTTCGAGCAGGTGCTCGTGCCGACCGAGAAGGTCGTCGAGGTGCGCCGCGGCCGCAAGGTCGACGCCGAGCGCAAGTTCTTCCCCGGCTACGTTCTGGTGAAGATGGACCTGACCGACGAGGCCTTCCACCTCATCAAGAACACGCCGAAGGTCACCGGTTTCCTCGGCGCGGACAACAAGCCGATGCCGATCGCCGAGAAGGAAGCCATGCGCATCCTTCAGCAAGTGCAGGAAGGCATTGAGCGTCCCAAGCCCTCGATCACCTTCGAGGTTGGTGAGACGGTCAAGGTGTCGGACGGCCCGTTCGCGTCGTTCAACGGCGTCGTCGAAGAGGTCGACGAGGGACGTTCGCGTCTCAAAGTGGCTGTGTCGATCTTCGGCCGCGCCACGCCCGTCGAACTGGAATTCGGGCAGGTCGAGAAGGTCTGACGGTCGGTTCGCTTTCGACCGGGATTTTGCAAGGGCGCGGCTTCGGCGGCGCCCTTTTGCTTTGGTCCGCGCGTTAACGGGTTAACACCCTTCGGTGCGCCGGCTGTTCTAGTCTCTGCCCAAGACCTGCCGCCGCCCGACTGCGGACGGCGGCGCAATCTGGGAGGTGAGAATGGCAGGCAAACGCATTCTGATGATCATCGGCGATTTTGTCGAAGACTACGAGACCATGGTGCCGTTCCAGGCGCTGCTGGCCGTCGGGCACACGGTGCATGCGGTCTGCCCGGACAAGAAGGCCGGCGATAGTGTCGCGACCGCGATCCATGATTTCGAGGGGCAGCAGACCTATTCGGAAAAGCGCGGCCACAATTTCGCGCTCAACGCGACCTTCGCCGAGGTCGATCCCGCCCGCTACGACGCACTGGTGATTCCCGGTGGCCGGGCGCCGGAATATCTGCGGATGAACGCCCGTGCGTTGGAGATCGTCCGTCACTTTTTCGCGGCCGACAAGCCGGTCGCCGCCATCTGCCATGGGGCGCAGCTGCTCGCCGGCGCCCGCGTTCTCGAAGGGCGGACCTGTTCGGCCTATCCTGCCTGTCGCGCTGAGGTGGAGCTTGCGGGCGGCACTTATGCCGACATCGCCATCGACGCGGCGGTGACGGATGGCAACCTGGTATCCGCGCCGGCCTGGCCGGCGCACCCGGCGTGGATCGCCCAGTTTCTTGCTGTCCTCGGCACGACCATCGCCCATGGCGAGGTGACGACCGGGGCGCGCGAGGCGGCCTGACTGACGCTGCCAGCCCCGATCTTCGCCTCTCCGGGGTTCGGGGCTATGATGCGTGTGGCGGGGAGGGTGCCCCGCCGCCGAGGAGGCGCTCCATGTGCAAGCTCTTCATCGAGGCTGATCCGAGCCTGTGGCAGACGCGGCTCAAATCGCTGCGGCTCAACGGCTTCTCCACCAGCGTGCGGCTGGAGAACCTGTATTGGCAGGTGCTGGAGGAGATTGCCCTGCGCGACGGCATGAGCCTCTCGCAGCTGCTCGCCAGGTTGCATGAGGAACTGACCTTCGCCCATGGCGGCGTGGAGAACTTCGCGTCCTTCCTGCGGGTGTGCTGCGGGCGCTATCTCGCGCTCCAAATGGAAGGCGACGTGCCGCGCGATCTCAGCCAGCCCATTCGCAGCCTTGATGCGGACGCGATCCTCGCTCGCGAAGCCCATCGCCGCCGGCGGACGCTGTCGTCGGCGGCGTAAGCCGGCTGAAGTGAGGTCGGCGGAAATGACGGCCGGGTTGCGTTCCGCGGGTTGATCCTGTATGGCAGGCCCCGCAAGCAGGAGGCTTCGGTCTCCGGCATGCATTCATGCGCGGGAGGCACGGCCGGTTCGCCAGCCAGCATTGTGAACGTGCCGCTACCGCGATCCTCCATTTACGCCGCACGCGATGAAGCCGTCGCGACGGCGTGCTTTGGCGTTTGCGACTGGCTGTCGCGCCGCCGAGGAGTTCACTATGGCGAAGAAGATCACCGGCTACATCAAGTTGCAGGTGCCCGCCGGCTCGGCCAACCCGGCCCCGCCGATCGGCCCGGCGCTCGGTCAGCGCGGCCTCAACATCATGGAATTCTGCAAGGCGTTCAACGCCCAGACCGGCCAGCTCGAAAAGGGCATGCCGATCCCGGTCGTGATCACCGCCTACCAGGATCGTTCCTTCACCTTCGAGCTGAAGACCCCCCCGGTTTCCTACTTCCTGAAAAAGGCCGCGGGCCTTGAGACCAAGAAGAAGCCCGGCTCCGGTTCCAAGACCCCGGGCAAGGGTGGCTTCGTCGGCAAGATCTCGCAGAACCAGATGCGCGAGATCGCCGAGAAGAAGATGAAGGACCTCAACTGCGATACCGTCGACGCGGCGGTGCGCATGATCGAGGGCTCCGCCCGTTCCATGGGCCTCGAAGTGGTGGGTTGAGCTGATGGCCAAGATTTCCAAGCGTGTTCGCGCCGTCCGCGAGGGCATTGATCCCGCCAAGCTGTATGGTCTCGATGAGGCGATCCAGCTGCTGAAGGATCGCGCCAACGCCAAGTTCGATGAGACCATCGAAGTGGCGATGAATCTCGGCGTCGATCCCCGCCATGCCGACCAGATGGTCCGTGGCGTGTGCAACCTGCCGAACGGCTCGGGCCGTACCGTGCGCGTCGCCGTGTTCGCCCGCGGCGCCAAGGCCGATGAGGCTAAGGCAGCCGGTGCCGACATCGTCGGTGCCGAGGATCTGCTCGAGACCATTCAGGGCGGCACGATCGATTTCGATCGCTGCATCGCCACCCCGGACCTGATGCCGCTCGTCGGCCGTCTCGGTAAGGTGCTCGGCCCGCGCGGCCTGATGCCGAACCCGAAGGTTGGCACCGTCACCATGGACGTGAAGGGCGCGGTCGAAGCCGCCAAGGGCGGCGCGGTCGAGTTCCGTGTCGAGAAGGCCGGCATTATCCATGCGGGCATCGGCAAGGCCTCGTTCCCGGTCGACAAGCTCGCCGAGAACATTCGCGCCTTCGCCGACGCCGTGGTCAAGGCCAAGCCGACCGGCGCCAAGGGCACCTATGTCCAGCGCGTCGCCGTCTCCTCGACCATGGGCCCCGGCCTGAAGGTCGAGCCGGCTTCGGTGCTGGTTGCGGGCTGATTGCTCCTGCGCGCGCATCACGGGGCCGGTCGCGGTCCCGTGATTGCGACGGTGTGGATTTGTCAAGCCCTCGGTGCTATCAGGGGTGACAAATCCCACGCGACTCACTATATGGGCGGTTTCGTTGCCGACATTGTCGGCCGCGTGCCGATGAAATTTCAGCTTTCGCCCGCTTAAAATCGGGCGGAGAGGCCGGCAGGGTTCGCCTTGCCGGCTTTATGTCCTGTCCGAGACTGCCGGTGCCCCTCGCTTGAGGTGGCTTAATCCCGCTTCGGGGCCAGCATAGACGGGGTTACGACCGATGCACGGTTCCGGTTCGCCGGGTCCTGGCTTTCGGCTCGAACCAGCGCCTTGGCCGGTTTTCCGGTCCCAGGGGACAGGATACCACCGCCACCGCTCCGCAAGGAGGGGTGGCAAGGCGCAAACCCGGCGGGGAAGTCACCCTTCCTCGCCACCGGAGAGCAAGTGAAGTGGATCGAGCACAAAAAGAAGAGCTCGTCACGTCGCTCACCGAGGTGTTCAACACCACCTCGGTTGTCGTCGTGGCCCACTATTCCGGCCTCACCGTCGCCCAGCTGCAGACCTTGCGTCGGCAGATGAAGGCGAATGGTGCGACCGTGAAGGTGGCGAAGAACCGCCTCGCCAAGATCGCTCTCGAAGGTTCGGACGTCGCACATGTCGGTTCCCTGCTGAAGGGTCCGACCATCATCGCTTATTCCAGCGATCCTGTTGCGGCTCCGAAGGTTGCCGTCGACTTCGCCAAGACGAACGACAAGTTCGTCATCCTCGGCGGAGCGTTCGGCACCACGGCCCTGAATGTGGATGGTGTGAAGGCTCTGGCCACCATGCCGTCCCTTGATGAACTGCGTGCGAAGCTGGTCGGCCTCATCCAGGCCCCGGCGACCAAGATCGCGCAGCTCAGCACCGCGCCGGCGGCCAAGCTCGCCCGCGTGTTTGCGGCCTATGCCAAAGAGAACGAAGCCGCGTGAGGCTTCCCGGTAATACTGGTTCGAACCGAAATCCAAGGACTTAAGTAAAATGGCTGATCTGTCGAAGCTCGTTGACGAGCTGTCCGCCCTGACCGTTCTCGAGGCCGCCGAGCTCGCGAAGCTCCTCGAAGAGAAGTGGGGCGTTTCCGCTGCCGCCGCCGTGGCGGTTGCTGCCGCTCCCGCTGGCGCCGCTGCGGCCCCGGTTGAAGAGCAGACCGAGTTCACCGTTGTCCTGGCCGCGGCCGGCGACAAGAAGATCGAGGTCATCAAGGAAGTCCGCGCCATCACCGGCCTGGGCCTCAAGGAAGCCAAGGACCTCGTCGAAGGCGCGCCCAAGCCGATCAAGGAAGGCGTGACCAAGGAAGAGGCCGAGAAGATCAAGGCCCAGGTCGAGAAGGCCGGCGCCAAGGTCGAGCTCAAGTGATCTTCTGATCATTTCGGGGCCGCCGGTTCGCCGGCGGCCTCTGCCTTCCCTGTGGAGGCGTGTCTATGGAAGCCCGACGGCTTCCCCGACGATCCGGAGCGGGTCGTCTGGCGAGCCGTCGGTTACGGAACGGCCGGAGGCAGGCACGCTGAGTGCCTCAACCTTGTCGGATTGTTTTGTGATCTTAAGCCTCCACGCAAGGCCACCGGCCCTCCCGCCGGGTTCGTGGATGGCGCTGACGGATACTCGGACGGAGCGAGGAGCGACATGGCGCAGACGTTCACCGGTCGTAAGCGGGTCCGCAAGTTTTTCGGCAAGATCCAGGAAGTGGCGGAGATGCCGAACCTCATCGAGGTTCAGAAGGCATCCTACGACCAGTTCCTGCAGATCGTTGAGCCGAAGGGCGGTCGCGCCGACGACGGCATTCAGGCGGTTTTCAAGTCGGTTTTCCCGATTTCGGACTTTTCGGGCGCTGCCATGCTCGAATTCGTCCGCTACGAATTCGAGCCGCCGAAGTACGACGTTGATGAGTGCCGCCAGCGCGGCATGACCTTCGCTGCGCCCCTGAAGGTGACGCTCCGCCTGATCGTTTTCGATGTCGATCCCGACACCGGCTCCAAGTCCGTCAAGGACATCAAGGAGCAGGACGTCTATATGGGCGACATCCCGCTGATGACGATGAACGGCACGTTCATCGTCAACGGGACCGAGCGCGTCATCGTCTCGCAGATGCACCGTTCGCCGGGCGTGTTCTTCGACCACGACAAGGGCAAGACGCACTCCAGCGGCAAGCTGCTGTTCGCTGCGCGCATCATCCCCTATCGCGGTTCCTGGCTCGACATCGAGTTCGACGCCAAGGACATCGTCTATGCGCGTATCGACCGCCGCCGCAAGATTCCGGTGACGAGCCTCCTCTTCGCCCTCGGTCTCGACGGCGAGGAGATCCTCAACACCTTCTATGAGACCATCACCTTCGCCCGCACGAAGGATGGCTGGCGCATGCCTTTCGATCCCAAGCGGATGAAGGGCTACAAGGCCGTGGCCGATCTCGTCGACGCCGATACCGGCGAAGTCGTCATCGAGGCCGGCAAGAAGGTGACGGTCCGTCAGGCCCGCCAGCTCGCCGAGAAGGGCCTCAAGGCGCTCAAGATCTCCGACGAAGAGATGGTTGGCCAGTATGTGGCCGAGGACATTGTCAACCCGACCTCGGGCGAGATCTATGTCGAAGCCGGTGAGGAAGTCACCGAGAAGATGCTGAAGCAGCTTGTCGAGCTTGGCTACGACGAGGTGCCGATCCTCGACATCGACCACGTCAATGTGGGCGCCTATATCCGCAACACGCTCGCCGTCGACAAGAACGTGACCCGCGAGGACGCGCTGTTCGACATCTACCGCGTGATGCGTCCCGGCGAGCCGCCGACGCTCGATTCCGCGCAGGCGATGTTCCACTCGCTGTTCTTCGACGCCGAGCGCTACGACCTGTCCGCGGTCGGCCGCGTGAAGATGAACATGCGCCTCGACCTCGACGCCGAGGACACGGTGCGCGTGCTGCGCCGCGAGGACATTCTCGCGGTCATCAAGACGCTGGTCGAACTGCGCGATGGCAAGGGCGAGATCGACGACATCGATCACCTCGGCAATCGCCGCGTCCGCTCGGTCGGCGAGCTGATGGAGAATCAGTACCGCGTCGGCCTGCTGCGCATGGAACGCGCCATCAAGGAGCGCATGTCGTCCGTCGACATCGACACCGTGATGCCGCAGGACCTGATCAACGCCAAGCCCGTGGCGGCGGCGGTGCGCGAGTTCTTCGGCTCGTCGCAGCTCTCGCAGTTCATGGACCAGACCAATCCCCTGTCCGAGATTACCCACAAGCGCCGTCTCTCGGCGCTTGGCCCGGGCGGTCTGACGCGCGAGCGTGCCGGCTTCGAGGTGCGCGACGTGCACCCGACGCATTACGGCCGCATCTGCCCGATCGAGACGCCGGAAGGCCCGAACATCGGCCTTATCAACTCGCTGGCCACGTTTGCCCGCGTGAACAAGTACGGCTTCATCGAGGCGCCCTATCGCCGCGTGAAGGACAGCCAGGTTCAGGATGAGGTGGTCTATCTCTCCGCCATGGAGGAGGGGAAGTACTACGTCGCGCAGGCGAACATTCCGCTCGACGCGGAAGGCCGCTTCACCGAAGACCTGATCGTCTGCCGCCATGCCGGTGACGTTCTTCTGGTCACGCCCGACCGCGTCGACTTCATGGACGTGTCGCCCAAGCAGCTCGTCTCGGTCGCCGCCGCGCTCATCCCCTTCCTTGAGAACGACGACGCTAACCGCGCGCTCATGGGCTCGAACATGCAGCGCCAGGCGGTGCCGCTTGTTCGCGCCGACGCCCCCTTCGTTGGCACGGGCATGGAGTCTGTGGTCGCCCGCGACTCCGGTGCCGCCATTGGCGCGCGCCGCACGGGTATCGTCGACCAGGTGGACGCGACCCGTATCGTCATCCGCGCGACGGAAGAGAACGATCCGTCGAAGTCGGGCGTCGACATCTACCGGCTGCAGAAGTTCCAGCGTTCGAACCAGTCGACCTGCATCAACCAGCGTCCGCTGGTGCGGGTGGGCGACCGCGTGCGCAAGGGCGACATCATCGCTGACGGTCCTTCGACCGATCTCGGCGATCTCGCTCTCGGCCGGAACATCCTCGTCGCGTTCATGCCGTGGAACGGCTACAACTTCGAAGACTCGATCCTGCTGTCGGAGAACATCTCCAAGGGTGACATCTTCTCCTCGATCCACATCGAGGAATTCGAAGTGATGGCCCGTGACACCAAGCTCGGCCCGGAGGAAATCACGCGCGACATTCCGAACGTGTCGGAAGAGGCGCTGAAGAATCTGGACGAAGCCGGCATCGTCTATATCGGCGCGGAAGTGCAGGCGGGCGACATCCTCTGCGGCAAGATCACGCCGAAGGGCGAGAGCCCGATGACGCCGGAAGAGAAGCTGCTTCGCGCCATCTTTGGCGAGAAGGCGGCGGATGTGCGCGACACGTCGCTGCGCGTTCCTCCGGGTGTCACCGGTACGGTCGTCGAAGTGCGCGTGTTCAATCGCCATGGCGTGGACAAGGACGAGCGCGCCCAGGCGATCGAGCGCGAGGAAATCGAACGCCTCGCCAAGGACCGCGACGACGAGCAGGCGATCCTTGACCGTAACGTCTTCGGCCGCCTGGCCGAGATGCTCGACGGCAAGACCGGCATTGCCGGCCCCAAGAGCTTCAAGAAGGACACGGTGCTCACCCGGTCGGTGCTGACCGAGTTCCCGCGCAGCCAGTGGTGGCAGTTCGCCGTTGCCGACGATCAGCTGATGAGCGAGCTGGAGGCGATCCGCAACCAGTACGACGAGTCCAAGAAGCGTCTTGAGCAGCGGTTCCTCGACAAGGTCGAGAAGCTGCAGCGCGGGGACGAGCTTCCGCCCGGCGTGATGAAGATGGTCAAGGTCTTCATCGCGGTGAAGCGCAAGATCCAGCCGGGCGACAAGATGGCCGGCCGGCACGGCAACAAGGGAGTGGTCTCGCGCATCGTCCCGGTCGAGGACATGCCGTTCCTTGAGGACGGCACCCCGGTCGACATGGTGCTCAATCCGCTCGGTGTGCCCTCGCGCATGAATGTCGGGCAGATCCTCGAGACCCATCTCGGTTGGGCCTGCGCCGGCCTCGGCCGGGTGATCGACCGTGCCATCGAAGGCTACCGGCAGACGCAGGACATCGCTCCGCTCAAGGACGCGTTCGGCAAGATCTACGGCAAGGACGAGACCATCGCGTCGCTCGACGAGGAAGGTCTGGTCGAGCTGGGATCGAACCTGCGTCGCGGCGTTCCGATCGCCACGCCGGTGTTCGACGGTGCCCGCGAGGCAGATATCGAGCACATGCTGGAGCTGGCCGGCCTCGACAAGTCGGCCCAGTCGACGCTGTTCGATGGCCGCACCGGCGAGCAGTTCGACCGTAAGGTGACGGTCGGCTACATCTACATGCTGAAGCTGCATCACCTTGTCGACGACAAGATCCATGCACGCTCGATCGGCCCGTACTCGCTCGTCACCCAGCAGCCGCTGGGCGGCAAGGCGCAGTTCGGTGGTCAGCGCTTCGGCGAAATGGAGGTGTGGGCTCTCGAAGCCTATGGCGCCGCCTATACGCTGCAGGAGATGCTGACCGTGAAGTCGGACGACGTCGCGGGCCGCACCAAAGTCTACGAGGCCATCGTGCGCGGCGACGACACCTTCGAGGCAGGCATTCCCGAGAGCTTCAACGTTCTCGTGAAGGAGATGCGTTCGCTCGGCCTCAACGTCGAGCTGATGAACTCCAAGACGCTCTCGGCGGTGCCGACCCCGGGCGAGAGCCTGCCAGCGGCCGAATGACCGACTGAGACCAAGGGCGGGCGCGCAGATTGCGTCCGCCTTTTCGATCGCGCGACAGACCAGACTTTTCCGTGACCCCAGCAAGCCGCGGCGGCGGAGGCGGGGTCCAGCCGAAGGAGACGGCGATGAATCAAGAGGTCATGAATCTCTTCAACCCGGCGGCGCCGGCGCCGACTTTCGATCAGATCAAGATCTCGATCGCGAGTCCGGAGAAGATCCTGTCGTGGTCCTTCGGCGAGATCAAGAAGCCCGAAACCATCAACTACCGCACGTTCAAGCCTGAGCGTGACGGCTTGTTCTGCGCGCGCATCTTCGGTCCGATCAAGGACTATGAGTGCCTGTGCGGCAAGTACAAGCGCATGAAGTACAAGGGGATCATCTGCGAGAAGTGCGGCGTGGAAGTCACGCTGTCGCGCGTGCGCCGTGAGCGCATGGGCCACATCGAGCTTGCCGCCCCCGTCGCGCATATCTGGTTCCTGAAGTCGCTGCCGAGCCGCATCGGCCTTCTGCTCGATATGACGCTGAAGGACCTCGAGCGCATCCTTTACTTCGAGTACTACTGCGTCATCGAGCCGGGCCTCACCCCGCTGAAGGAGCGTCAGCTCCTCTCGGAAGAGGACTATCTGCGCGCGCAGGAAGAGTATGGCGACGACTCGTTCACCGCGCTGATCGGCGCGGAGGCGATCCGCGAGATTCTGCGTGGCATGGATCTGGAGAAGATCGCCGGCAATCTGCGCAAGGAGATCGCCGAGGCCACCACCGAGCTGAAGCCGAAGAAGCTGGCCAAGCGCCTTAAGATCGTCGAAGCCTTCCAGGAATCCGGCAACAAGCCGGAGTGGATGATCCTGACGCATGTGCCGGTCATCCCGCCGGACCTGCGCCCGCTCGTCCCGCTGGACGGTGGCCGCTTCGCGACCTCCGACCTTAACGACCTCTACCGCCGCGTCATCAACCGCAACAACCGTCTCAAGCGGCTGATCGAGCTGAAGGCTCCGGACATCATCATCCGCAACGAGAAGCGCATGCTTCAGGAAGCGGTCGATGCGCTGTTCGATAACGGCCGTCGCGGCCGCGTCATCACCGGTGCCAATAAGCGCCCGCTGAAGTCGCTCGCCGACATGCTGAAGGGCAAGCAGGGCCGGTTCCGCCAGAACCTGCTCGGCAAGCGCGTCGACTATTCCGGCCGTTCGGTGATCGTCGTCGGCCCCGAGCTGAAGCTGCACCAGTGCGGCCTGCCGAAGAAGATGGCGCTGGAGCTGTTCAAGCCCTTCATCTATTCGCGTCTCGACGCCAAGGGCCTGTCCGCGACCGTGAAGCAAGCGAAGAAGCTGGTCGAGAAGGAGCGTCCCGAGGTGTGGGACATCCTCGACGAGGTGATCCGCGAGCATCCCGTGATGCTGAACCGCGCGCCGACGCTGCATCGCCTGGGCATCCAGGCGTTTGAGCCGGTGCTGATCGAAGGCAAGGCGATCCAGCTGCACCCGCTGGTCTGCTCGGCCTTCAACGCGGACTTCGACGGCGACCAGATGGCGGTGCACGTGCCCCTGTCCATCGAGGCGCAGCTGGAAGCGCGCGTGCTGATGATGTCGACCAACAACATCCTGCACCCCGCCAACGGCGCGCCGATCATCGTGCCGTCGCAGGACATCGTTCTCGGCCTCTATTATCTCACCATGATGCGCGAGGGTGAGCCCGGCGAGGGCATGGCCTTCGCCAACATGGGCGAGATCGACCACGCGCTGGCTGCCAAGGCCATCACCCTGCACACCAAGGTGCGCGGGCGGTATATCGGCGTCGACGAGGACGGCAATCCGGCCCCGAAGATCTATGAGACCACCCCGGGTCGCATGAAGCTCGGCGAACTCCTGCCGAAGAACCCGAAGACCCCCTTCGACGTCGTCAACAAGCTGATGACCAAGAAGGAAATCTCGAACATGATCGACACCGTCTACCGCCACTGCGGTCAGAAGGAGACGGTCATTTTCTGCGACCGCATCATGACGCTCGGCTTCTCCAACGCCTTCCGCGCCGGCATTTCGTTCGGCAAGGACGACATGGTGGTGCCGTCCAAGAAGTGGGACATGGTCGAAGAGACCCGTGCGCTCACCAAGGAATATGAGCAGCAGTACAATGACGGCCTGATCACCCAGGGCGAAAAGTACAACAAGGTCGTCGATGCGTGGGGCAAGTGCTCCGCCCGCCTCGCCGACGAGATGATGGCCGAAATCTCGGCGGTGAAGAAGGACCCGGTGACGGGTCGCGAGAAGCAGATCAACTCGATCTACATGATGGCGCATTCCGGCGCGCGTGGTTCGCGTGAGCAGATGCGTCAGCTGGCCGCCATGCGCGGCCTGATGGCGAAGCCGTCGGGTGAGATCATCGAGACGCCGATCATCTCGAACTTCAAGGAAGGCCTCTCCGTGCTCGAGTACTTCAACTCGACCCACGGTGCCCGTAAGGGTCTGGCTGACACCGCGCTGAAGACCGCCAACTCGGGCTACCTGACCCGTCGTCTTGTTGACGTGGCTCAGGACAGCATCATCACCCTGCGTGATTGCGGTACCACCAACGGTATCGCGATGCGCGCCATTATCGATGCGGGCAACATCGTTGCCACGCTCGGCTCGCGCGTTCTGGGCCGCACGGCGGCGGAGGACGTGATCGAGGGCGCGACCGGCAATGTTATCGTGCCGGCCGGCCATATGATGGACGAGGCGGATGTCGAGCGCATCGCCAAGGCCGGCGTGCAGGAGATCAAGATCCGCTCCGTGCTCACCTGTGAGGCCAAGAACGGCGTCTGCGGAACCTGCTACGGCCGTGACCTGGCGCGCGGCACGCCTGTCAACATGGGCGAGGCGGTCGGCGTGATCGCGGCGCAGTCCATCGGCGAGCCGGGCACGCAGCTCACCATGCGCACCTTCCACATCGGCGGCGCGGCGCAGCTGTCCGAACAGTCCTTCATCGAGGCTTCCTTCGAGGGCACGGTGAAGATCCGCAACCGCAACGTGGTGCGGAACTCGGATGGCGAGCTGATTGCGATGAGCCGTAACCTCTCGGTGCTCATCGTCGATCACGACGGCACGGAGAAGGCCTCGCATCGCATCCAGTTCGGCGCCAAGCTGAAGGTGGACGAAGGCGATGCCATCAAGCGTGGCCAGCGCATCGCCGAGTGGGATCCCTATACCCGCCCGATCCTCACCGAGGTCGAGGGTATCGTGGGTTACGAGGATCTGGTCGAAGGTGCCTCGCTCAGCGAGACGGTCGACGAATCGACCGGTATCGCCAAGCGCGTCGTCACCGACTGGCGCACCGGCCGCGGTTCGGAACTGCGTCCTTCGCTGGTGGTGAAGGGTGCGGATGGCAAGGTGCTGAAGCTGCAGCGCGGCGGCGATGCCCGCTACACGCTGCCTGTGGATGCGATCCTTTCCGCCGACCCCGGCTCGACCATCAAGGCGGGCGACGTGCTGGCGCGCGTGCCGATGGAATCGGCCAAGACCCGCGACATCACGGGCGGTCTGCCGCGCGTGGCGGAGCTGTTCGAGGCCCGTCGTCCGAAGGATGCGGCGATCATCGCCGAAATCTCCGGCACGATCCGTTTCGGCAAGGACTACAAGAACAAGCGCCGTGTGAGCATTGAGCCGCAGGACTCGAACGACGAGACGGCGGAGTACCTGATCCCGAAGGGCAAGCACATCCACCTGCAGGATGGCGACCTCGTCGAGAAGGGTGACTTCATCGTCGACGGCAACCCGGCGCCGCACGACATTCTGGCGATCAAGGGCGTCGAAGAACTCGCCGCCTATCTCGTAAACGAGATCCAGGAAGTCTACCGGCTGCAGGGCGTGCTCATCAACGACAAGCACATCGAGGTGATCGTTCGCCAGATGCTGCAGAAGGTCGAGATCGACGACGCCGGCGAGAGCGATCTGCTCACCAACGAGCAGATCGACGCTTCGGAGCTGAACGAGATCAATGAGCGGCTGATCGCCGAGGGCAAGAAGCCCGCGTCCGGTCACCCGGTCCTGCTCGGCATCACCAAGGCGAGCCTGCAGACACGCTCCTTCATCTCGGCCGCCTCCTTCCAGGAGACTACCCGCGTGCTCACCGAGGCGGCGGTCAACGGCAAGTCGGACGACCTCGCCGGTCTCAAGGAGAACGTCATCGTCGGCCGCCTTATCCCGGCGGGCACCGGCGCGCAGATGGCGAAGCTCCGTGTGACGGCGACCACCCGCGACGATCTGATCGCCGCGCAGAACGAGCAGGACAGCGTCGCCTCCAATGCTCCGCGCCTCGAAGGTCCCGCCGCCGCCGAGTGACCGGTGCGGTAAGACCTGGCAGAATCGAAAGGCCGCCCCTCGCAGGGCGGCCTTTTTTTGTGGAATCGGGAATCGCCAGCGCCGCGCGCGAGTCGCCCGTATGGCGACGCGAAACCTCATAAGGCGATGGATGCCAGAGACGTGAATCCGAGCATCTTTGTTGCGTGGCGGGCGTCATGGATGAAATCTAACGACGGCAACGCCTCGCACGGGGCTGTGAGCGTCCAAACGCGCGGTTAAGGGTTGACGAACGGCGAGTCGCCGCGTAGAAGGCGCGTACTTTCACGGCAGGCGGTTGATGTTGCCGCGTTCGGACACCCTGTCTGGACACAGAACGTCAAGACGCTGCCGGAACGCACGCACGACCAAATCCGGCGCATGACCGCGCAACTGGCAGCCTTAAAGGCTGTCGCGTGGTCCTCTGAACGTACAGCGCCCTCGGCCAGATCCTGGCCGGCGGCGCTTCTTTCGTTCGCAGATAGCTCGGTATGTGCTGACTGTTCCGAACCGTCGAGAGAAGAATGCGGTTGTGGCCGCGGAAATTGGGTTAGCGCGGGACATTCCTGTTCCAGCGCAGCGAGACGAAGGCGAGACACGTGCCGACGATCAACCAGCTGATCCGCAAGCCGCGGGAAGCCCAGAAGGCCCGGAACAAGGTTCCGGCGCTGCAGGCCAGCCCGCAGAAGCGCGGCGTTTGCACCCGCGTCTATACGACGACCCCGAAGAAGCCGAACTCGGCGCTTCGTAAGGTCGCGAAGGTTCGTTTGACCAATGGCTATGAAGTCATCGGTTACATCCCCGGCGAGGGGCATAACCTGCAGGAACACTCCGTGGTGATGATCCGCGGCGGCCGCGTCAAGGATCTTCCCGGCGTGCGCTATCACATCCTGCGCGGCGTGCTCGATACGCAGGGCGTCAAGAACCGCAAGCAGCGCCGGTCGAAGTACGGCGCCAAGCGGCCGAAGTGAGGATTTGAGCGATGTCCCGTCGTCATCGTGCAGAGCGCCGTGAAGTCACTCCCGATCCGAAGTTCGGGTCGGAAGTGCTGAGCCGCTTCATGAACGCCGTCATGTATGACGGCAAGAAGTCGGTCGCCGAGGCGATCGTTTACGGCGCGCTCGACCTCGTCGAGACCCGTGCCAAGTCCGAGCCGCTGGGTGTGTTCACCCAGGCGCTCGACAATGTGAGCCCGGCCATCGAGGTGCGTTCCCGCCGTGTCGGCGGCGCCACCTACCAGGTGCCGGTCGAAGTGCGCCCCGAGCGTCGTCAGGCTCTTGCGATCCGCTGGCTGATCACTGCCGCCCGCGCCCGCAACGAGAAGACGATGGTGGAGCGCCTGTCGGGCGAACTGCTCGACGCTTCGAACAATCGCGGCACTGCCGTGAAGAAACGTGAAGACACGCACCGCATGGCGGAGGCCAACCGGGCCTTCTCTCACTATCGCTGGTGATGACGAGAGCCGGTACGAGGATCTGATATGTCGCGCACGCACGCTATCGAAGACTACCGCAACTTCGGCATCATGGCCCACATTGATGCCGGCAAGACCACGACCACGGAACGGATCCTCTATTACACCGGCAAGAGCCACAAGATCGGCGAAGTCCATGATGGCGCTGCCACCATGGACTGGATGACGCAGGAGCAGGAGCGCGGCATCACGATCACGTCGGCCGCGACGACCGCTTTCTGGCAGGGCAAGCGCCTGAACATCATCGACACTCCCGGCCACGTCGACTTCACCATTGAAGTCGAGCGTTCGCTGCGCGTGCTCGACGGTGCGGTGTGCGTGCTCGACGGTAACCAAGGCGTTGAGCCCCAGACGGAAACCGTGTGGCGTCAGGCGGACAAGTACAACGTCCCGCGCATCGTGTTCGTCAACAAGATGGACAAGACCGGCGCCGACTTCTTCCGTTGCG
Organism: Ancylobacter polymorphus; assembly: GCF_022836935.1. NCBI lineage: Bacteria > Pseudomonadati > Pseudomonadota > Alphaproteobacteria > Hyphomicrobiales > Xanthobacteraceae > Ancylobacter > Ancylobacter polymorphus. The sequence goes on along the minus strand of NZ_CP083239.1, from coordinate 3,672,490 downwards.
TCGAGATGATCGTCGACCGCGTGGACGGCAAGCCCGTGTGCTGCCAGCTGCCGATCGGCTCCGAGAACAATTTCAAGGGCATCATCGACCTCGTCCGCATGAAGGCGGTCGTGTGGGACAATGAAGAGCTCGGCGCGAAGTATCACGACGAAGAGATCCCGGCCGAGCTGCTCGACCAGGCGGTCGAGTATCGCGGCAAGCTGCTCGAAGCGGCTGTCGAACTCGACGACGACGTGCTGTCTGCCTATCTCGACGGTGTCGAGCCGGACGAGGCGACCCTCAAGGGTCTGATCCGCAAGGCGGTCATCGGTCGCGTGTTCAACCCGGTGTTCTGCGGCTCGGCGTTCAAGAACAAGGGCGTGCAGCCCCTGCTCGATGCGGTCGTGGACTTCCTGCCGTCGCCGATCGACCGTGGCGCGATCAAGGGCATCGACTTCAACACCGAAGAAGAGACCGATCGCAAGCCGTCGGACAGCGATCCTCTCTCCGTGCTCGCGTTCAAGATCATGGACGACCCCTTCGTCGGCACCATCACCTTCTGCCGCGTCTATTCGGGTAAGCTGGAGACCGGCATGGGTCTTCTGAACTCGACCCGCGACAAGAAGGAGCGCGTCGGTCGCATGCTGCTCATGCATGCAAACAACCGTGAGGACATCAAGGAGGCCTATGCGGGCGACATCGTCGCTCTCGCCGGCCTCAAGGAAGTCCGCACCGGCGACACGCTGTGCGACCCGGCCAAGCCCGTCATCCTCGAGAAGATGGAATTCCCCGAGCCGGTCATCGAGATCGCGATCGAGCCGAAGTCCAAGGCCGACCAGGAGAAGCTGGGCCTCGCTCTTGCGAAGCTCGCCGCTGAGGATCCGTCCTTCCGCGTGTCGACCGACTTCGAGAGCGGCCAGACCATCCTCAAGGGGATGGGCGAACTGCACTTGGACATCAAGGTCGATATCCTCAAGCGCACCTATAAGGTCGACGCCAACATCGGCGCTCCGCAGGTCGCTTATCGCGAGACGATCACCCGCAAGACCGAAGTGGACTACACCCATAAGAAGCAGACCGGCGGTACCGGTCAGTTTGCCCGGGTGAAGTTCGTGGTCGAGCCGAACGAAGTCGGCAAGGGTTTCGCCTTCGAGAGCAAGATCATCGGTGGCGCCGTGCCGAAGGAATACATCCCCGGTGTGACCAAGGGTCTGGAAAGCGTGCTCGGTTCGGGCGTGCTCGCCGGCTTCCCGGTGGTGGACGTCAAGGTCGACCTGATCGACGGCGCCTATCACGAAGTCGACTCGTCGGCCCTGGCCTTCGAAATCGCCTCGCGTGCCGCTTTCCGTGAAGCCCTTCAGAAGGGCGGCGCGGTGCTGCTGGAGCCGATCATGAAGGTCGAGGTCGTGACCCCGGAAGACTACACCGGTTCGGTCATCGGTGACCTCAACTCGCGTCGCGGCCAGATCCAGGGCCAGGACATGCGTGGCAATGCGAACGTCGTTAACGCGATGGTGCCGCTGGCCAACATGTTCGGCTACGTCAACACGCTCCGGTCCTTCTCGCAGGGCCGCGCTACTTTCACCATGCAGTTCGACCACTACGAGCAGGTGCCGTCGAACGTCGCTCAGGAGGTTCAGGCCAAGTACGCGTGAGCGTCGGCCTGAGTTTCTGAAGCGATTTCGTATCAACATCGATAAGACCGACGGAGAGCCCCGTGGCCAAAGAGAAGTTCAACCGTTCGAAGCCTCACTGCAACATCGGGACGATTGGCCATGTTGACCATGGCAAGACGTCTCTGACGGCAGCGATCACGAAGGTTCTTGCGGAGACGGGCGGCGCGACGTTCACGGCGTACGACCAGATCGACAAGGCGCCGGAAGAGAAGGCGCGCGGCATCACGATCTCGACCGCTCACGTTGAGTACGAGACGACGAACCGCCACTACGCGCATGTCGACTGCCCCGGCCACGCCGACTATGTGAAGAACATGATCACGGGCGCGGCGCAGATGGACGGCGCGATCCTGGTTGTGTCGGCGGCGGACGGCCCGATGCCGCAGACCCGCGAGCACATCCTTCTGGCGCGTCAGGTCGGCGTCCCGGCTCTGGTGGTGTTCCTCAACAAGTGCGACATGGTCGACGACGAGGAACTGCTTGAGCTGGTGGAGCTCGAGGTTCGCGAGCTTCTGTCGAAGTACGACTTCCCCGGCGACGACATCCCGATCATCCGTGGCTCGGCGCTGGTGGCGCTGGAGAACGGCGATGCCAAGCTCGGCCGCGACGCCATCCTGAAGCTGATGGAATCGGTTGACGCCTACATCCCGCAGCCGGAGCGTCCGGTTGACCTGCCGTTCCTGATGCCGATCGAAGACGTGTTCTCGATTTCGGGCCGCGGCACGGTGGTGACCGGCCGCGTCGAGCGCGGCGTGATCAAGGTCGGCGAGGAAGTCGAGATCGTCGGCATCCGCCCGACGGTGAAGACGACGGTGACGGGCGTGGAAATGTTCCGCAAGCTGCTCGACCAGGGCCAGGCCGGCGACAACGTCGGTATCCTTGTTCGCGGCACGAAGCGCGAGGACGTGGAGCGCGGTCAGGTCGTGTGCAAGCCGGGTTCGGTGAAGCCGCACACGAAGTTCAAGGCCGAAGCCTACATCCTGACGAAGGAAGAGGGCGGGCGCCACACGCCGTTCTTCACGAACTACCGTCCGCAGTTCTATTTCCGCACGACGGACGTGACGGGCATCGTGACCCTGCCGGAAGGCACGGAAATGGTGATGCCGGGCGACAACATCACGGTTGACGTGGCGCTGATCGTTCCGATCGCGATGGAAGAGAAGCTGCGCTTCGCCATCCGCGAAGGCGGCCGCACCGTCGGCGCCGGCGTCGTCGCTTCCATCATCGAGTGACGTCGACAATCCCGAGGGGCGCGGGAACGCCTGCGCCCCTTTTTCGTGGAGCTCGTTACTGAGCCCGACTGACGAGCCCTCTGGGAGCCTGAAGTCAATGAACGGCCAAAATATTCGGATCCGCCTCAAGGCGTTCGATCACCGCATCCTGGATGCCTCGACGCGCGAAATCGTTTCGACGGCCAAGCGCACGGGCGCCCAGGTTCGCGGGCCTATTCCGCTTCCGACGCGGATCGAGAAGTTCACGGTCAATCGTTCTCCCCACGTGGACAAGAAGTCCCGTGAGCAGTTCGAAATGCGGACGCACAAGCGTCTGCTGGACATAGTCGACCCGACCCCCCAGACGGTGGACGCGCTGATGAAGCTCGACCTCGCCGCGGGTGTCGACGTCGAGATCAAGCTCTGAGAGAAGGCGAAGGGACACGGCCATGCGGTCAGGCGTCATCGCCCAGAAGGTCGGCATGACCCGCATCTTTAACGATGCAGGTGAACATGTTCCGGTCACTGTGCTGAAAGTCGATAATTGCCAGGTGGTTGCCCACCGTACGCTCGAGAAGAACGGCTACACGGCCGTGCAGCTCGGCGTCGGCCAGGCGAAGCCGCAGAACACCACCCGCGCTCTGCGCGGCCACTTCGCCGTGGCGAAGGTTGAGCCGAAGCGCAAGATGGCGGAATTCCGCGTCGAGGAAACCGACCTTATTCCGGTCGGCGCTGAACTGACCGTCGATCACTTCGTGGTCGGCCAGTTCGTCGACGTGACGGGCACCTCCATCGGCAAGGGCTTTGCCGGTGGTATGAAGCGCCACAATTTCGGTGGTCTTCGCGCCACGCACGGCGTGTCGGTTTCGCATCGTTCGATCGGTTCGACTGGTGGTCGTCAGGACCCCGGCAAGACCTTCAAGAACAAGAAGATGCCGGGCCACATGGGCCACGAGACGGTGACGACCCAGAACCTCAAGGTGGTGCTCACCGATGTTGAGCGCGGCCTGATCGCGGTCGAGGGTGCGGTTCCCGGCAACAAGGGTGGCTGGATCATCGTCGCTGACGCGGTGAAGAAGAAGCTGCCCGACGCCGCGCCGAAGCCGGGCAAGTTCCGTCTCCCGGGCGGGGAAGCGTCGAGCGAGCCGGCGGCTGACGTTGCGCCCGCGACCGAGGCTGCGGCCGAGGAGAACGTGTGATGGAACTCGCCGTCAAGACTCTCGAAGGGGCCGAGGCCGGCTCTGTGACCCTGTCGGACGAGATTTTCGGTCTCGAGCCGCGCCAGGACATCCTGCACCGCTGCGTGGTGTGGCAGCTGTCGCGCCGTCAGGCCGGCACCCATCAGACGCTGTCGCGTGCCGACGTCAACCGCACCAAGCGGAAGATGTACAAGCAGAAGGGCACCGGCGGCGCTCGCCACGGTGCGGCTTCCGCCCCGCAGTTCCGCGGCGGCGCCAAGGCGTTCGGTCCGGTCTCGCGCAGCCATGCGAGCGACCTGCCGAAGAAGGTGCGTGCGCTCGCTCTGCGGCACGCTCTGTCGTCGAAGGCCAAGGATCAGCAGATCGTCGTCCTCGATGACGCGGTGCTGTCCGAGCCGAAGACCAAGCTGCTCAAGGAGCGGCTGGCGGGCCTCGGCCTGTCGAGCGCGCTGGTCGTGTCCGGCGCCGAGGTGGATGCCAATTTTGGCCTCGCCTCGCGCAATGTCACCCATCTCGACGTGCTGCCCGTCCAGGGCATCAACGTCTATGACATCCTGCGCCGTCAGACCCTGGTGCTGACGAAGGCGGCTGTCGACGCTCTGGAGGCGCGCTTCAAATGAGTCTCGATCCGCGCCACTACGACGTGATCGTGTCCCCGGTGATCACCGAGAAGGCCACGATGGCGTCCGAGCACAACAAGGTCGTCTTCAAGGTTGCTCTGACGGCTACCAAGCCGCAGATCAAGGAAGCGGTCGAGAAGCTCTTCGACGTGAAGGTCGAGAGTGTCAACACGCTGGTCCGCAAGGGGAAGACGAAGTTCTTCAAGGGCCGCAAGGGCGTGCAGAGCGACGTGAAGAAGGCGGTCGTGACCCTCGCCGAGGGGCACTCCATCGACATCACGACGGGTCTGTGAGCCGGAATTAAGGGACCAGAGACATGGCGCTCAAAACCTTCAAGCCGGTAACGCCGAGCCTCCGCCAGCTGGTCATCGTCGACCGCTCCGCCCTGTACAAGGGCAAGCCGGTCAAGACGCTGACCGAGGGCAAGTCGGAGGCGGGCGGCCGCAACAACACCGGCCGGGTGACCGTGCGCTTCCGTGGCGGCGGGCACAAGCAGGCCTATCGCCTCGTCGACTTCAAGCGCACCAAGCGCGATGTGGCGGCGACGGTGGAGCGGATCGAGTACGATCCCAACCGCACGGCCTTCATCGCCCTCATCAAGTATGAGGACGGTGAGCTTAACTACATCCTGGCGCCGCAGCGCCTCGCGGTCGGCGATCAGGTGATCGCCTCCAAGAGCGTCGACGTGAAGCCGGGCAACGCGGCGCCGCTCGGCAACCTGCCGGTGGGCACGATCGTGCACAATATCGAGCTGAAGATCGGCAAGGGCGGCCAGATCGCCCGTTCCGCCGGCTCCTATGCGCAGATCGTCGGTCGCGATCAGGGCTACGTCATCGTTCGCCTCAATTCGGGCGAGCAGCGGCTGGTCCATGGCGAGTGCATGGGGACGGTCGGCGCCGTGTCGAACCCGGACCACATGAACACCAATCTCGGCAAGGCTGGCCGCAAGCGTTGGCTGGGCCGTCGTCCGCACAACCGCGGTGTCACCATGAACCCGGTCGATCACCCGCATGGCGGCGGCGAAGGCCGCACCTCGGGTGGACGTCATCCGGTCACGCCCTGGGGTTTCCCCACCAAGGGCAAGAAGACCCGGAAGAACAAGTCGACCACCAAGTTCATCGTGTCCAGCCGGCACGCGCGCAAGAAGTGAGCGAGGGAAACTGAACTATGTCTCGATCGGTCTGGAAAGGTCCGTTCGTCGACGGCTACCTCCTCAAGAAGGCGGATGCCGCGCGCACGTCGGGTCGTCACGACGTCATCAAGATTTGGAGCCGCCGCTCCACGATCCTCCCGCAGTTCGTGGGGATCACGTTCGGCGTCTATAACGGCAACAAGCATGTCCCGGTTTCGGTTTCCGAGGACATGGTGGGCCACAAGTTCGGCGAGTTCGCCCCGACCCGTACCTATTACGGGCATGCGGCGGACAAGAAAGCCAAGCGGAAGTAGAGGCAGGGTCATGGGAAAGGCAGCTCGTCCGCGCACGCTCGCGGATACGGAAGCCAAGGCGGTTGCGCGTAACCTTCGCGTCAGCCCCCAGAAGCTCAACCTCGTCGCCGGTCTCATCCGGGGCAAGAAGGTCGCGACCGCTCTCGCCGACCTTCAGTTCTCGCGCAAGCGGATCGCCGGCGACGTGAAGAAGTGCCTGGAGTCGGCCATTGCCAATGCCGAGAACAATCATGAGCTTGATGTCGACGATCTGATCGTCGCCGAAGCCCATGTCGGCAAGGGCCTGGTCATGAAGCGCTTCGCGGCCCGCGCCCGTGGCCGTGCGAGCCGGATCGAGAAGCCGTTCTCGCATATCACCATCGTGGTGCGTGAAGTCGAGGAGAAGGCCTGATGGGTCAGAAGGTCAACCCGGTCGGGCTCCGGCTCGGCATCAACCGCACCTGGGACTCGCGCTGGTTCGCGGGCAAGGGCGAGTACGGCCAGCTGCTTCACGAGGACATCAAGATCCGTGAAGCGCTGCAGAAGCTTCTGAAGCAGGCCGCGGTCTCCAAGATCGTGATCGAACGTCCGCACAAGAAATGCCGCGTCACCATTCACTCGGCTCGCCCGGGTGTCGTGATCGGCAAGAAGGGCGCGGACATCGACAAGCTGCGCAAGAAGGTCGCCGAGATGACGAACTCGGAGGTCTTCATCAACATCGTTGAGATTCGGAAGCCGGAAATCGACGCGCGCCTCGTCGCTGAGTCGATTGCGCAGCAGCTTGAGCGCCGTGTGGCATTCCGCCGCGCCATGAAGCGCGCCGTCCAGTCAGCGATGCGTCTGGGCGCGGAAGGCATTCGTATCAACTGCTCCGGCCGCCTGGGCGGCGCGGAGATCGCGCGCCTCGAATGGTATCGTGAAGGGCGTGTGCCGCTTCACACCTTGCGCGCGGACGTGGATTACGGTACGGCCACCGCCTTCACGACCTACGGCACCTGCGGTGTCAAGGTCTGGATCTTCAAGGGCGAGATCCTGGAGCACGATCCGATGGCGCAGGACAAGCGCCAGGCGGAAGGTGATTCCTCGGGTGGTCGCCCGTCGCGTCGCGACGCGGCGTGAGCAGATTGATAAAGGAATAAGAGGCGCGACATGCTGCAACCAAAGCGCACGAAGTTCCGCAAGCAGTTCAAAGGCCGTATTCACGGCGTTGCGAAGGGCGGGACTGACCTCAATTTCGGCCAGTTCGGGCTGAAGGCCATGGAGCCGGAACGCGTTACCGCCCGTCAGATCGAAGCCGCGCGTCGCGCGCTCACCCGTCACATGAAGCGTGCGGGCCGGGTGTGGATTCGCGTGTTCCCTGACGTGCCGGTGTCTTCGAAGCCGACCGAAGTCCGCATGGGTAAGGGTAAGGGCGCGCCCGACTATTGGGCCGCCAAGATCAAGCCCGGCCGCATCATGTTCGAGATCGATGGCGTGAGCCAGGATATCGCTCGTGAAGCGCTTCGGCTGGCCGCTGCGAAGCTGCCGATCAAGACGCGTTTCGTCGAGCGCATCGCTGAGTGACGGAGGAACAGATGACGAAGGCTTCCGACATTCGGACGAAGACCGCCGACGAGCTGCAGGACCAGCTGCTGGGCCTCAAGAAGGAGCAGTTCAACCTGCGCTTCCAGAAGGCGACCGGCCAGCTCGAAAACACGGCGCGGGTGCGTCAGATCCGTCGCGACATTGCGCGGGTCAAGACGATCCAGGCGCAGAAGGCCGCATCCGCGGCCAAGGCTAAGTGAGGAGAGGGCGATGCCGAAGCGTTTGCTGCAGGGCGTCGTGGTGAGCGACAAGCAGGACAAGACCGTCGTGGTCCGGGTCGAGCGCCGTTTCACCCATCCGCTGCTGAAGAAGACCGTCCGCCGTTCCAAGAAGTACCACGCCCATGACGAGGCGAACGCTTGGAAGGAAGGCGACACCGTCTGGATCGAGGAGCACCGCCCCTTGTCCAAGCTCAAGAACTGGATCGTGGTCCAGGGCGAGAAGCGGGCTGAAGTCTGAGCGCCCGGAAACGGGATTGAGGGGCGCGCGCCGGTGACGGCTGCGCGCGGTTTTTGCGAGAAATAGGTGCGTCATGATCCAGATGCAGACCAATCTCGACGTGGCGGACAATTCCGGTGCGCGTCGCGTCATGTGCATCAAGGTGCTTGGCGGTTCGAAGCGCAAGTATGCCCATGTCGGTGACATCATCGTGGTGTCGGTGAAGGAAGCTATCCCGCGCGGCCGCGTGAAGAAGGGCGACGTGATGAAGGCGGTTGTGGTTCGCACCGCCAAGGACATCCGTCGCGTGGACGGTTCGGTGATCCGTTTCGACCGCAATGCGGCCGTGCTGATCAACAACAACAAGGAGCCGGTCGGCACCCGCATCTTCGGGCCGGTTCCGCGCGAGCTTCGCGCCAAGAACCACATGAAGATCATCTCGCTGGCGCCGGAGGTGCTTTGATGGCCGCTAAGATCAAGAAGGGCGACAAGGTCGTCGTTCTCACCGGCCGCGACAAGGGTCGCACGGGCGAGGTTTTCGAGGTGCTGCCGAAGGAAGGCACTGCGCGCGTGCGCGGCGTCAACCTCGTGAAGCGGCACCAGCGGCAGAGCGCGAACCAGGAAGGCGGGATCATCTCCAAGGAGGCCCCGCTCAACCTGTCAAACATCGCGCTGGCCGATCCGAAGGATGGCAAGCCGACCCGCGTCGGTTTCCTTGTGCAGGCGGACGGCACCAAGGTGCGCGTCGCCAAGCGCTCGGGGGAGAAGATCGATGGCTGAGACCAGCTACAGCCCGCGGATGAAGGCCTTCTATGAGGCTGTCGTCCGCCAGAAGATGATCGAGCAGTTCGGCTACAAGAACCCCATGGAAGTGCCGACGATCGAGAAGATCGTCATCAACATGGGCGTGGGTGAAGCCACTGCCGACACCAAGAAGGTGCAGACCGCCGCCGCGGATCTCGCGCTGATCGCCGGCCAGAAGCCGGTCGTCACCCGCGCCCGCAAGGCGATTTCGAACTTCAAGCTGCGCGAGAACCAGCCGGTCGGCGCGAAGGTCACCCTTCGCAAGACTCGGATGTTCGAGTTCGTCGATCGCCTGGTGAATATCGCCCTGCCGCGCGTTCGCGACTTCCGTGGACTGAACCCGAAGAGCTTCGACGGTCGTGGCAACTATGCCATGGGCATCAAGGAGCACATCGTGTTCCCCGAGATCAACTACGACAAGGTTGATCAGATGTGGGGCATGGACATCATCGTCTGCACGACGGCGAAGACGGACGAAGAGGCACGCGCGCTTCTGAAGGCCTTCAACTTCCCGTTCCGTCAGTAAGCATCCCCTTCCGGCTGTGGGGCGGAGCCCCAAACGCGGAGACTAGGAGCAAGATCATATGGCCAAGAAGAGCTCGGTCGAAAAGAACGAACACCGCCGCAAGCTCGTGAAGAGCTATGCCGGCCGGCGTTCGCGTCTGAAGGCCCTGGTGAGCAACAAGGAACTGCCGATCGAGGAGCGCTTCGCCGCGGTTCTCAAGTTGGCGGAACTGCCGCGCAATTCGGCAAAGGTGCGCATTCGCAATCGTTGCGAAGTTACCGGCCGCCCGCGCGCCTATTATCGCAAGCTGAAGATGAGCCGTATCGCCCTGCGCGAGCTCGGTTCCCAGGGCCAGATTCCTGGCCTCGTCAAGTCGAGCTGGTGAGGAGGGTCGATCCATGTCCACGACTGATCCGATCGGCGATCTGATTACCCGCATCCGCAACGCGCAGATGCGCCGCAAGGAGAAGATCTCCACGCCGGGTTCGCGCCTGCGCGCCAGCGTGCTCGAGGTTCTTGCGGCCGAAGGCTACATCCGCGGCTATTCGGCTTCCGAGCCGGTCAATGGCCGTACCGAGTTCGAGATCGAACTCAAGTACTTCGATGGCGAGCCGGTGATCCGCGAGATTTCGCGTGTCTCCAAGCCGGGTCGGCGGGTTTATTCCTCCGTCAAGACCCTTCCCCGCGTCGCCAACGGCCTTGGCGTCGCTGTCGTCTCCACGCCGCAGGGCGTGATGGCGGACCACGAAGCCCGCGAGAAGAACGTGGGCGGCGAGGTCCTCTTCACGGTCTTCTGATCGGGGAGGAGAGAGAGCACATGTCCAAGATCGGTAAAGCCCCCATCACCATTCCGGCCGGCGTCACGGCGTCGATCGATGGCCAGACGGTGAAGGTCAAGGGTCCCAAGGGGACGCTGGAGACCACCGTCGTCGACGAGATCTCGGTCAAGATGGAGGACGGGGCCATCCTGTTCGCCCTCAACGGCGAGACCAACCGCCACAAGGCGATGTGGGGTCTGTCCCGCACGCTGGTGGCCAATCTGGTCGAAGGCGTGACCAAGGGCTTCGAGAAGAAGCTCGAAATCAGCGGCGTCGGTTATCGTGCGGCCGTCCAGGGCAAGAGCCTGAGCCTGGCGCTCGGCTTCAGCCATGACGTCAACTATCCGATCCCGGAAGGGATCCAGATCGTGACGCCGAAGCCGACCGAGATCGTCATCAGCGGTATCGACCGTCAGCAGGTCGGTCAGGTCGCTGCCGAGATTCGCGACTATCGCGGTCCCGAGCCCTATAAGGGCAAGGGCGTGAAGTACGCGGGTGAGTTCATCTTCCGCAAGGAAGGCAAGAAGAAGTAACGGACCCGAACCATGGCACAGTACAAGGACGCTACCGAGCGCCGCAAGGCGCGTGTCCGTCGTGCTCTCCGCACGACGGCGAACGGGCGGCCGCGCCTCTCGGTGCATCGCTCGTCGAAGCACATCTATGCGCAGATCATCGACGATGCGCGTGGCGTGACGCTTGCGTCCGCCTCCACGCTCGAGAAGACCCTGCGGGAAAGCCTCAAGACCGGCGCGGATATCGCGGCGGCCCAGGCGATCGGCAAGCTCGTGGCGGAACGCGCCGTCGCAGCCGGTGTGAAGGACGTGGTCTTCGACCGCGGCGCCTTCATCTATCACGGCCGCGTCAAGGCGCTCGCCGAGTCCGCCCGGGAGGGCGGTCTCAACTTCTGAGATCACGAGCGGGATCCCCCGCAGAACGAAGGATATGATCATGGCTCGTGAACGTGAGCGTGAACGCGAGGATCGCGACAACACGTTCGTGGACAAGCTGGTCCACATCAACCGTGTCGCGAAGGTTGTGAAGGGTGGCCGTCGTTTCGGCTTTGCCGCTCTTGTGGTTGTCGGTGACCAGAAGGGTCGCGTCGGTTTCGGTCACGGCAAGGCTCGTGAAGTGCCGGAAGCGATCCGCAAGGCGACGGAAGCTGCCAAGCGCGCGCTGATCCGCGTGCCGCTGCGCGAAGGCCGTACGCTGCATCATGACGTGCATGGCCATCATGGCGCCGGCAAGGTGATCCTGCGTGCGGCTCCGGCCGGTACCGGCATCATCGCCGGCGGCCCGATGCGCGCGGTGTTCGAGACGCTTGGCATGCAGGACGTGGTGGCTAAGTCGTTTGGCTCGTCCAACCCGTACAACATGGTCCGTGCGACCTTCGAGGCCCTGAAGAACCAGGACAGCCCGCGTCTCGTCGCGGCGCGTCGCAGCCTCAAGGTTTCGCAGCTTCAGTCGCGCCGTCGCGTTGACGACGCCGAAGCGACCGACTGACGCCTGAGAGGTAGGGAAGCTAATCATGGCGAACAGCACCAATACGGTCACGGTCGAACAGACCGGCAGCCCGATCCGCCGCCCCGAGGCTCAGCGCGCGACGCTGATCGGTCTCGGCCTCAACAAGCTCGGGCGTCGCTCGACGCTTGAAGACACCCCGGCCGTGCGTGGCATGATCTACAAGGTCCGCCACCTTGTCCGCGTCGTCGAAGCGTGACGGCGCTGTAGGAGACTGGCGATGAGCAGCCTTAACGAGATCAAGGACAATTCCGGCGCGCGCAAGAAGCGCATGCGCGTCGGCCGCGGCATCGGTTCGGGCAAGGGCAAGACCGCGGGTCGCGGCGTGAAGGGTCAGACCTCGCGCACCGGCGTCGCGATCAAGGGCTTCGAGGGCGGCCAGATGCCGATCCATCGTCGTCTGCCCAAGCGCGGCTTCACTAACATCTTCGCGCTGGACTGGAACGAGGTTTCTCTCGGCCGCATCCAGACGGCGATTGACGCCGGCAAGCTGGACGGCAAGGCGACCATCACTCAGGCGTCGCTTGTCGAAGCCGGCGTTCTGCGCCGCGCCAAGGACGGCGTGCGCGTGCTGGGTTCCGGCGAACTGACCGCCAAGGTCACGCTGGAAGTTGCCCACGCCACCAAGTCTGCGGTCGAAGCGATCGAGAAGGCCGGCGGCCAGGTGACGCTGCTCGCGTCCAAGGCCGAGGCTGGCGAGACGGCGGCCTGACGCTTAAGTCAGGCCGTACTAAACTTACAGGGCACAGACGAGGAGCGGAGCCACCATGGCCTCGGCAGCAGAACAGCTCGCGGCAAACCTCAACTTCGGTGCTCTGGCAAAAGCCGACGAACTGAAGAAGCGCATCTGGTTCACCCTGGGTGCGCTTCTCGTTTATCGGCTGGGCACCTACATTCCGATGCCGGGGATCAATCCCGACGCGCTCGCCGACGTGTTTCGCACGGCGCAGCAGGGCATCATCGGCCTCTTCAACATGTTCTCGGGCGGCGCGGTCTCGCGCATGGCGATTTTCGCCCTGAACATCATGCCGTACATCTCCGCCTCCATCATCATTCAGCTCCTGACCACCGTCTCGCCGACGCTGGAAGCGCTGAAGAAGGAGGGCGAGTCCGGCCGCAAGCAGATCAACCAGTACACGCGCTACCTCACGGTCGTGCTGGCTGTGTTCCAGTCTTACGGCATCGCCGTGGGGCTTGAAGGCTCCGGCGCTGTCGTTTCGGATCCCGGCTGGTTCTTCCGCATCTCGACGGTGATCACGCTCACCGGCGGCACCATGTTTCTGATGTGGCTCGGCGAGCAGATCACCTCGCGCGGCATCGGCAATGGCATTTCGCTGATCATCTTTGCCGGTATCGTGGCGGAGCTGCCGTCGGCGATCGCCAACACGCTCGAACTGGGTCGCCAGGGTGCGCTGTCCACCGGCATCATTCTCGCGGTGATCCTGATGGCCGTCGGCATCATCATGTTCATCGTGTTCATGGAGCGGGCGCAGCGCCGGCTGCTGATCCAGTACCCGAAGCGTCAGGTCGGCAATAAGGTGTATGAGGGTCAGTCCTCGCACCTGCCGCTGAAGCTGAACACCTCGGGCGTGATTCCCCCGATTTTCGCCTCGTCGCTACTTCTGATTCCGACCACGGTTGCGAGCTTCATGCAGAACTCGGGCCCGGCCTGGCTGACGACGGTGACGACGTTGATCGGACATGGGCAGCCGCTGTTCATGCTGCTCTATGTGCTGCTGATCGTGTTCTTCTGCTTCTTCTACACCGCCATCGTGTTCAACCCGACCGAGACCGCGGACAATCTGAAGAAGCATGGCGGCTTCATTCCGGGCATCCGCCCGGGCGAGCGGACTGCCGAGTATATCGACTATGTGCTGACTCGCATCACGGTCATCGGTGCGGCTTACCTTGCGATTGTGTGCCTCTTCCCGGAGATTCTCATCTCCTATGCCGCGGTCCCGTTCTACTTCGGCGGAACCTCGCTGCTGATCGTGGTCAGCGTGACCATGGATACGGTGGCGCAGGTTCAGGGTCATTTGTTGGCGCATCAATATGAGGGGCTGGTCAAGAAGGCCAAGCTCAGGGGGAAGCGCCGATGAGGCTTATACTGCTCGGACCTCCGGGCGCGGGGAAGGGCACCCAAGCGCAGCGACTGGTGGCGCGGCACGGCATCGTGCAGCTTTCGACCGGCGACATGCTGCGCGAGGCGGTTCGTAATGAGACGCCGATCGGCCTTAAGGCTAAGGCGGTGATGGACGCCGGGAACCTGGTCTCGGACGAGATCGTGATCGGCATCATTTCTGATCGGATCGATCAGGCGGATTGCGCCAAGGGGTTCATCCTCGACGGCTTTCCGCGCACTGTCGCGCAGGCTGAGGCTCTCGACCGCATTCTGGCGGAGAAGGGCCTTAAGCTCGACGCGGTGATCGAACTGAAGGTCGACCAGACCAAGCTAGTCGACCGGATCGTCCAGCGCGCCAAGGAGACGGCGGCGCGTGGCGAGCCGGTTCGTAAGGACGACGATCCGGAGGTCTTCAAGACTCGGCTCGAGGCCTTCAACCGCGATACCGCGGTCGTCGCTCCCTATTATGCCGAGCGCGGCATGTTGGCGACCATCGACGGGATGAAGCCGATCGATGAGGTCACCAAGGCGATTGCCGACGTCCTCGAATTGGCGTGACCTTTCCGGCGCGGCTTGACATCGGAGCTGAATCGCTCTATGTGCCGCGCTTCACTCAAGCGGGTGCCGCCGATCGACATCACGTCGCGGATGTCGGGCGGCCTCGTGCGTATCTCCGCAAGGGCCGGCCTCCACCGGCGCGGAGCGTTGTCATCACCGGTTCGCCGGTCCACATGGAGAGAGCGACGTGGCTCGTATTGCAGGCGTTAACATCCCGACCAACAAGCGCGTCATCATTGCGCTTCAGTACATTCACGGCATTGGCGCCAAGAACGCTGCCGATATCGTTGAGAAGGTCGGCATTCCTCTCGACCGTCGCGTCAACCAGCTCACCGACCAGGAAGTGCTGCAGATCCGCGAGACGATCGATCGCGATTATCTCGTCGAGGGTGATCTGCGCCGCGAAGTGTCGATGAACATCAAGCGTCTGATGGACTTGGGCTGCTATCGCGGCCTGCGTCATCGGCGTGGCCTGCCGGTGCGCGGTCAGCGGACCCACACCAATGCCCGCACCCGCAAGGGTCCGGCCAAGGCGATCGCCGGCAAGAAGAAGTGAGGGGAGCGGGCGTGAGTCCGCTGTTCCGCGCCGGCGCCGCGTGCGGCCGGCGCATTTCGTTCTTAACAATGTCCCGAGCGCCTGGAATGACGGGCGCGCCCGAAGGATCCAAAGTCTATGGCTAAAGAAGCTGCCCGCATTAAGCGCCGTGAGCGCAAGAACATTGCCTCCGGCGTTGCGCATGTGAATGCGTCGTTCAACAACACCATGATCACCATCACCGACGCGCAGGGCAACACCATTGCCTGGTCCTCGGCGGGCGCCATGGGCTTCAAGGGTTCGCGCAAGTCCACGCCGTATGCGGCGCAGGTTGCGGCCGAGGATTGCGCCCGCAAGGCGGCCGATCACGGCATGCGCACCATCGAGGTCGAAGTTTCCGGTCCCGGTTCGGGGCGCGAGTCGGCGCTGCGGGCTTTCCAGGCGGCGGGTTTCACCGTGACGTCGATCCGCGACGTGACGCCGATCCCGCACAATGGCTGCCGTCCGCGCAAGCGTCGGCGCGTCTGACGCCTAATCATCCAGCGGCGCCTCGGGCGCCGCAGGGGCCGCTGCTTCGGGTCTTCCCTTCGCCGCTGAGGGGATGTTGCCGGGCAGGGAGTCCGGGGCACCGTCGAAACCAAGGGTGACGTCGTGATTCAAAAGAACTGGCAAGAGCTGATCAAGCCCGAGAAGCTTGAAGTCTCGCTCGGCAGCGACCCGAAGCGCCTGGCGACCGTCGTCGCCGAGCCGCTTGAGCGCGGCTTCGGGCAGACGCTCGGCAATGCGCTGCGCCGCATCCTGCTGTCGTCGCTCCAGGGCGCTGCGGTGACGTCCGTGCATATTGATGGGGTACTGCACGAGTTCTCGTCGATCCCGGGCGTGCGTGAGGATGTGACGGACATCGTCCTGAACATCAAGGACATCGCCATCAAGATGGCGGGCGATGGCCCCAAGCGCATGGTCGTGAAGAAGCAGGGCCCGGGCATCGTCACCGCTGGCGACATCCAGACCGTGGGCGACGTGCAGGTGCTGAACCCCGAGCTCGTGCTGTGCACGCTCGACGACGGCGCTGAAATCCGCATGGAATTCACCGTCGACACCGGCAAGGGCTATGTGGCGGCTGACCGCAACCGTCCCGAAGACGCGCCGATCGGCCTCATTCCTGTCGATAGCCTCTATTCGCCGGTCAAGAAGGTCTCCTACAAGGTTGAGAACACCCGCGAGGGTCAGATTCTCGACTATGACAAGCTGACCCTCACCATCGAGACCAACGGTTCGGTCGGTCCGGAAGATGCGCTCGCCTATGCCGCGCGCATCCTTCAGGACCAGCTGGAAATCTTCGTCAACTTCGAAGAGCCCAAGCGCGAGACGGAAAGCCCTGTCATGCAGGAGCTTCCCTTCAACCCGGCGCTGCTCAAGAAGGTGGACGAGCTGGAACTTTCGGTGCGTTCGGCGAACTGCCTGAAGAACGACAACATCGTCTATATCGGCGACCTGATCCAGAAGACCGAGGCGGAGATGCTCCGTACCCCGAACTTCGGCCGCAAGTCGCTGAACGAGATCAAGGAAGTGCTCGCCAGCATGGGCCTGCATCTCGGCATGGAAGTGCCGGGCTGGCCGCCGGAGAACATCGAGGATCTCGCCAAGCGGTTCGAAGATCATTATTGAGCATTGAGCGCGGCGTTCGAGCCGTCATCCGTATCTCCCGGCTCGAAAGCCGCCGCATGTAGGAATTTTGCCATGAACCACGGCAAGACGTATCGCAAGTTCAACCGCACCGCCGAGCACCGCAAGGCGATGTTCGCCAATATGGCGCAGGCGCTCATCACCCATGAGCAGATCGTCACCACTCTGCCGAAGGCCAAGGATCTTCGCCCGGTGGTGGAAAAGCTGATCACCCTCGGCAAGCGGGGTGGCCTGCACGCCCGTCGCCAGGCGATCGCCGAAGTGCGTGATGTCGCCGTCGTGCGCAAGCTGTTCGACGTGATCGGCCCGCGCTACAAGGAGCGCAATGGTGGCTACACCCGCATCATCAAGGCGGGCTTCCGCCATGGTGATTCGGCCGCGATCGCCGTGATCGAGCTGGTCGATCGCGACGAGTCGGCCAAGGGTGCCGCGGACCTCGCCCGTCACGAGGCGGCCAAGGCTGCGGAAGCCGCCGCTGCCTGAGCGTGAAGCGTCGACATTGAATGCGGAAAGGGGCGGCTTGACCGCCCCTTTTCTTTTTGGCGATGCGCGGTAATAGCCAAGGCGCCGCTGCCCTTTCTCCGCCGCAGGGCGAGGGTTATATCTGGCGCCATGAAACGGATCGCTCTCCTCGTCGCTTCCACTCTCCTCGTCACCCCCGTCTTGGCCCAGGTGCCAGCCGGCGGCGGTCCGCGCGTGCCGGCGTCCCGCGCGGAGATTGGCCTGAGCTTTGCGCCCGTCGTGGCGCGCACCGCTCCTGCTATCGTCAATGTCTATGCGCAGAAGACGGCGCCGCGGAACAACCCGCTGCTCGACGACCCCTTCTTCCGCCGCTTCTTCGGCGATCGGGGAGCGCCGGACGTACCAGGCTTGGACCGGCGCCGCGAGCGTGTTGAGCAGTCGCTCGGCTCCGGCGTCGTGGTGGATCGGTCGGGAATCGTCGTCACCAACAACCATGTCATCGACGGCGCCGACGAAATTCGCATCGCCCTTTCGGACAAGCGCGAGTTCGACGCTGAAGTCGTGCTGCGCGATGCTCGCACCGATATCGCCATTCTGCGGATCAAGGGTGGCAAGGGCGATTTCCCGTCGGCGACGCTCGGCTCCTCGGACGACCTTCAGGTGGGCGACATCGTGCTCGCGATCGGCAATCCGTTCGGGGTGGGGCAGACGGTGACGCAGGGCATCGTCTCCGCGCTCGCCCGCACGCAGCGCGGCATCACCGATTATGGCTTCTTCATCCAAACCGATGCGGCGATCAATCCGGGTAACTCCGGCGGCGCGCTGGTTGACGGCGCAGGCCGTGTGGTCGGCATCAATACGGCGATCTTCTCGCGTTCGGGTGGGTCGCAGGGCATCGGTTTCGCGATTCCCGCCGATATGGTGCGGGTCGTGCTGCAGTCGGCGCTCTCGGGTAGCAAGGTGGTGCGCCGGCCATGGCTGGGAGCGGATCTGCAGCAGGTCACGCCCGAAATCGCCGAAGGGCTCGATGTGACACGGCCAACGGGCGCGCTGGTGCAGAGCATTTTCCCCGGCAGTCCGGCAGAGAAGGCAGGGCTGCGCGCGGGCGATCTTATCGTTGCCGTTGCCGGGCAGGAGGTCGATGATCCCGACGCCTTCGGCTTCCGGTTCGCCACCCGCCCGCTTGGCGGATCGGTTGATCTTGGCATCATCCGCCAGGGTAAGCCGGCGACGCTGAAAGTGGCGCTGGAAACCGCGCCGGAGACGGTGCCGCGCGACGAGATCACGCTCACAGGCCGCTCGCCGCTCGCAGGAGCGACGGTCGTCAATGTCTCGCCGGCGGTGATCGAGGAAATGCGGACGCTTGACGCCACCAAGGGGGTCGTCATCGTGGGGGTCGAGGAGGGATCGCCGGCCGAGCGAACCAGTTTCCGCGTCGGCGATGTCATCATGGACATCAACGGCACCGCCATCGCGACCACCGGCGATTTGCAGCGCATCACCCGGACGCCGGTTCGCGCGTGGCGCGTGACTCTTCAACGCGGCGGGCGGGTCATTTCCGCCCTCCTGCCGGGCTGAGGCGATTTTGGCTGACCTCTTTGCTTCCGCCGGGCTCGACAGCGCCGCTCCCCGCCCGCTGGCCGATCGGCTGCGGCCGCAGAAACTCGGCGAGGTCGTCGGGCAGGAGCATCTGACCGGGGAGGGCGGAGCGCTCACCCGTATGATCGCCAACCGCTCGCTTGGCTCGCTCATCTTCTGGGGCCCACCGGGCACCGGCAAGACGACGGTGGCGCGGCTGCTGGCGCGGGAGACCGACCTGCATTTCGAGCAGGTTTCCGCCATCTTCACCGGCGTCGCCGAGCTCAAGAAGGTGTTCGAGGCGGCGCGGGGACGACGGGCGATCGGGCAGGGCACACTGCTCTTCGTCGACGAAATTCATCGCTTCAACCGCGCCCAGCAGGACGGCTTCCTCCCCGTCATGGAAGACGGCACGATCACGCTGATCGGCGCCACGACGGAGAACCCGTCCTTCGAGCTGAACGCGGCGCTACTCTCTCGGGCGCGCGTCTTGGTGTTCAAGGCGCTCGACGCCGCGGCGATCGAACGTCTGCTCCAGCGGGCGGAGACTCTCGAGGGCCGCCGTCTGCCGCTGGATGCGGAGGCGCGCGCGGCGCTGGCCGGCATGGCCGATGGCGACGGGCGCTATCTTCTCGGCCTCGCCGAGGAACTGCTCTCTCTCCCGCAGGGGCCGGACCTCGACGTGAAGGCGCTCGCCGCGACGATGCAGAAGCGCGCACCGATCTACGACAAGGGGCAGGACGAGCATTACAACCTGCTCAGCTGCTTTCATAAGAGCCTGCGCGGTTCAGATGTGAACGGTGCCATGTACTGGGCCGCGCGGATGCTGACAGGTGGCGAGGACCCCGGTACCGTGTTCCGCCGACTGTGCTGTGCGGCGTCGGAGGATGTGGGCATGGCCGACCCGCAGGCCATGCCGCAGGTGGTGGCGGCCTGGACGGCCTTCGAGCGTGTGGGCTGGCCGGAGGGGCGCCTGTTCCTGGCCCAGGCCATCGCCTATGTCGCCACGGCGCCGAAATCCAATGCCGCCTATTCCGCCTTCAACGCCGCCCTCGCTTTGGCGCAGAAGACCGGTTCGCTGGCGCCGCCCAAGCACATCCTCAATGCCCCGACCAAGCTGATGAAGGAGCTCGGTTACCACGCCGGCTACCAATACGATCACGATTACCCTGATGCGTTCGCCGGGCAGTCGTTCTTTCCCGAAGAGCTGGCCGGCGATGCACGTATAGATTTCTACGCGCCGAACGAACGCGGCTTCGAGCGCGAGGTGAAGAAGCGCCTGGAGTACTGGGCGCGGCTGCGCCAGGAGCGGCAGGGCGGCGGCTAGAAAGAAGCAAGCGGGGCAAGCGGCGTGCAGGGTATTCTTCTCATCTTCATCGGCGCCGGAATCGGGGGCGTGCTGCGCAACGCCGTCGGCATGACGGCCATGCGTCTGTTCGGCATGGGCTTTCCCTACGGCACCCTGGCCATCAACGTGATCGGCAGTTTCACCATCGGTCTCGTGGCGGGGTGGCTGACCTTCCTGGCAAGCGGCGGCTGGACCATGCATG
This sequence comes from Ancylobacter polymorphus, assembly GCF_022836935.1. NCBI lineage: Bacteria > Pseudomonadati > Pseudomonadota > Alphaproteobacteria > Hyphomicrobiales > Xanthobacteraceae > Ancylobacter > Ancylobacter polymorphus. Next base: position 3,652,222 of record NZ_CP083239.1, on the reverse strand, counting down.
CCCGCGCCTTCATTATCACCGGCATTCTCGGCGGCTTTACCACCTTTTCCACTTTCTCCCTGGACACGGCGCTGCTGGTACAGCGGGGCGAGATCGGGCTGGCGGCGCTCTATGTGGCCGGCTCCGTCGCTCTTGCGCTGGTTGGCGTGTTCGCAGGACTGGCGATCATGCGCGCTCTCGCGTGACGTAGCGCCTCGTCTCGGCTATGTGCAGGGGTAAGGAGTACCCACATCATGGCCGTTGAGACACGCCGCGTCGACGCGGATGAAGAGGGCATGCGGCTCGACCGCTGGTTCAAGACCCATTATCCCGACCTTTCCTTCGGCCATCTGCAGAAGCTGCTGCGCAGCGGGCAGGTGCGGGTTGAAGGCGGACGGGTGAAAACCAATACCCGGCTCTCCGCCGGTCAGGCCATCCGCATCCCGCCGCTGGAGGAGAAGCCGCAACTTTCCGCTGCGGATCATCTGGAAGCGGAGGAGGCCATCGCACGCGGCGAGGTGCCGCCCGCCCGCGCTCCCCGCGTTGCTCATCCGGCCGAAGGTGAGGAGCTTTCCGCCCCGGCGGTGCGGCGCGCCAGCTCCGACGACAAGGATGCCCGCGCGCTCAAGGACATGACCCTGTTCGAAGATCGCGACGTGCTGGTGCTGAACAAGCCGTTTGGCCTCGCCGTTCAGGGCGGGTCCGGCACTTATCGCCATGTCGACGGCATGCTGGAAGCGCTGCGTGGTACGGACGGGCAGAAGCCGCGTCTGGTTCACCGCATCGATAAGGACACGTCCGGCATCCTTCTGGTGGCAAAGACCCGCCTTGCGGCCTCGACACTCGCCAAGACCTTCCGCTCGCGCTCCGCCCGCAAGGTCTACTGGGCGCTGGTCCCCGGCGTGCCGCGGCCGGCGCAGGGGCGCATCTCCACCTATCTGGCCAAGGACGAGGCGGCGGAGAAGATGCGCGTCGCCCGCCACGGTGACGACGAGGCGAGCCACGCCATCTCCTATTACGCCGTTGTCGACCATGCCGCGCAGAAGCTGGCGTGGCTGTCGATGAAGCCGGTGACCGGGCGCACCCATCAGCTGCGCGCCCATGCCGCCCATATCGGCCACCCCATCGTCGGCGACCCGAAATATTTCAACGTCGAGAACTGGCCGCTGCCCGGCGGTCTGCAGAACCGGCTTCACCTCTTGGCGCGGCGTCTGGTGATTCCGCATCCGCGCGGCGACCGTCTGATCGACGTTTCCGCTCCGCTGCCGCCGCATATGCAGCAGAGCTGGAACGTGCTCGGCTTCGACGCGTCGCAATACGACCCGATCGTTGACGCGCCGGAGAGCTGAGCTTCCGCGTAGGCCGCTGCGTCAATCATGCGGCGGGCGGAGAGCAGGGGAGCGTGGCACGCGCGCCTCGCCGGATGGCGCCGTCACCCGTGATCCGCTAGGCAGGGGCCGCTTTCTCACGCGGGGTTTTGCCATGCTCAGTGTCGTCCGACTGGCGCTTGTTCTGACGGTGTTTGCGGGGGCAACAGCCGCCCGGGCCGACGATTGCACCGGCAAGCTGGGCACATCACGGGTCCTCGTGGTTGATCCCGTGGGGCTGCAGGTCGGCACCAAGCACTTCCCACAGACGCTCGACCTCGCCGACCGCGAGGTGGTGCTCACCTTCGACGACGGCCCGCTGCCAGCCACCACGCCGTCGGTGCTGAAGACGCTGGCGCGTGAATGCGTGCGCGCCACGTTTTTCGTCATCGGCCGCAACGCCGCCGCGCATCCCGATCTTGTGCGTCGTGAGATCGCTGAGGGGCACACGGTGGCCCATCACAGCATGACGCATCCGATGACTCTGGCCGATATCCCCTATGACAAGGCTGTGGCCGACATCGAGAAGGGCTTTAAGTCCGATGACCGGGCGGCCTACGGCGCCAGCGGCGGCAATCCCCGCGTTCCCTTCTTCCGCTTTCCGGGTTTTGGCGCCTCGCCCGAACTCTTGGACTATCTCAAGCAGCGCGGTGTCGGCGTGTTCGGTGCGGATCTGTGGGCGTCAGACTGGAATCCGATGACACCCGAGGAGCAGTTGACCCTTATCATGACCCGGCTCGACCATGCGGGCCGGGGGATCATCCTTTTTCACGATACGCGCGGTCAGACCGCGAAGATGCTGCCCGCCTTTCTCGCCGCGCTGAAGGAAAAGGGATACCGCGTGGTGCACATCGTGCCCGCGCCGTCGCGCACGGCTGTGGTTCAGTAGCGCTCATGGGTCGGCGCATCGCCGGTCGCCGGCCTTGATCGGCGAGCCGCTGAAACGACAACGGCGACCCGAAGGTCGCCGTGTGTTCCGAAACCGGAAAATCTGGTGCGGTCGAGAGGACTCGAACCTCCACGGTGTTACCCACTGCCACCTCAAGGCAGCGCGTCTACCAATTCCGCCACGACCGCATCGCCAGCGCCATCTGCTTCGTGAGAGGCAAGCGCGAGCGGGGCATCGTCTAGCAGATGGAATAGGGGTCTACAAGTGCCGGCACGGATCGGGCCGGGCCTGTGGACAGTTCCGCCGCAGGGTGGAGGCGACAGGAAGGGTGGCAGCCATTATGTATCTGCCATGAACGAGATGCGCCCTTCTTCGCCGGTTCCCATCGCCCGCGATGCGCTGAGCCCACTCCTGCCGCCGCAGCCGGGCGCAGCACCTGTCCGCTGGCGCGTGTCCTCATCGCCCGTCACCTATCCCGACGCATTGGCGGAGATGGACCGGGTGGCGGGAGCCATCGCTTCCGGGGAGGCGGACGAGTTGGTGTGGCTGCTGGAGCACCCGCCACTTTACACAGCGGGCACGAGCGCCCGTCCGGAAGACCTCGTCGATGCCGGGCGGTTCCCGATCTTCCAGACCGGGCGGGGAGGGCAGTTCACCTATCATGGCCCCGGCCAGCGGGTCGCCTATGTCATGCTGGACCTCAAGCGGCGTGAGCCGGATGTCCGCCGCTATGTCGCTGCCCTGGAGGAGTGGCTGATTCGTGCGCTCGAGTCGTTCAATGTGCGCGGCGAGCGGCGGGAGGACCGCGTTGGCGTGTGGGTCCGTCGCCCGGAAAAGGCCGGCTCCGGCGAAGACAAGATCGCCGCGATCGGCATAAGAGTGCGCCGCTGGGTGACGTTGCACGGCATCTCGCTGAATGTGGAGCCCGATCTCTCACATTTCGGCGGCATCGTTCCCTGCGGCGTGCGGGAGCATGGGGTGACCAGTCTGGTCGATCTTGGCCTTCCCGTGACGATGGAGGATGCTGATCTGGCCCTACGGCGGACGTTTGAGACCGTCTTCGGGCCGACGGTGACCGAAGACGGTCCGTCCTAGACGGTGGGGCGCACGGTGAAGCCGTTTTCGGCGTCGCTCGCGGGTATCGTCTCGTCTTGGGTGTCTATGTCGGTGACATGCGCCGCCGTCGGCCCGATCCGGCAGAGGGCGATGAAAGCCGCAAGCGTAGCCGAGGGAGCAAGGATAAGCGCTTCGACGCAGCCGTCCTTGCGATTGCGGACCCAACCAGAGAGGTCCTGCCTTCCGGCTTCGCGCGCGAGCCAGGCCCGGTAGCCGACCCCCTGGACGCGTCCGCGTATGAAGAGGCGAGTTACGGTAACGGTCGACATGATGAAATCCAGCAACAAAGTTTCGGTAGTTCGAAACCGCACAGGCCTTAAGGAATTGTCCCTCGGCCGACTCTTCATTAACACCGGCTTGTCAGCGAACGCGCCTCGTTTCCGCTAGGGTCGAGCCGTTTCCCCTCACCACCCCGGTCCGGAGCAGGGCATGCGCGAAGAGGCCGAGTTCGCCACCCCCTTGCGCGGGCCGGAGCATGACAGCGACCCGACCGAGGCCCCGGGCTTCGTCGAAGCCGTGGTCGGCGCGATCGACGCCGGCGACGTCGATGCGCTTCGGGCCATTCTTCGTGACCTGCACGAAACCGACGTCGCGCGGCTGCTGGAAGCGCTGCCCGCGCCTGATCGGCCGAAGCTGATCGAACTGCTAGGCAGCGACTTCGACTTCACTGCCCTCACCGAACTGGACGAGACGGCGCGCGTCCAGATTCTGGAGGCGTTGCCGACGCAGACCGTCGTCGAGGGCATGCGGGACCTTGATTCCGACGACGCGGTCTACATTCTCGAAGACCTTGATGATGCCGACAAGCAGGAGATCCTTTCCAACTTTTCCATCCCGGAGCGCGCGGCGCTGCAGCGCAGCCTCGACTATCCCGAGGAAAGCGCCGGCCGGCGCATGCAGACGGAGTTCATCGCGCTGCCGCCCTTTTGGACGGTGGGCCAGACGCTGGACTATATCGGCGAGACGGAGGGGTTGCCGGAAACCTTCTTCGAGGTCTTCGTCGTCGATGCCACCTATCGCCTCGACGGTTCAGTGCCGCTTGACCGGTTGCTCCGCACGCGTCGCGGCGCCAAGCTCGGCGATGTGGTCACGCCGGACCGCCATGTCGTCAACGCGACCGACGACCAGGAGGACGTGGCGCGGGTGTTCGAGCGCTACAATCTCATCTCCGCTCCCGTCGTGGACAAGGCCGGCCGGCTCGTCGGCGTGCTCACCGTCGATGACATCGTTGACGTGATCCAGGAGGAGGCGGATGAGGACCTCAAGGCACTTGGCGGCGTGGCCGGCGACGAGGAGCTTTCCGATAGCTTCTGGTATATCGCCCGCAGCCGCTTTTCCTGGCTGCTGCTGAACCTCATCGCGGCCAACATCGCCTCCTTCGTCATCGCGTTGTTCGAGGGAGAACTGCAGCGCATGGTGGCGCTCGCGGTGCTGATGCCCATCGTTGCCAGCCAGGGCGGCAACGCCGCGACGCAGACCATGACGGTCGCGGTGCGTGCGCTTGCGACCCGGGAACTGCGCCCGAGCAACGCGAGGCGGGTGATCGCGCGCGAATTGCTGGTGGGCCTGTTCAACGGCGTGGTGTTCGCGGTCATCATGGCCGCCGTGGTGTTCGCCCGGTTCGGCCTTGCCGATCTCGGCTTCGTCATCGCGCTGGCCATGATCATCAATCTGGCGGCTGCAGCGCTGGGGGGAATCCTCGTTCCATTGGCGCTGGACCGCCTGAAGGTGGATCCCGCTGTGGCGTCGGGACCCTTTGTAACCACGATCACCGACGTGGTCGGCTTCTTTGCCTTCCTCTCGATTGCGTCGCTCTGGTTCTGAAAGGAGCCCGCGCGGGGTGTTCTTCACTCTCTCCAAAATCTTCTGGATGGTGGCGGCACCCTCCACCCTGCTGAGCTTGCTCGCCGTCGGCGGACTGATCCTCGGTCTGCGCTGGCGTCGGTTCGGGCTGACGCTCGCCGCTATCGGAGCCGGGGGGCTACTGCTGATCGGACTTGGCCCGTTCGGACGGATGATGCTGGTGCCGCTGGAGAACCGCTTTCCCATCTTTGTCGACGATGGCCGGCGCGTCGTCGGCATAGTGGTGCTTGGCGGCGCCGAACTTCCCGGCATCACGGCCGCGCGCGGGCAACCCGCGTTCCAGGAATCGGCTGAGCGGATTCTGGCGCTTGGCGAGCTCGCCCGCCGCTATCCCGACGCGAGGATTGTCTTCTCCGGTGGAAGTGGCCTGCTTCAGAAGCCAGCGATGCAGGACGCGGATGTGGTGCGTCTTGCGCTGCCACAAATCGGGCTGCCGGAGGGGCGCGTGATCTTCGAGCGAACGTCGCGCAATACCGCCGAGAACGCCCGACTGACAACGGCGCTGGTGAAGCCGGCTCCGGGCGAGAACTGGTTGCTGGTCACCTCGGCCTTTCACATGCCGAGAGCCGTTGGGTGTTTCCGCGCGGCAGGGTTCCCTGTCACCGCTTATCCTGTCGACTTCCGCACGACCGGCGATCCCGGTTATTTCCGCCTGTTCGGTTCAGTGGCGGAAGGGGCCAGTTTTTTTGAGCTGGCGCTGCGTGAGTGGATTGGGCTCACCGTGTATTATCTGACGGGCCGTATCGACAGCCCGCTGCCGGCGCCAGCGGCTCCTTCAGCGGGACAGCCCTCCGGTAGCTAACTCAGGAGGGGATCGCGGAGGCCCTAAGGCGCCGTTGCCCCGTCGCCGGAGGGCGGCAGCCCAAGGCGATAGACGCCGCGCAGGTCTGCGGGGGCAACAGGCTTGCCCTTGCGATAAAGCACCAGTCGGCCGGCTTCGGCGAGCCGCAGGGCGCCGCGCCTCACGGACGGGAGCAGGCTCTGCCAATCGGTTCCGGTGGCGACGCTGCGCGCGATCTCTTCCGGCGTCACCGTTCTGGCGGCACCGGGTTGGCCGGCGACGGCGAGAATCGCTGCCTCGACGGCTTCCTCGGAGGGGCGGGTAGGATTATCCGTCATTGTCGAGCACCCACTGCGAGTCCCGGCCCAGTTGCCGGTTGATCATGACGAGGAAGATGGCAAAGGTCGCCGCCATCAGCGCCCAGCCATTGATATACCAGCCGAGATAGGCAATCGCGAAGAAGAAGGCGCGTTGCCCACGGTTGAAGTGCCGGCCGGCAATGGTGGCCATGCGCGCAAGTTTGACGACATGCGCCTGCGCCTGCGGCGTTGCGGCTTCGGACGGAGGAGGCGTCGATCCCAGCAGAATGGTTGAGTAATTGAACAGGCGGTAGGCCCAGGCGAATTTGAAGAACGCATTGGCGAAGATGAGCGTCAGGCCCAGTGTCTTCAATTCCCAGCTGGTGCGGTTCTGGACGCCGAAGGGCAGGTCGCGGAAAAGCGCCATCACCGCTTCGGTGGATTGCAGAATGGCCAGCGAGGCGCCGATCGCCAGGAGCGATGTGGAAGCGAAGAACGCGGTGCCGTTCTGCAAGGCCGCGATGATCTGGGCATCAACGATGCGGTTTTCGCGCTCCAGCATGCGCAGCATCCACTGATAGCGATACGCATCCATGCGGCGGTTCAGTGTGCGCTTTTCCGCCCAACCGCCTTCCATGACCAGATGGTAGGCGACCCAAGACAGGCAGAAGGCGGCGAAGCCCATCCCATCGATAATAGTAAACCCCAGCATGGCGCTCTCGATTGCTCCGGCGGTCAACGCCCTGTTGGTTCGCGCTGCGGTGAGGGTGCGCGCGGTGGAGAGTGCTTTCAACCGATCTCAACCCGACTTGTCGAGGGCAGGGGCATGCGATCAGGGCAGGGCAGCACTGCGCCAGGCGTCCGGATTGTGGCAATTTCGCGGTTGCGAACGTCGTAACGATTTATTAAATAGTGTTTCAGATCGCGCCCCTACGCCGACGGTCGGCGGGCGCATCGCGGTGAACGTATCGTTCCGAGGTCATCATGAATTCCATTCCCGAGCGCTCCTGTTGGGGAGTCGCCCGTTGGGCTGTGGCCGCGTTCCTGACGGCGATTGCCCTTATCTATCTTTTCGGGGGCTTCCAAGCCGCTCAGATCGCCGCTGGGTGATCCTGACGGCGTCGGCCTCCAAGGTCTGCGTTCTACGACACGGCTCGGCCCGCAAGGCCGGGCCGTTGTCATGTCTGGTCATGCCCTGGCACGATCAACGGGACTGATGGGGGACATCACCGTCCTTCGTTTGCACGACTGTCCGACATGACCGAACCTGTCAGCGGAACGGACCAGGGAGCGTCGACGTGGTGCTGAGGCTGATCATCGGAAACAAGAACTACTCGTCGTGGTCGCTGCGGCCTTGGCTGGCGATGACGGCGCTGGGCATTCCGTTCGAGGAAGAGTTGGTGCCGCTCGATGCACCGGATTTCAAGGAGCGCATCCGGGCCCGTTCACCGGCCGGCAAGGTGCCGGTGTTGATCGACGGCGAGGCCGTGGTGTGGGAGTCGAGCGCCATTCTTGAGCATCTGGCCGAGCGCTTTCCCGAGAAGGGCGTCTGGCCGAGCGATCCTGTCGCCCGCGCCCATGCCCGCTCGCTCGCGACCGAAATGCACAACGGATTCGGCGCGCTGCGCAGCGTGGCGCCGATGAATCTCTGGCGCCCTGTCGAGGCGCGCTCCTTTCCGGAGGAAGCGCTGCAAGACGTGCGCCGCATCACCCGGCGCTGGGGGGAGGCCCGTGCGCGTTTCGGCGGCGGCGGTGACTTTCTTTTCGGGGCGTTCTGCGCCGCTGACGCCATGTATGCGCCGGTGGCGACGCGGCTGCGGACCTACGCGATCGAGGTCGATCCCGTCGCGGCCGCCTATGTCGAGGCGATTCATGCCCATCCCGCCTTCGTCGCGTGGAAGGAGGCGGCCCTGAAGGAAACGGGAGCGCTCGCCGAGGATGAGGTCGACTGGCCGGTGGTCAAGCGGGTATAGAGCGCGCATCGCGTCTCGGACACAGCCATGCCGCTCCACCTGCTGAAACTTTGCGTCGGCGCCGTGTCGGTCGAGGACCTGGAAGAATGGATCGCCGAATCGCTGGCCGGAAAAGCGGCGCGCGGGGAGGCGGTCGAGCAGGTGCACACCACGCGCATGGTGCCGACCCGGACGACGGAGCTGCTTTCCGGTGGTTCTCTTTACTGGGTGATCAAGGGTGAGGTGGCCTGCCGGCAGAGTCTGACCGGCATCCGTCCCTTTGTCGATGGCGATGGCATCCGCCGGTGCCATCTCGTGCTTGAGCCGACGGTGCGCCGCGTCGCACCGCGGCCGAGCCGGCCGTTTCAGGGATGGCGCTACCTCCAGGCTGCCGAAGCGCCCCCAGACCTTGGAGCGGCCAGCGCGACTGAAGCCCTGCCGGACGAACTCCGCCGCGAACTGCGCTCGCTGGGACTTCTCTGAGGCGAGGCAGGGACCCGAAGTCGCTTTCGCACGTTATTCCCGTACGGAATGAACGAAAGGACGATCGGTATGAGCCAGACGAACCCCGAAGGTATGACCCACGTCGATTCCGATGATCGACGCGTTGTCGACAATGGCGAGGTGGTGGTGAAGGCCAAGACCGAGGAACGTCAAGCCGTCGAGGTCAAGCCGATGCGCTATGTGCTCGGCATCAGCCTCGGTTTGGTGATCGTCGGGATGGCGGTGGCCTATGTGACCATGGGCTGACGCCGTTACATCTGTGGCGGCACTGGCACATTGTCGATAAGGCGCGTCGCCCCGATGCGAGCCGCCACCAGCAAGCGGATGGGGCCGTCATCCTTACTACTGACGGCAGCGAGCGTCTCGGCGTGACGCGCCTCAAGATAATCCAGCTGGAAGCCGGCGGCGCAAACCGTGGAGCGCGCCTCCTCGACCGCAGCCTCGACCTTGCCCTCTCGTACGATCCGCTCTGCGGCCTCGCTAAGAGCACGGTGGAGAATGGTTGCTGTCGCACGCTCTGCCGGCGAGAGGTAGACGTTACGTGACGACAAAGCGAGGCCGTCGGGCTCTCGTACCGTCGGCACGCCGACGATCTGCACTGGCAGATCAAGGTCGCGGGCGAGGCGCGTGACTACCTGAAGCTGCTGGTAGTCCTTCTCGCCAAAGAGGGCCGCGTCCGGCAGCGCCTGGATAAGCAGCTTGGCCACAACCGTGGCGACCCCGGCAAAATGGGTCGGCCGAAAGGCGGTTTCGAGTTCCAGTGCCGGGCCCGCGAGGGTGATGGTGGTGCAAAAGCCGTCTGGATACATCTCGGCGACATCAGGCACGAACGCCATGTCCACCTCAGCGGCCTCGGCCTTGGCGAGGTCGGCCTCCAGCGTCCGGGGGTAGCGCGACAGGTCCTCGGTCGGTGCGAACTGGGTGGGATTGACGAAAATCGTCACAATGACGCGCTCCGCCCTCTCTCTTGCGGCGGTCATCAGCGCCACATGACCCGCATGAAGCGCGCCCATCGTCGGAACAAGCGCGATCTTCTCCCCAGCGGCACGCCATTGCTGTATCTGCGCTCGCAGCGTGGCAACGGTATGGGCAGTGCGGATCGCGCGCGGGTTTGCCATGGTGGACATCTCGTTCCTTCGGGGCGCGGAAGCTAACAGAGCCGGGCCGAGGGTCAACGCCGGCCGGATCTTCAACCCTCGGCGAGCGGGCTGTTGTCCAAGGCCACTCCCCCGATACACTCGCGACGAATCCGCAGCAGGGACCCGCATGGCCGCCGACAAGACAACACCCGTCAGGACCGCGCCGAACGCCCCGGCGGCTCGCTCCGCCGACACCGCGGCCTTTCTGGCCGAATTGGAGCGTCGCGCGCCCCTGACGGCGGACAAGCGTGGCCGCCTCATCTTCGGCCTCGATGCGACGATGAGCCGGGAAGCGACCTGGGACCTCGCCTGTGCGCTGCAGGCGGAAATGTTCGAGGAGGCTGCCCGTATCGGCGGGCTGGATATGCAACTCGTCTATTATCGTGGTCTCGGCGAATGCCGGGCCTCGCCCTGGTTAAGCGAGGGGGCAAAACTGGGCGCGCTGATGGCCCGCATCCAATGCCAGGGTGGGCGAACCCAGATCGGCCGCGTCCTCAGCCATGCGGCGGGACAGGCGGCCAAGGGGCCTGTCGGCGCGCTGGTCTTCGTCGGCGACGCTGTGGAAGAGAACATCGACACGCTCTGCGCCGAAGCCGGCCCGCTTGCGCTGCGAGGCGTGCCAGCCTTCATGTTCCAGGAGGGAGCCGATCCGCAGGTCGAGCGCGCATTTCGCGAGATCGCGCGGCTGACCAAGGGCGCGTTTTGCCGTTTCGACGCGGGCGCTTCAGCCGAACTGCGGGCGCTGCTGCGGGCCGCCGCGTCTTATGCAGCCGGCGGCACGAAAGCGCTCGCCGCGTTGGCGGGCGCCTCGCCCGGGGCGCGCCGGCTCATTTCCGCCATGCAGGATACGCGATGATCAATCTGCTGATCGGGGCGGCGATCGTCGCGCTGCTCTATTACGGTCTCAAAGCGTTTGGCCGTGCCAATCCGGCGATCCTCGCTCAGTTCGGACGCCGAGTAGGAGGCGGCGCGCTGATCCTCGTCGCCGGCTTTCTCGGCATGCGAGGGCATATCGAGACGGCGCTCCCCCTGGGAATCTTCGGCCTGTCGCTGTTGGGGTGGGACATCCGCAAGGCGTTCACCTCCGGCCGAAGTGCGCCGACCGAAGGGCGGAATTCCACCGTGCGCACCGCCTTTCTCGACATGGAGCTCGACCATGACAGCGGACGGCTAACGGGGACGGTGACCAACGGCCCTTTCGCTGGAGCGGCGCTCGACACGCTTGATGTCCAGAGCCTTGCCCGTCTCGCCCTCGACGTCGATGTCGAGAGCCGCCAGCTACTCGAAGCTTATCTTGACCGCCGGTCGCCCGGCTGGCGTGAGAACGTGGAGGGACAAGCGGGCGGGCGGCGCGCTGACCCGCCGCGCCGCGGCGCGATGACGGAAGAGGAGGCCTACCAGATCCTGGGGCTTGAGCCGGGGGCGGGGGCGGACCAGATCCGCCAGGCTCACCGTTCCCTTATGAAGAAACTCCATCCCGACCAGGGCGGGTCGAACTATCTCGCTGCCCGGGTAAACGAAGCGAAGGATGTCCTGCTCGACCGCCATTGACGCCTCCCCCGGATCAGTTGCGGAACACCATGCAGCCGAAATCGCTGCGCTTCAGGGCATCGCAGGCCTTGCGCGCGGTGGACTCGGCATCGAAACCGGCGAAGCGGGCGCGGACGATCCGGGTCGACCCTTTTACCGCCTGCTCCGTGTAGGCATCAGCCTTCGCAAGGGCCCGGCCGGCCTTCTGTTGCGCCTTGGCGATCTGCGCGCGGGCATCGGCCTCGCTGCCGAAAGCACCGATCTGGATCGCCCAGCCCGAGCGCGGAGCCGTGGACTGCTCGGCGGTCTCAGCTTCCTGGCGGGGAATTTCGATCGGGCCCGCGCTCGCCACCTGCACCTGCTGGCGGATGGCATGCTGCGCCGGAGCGGCAGCTGCGGTCTCCGAGGACTCCGCGATGAAGCCGTTATTGGTGAAGGAGAGCGTACCCAGAATGCCCGGCTGGTTGCTGAAGGTGGCAACCGGCTGGCTCGGCCGAGCCACCGCGACGGTCTTGACGGCGACCGGAACGATCGGAGCGGCGGAGCCAACGGGGGGCGTGTTGGTGGCCGGGGCATTCGCGGCAGCCCGGGCCGGGCGCGCCGGAGAAGGGGCGGGTGTCGGGACGGAAGCCGTCGGCTCCATATCGGGAACAGCCGAGGCCATGGCGACACGCGGGCTGGTGGTCGGCACCGGAATGGTCTTGGGTGCGGCCGGCGCTTCTTCCGCCAGCGCGACGGGAGTGGAGGCGTCGTCGGCAGAAGCGCCCGGCGGCGGGCTGCTCATGCGCGCCACCATCTGCCGTCCAGACTGAGCCTTGCCGAGGTTTTCGCTGATGAGGGCCACCATGCGGTCGTCGCGCGAGGCGGCGCTGGCGCCGCCCATCACGACGGCGATGACGTAGCGACCGTTCTTCTTCACGCTGGTGAGCAGGTTGAAGCCCGACGCGTTGGTATAACCCGTCTTGATGCCGTCGACGCCGTCGACACGACCCAGCAGGCGGTTGTGGTTGCGAATGGCGACGCCGCGATACTGGAAGCTGCGGATCTCGAAATAGGCGTAGTACTTCGGGAAGCGCTCCTGAATGGCACGGCCGAGCGTGGCGAGGTCGCGGGCGGTCGTCACCTGCTCGGGATTGGGCAAGCCATTGGGATTCTTGAACACCGAGCGCGACATGCCGAGCTGGCGCGCCCGCCGCGTCATCAGATTGGCGAAGGAGGAGGCACTGCCGGAGATGTTCTCGGCCACCACCACGGCAACGTCATTCGCGGACCGGGTGATCAGCGCCTGGATGGCGTCCTCGACCGAAATCGTTGAACCCGCCTTCACGCCCAGCTTGGAGGGCTGCTGGGCCGCGGCATAGGCGGAAACGCGAAGCGGAGTGTTCAGCTTCATCCGGCCGCTCTCAAGCTGCTCGAACAGCAGGTAGAGCGTCATCACCTTGGTGACAGAGGCAGGATGGCGCAACGCGTCGGCATTGTCGGCGTCGAGAACCCGGCCGGTATTGGCATCGACCACGATGTGCGAATAGCCCCGATGCCAGTTGCCGGTGCTAGCCACGTTTCGGGTCGCCGCAGGCTTGGCCCGAACCGTCTTCTTCTTCGGCGCGGCCTCTGCAAAGCCGGCCCCGAGGATGGAGACCGCCAACACCGCCACGGCGGCACGCATGAAAGTGGTGCCGACCATCTCCGGAACCCGCATCTGTTCGTCCCGCTACTCGCTGCCGGCATGTGATGCCGGAACTCAACCCATTCGTCAGGCAAAAGGCCGCTGCGGCGCGGCATTGCTGCCGCTGCGAAGGCCTAGACCGTTAAGGAACCCTGCCGAACCATCACTTCCCAAAGCTTAAAAAGGGCAGGGTTACAGAGTCGTAAAGAAGGCTCATCAACGCTGTTGATATGGCATGAAGATGGTGCGGAGCCTGCGTCGTGACGGCAATGTTGCGTCGCACAAATTTCTTGACCCTCGTGGTGCGGTGCATTACAAAAATTCGAGGGAGAATTCCCGGGCGGGCGCGAGTGGCCGAGTGAGCGACGCGCGTTTTGGAACACCAAGGAGCGGGCTCATGCTGCAGAATTTTGAAGACATCCAGAAGGTCGGTAAGGACAACCTCGAACTCGCGGTCAAGAGCTTCGGCACCGTGTCCAAGGGCGTCCAGTCCATCGCGGTGGAAGTGGCCGATTATTCGAAGAAGTCCTTCGAGGAAGGCACCGCTGCCGCTGAGAAGCTGTTCGGCGCCAAGACGCTCGACAAGGCGGTCGAGATCCAGTCGGACTACTTCAAGAGCGCCTATGAGAGCTTCGTCGCCCAGGCGACCAAGATGGGCGAGCTGTACGCCGATCTCGCCAAGGAGACCTACAAGCCCTACGAGAGCGTTCTCGCCAAGGTCGCCGTCACCAAGTGATGCGCGCTCATTGAGCGATCGCAGGCGAGGCGGGCTTTCGGCTATCGCCTGATGCGATGGACGTTGCGAAAAGGGAGTTCGTCTCGTCCCGACGTTTCAAAAGGCCCGGCCGCAGCGCCGGGCCTTTTTCATTGCGGCGAGGCATTCTTCGGTTCGCTTTCACCGGCCGCGCGCGGGGCCCGGCGGATGCCGCCTCATCGAATTGTCACCGTAATGCGACAGTCGGTTCTGTCGGCCCCTCTGGCGTGAGCGGGGGTGCGTACATATTATAGCTGTCGAAGGCCGGTTCGCCGGTTAGGGAATGCATGAATGTCCGACCACGCTGAAAGTCAGCTGCGTGCAATTATGATGGCCGACGATGAGCGCCGACGCCGTGGGGACAACGCCCCCGGCACGGCGGTGATCACGCGCACCAAGCCGCAGGTTAAGCGGCCGAATCTCTACCGGGTGCTCCTTGTCAACGACGACTACACGCCAATGGAGTTCGTCGTGCATGTGCTGGAGCACTTCTTCAGCAAAAACCGGGAGGAAGCCACCCAGATCATGCTGCATGTGCACCAGCATGGCGTGGGGGAGTGCGGTATCTTCACCTATGAAGTGGCCGAGACAAAGGTCACGCAGGTGATGGACTTCGCGCGCAAGCACCAGCATCCTTTGCAGTGCGTCATGGAGAAGAAGTGACGCCCCGCGACGGCTAAACGAAGAGGTCCCGATGCCCACCTTCTCCCGAAGCCTCGAGCAGTCGCTGCACAGGGCCCTCGCGCTCGCCAACGAACGCCACCACGAATATGCGACGCTGGAGCACCTGCTGCTATCCTTGGTCGACGACCAGGATTCGGCGGCGGTGATGCGGGCCTGCAATGTCGACATCGACAAATTGCGGCGCAATCTGGTCGAGTATATCGACACCGAACTCGACAATCTGGTTCAGGACGCTGGTGAGGATTCAAAGCCGACGGCCGGTTTTCAGCGCGTCATCCAGCGCGCCGTCATCCATGTTCAGTCCTCCGGCCGCGAGGAAGTGACCGGCGCCAATGTGCTGGTCGCCATCTTCGCCGAGCGCGAGAGCCATGCGGCCTATTTCCTGCAAGAGCAGGACATGACGCGCTATGATGCCGTCAACTACATCAGCCACGGCATCGCCAAGCGCGCCGGCATGTCGGAAAGTCGTCCCGTTCGCGGCGCCGAGGAGGAGACGGAGACGAAGACCGGGGAGGACACCAAGAAGAAGGCCGATGCGCTCGACGCTTATTGCGTGAACCTCAACAAGAAGGCACGTGAGGGCAAGATCGACCCGCTGATCGGCCGTGACAGCGAGATCCAGCGCACCATCCAGGTGCTCTGCCGCCGTTCGAAGAACAATCCCCTCTTTGTGGGCGATCCCGGCGTCGGCAAGACCGCCATCGCCGAGGGGCTGGCGCGCCGGATCGTCGCCGGCGAGGTGCCGGACGTCCTCGCCAAGGCAACGGTCTTCTCGCTCGATATGGGGGCGCTGCTGGCCGGCACCCGCTATCGTGGTGACTTCGAAGAGCGCCTCAAGCAGGTGGTGAAGGAGATCGAGGCCTATCCCGACGCCATCATGTTCATCGACGAGATCCACACGGTGATCGGTGCCGGTGCGACCTCGGGCGGCGCGATGGACGCCTCCAATCTGCTCAAGCCTGCTCTCGCGGCAGGCACGTTGCGCTGCATCGGCTCGACGACCTACAAGGAATATCGCCAGTATTTCGAGAAGGACCGCGCCCTCGTCCGCCGCTTCCAGAAGATCGATGTGCCGGAGCCGACCGTCCCGGACGCGATCGAGATCCTCAAGGGCCTCAAGCCCTATTTCGAGGATTATCACCGGCTGCGCTACACCAACGACGCCATCAAGGCGGCGGTGGAACTGTCCGCCCGCTACATCCATGACCGGAAGCTGCCGGACAAGGCGATCGACATCATCGACGAGTCTGGCGCGGCACAGATGCTGTTGCCGGAGGGGCGCCGGAAGAAGACGATCGGCGTGAAGGAGATCGAGGCGACCATCGCTACCATCGCCCGCATCCCGCCAAAGTCCGTTTCCAAGTCGGACACGGAAATCCTTTCGGCGCTGGAGACGACGCTGAAGCGCGTGGTCTATGGCCAGGATAAGGCGATCGAAGCGCTCGCCTCGGCAATCAAGCTGGCCCGGGCGGGTTTGCGCGAGCCGGAGAAGCCGATCGGCTCCTATCTGTTCTCCGGGCCGACCGGTGTCGGCAAGACCGAAGTGGCGAAGCAACTCGCTTCCAGCCTCGGCGTGGAACTCCTGCGCTTCGACATGTCCGAGTACATGGAGCGGCACACCATCTCCCGGCTGATCGGCGCGCCTCCCGGCTATGTCGGTTTCGACCAGGGTGGCCTTTTGACCGACGGCATCGACCAGCACCCGCATTGCGTGCTGCTGCTCGATGAGATCGAGAAGGCGCATCCCGACCTGTTCAACATCCTGCTGCAGGTGATGGACCACGGGAAGCTGACCGATCACAACGGCAAGCAGGTGGATTTCCGCAACGTCATTCTCATCATGACGACCAATGCGGGCGCCGCCGACCTGTCGAAGTCCGCCTTCGGCTTCACGCGCTCGAAGCGCGAGGGGGACGATGTGGAGGCCATCAACCGTCTCTTCGCGCCGGAGTTCCGCAACCGGCTCGACGCCATCATCCCCTTCGCCCACCTCACCAATGAGATCATCGCACTGGTGGTGGAGAAATTCGTGCTCCAGCTTGAGGCGCAGCTGGCGGACCGCAACGTGACGATCGAGCTGTCGGACGAAGCCACAGCCTGGCTTGTGGAGCGTGGTTACGACCAGCAGATGGGTGCGCGCCCCATGGGTCGTGTGATCCAGGAGCACATCAAGAAGCCGCTTGCCGACGAAGTGCTGTTCGGCAAGCTGCGCAATGGTGGGCATGTCCGCGTCGTCCTGCAAACCGACGATGAGGGCGAGAGCGCTCTGGCTTTCGAGTTTCCGGAAGGGCCGATCACCCCCAAGCCGGAAAAGATCGAGGCGCCCGAGACCAAGCGCGCGCCACGTCGCAAGACGCCAGCGGCAAAGGGCAAGAAGCCCGTCGCCGCTGCCGCCAAGCGGGCAAAGCCCGGCACCTCGAAGGTGCCGAAAGTGCCGTTGGTCAAGGCGTGAGCCGGACCGCTTCCGCGCGTGCAGATTAATGAGGAGCCGCCCGCGACATTGTCGCGGGCGGCTTTTTTGGGCCCGGCCTTTGGGGGCGATCCTCTCTCATGGCTGCTATGCAGGAGGGCGTCGCCCGTTTCGCTTGACGCCGGGGGGAGGGCGCCGCAAAAGGCCCGGGCGAGTTGACATGCAATCCCCCCAGGTTCCGCCCCCTCCCGACCCTGCTGCTCCTCCCGCGCGCTGGTTTCTGCGCGGGATGCGCGGCGCCGTCTCCACGCCCGGTCTGGTGCTGGTGGCAACCTTCATCGGTTTTGGCGGGCTGCTGCATGACCTCGCCTTTCCCATCGGCGCGGGCCTATTGTCGACGCTGCTGATCTGGGCACTGCCGGCGCAGGTGATCCTGGTCGGCGGCCTCGCCACGGGGGCGTCGCCACCCGCGCTCGCCGTGGCAGTCTGCCTTTCCGGCGTCCGGCTGCTGCCGATGGTGGTCTCGCTCATGCCGCTGATGCGGGGGCCACGCCCGCGCCTTGGCTGGGAGTTGCTCTGCGCCCATTTCGTCGCCATGACGGTGTGGGTCGAGGGATTCCGGCTGCTGCCAAAGGTGCCGGAGGAAGGGCGTCCGCCCTATGCGGCGGGGTTGGGGCTTGGCCTTACTCTGCTGAGTATGGCCGGCACCGCGATCGGGTTCTATCTCACCGGCGCGTTGCCGGGCCCGCTGGCGGTGGCGCTGCTGCTGCTCACGCCGATCTCCTTCGCCATCCTGCTGGTGCGCAACGCAAGGCAAAGTGTCGACTGGTTGGCCATTGGGCTTGGCGCGGCGATCTCGCCGCTCGTCGCCAATTCGCCCGGCGGGCTGGACCTGTTCTGGGCCGGTGTGGGGGGCGGCACGCTGGCCTTCTTCATCGCCCGTCATCTGCCGAGACGGCGCGCATGAACCTTTACTCGACCGAACTCGGCGCCATGCTGGTGGTGATCTTCTTCGGCTTCCTGCCGAACGAAGTCTGGCGGGTGCTCGGCGTGCTTTTCGGCCGGCGCATCGACCCCGGCAGTCTATGGATGCAATGGGTCCATGCGGTCGCGACGGCGCTGCTGGCAGCGGTGGTGGCGCGGCTGCTGCTGGTGCCGAGCGGCGCGCTGGTCGCCCTGCCGCTCAGCCTGCGTATCGGCGCCGTGGCGAGCGGCATCGCCGGCTTCCTCGCCCTGCGACGCTCCGTGCTCGCCGGTGTGCTGACTGCCGAGGCGGTGCTTGTGGTTGGCGCCTGGTGGCTGGGGATCAGCCCGTAAGGGCGGCTTTCAGCTGCGCCGCCTGCTGCGCCAGCAGCTCCGGCGTTTCCTTGTAGGTGAGTGGCGGGCGCAGGTCGATCCCGGCATGGCGCGGGATGACATGGACATGCAGGTGGAACACTTCCTGTCCGCCGGCCTTCTCATTGTGCTGGGTGACGGTGATGCCCTCGGCATTGAATACCTGCATCTGCGCCTGCGCGACGCGCTGCGCCACGGCCATCACGGCCGCCAGGTCACCCGGTTCGACATCCAGCAGATTGCGCGCCGGCGCCTTCGGAATAACCAGCGCATGGCCGGCGGCCCGCGGCATGATGTCGAGGAAGGCAAGCACGCGCTCGTCCTCATAAATCTTGTGAGCGGGAATCTCACCGCGCAGGATCATCGCGAAGATATTGCCGGGATCATAGGCCATGGGTTCCTCCCTGTCGGCCTGATCTGATCGCAAGCTCGCGTGAGCCGGTCAAGGCTCACCGTTCGCATCGGCGACGACCTGCTGACGAAAGGGACCGAGTTCGCTGAGTTCGGCGCCGGCCTCAGCCACATAACGGCGTTCGCGGTCGAGATAGTGGGCGACGGCGGCGCGGAACTGCGCATCGGCGATGTAGTGAGCCGAGCGGGTGATAACCGGCATATAGCCGCGCGCCAGCTTGTGCTCACCCTGCGCGCCGGCTTCCACCGTCCGCAGCCCGTGCGCGATCGCGTAGTCGATGGCCTGATGGTAGCAGACCTCGAAATGCAGGAAGGGGTGATGCTCGATGGCGCCCCAATGCCGGCCATAGAGCGTGTCAGGGCCGATGAAGTTGATGGCCCCGGCGATCCAGCGCCCGGCGCGCTTGGCCATGACGAGCAGAATGCGCTCGGGCATTCGTTCGCCAATCAGCGAATAGAAGGCGCGGTTGAGGTAGGGCCGCCCCCATTTGCGCGCGCCGGTCTCCATGTAGAAGTCGAAGAAGGCATCCCAGACATCCTCGGTCAGGTCCGAGCCGGTGAGCCAGTGAACAGTGATGCCGTTCTCCAGCGCTTCCCGGCGCTCGCGACGGATCTGCTTCCGCTTGCGCGAGGCGAGGGCGTTCAGGAACGCCTCGAAATCGGCATAGCCCTCATTGCGCCAGTGGAACTGCTGGTCCATGCGCGGCAGGAAACCTTCCGCTTGCAGTGCTCCCGCGTCCGGCTCGGTGAGGAAGGTGGTATGCACCGAGGACACCTTGCGCAGCTTCGCGAGCGCCACCAGCCCGGCCGCAAGTGCCTGCCGCACCGTCTCGGCCTGCGGGCCGCTGCCCGCGAGCAGGCGCGGTCCGGTGGCGGGGGTGAAAGGCACGCTCACCTGCAGCTTGGGGTAATAGCGCCCGCCCGCCCGCTCATAAGCCTCGGCCCAGCCATGGTCGAAGACATATTCACCCTGCGAGTGCGACTTGAGATAGGCCGGACAGACACCCAGCACCTCGCCGTCTTCCCCCTCCAGAACGAGATGCTGCGGCAGCCAGCCGGCGGACGCGCCGACGGAGCCGGATTCCTCCAGCGCCGAGAGGAAAGCGTGGCTGACGAAAGGGTTAAGCGCGGATTTTGATTCGACGCAGGAGGTTGAAACGGTCGCGCAGGCATCCCAGGCGTCGGCGGGGAGCGTGCGGATTTCGCTCTCGACGCGCAGGCGGAACGTTTCGTCGGACATTCAGCTGGGGCTCGCGAAAAGGGCGGCGCAGGGGGGCACACGAACGCCATTTTGCGCCGCACCCGGTGGGAACAGCAAGAGCGCTCACGCGATCGGGAAGCGGTGTTCCCGGCTCAGGGCAGGAAACCCTCGAAAATCATCTGGTCGGCATGGCGGGCGGCGGTCGCCCGGTCCTCCTCCGTTCGCACGGTCCAGGTCAGCAGCGGCATGGGGCGCTGCCGGCGGGCGGCGTCGACGGCGGCTGACGGCAGTTCCTTCACATAATGGGCGATGAAGTCGGGCTGCGTGCGCGGCAGGTGCAGCAGGTTGCCCCATTCATGCTTGGTCTCATGGCTGAGCATCTCCCATTCCGGGTCGTCGTAGCGGTGCTCCATAGTGATGCCGCGCGGAATATCCAGCGCGAGCCCCCGCACCGCGGCGACGAGGTCGGGATCGAAGGACATGAGCGCCGCTGGACCGTCATAGCCGGCGAGGATTGCAACGGCGCGGGCGGCGATGGCGGTGTTGCCGTCGAAATGGCTTTTCAGTTCGATGATGAGCGGCACGCGGCCGCCGACGCGGGTGAGCAGCTCCGTCAGCGTCATCATCCGGTCGGCCGTGCCGCGCATCTCCACCGCCTTCAACTCCCCAGCGGTGAGGGCGTTGGCCGGCCCTTCCGCCAAGGTCAGACGCTCCAGCGTGTCGTCATGGAACACCATGGCTTCGCCATCGGCGGAGAGCTGGATGTCCACTTCGATCGCATAGTCGCGCGCCACCGCGGCATCGACCGCCGAGGGCGTGTTCTCAATCACACCGCGCACTGCATCATGCAGCGCGCGGTGGGCGATCGGCCGGGCGGTGAGCCAGGCCGGCGCATCGGCGGCGGAAATGTTCGGAGCCATGGCGTGCCTCAGGCGAATTCGATCACGGCCTCGACTTCGACACTGACATTGAAGGGTAGTTGCGCCACGCCCACGGCCGAGCGCGCATGCCGGCCAGCATCGCCAAACACTTCCACAAACAGATCGGAGCAGCCATTCACCACTTTCGGCTGATCGGTGAAGTCGGGTGAGGAGTTGACGAAGCCGACCAGCTTTACCACCCGCTTCACCCGGTCGAGATCGCCGAGCGCCGCCTTGATCTGGGCGATGAGGTTGATGGCGCATTGGCGGGCGGCGGCGCGGCCGGCCTCGATGTCACCCTCGCCGGCAAGCTTGCCGGTCATGAAGCTGCCATTGGCCATCGAGATTTGGCCGGAAATCCAGAGCTGGTTGCCGCTGGTGACGAAGGGCACATAGTTCGCCGCCGGGGCGCTGG
This sequence comes from Ancylobacter polymorphus, assembly GCF_022836935.1. Classification (NCBI taxonomy): domain Bacteria; kingdom Pseudomonadati; phylum Pseudomonadota; class Alphaproteobacteria; order Hyphomicrobiales; family Xanthobacteraceae; genus Ancylobacter; species Ancylobacter polymorphus. Next base: position 3,631,007 of record NZ_CP083239.1, on the reverse strand, counting down.
CCGCGGGGATGGTAATGCCCAGGGCCGCGAGCTTGGCCTCAACCGTTCCGGTCATGGAGTTCTCCTGCTATCGTGGGTGCGCTGCCCGTCTCGGCATGCGACGGCCAATGAGCGGCAACCGACCTGCAATTGCCATCTTCGATGGGGCATGTTTGGCGGATCGGTTCGCCATTCGCAAGCTGCGACTGATGTCCGTGAGGAGCCCATTACCTATGCCGTCTGCCTGTTTTCGCCGCTCTGCCTTCGCCGCGCTGTTACTGGGAGCGTCCGCTCTGCCGGCAATGGCGATCCAGCTGTCGCCGCACCGGGCCACCTATGCGGTCTCGCTCGACGCGACCAAGTCCGGCACCCGCATTAATGGGGCCGAGGGGCGCATCGTTTATGAGATGCGCGGCAGCGCCTGCGCCGGCTATTCGGTCCAGCTGCGGCAGGATACCCAGTTGGCGACAGAAGGGGGCCGGGTCAACAGCGCGGTTTCGACGGCAACGTGGGAAGAGGGCGACGGCAAGTCCTATCGCTTCCGCGTCTCCAACCGCATCAATGGCGAGACCACCGAAGAGGCGGACGGCGTCGCCGAGCGCAAGGACGGCGCATTGACGGTGACGGCTACCAAGCCGGAGGCGCAGACGGTGACGCTCGGCGAGAACGTGCTGCTGCCGACCCAGCATGTTCTCCGCCTTATCGGCAGTGCGCAGAGCGGGGAGGCGATCGTCGAAGCGCCTGTTTTCGACGGCTCGCCCGATGCCAAGAAGGTCTATGACACGCTGGCCGTGATCGGTCGCGAGACGCGCGACGCCAAGGGCCTGGAAGAAGCCGCGACGGCAGGCGATCTCGCCGGGCGGGCGCGCTTCCCGGTGACGATCAGCTATTATGAGCGAGGCGGCAGCAACGAGACGCCCGATTATGTCATCAGCTTCGACATGTTCGACAATGGCGTGAGCCGCAAGCTGAAGCTCGACTATGGCGAGTTCGCGCTGAACGGCACCCTCATTTCCTACGAGTCGCTCCCGAAGGAAGATTGCGCGAAGTAGGTGTATCGGCCGCCCCTTCGTCATCCGGCCGGTTGCGGTGGGGCTGCTCAGGCTCGCGCCGCTTCGGCGCGTCGAGGGCGATGCCGCGGTCGATGATCGCTTTGCCGAAGCGGGCGCGCAGCGAGTCCGTCGCCAGTTCTGCAAGGCCCCGCTTTGTCGCCGAGGTGTCGATGAGGTCGGCGGGGTCGGCCAAGGCCGGGTCAGCGAGTTCCGAGACGCCCACGCCGATAAGTCTGAAGCGTCGCCCATCGGTTTCGCGGGCCAGCAGCTCACGAGCATGGTCAAAGATGCGGTGGGCGAGGCGGGTTGGGTCCTCCAGCGAGCGGGCGCGGGTTATCAGCCGGAAATCGGCGGTCTTCAGCTTCAGAGTGACCGTGCGGCCGGCGAGGTCCGCGGCCTTCAGCCGGTCCGAGAGCTTGCGGGTGAGACGGTAGAGTTCCTGCTCCAGCGTGCGATAGTCGGCAATGTCGCTGTCGAATGTGGTTTCCGTCGACACGCTTTTGGTCTCGCGCTCGGGGTTGACGGAGCGCGTATCGATGCCGCGCGCCAGCCGCCATAGGCGCAGCCCCTCATTGCCGAAGCGACGGACGAGGGTGGTATCGTCGGCCGCCTGCAGGTCGGCAATGGTGCGGTAGCCTTCGCGGGCAAGCCGCTCCTGCGTTGCCTTGCCCACCCCCCAGATTGCGCCGACACTCCGCTCCGCGAGGAAAGCCACGGCCTCCTGTGCCCCGATCACCGCGAAGCCGCGCGGCTTGTCGAGTTCCGAGGCCATCTTTGCGAGGAACTTGTTCGGCGCGAGGCCGACGGAGATGGTGACACCGATTTCCGTCTCGACCGAACGGGCCAGCCGGGCGAGCGCCCGTGCCGGGCTCTCCCCATGCAGAAGTTCGGTGCCGGCGAGGTCGAGAAAGGCCTCGTCAATCGAGAGCGGCTCGACCAGGGGGGTGAGCCGCAGGAACCGCTCGCGAATCTGCCGCCCTACCGCGACATATTTCGCCATGTTGGGCTTGATGACCGTGGCTTCCGGGCACAGGGCGAGCGCCTTGAACATCGGCATGGCCGAGCGCACGCCTTTCACCCGGGCGAGATAGCAGGCGGTCGAGACGACGCCCCGCTTGCCGCCGCCGATGATGACGGGAACGTCGCGCAGCGCCGGATCGTCGCGCTTCTCCACCGAGGCGTAGAAGGCGTCGCAGTCGATATGGGCGACGTGCAGCGTGTCGAGTTCGGCATGGCGCAGGAGGCGCGGGCTGCCACAATGCGTGCAGCGCCTCTCCTCGCCCGCGTCGGTAAGGCAGTCACGGCAGAAGGCCGGCAGACGCGCCATCGCCCGAACTCCGTGTGGTTCCTCAGTCCTCGCTTATATCGGCGTGGAAGAGGATCTCGCGCGCCGCCACCACATGACCGGGGTCGATTTCCGCCTCGCCGGCATAAACGATGAGCAAATCCTGCCGGTTGATGAGGTAGTCGAGCAGGGCGACATGGAAGGCAGCCGAGCCAGCGACGCCACGCAGATCAGCCGGCGACAGTCCGCTCTCCGCCAGAAACGGTCCGATGCGCTCGGGATCGCCGGCAAGAAAGGCGAGGGCGCCAAGCGCCACCTGCCGGGCTGCGTTGATCTGGGAAGGGGGGCGGGAGTTGCGGCGTTTCATTTCCGGTTCCGTAAGGAATGGGTGGGTAAAGCTAGCGCATCGACCGGCGGAAGGGTGAGTGATTCCGGCTTGCCTGGCGTGCCGTCGTTACGGGGACAGTCGACCGATGCCCAAGACCGTTCTGATCGTTGAGGACAATGAGCTCAATATGAAGCTCTTCAACGATCTGCTCGAAGCTCATGGCTATATCACGGTCGGTACGCGAAATGGCGTGGAGGCCCTCGATCTCGCGCGCCGCCATCGGCCGGACCTCATCCTGATGGACATTCAGCTCCCTGAGGTTTCAGGCCTCGATGTCACTCGCGCGCTGAAGGCGGATCCAGAACTCAAGGCCATTCCGGTTATCGCCGTCACCGCCTTCGCCATGAAGGGCGATGAGGAACGCATTCGCGAAGGCGGCTGCGAGGCCTATCTTTCCAAGCCGATTTCCGTCGCCAAATTCCTTGAAACCGTGCGCCAGTTCGTTCCGGTGTCCTGAACGGTATCACAGGCGCGCGGAGCTTGGCGCTCCGGGGCGAATCTGCGGCGAAACCCCGTTGCATTTGGCTGCGTTTGGGTTAGCTTTTCCTCGGTATCCGTTTGCCCTGCGGAGTGCTCGGGTCCGCCGCATCTCCTGGGTCCGTGGGGTCTGGTCGGCGGGCGGTGTCTACGGATGGCCTCTCCGTTCACCGCTCGCCGATTCCCGCTTTTCCGCCGGTACCTGCTCTTGAATTGAACGAGTCGCCCCTCGCCGCCGCGTCGCGCAGAGCCGCCTGACGTGAGCGAGTTTGCCTAACCCTATGTTCCGGCAAAGAAAAAGGCGCCAAACGGCGCCTTTTTGCGTCAGAAGCCGATGGGCTCAGATCACTTGATCTTGCCTTCGCGGAACTCGACATGCTTGCGCGCCACCGGGTCGTACTTCTTCACGACCAGCTTGTCGGTCATGGTGCGCGAGTTCTTCTTGGTCACGTAAAAGAAGCCGGTGTCGGCGCTCGACACGAGCTTGATCTTGATGGTCGTTGCCTTGGCCATGACCGGGTCTCCTGGAGCGTGGCTCTCGAACGTGGGGCCGCCACGCCGAAGAAATTGGGTTCGCGCGGCAAAACCGCCGCTCGTTGCGCGTCCGTATCCGTGATCGGCGCGTGAATGTCAAGGAAGCGTGGTCAGCGATCGCGCCAAATCTGTCCTGCCACCACCAGCACATAGAGCACCAGGAAGGCGGCGATCACCCAGGCAAAGCCGTGCGGATCAATCAGTTGCATGCCGCCGCCCACCGCGGTGGGGCCAACGGTGAGGCCGATGGAGTACAGCATCACAAAGGCCGCATTGGCAGTGGCGAGCGCGGCGCCGTCAAAGCGGGCGCCGAGTAAGGCCAGGCCGACCGTGTAAAGGCCGGCGACGATTCCCGTGGTCAGAAAGGCCACGGTCCACAGTGTCCAGCTGTCTATGGCGAGATACGGAATAAGCAGGGCCCCACCGAGGCTGACAATGCCGCAGCCCAGCAGCAGGCGCCGCCGGTCCACCTTGTCGCTGAGCAGGCCGAGCGGCAGCTGCAGCGCGACATTGCCGAGTTCGGCGATGGTGAGCAGCAGGGCGGCATCGCCGGCATCGAGCCCGCGGCGAAGGCCGTAGAGCGGCAGGAAATTGATGATGCCGGTTTCCACGGCGCCGAAGATGAAGGCGGCGAGGGTGGCGGCGGGGGCGATGCGCATCAGTGTCCATACGCCGCCGGAGGTGCTTTCCTTCTCGATGGCGGGGGCGCCGGAGGCACCGATCAGCACCGGAATGCCCGCGAGGCCGAAGAAAGCGGCGCCGCACAGATAGGGCGCCCATCCCTGCGTGCCGACGAGGCTGAGGATGGCCGGGCCGCCGGCGAAGCCGATCGACAGCACCGTGCCGTAAATGCCGATGACCAGCCCGCGCCGATCACTCGGCGCGGCGGCGTTGATCCAGAACTCGCTGACCACGAACAGCACGCACAGCGCCGCGCCATAGATGAAGCGCAGCGGAAACCACAGCACGAAGGACGGTGTGACCTTGAAGGCCATGAGGCTGATCGCGGCGCTGAGGATGGCCGCCAGCAGCAGCGGGCCGGCGCCGAGACGGCGCACCAGATTCGGCAGAAACGGCGCCAATGCTATGGTCGCGAGCCCACCGACCGCCGTGTTCAGGCCGATCCAGGTGGAGGGAACACCGCGGTCGTGCAGCTCGAAGGCGAGCAGCGGGATCGACAGAGCGAGGCCGAGGCCGACGGCGGAGATGGCGGCAATCGCGGCGGCGATGGAGGCGATATTGACGGGGCGGGAGGCGGCGGGGGCATGCATGGGGTCACCTGAGGCCGGGAGGCGCCTCCCGGATCGCCCGCTCTAGCCCATGGATGACAAAAGTCGAATGACTTTTGGGAATGACCTCATGCGGCGCGTTTCTGACCCGCGCGCCCGCTCAGGCCAGCGCTTCGCGATAGACCTTGGAGCCGCGCGAGAAGAAGAACGGCACCGGCTGCCACGGCCGATGGCCGCCGGACAGGCGCGGGGCGACCTCGCCGAGGATCGCCCGCGTGATGTCAGGCACGTCCGCCCGTAATGCCTCGTCGAGCGTAAACCATTGAGCTTCAACGAATTCCGCCTCCGGCCCGACCACGCCGTCGAGGCGATGGGCGACCTGCGACAGCTCCGCCATGAAGAAGCGCGTGTCGAAGCGGCGGGCGAGGCGGGGCGGGGTGACGGCGCGGGCGACGAAGCTCAGCGCCTCCAGATTGGGAAACAGTCCCGCCGCGCCGAAGGGCGCCCAGGCGCCGGGCAGGGGGCCCGGATCGCCGGCCTCCTGCGTGCCGATGAGCAGGCCCACCTCCTCCGCCGTCTCGCGAATGGCGGCCAGCGCCAGCGCGCGCGCCCGGCCGGCGCTGGGGCGGCTGACGCGGGCTAACAGTCTGCGTTCGCTCTCGGAATCCAGCATGCCATAGACCGGTACGCGCCGGTCCACCGCGTCTACGCGCCCGCCGGGAAAGACGAATTTGCCCGGCATGAAGCGCAGCGCCGGGTTGCGGCGGCCCAGCAGAAGGCGCGGCGTCTTCTTCGAGCGGTCCACCAGAATCAGCGCTGCCGCGTCCACCGGGCGGATCACCGGGTGGGTCGCGTCGAGCCTTTCGCGGGGAAAATGGGGGGAAACGTCGGTCAGGCTCATGAGGGCGATGCGGTGCGGTGAGGCCGGCCGAAGCGACTGACCGATGAGGACGATGAGATGGAGAGTGAGACCGACGAGACCGATAAGACCGGTCAGGAGCCTTTGGCCGCCGGCAGCGCGTCCGTCCGGTGGCTCGGGGGCAGCGCCTCGCGCTCGGAATCGTTGGGATCGAATCCGTGCATGCGCACCGCCCACTGGAATCCAATCAGCGCTCCCTTCACGGGGGGCAGCAGCACCAGCGAGAGGATGAGGGTCAGCGGCAGCCATAGCACGAGGTGAATCCACACCGCCGGGTGCAGCGCCATTTCCACCGCCAGCAGCAGCGGCACGACGATGTGCCCGACAATGGTGATGACCATATAGGGCGGCGCGTCGTCGGCGCGATGATGCCACAGCTCCTCGCCGCATTCCGGGCAGTGCTCGTTCACCTTGAGATAGGAGCCGAACATCGCGCCCTTGCCGCAGGCGGGGCAGCGCATGCGGAAACCGTTCATGATCGCGGGGCCGATCGGGCGGTCGGGCTGGGACTTCTGTGTCTGCATCGCGCTGCGCCTCCGGCGCTGTCTCTGCTGCGCCTTTCGGCGCTATCTCTGATGCGCCACTTGGCGCTATCTCCGCTTGCCGAAGCGCTTGGGTCCGTGCGGACGCTCCGTGCTGCGGACCTGACGCCCGCGGCCGCCGGGGCGGCGCCGGTCGGGCGCTACGTAATTCCCCTCAGATAGTAGTTCGAAGCGCAGCGCGCCAGCCACGGGCGCGGCTTCGACAAGCTTCACTTCGACGCGGTCGCCGAGCCGGTGCATCTCGCCGCTGCGCTCGCCGACCAGCGCGTGGCGCGCCTCGTCATAGCGGTAATAATCCTGCCCCAGCGTCACGGCGGGAATGAAGCCGTCGGCCCCGGTGTCGTCCAGGGCGACGAAAAGCCCGGCCTTGGTGACGCCGGAAATGCGGGCGCGGAAGGTGGCGCCGATCTGCATCGCCATGTGGTGGGCGATCAGCCGGTCGATGGTCTCGCGCTCGGCCGCCATGGCCCGGCGCTCGCTGGCGGAAATGCGGGCGGCGATCTCCGCCAGTTGCTCGGGCGTCGTCGTCTCCGGCAACCCGTCGGCGCCGAAACCCAGCCCCCGCACCAGCGCCCGGTGCACGATCAGATCGGCATAGCGGCGGATGGGCGAGGTGAAATGCGCGTAGCGGCGCAGATGCAGGCCGAAATGGCCGTAATTCTCATTGGCGTATTCCGCCTGCGCCTGGCTGCGCAGGATCACCTGATTGACCAGCGGCGCCATTTCCGTGCCCTCGACCCGGGCGAGAATGTCGTTGAACTGGGCGGGGCGCACGCTCTCGGTCTTCGGCAGCTTGATGTCGAGCGTCTGCAGGAATTCGCGCAGCGCCGACATCTTCTCCAGCGAGGGCTGGTCATGCACGCGGTAGATGAGCGGAATGCGCTTCTCTTCCAGCGTCTCGGCGGCGGCGACATTGGCGAGGATCATGAATTCCTCGATCAGCCGATGCGCGTCCAGCCGCTCCGGCACCACCACCTTGTCGACCGTGCCGTCGGGCTTCAGCAGGATCTTGCGCTCGGGTAGATCGAGGTCGAGCGGGGCGCGGGCGTCCCGCGCCTTCTTCACCGCGCCATAGGCGGCCCAGAGCGGGCGCAGGACGCCCTCCAGCAAGGGGTCGGTGACATCATCCACCCGCCCGTCGATCGCCGCCTGCGCCTGCGCGTAGGCGAGCTTGGCGGCGGAGCGCATCATGACGCGGTGGAAGCTGTGGCGTTTCTTGCGGCCATTGGCGCCCACCACCATGCGCACGGCGAGTGCCGGCCGGTCTTCCAGCGGGCGGAGCGAGCACAGATCGTTGGAGATGCGCTCGGGCAGCATCGGCACCACCCGATCGGGGAAATACACCGAATTGCCGCGCGCCAGCGCCTCGCGGTCCAGCGCCGAGTTCGGGCGGACATAGGCGGCGACATCGGCGATGGCGACGGTGAGGATGAAGCCGCCCTCGTTGTCGGGGTCGAGGTCCGGCGTCGCGTGGACCGCGTCGTCATGGTCCTTGGCGTCGGGCGGGTCGATGGTGACCAGCGGCAGATCGCGCCAGTCCTCGCGCCCGCGCAGGGAGGCGGGCTGGGCCTCTTCCGCTTCCGCCAGCGCCTCGCGGCGGAAGACGCTGGGAATGCCATGGGCGTGGATGGCGATGAGGCTGATCGCCTTCTCCGTCGCCACCGAACCCAGGCGCTCCTTCACCTTGGCGGTGGGCAGGCCGTAGGCGTGATGGCGGATGATCTCCACCGAGACCAGGTCGCCCTCCTGCGCCTCGCCGGTGAAATCCGGCGGGATGGCGAGTTCGCGCCCCATATTGCGCTTGTCGATGGGGGTGAGCCGTCCGCCGCCGGTCTGTATGTCGCGGCGGAAAATGCCGAGTGTGAGCGCGCGGGCCTTCTCGATCACCTTGAGCACGGTGCCGTTATGGCGGATGCGCCCGTCGGCTTCCGGGATTTCCTCGGTCTTCAGCAGCACCCGGTCGCCGACCGTCGGTGCCGGGCCGGCGAGGCGGCCGCGCCGGGCGAGACGCACGAGAATGCGCGGCGCTTCCCCGCTCTCCTCCTCGTCCCAGTCCACCGGCGTGGCGATGAGTTCGCCATCCTCGTCGCGTTCCACCACTTCCGACAGCACCACGGCGGGCAGCGCGCCGGGCAGATGCAGCTTGCGTCGCTTGCGGCCGATCAGGCCCTCATCCGCCAGCTCGCGCAGCAGCTCCTTCAGCGCGATGCGGTCGCTGCCGTCGAGCCCGAAGGCGCGCGAAATCTCCCGCTTGCCGACATCACCGCCCTGCGAGGCGATGAAGGCGATCAATTCCTCGCGACCGGGCAGACCCTTGGTCAGACCGGCGGGAAGGGCAGGGCGGGCCGGCTTGCGGCCCTTCGGCTTGATAGGTTTACGCACGATTCACCGCATTTGGAGGGCTGTGCTGACGCTATCGCCTCCGGCGCCCCGCGTCGACCGCGCCAACCGTCTGACGTTGCGGCAGCGCCGGCCGTTCGCTTGCAATTGACCGCCAACAGGCGGAATTTGCCGCGCTTTCGCGGCGCGTTGGCGCCGAGCTGGATTCGTACTCATGGATGCCCGCACGCCGGAGGCGACCGACGCGTCGCTGTCCCATAGCGAGATTCGCGTCATCGTCACCGGCGTGATGGTGGCGATGTTCCTCAGCGCGCTCGACCAGACCATCATCGCCACCGCCCTGCCGACCATTGGCGGCAGCTTCGGCGATCTGGAAAACCTGACCTGGGTGGTGACGGCCTATCTGCTCACCGGCACGGCGATCACGCCGCTGGTGGGCAAGTTCGCCGATATTCACGGGCCGCGCCCGGTGCTGCTGGCGTCCATCGGCACCTTCCTCATCGGCTCGGTGCTGTGCGCGACGGCCCAGAACATGCCGTGGCTGATCGTGGCGCGCGCCGTGCAGGGGCTGGGCGGCGGCGGGCTGATCGCGCTGGCGCAGACCATCATCGGCCTGCTCATCGCGCCCCGCGAACGCGGGCGCTACCAGGGCTATTTCGCCATCGTCTTCATCACGTCCAGCATTGCCGGGCCGATCCTCGGCGGCTTCTTCGCCGAGCATCTGCACTGGTCGCTGATCTTCTGGATCAACGTGCCGCTCGGCCTCATCGCGGCGCTGATGAGCGACCGCTCGCTGCGGCGCCTGCCGGCGCATCATCACCCGCACCGGCTCGATATTCTCGGCGCCTTCCTCATGTGCGCCGGCACGGTGGCGCTGCTGATGGCGCTGAGCTGGGGCGGCACCGAATTCCGCTGGTTCTCATTTCCCATATTGGGCCTGCTAGCGCTGGCGGTGCTGCTATGGGTCGGTTTCGCCCTGAGGGTCGCCACCGCGACCGAGCCGCTGGTGCCGATTGCCGTGCTGTCCAACAAGGTGGTGCGCACGGGCGTGCCCGCCGCCGCCTTCGCCATGGGCACGCTGGTGGGCCTGTCGATCCAGATGCCGCTCTATCTCGAAGGGGTGATGGGGCTCACCGCCTCGGAATCCGGGCTGGCGCTGATACCGCTCATGGCGGGCGTGGTGGTGGGGGCGACCGGCGCCGGGCGGGTGATGGGCCATATCGCCCATTACAAGCGCCTGCCGATCCTCGGCCTGCTCGCCAGCATCGCCGCGCTCGGCGCGCTGGCGCTGTGGCCGCTCGGCCTGCCGATCGCGGTGGTCGGGGTGGCCATGGGCATTGCCGGCATGGGGCTCGGCACCGTGCTGCCGGTGACCACGGTGGCGGTGCAGAACGCCGTGCCGCTGCCGCAGATGGGCACCGCGACCGGGGTGGTGAACCTGTTCCGCTCTCTCGGCGCGGCGGTGCTCACCGCCGGCTTCGGCGCCATCGTCATCGGCCTGTCGGGCATCGAGAGCAGCGCGCTGCTGGAGCGGCTGCTCGAAGGGCGGGCGCAGGTGGCGCCGCTCGCCGGCGCCTTCCGCTGGGTGTTCGTGGCGGCGGCCGGCGCGCTGGGCGTGTCGCTGCTCGCCATGCTGGCGATGGAGGAGCGCCCGCTGCGCTCCGGCCATCCCCCCGCGCCGCTGCCGGAATAGCGCGTTTTCGAGCGAAGTGGATACCGGTTCGCGTGAAGAAAACGCGACAAAACAAAGACTTAGATCATTTCACTGTCTCCGTCAAACAGTGAAATGATCTAGGCGCCGGCGCTCAGCCGGCTGCCGTCTTCTTCGCCGCCGCCTTCTTGGCGGGCGCCTTTTTCGCTGCCGGCTTCTTGGCCACCGGATCTTTGGCGGTGGCCGCCTTCTTCGCCTGTGCCTTCTCGGCGGCGGGTTTCGCCGCCGCGCGGCGCGCGGGCTTCGCCGGAGCGGAGCCGGCCTTGGCGGTGATGAGTTCCACCGCCTGTTCCAGCGTTACCGCTTCCGGGTCCATGTCCTTGGGCAGGGTGGCGTTCACCTTGCCATGGTTGACATAGGCGCCGAAGCGGCCGGGCCGCACGGTGATCGCCCCGCCAAGCGTGGGATGTTCGCCGAGCTCGCGCCCGCCGACCGCGCCGCGCCGGCCGGGGCCCTTGCTCTGCTTGTCGGCGATCAGCGCCACCGCCCGGTTGAGGCCGATGGCGAGAATGTCGTCGCCCGGCTCGATATTGGCGTAGGTCTTGCCGGTCTGGACATAGGGCCCGAACCGGCCGATGCCGGCGAGGATCGGCTCGCCGGTCTCGGGATGCAGGCCGATTTCGCGCGGCAGGGAGAGCAGCGCCAGCGCGGTGTCGAGATCGACATCGGCGGGCGCGAGGCCCTTGGGCAGGCTGGAACGCTTGGGCTTCTCGCCGTCCTTGCCCTCGCCGAGCTGGAGATAGGTGCCGAAGCGCCCGGCGCGGATGGTCACTTCCAGCCCCGTCACCGGATCGGTGCCGAGCACGCGGGTGCCGTTGGCGTCACCGCCATTGGCCTCGTCCGCGCCCTGTGCCGCCAGCGGGCGGGTGTATTTGCACTCGGGATAGTTCGAGCAGCCGATGAAGGCGCCGAACTTGCCGACCTTCAGCGACAGCCGGCCGGTGCCGCAGGTCGGGCAGATGCGCGGGTCCGAACCGTCTTCCTTGGGCGGGAAGATGTGCGCGGTGAGCATGCCGTCGAGCGCGGAAATGACATCGGAGACGCGCAGCTCCTTGGTCTCGCCGACGGCGGCCATGAAGTCGCGCCAGAAATCGCGCAGCACGTCCTTCCACTGCAGCTCGCCATTGGAGATGCGGTCGAGCTTCTCTTCGAGGTCGGCGGTGAAGTCGTATTCGACATAGCGGTCGAAGAAGCTCTCGAGGAAGGCGGTGACGAGACGGCCCTTGTCCTCGGGCACCAGACGGCGCTTGTCGAGCTTCACATATTCGCGGTCGCGCAGCACGGCGAGCACGGAGGCATAGGTGGAGGGCCGGCCGATGCCGAGCTCTTCCATGCGCTTGACCAGCGACGCCTCGGAATAGCGCGGCGGCGGCTCGGTGAAGTGCTGGTCCGCCTTGATGCCCTTGCTGGCGAGCGCCTCGCCCGCCGCCATGGAGGGCAGGCGGCGGCTCTCCTCGTCGTCCTCGTCGTCGTCGCTGCCCTCGCGGTAGAGGGTGAGGAAGCCGTCGAACTTGATGACCGTGCCGGTGGCGCGCAGTTCCAGCGCCCGGCCGCCCGCCTTCGCGTCGATATCGACCGTGGTGCGTTCCAGCTCGGCCGATTCCATCTGGCTGGCGATGGTGCGCAGCCAGATCAGCTCATAGAGCTTGGCCTGATCGGGCTCGAGCTGGCGGATCACGTCCTTCGGCCGGCGCGACAGATCGGTCGGGCGGATCGCCTCATGCGCTTCCTGCGCGTTCTTCGCCTTGGCGGTGTATTTGCGTGGGGCGGAGGGCACGTAGCGCTCGCCATAGTCGCGGGCGATGACGGAGCGGGCACCGGCGACCGCTTCCGGCGCCATGTCGACGCCGTCGGTCCGCATATAGGTGATGAGGCCGACGGTCTCGCCGCCGACATCGACGCCCTCATAGAGCCGCTGCGCGATGCGCATCGTGATGGCCGGGGCGAAGCCGAGCTTGCGGCTCGCCTCCTGCTGCAGCGTGGAGGTGGTGAAAGGCGGGGAGGGGTTGCGGCGGGCGGGCTTGGCCTCGACCGAGCGCACCTTGAAATCCGCCTTTTCCAGCGCGGCGCGGAAATCGGCCGCCTCCGCCTCGGTGCCGACATCCAGCCGGGTGATCTTCTTGCCGTCGGCGCCGACGAGCCGGGCCTCGAAGGTCTCCTGCCGGGGCGTCGCCAGCTGGGCGGCGATGGACCAGTATTCGCGCTTGACGAAGGTTTCGATCTCGCGCTCGCGGTCGCAGACGAGGCGCAGCGCCACCGACTGCACGCGCCCGGCCGAGCGGGCGCCGGGCAGCTTGCGCCACAGCACGGGCGAGAGGGTGAAGCCGACGAGATAATCGAGCGCGCGGCGGGCGAGATAGGCATCCACCAGTGCGGCGTCGATGACGCGCGGATGCTGCATCGCCTCCAGCACCGCCTGCTTGGTGATGGCGTTGAAGACGACGCGCGAGACCGGCTGCGCCTTCAGCGCGCGCTTTTCCTTCAGCACTTCCAGCACGTGCCAGGAAATCGCCTCGCCTTCGCGATCCGGGTCGGTGGCGAGAATGAGGCCGTCCGCCTCCTTCACCGCACGGGCGATATCGGACAATCGCTTCTGCGCCTTGGGATCGACATCCCACAGCATGCGGAAATCGTCGTCGGGATTGACCGACCCATCCTTGGCCGGAAGGTCGCGTACGTGCCCATACGAGGCGAAAACCTCGTAGCCCGAGCCGAGATATTTGTTGATCGTCTTCGCCTTGGCAGGCGATTCGACGATGACGACCTGCATGTGCGCGCCACGTCCTTTGAAGGGTCCAGCCCCGAGAGGCCGGGAAAATGGGGTAGAGGCCCCGGTGTGTCAAATGCCAAGCACGCGCCGTGCCGCAGACGGATGCGCGGGGCAGGGTTTCGCAGCTGTTCCAGCGCACCCGTCGCCGCCGTGGCAGCGCTTTCGCGCTCTGCTCGGTAAGGTTGTGTAATATTCATGAATGCACGCAATTGGCGTGACAAGTCGCGGCGCTGTGGTACGCTGTTCCGTGCCGCTATCAGCCACGGGCGCCTGACGTGACCGACAATGATCCTGCGCATAGGACGGTGAGGGAAGCGGCGGAGTACATCGCCGCCCTCTCACGGGAACTGGCGACCCTCGCCGCCCGCAACAAGCTGGACATGCTGTCTTATCTGCTTGAGATGGCCTATGCCGAGGCCCGTGACACGGCCCACCGCGAGACCGAGACGCGCCGGGCGGGACGGCGCGGGGCACCTTCCATCGAGGCGCCCTAAGCCGCGTGGGCGCGAGCCTCGGCCGCGTTCAGACCAGCGAGACGCTGCCGTCGCGGTGGCGTTCCAGCCGGCCCGCCAGCTCCAGCTCCAGCAGCAGGATCTGCACCTCGCTGACCCGGGCGCCCGACAGCGCCACCAGATCGTCCACTGCCAGCGGCGAGGGGCCGAGCAGGTCCATGAGCCGCGACCTCATGTCGTCGCTCGGCTCGGCCGCGTCCATGCCCGGCGTATCTTCCTCCATATCCCGCACGGGCGGCCGGTCGCGCAGCGCGGCGAGCGCTTCCAGCACGTCCTCCGCCCCGGTCACCAGCGCGGCGCCCTGCCGGATCAGCGCATTGGTGCCACCGGCGCGCGGGTCGAGCGGCGAACCCGGCACGGCGAGCACCTCGCGCCCCTGCTCGGCGGCGAGGCGGGCGGTAATCAGCGAGCCGGAGCGCTCCGCCGCCTCCACCACCACGACGCCGAGGGAGAGGCCGGAGACCAGCCGGTTGCGGCGGGGAAAGTCCCGGGCGCGCGGCTCCCAGCCCATCGGCATTTCCGTGAGGATCGCGCCCTCTTCGGCGATGCGCGCCATCAGCGGCTCGTTCTCGCGCGGATAGGGGCGGTCATGCCCGCCGGCGATGACGGCGATGGTGCCGGTCGCAAGGCTCGCCTCATGGGCGGCGGCGTCGATGCCTCGTGCCAGCCCCGAGGCGACGGCCCAGCCGGCGAGGCCGAGGCCGCGCGCCATGCGGGCCGTGATCATCCGGCCGGCGCCGGAAGCGTTGCGCGCCCCGACAATGGCGACGGTGGGCTGCGCCAGCACCTCCGCCCGGCCGCGCAGGGCGAGGAGCGGCGGCGCGTCCTCGATGGTGCGCAGCAGGGCCGGGTATTCCGGCTCGCCCAGCGCGATGAAACGCCCGCCGATCCGCGCCAGCGCCGCCATTTCCGCCTCGGCCTCGGCAATGGACGGCACGCGCGGGGCCAGCAGCCCGCCGCCGCGCCGCGCCAAAGCGGGCAGGGCGTCGAGCGCGGCGGCGGCACCGCCGAAACGGTTGATCAGGCTGCGGAAGGCGCGGGGGCCGACATGCTCGGCCCGGATGAGGCGGAGCCAGTCGCGGCGCTGTTCGGGATCGAGATGAACGCCGCGCCCGCTCACGCGCTACCCCTTTTTGCCGATGCGCCCTTCGGTGCCGTCGAGGAGGCGGCTTATATTGGCCCGGTGCATGAACCACAGCAGGGCGGCGAGAAGGCTCAGCAGCACGCCGACAGGGGTCGAGGCGAGGAAGAACGCCGACAGCGCGGTGGCGACGCTCGCCACCAGCGCGGCGAGCGAGGAATAGCGGGTGACAAACGCCACGGCGAGCCAGGCGGCGGCGAAGACCAGCGCCGCCGGCCAGGCCAGCGCCAGCGTCACGCCGAGAAAGGTGGCGACGCCCTTGCCGCCCTTGAACCCCAGCCAGACCGGGAAGAGATGGCCGAGAAAGGCGCCCAGCGCCGCCGCCAGCGCGGCCTCCGGGCCGAGCCATGCCAGCGCCAGCAGCACGGCCACGGTGCCCTTCAGCGCATCGCCCAGCAGCGTTGCCGCCGCCAGCCCCTTGCGGCCGGTGCGCAGCACATTGGTGGCGCCGATATTGCCGGAGCCGATGCTGCGAATATCCTGCGTGCCGGCCATCCGGGTGAGCAGGAGGCCAAACGGGATCGAGCCGAGGGCGTAACCCAGCAGCAATGCGGCGAGGCTCGACAGAGCGGGCAGGGACGGGTTCATGCCTGCGACCTTACAGACTTCCGGGCGGTTGCACAGAGGGGCGCGGGCGCGCGGGGGCGCCCGTCACACATATTCATAGACCATGCGGCCGGCGACCAGCGTACGCACCACCCGGCCCTCGAAACGCGCCTCGTCGAAGGGCGTGTTGCGGCAGCGCGATTTGAGCGTGAGCGGATCGAGAATCCAGGCGTCGTCCAGCGCGAGCAGGGCGATATCCGCCCGCGCGCCGGGGCGCAGCGTGCCGGCGGGCAGGCCGAGCCGTTCCGCCGGCTTGGTCGACATGGCGCGGATCAGCGTCATCAGATCGAGCCCGCCCGAGGTGACGAGGCGCAGGCCGGCGGCGAGCATGGTCTCCAACCCCACGGCGCCGAAGGCGGCCTCGGAGAAGGGCAGCCGCTTCACTTCCACATCCTGCGGATTGTGGTCGGAGACGATGATGTCGATAAGCCCTTCGGCGACACCCTGCACCAGCGCGAGGCGGTCATCCTCGGCGCGCAGCGGCGGGGTGAGCTTGAAGAAGGTGCGGTAGCCGACCACGTCGCGCTCATTCAGCGTGAGGTGGTTGATCGAGGCCGAGGCGGTGACGTCGATGCCGGCATCCTTGGCCCGGCGCAGCACTTCCAGCGACTCCGCGCAGGTGAGCGAGGCGGCGTGGTAGCGCCCGCCGGTGATGGCGGCGAGGCGCACATCGCGCTCGAACACGATGGTCTCCGCCGCTTTCGACAGGCCGGCGAGGCCGAGGCGCGAGGCGAGTTCGCCTTCATTCATAACGCCTTCGCCGGCGAGGCTCGCATCCTGGGTGTGGTGGACGATCAGCGCGCCGAAATCGCGGCCATAGGTGAGCGCGCGGCGCAGCACTTGCGCCGAGCCGATGGAGCGGGTGCCGTCGGTGAAAGCGACCGCGCCGGCGGCGCCGAGCAGGCCGATCTCCGTCATCTCCCGCCCTTCCAGCCCCTTGGTGAGGGCGGCCATGGGGTGGACATGGACGATGGCGGTGTCGCGCGCCCGGCGCAGGATGAAGTCGACGATGGCGGGATCGTCGATGACCGGATCGGTGTCGGGCTGGCAGATGATGGTGGTGACGCCGCCCGCCGCCGCCGCCTGGCTGGCGGAGGCGAGCGTCTCGCGGTGCTCGGCGCCGGGCTCGCCGATGAAGGCGCGCATGTCGACGAGGCCCGGCACGGCGACCAGCCGGCGGCAGTCGACGATTTCCGTCTCCGGCGGCAGGCCGTCGGCAAGGTTCGGGGCGATGTCCTTGATGACGCCATCGGCGATGAGGATGTCGCCGCGCGTGTCGAGGTCGCGCGAGGGGTCGATCAGGCGCGCCTTGGCGAGCAGGATGGGGCGGGGCTCATGCATTGGGAAGGTTCCGCGACAGCGCGTCCAGCACGGCCATGCGGACGGCGACGCCCATCTCGACCTGCTCGCGGATGAGGGACTGGGCGCCATCGGCCACCGCCGAATCGATCTCGACGCCGCGATTCATCGGGCCGGGATGCATCACCAAAGCGTCCGGCTTGGCATAGCGCAGCTTGGCCTCGTCCAGCCCCCAGAAGTGGAAATACTCTTTGACCGAAGGCACATAGGAGCCGTTCATGCGTTCGCGCTGCAGCCGCAGCATCATCACGATATCCACATCCGCCAGCCCCTCGCGCATGTCGCGATAGACGGTGACGCCGAAGCGCTCGATGTCCTTGGGCAGCAGGGTCGGCGGGGCGATGACCCGCACCTGCGCGCCGAGCGCCTGCAGCAGCAGCATGTTGGAGCGGGCGACGCGCGAATGGGTGATGTCGCCGCAGATGGCGACGGTCAGCCCTTCGATGCGGCCCTTGTTGCGGCGGATGGTGAGCGCGTCGAGCAGCGCCTGGGTCGGGTGCTCATGCGCGCCGTCGCCGGCATTGACCACGGCGCAGTCGACCTTGCGGGCGAGCAGCTCCACCGCGCCGGAGGCGCTGTGGCGGACGATCAGCACGTCCGGGTGCATGGCGTTGAGCGTCGCGGCGGTGTCGATGAGCGTCTCGCCCTTCTTCACCGACGAGGTGGAGACCGACATGTTCATCACATCGGCGCCGAGGCGCTTGCCGGCGATCTCGAACGAGGCCTGCGTGCGGGTCGAGGCCTCGAAGAACAGATTGATCTGGGTGCGCCCGCGCAGGGTCGCCCGTTTCTTCTCCACCTGGCGGTTGAGAAGCACGAACTCTTCGGCAAGATCGAGCAGGCCGACGATCTCCTGGGGAGACAGGCCCTCGATGCCGAGAAGGTGGCGGCGCGGAAGGGTGAAGCTGGCAGTCGGGTTCGATGTCATATCGAAGTCGGCTGGATAGAGGCGGCGGGGGGCGACGGCAAGCGCTTTAGCGCCGCATGGCGCATTTCTTCGCGCCTTTCCCTTAGAGATAAGCGACGGCGGCGATGACCAGCGGCATGGTGACGGCAGCGAGCAGCGTCTGCACGGTGAGGATTTCCGCCAGCAGCGGCGCGTCGCCGCCCATCTGCCGGGCCAGCACATAGCCGTTCGGCGCCGAGGGAACGGCGGTGCTCACCGCGACGACGAGCAGGTCGACCTCTCGCAGGCCGAGCATGAGGCCGATGGCGACGCCGAGGGCGGGCAGCACGGCCAGCTTGACGAGGCAGGTGAAGCCGGTGGCAAGGCGCGGGCGGCGCAGATTCTCCAGCCGCAACCCGGCGCCCACGACCAAAAGGCCGAGCGCCAGCGAGGAGCGGCCGAGAATGTCGCCGAAGGTCATCAGCACCGCCGGTACCGGCAGGTGCAGCGCGTTGATCAGCGCGCCGATGCCGCAGGACCAGATGAAGGGGTTGCGCAGGATCTGCAGAATCAGCGCGCGGTTGCTGGCGGCGCCGTTCTCGCCATGGCGCGCCAGCACGATGACGCTGAGCGTGTTGAGCACGGGAATCATCACCGCCAGCCCGACGGCCGCCACCGCCAGCCCGCGCGGGCCGGCGAGCGACCCGGAAATGGCGAGGACGATATAGGTGTTCCAGCGCAGCGCGCCCTGAAACACCGAGGTGTAGCTGGGTCCCGCAAGGCCGAGCGCCCGGCAGAGCGTGGGGCGGGCCAGCGACAGCACCACGCCGACGATGGCGATGGCGCCGAGCAGGGCGGTGGACACTTCCAGCACCGCCACCTCGCCAAGGTCCGCCCGGGCGATGCTGACGACGAGCAGGGCGGGGAACAGGATGAAATAGGTCAGCCGTTCCAGCGCGATCCAGTGCGAATCCTCGGGCAGCAGCCCGCGCTTGAGCACGGCGCCCAGCGCGATGATGAGGAACACCGGCACCAGCGCGCCGAGGACAGCGGACATGTCGGCCCGGCTCCCTAACCCGTTCAGCCTGGCCCGGCGAGGAAGCGCAGCCGGTCCAGCGCGCCCTGCAGGATGAAGGCGGCGGCCTGCTGGTCCACCACCTCGGCGCGGCGGGCGCGGCTCATATCCATGGCGATCATGTCGCGCTCGACGGCGGCGGTGGACAGCCGCTCGTCCCACAGGATGATCGGCAGCTCGGTGAGCCGGGCGAGGTTGCGGGCAAAGGCGCGGGAGGATTGCGCGCGCGGGCCCTCGCTGCCGTCCATGTTCACCGGTAGGCCGAGCACGATGCCCACCGCCCCCCGCGCGGCGCCGAGCGAGAGAATACGCGCGGCATCGGGGGTGAACTGCTTGCGGGCGATGGTTTCCACCGGGGCGGCGAGGCGCCGGTCGGGATCGGACGAGGCGACGCCGATGGTCTTGGTGCCGAGGTCGAGCCCGATCAGCCCGCCGCGAGGCGGCAGGAGCGGGGCGGCATCGGTGATGGTGAGGATCGGGGCGGCCATGGCGGCATCGCCTAGCATGGCCGCGCGCGCGACGCCATCGGATGGCGCGCCGGGCTTGTGCGGGCGGGTTCCTGCCCTATCTTCCCCGCGCTCCCTGCAATGAAAGAGGCACGGCGATGAAGATCACCTGGTTCGGCCACGCGGCGTTTCGGCTCGATTTCGCCGGTACCTCGGTTCTGATCGACCCTTTCCTGACCGGCAATCCCGCCTTTACAGGCGATTTCGGCGCCGCCATCGCCGGTGTGTCGCATGTGCTGCTGACCCATGGCCATGGCGACCATGTCGGCGACACGGTGGCGATCGCCCGTACCAATGAGGCGACCGTGGTGGCCAATGCCGATCTCGCCAGCTGGCTCGGCCATCAGGGCGTCGCCAAGCTGGAGCCGATGAACACCGGCGGCACCATCCATCAGGACGGCTTCACCGTCTCCATGGTGCGCGCCGACCACTCCTCGGGGATGATGGAGGAAGGGCGCACGGTCTATCTCGGCAATGCCAATGGTCTCATCGTCAAGGCGCCGGGCGAACCCACCGTCTGGCACATGGGCGATACCGACATCTTCTCCGACATGGGCCTCATCGCCGAGCTGCACAAGCCGGATGTGGTGATCGTGCCGATCGGCGACCGCTTCACCATGGGGCCGGAACTCGCCGCCGTGGCGGTGTCGCGCTATCTCGGCGGGCTGACCATTATTCCCGCCCATTACGCCACTTTCGGCCTGCTGGAGCCGGGCGCCGAGCGCTTCGTGTCGCTGGTGGGCGAGGAAGCGACGGTGGTGGTGCCGGACAAGGGCGTGCCGGTCGTCCTCTCGCGGGGCTGAGCCGGCGTCAGGCGGCTTCGCGGGCGTCGAGGGCGGCGATGCCGGCGCGCACCGCCACCATCTGGCGGACCAGCGCGACGGCGATGAAATGCTCCATCGCGTCCATCAGCTTGGGTTCGGGCAGCACGCCCGGACCGCGCGCGCCCTCATCCTCCACCCGCCGCACCAGCCCCAGCCCGGTGGCTTCCTGCACGATGCCGACGACATGCGAGCGGGAGATGCGGAAGGAACGCGCCAGCTGCGAGATCGACAGCGGCGGGCCGTTGAGCCCGGTGCCGAACAGCGCCAGCGCGATCAGCAGCCCGCCATCCCGGTCAGCAAAATGGCCGATGGCGGGAATGTCGAGCGCCGGGCGCCAGCCCGCGCGCAGCGGCTTCAGGAGGGTGCGCACGAACGGCACCAGGAAGACCGGGTCGTCGATATGCTGCAGCCCGCGCTCGCCTTCCTCGGGCATGACGAGGGCGAGCGTCTTGAGCATGGTGCGCCAGCGCTCGCGGTGAATGGCCATCAGCTTCTCGGTGACGACGAGCCGGCGCCGGCGCCCGTCCGCATCCGGGGCGGGGGCGATCATGCCGAACACCCGGAAGGCGGCGAGGATGGCGCTGACGCGGCCGGGGCTGCACAGTTCGAGCGCCACCGCCTCGTTCTTCAGCCGGCCGGTGGTGAGACCGGGCGCGCCGGGCTCCTCGAAATGCATGTCGAGAATCAGCAGCGCCAGAACGAATCGGCCGCGATCATTCAGCAGCCGGGTCAGCAGCACATTGCCGCGATAGGCATCGCTGAGCGAGACCGCCGCCTGGCGCGCGATCCAGGGAAAATCCGGGCGGGCCCTCAGCCGGGCGCGTTCCTGAACCTCGCCGGGCATCAGCGTCGCCCAACGGCAAACGGGGTGATCGACGGAGCGGGTCGTGGCCGAACTGCGCGCAACCATTCTTCTCCTCGTGGGTATTCGGTTCGACCAATAATCGACATTGCGGCAGGGCTCAAATGGACCAATGTACCGTCCGGGTCTCCGGGCGAGATCCTGAACAGGATGTGATCATATGAGCCTCCCCTCTCGCTTCGTTCCGCTCGCGCGGCGCCTTGTGCCGGCTGCCTTCTGCGGCGGGTTGCTGGTCGCTCTCGCCGTGGGCGGTGCCGCCCCGGCCGAGGCTGCCGTCGTCTATTGCACTGGACCGGGCGTTCCGGTCGGGTGCGTGGTTCGTCCGACTCCTTATGCCGCGCCTGCGGCCCGCGCCGCCGTCGCCTGCACGCGCCCCGGCTATCCCGTCGGTTGCACCGCCGGGCCGAATGTCAATGCGCGCGCTGTCGCCCGGCCCGGTCCGGGCGTCAACGTGAATGGCGGCGTCAACCGCGCCGGCGTGCGCTGATTATTAGTGTACCATGGAGACTGTCATGAAGCTTGCGACCTTTGCCCGCGTGGGCGGGCTTTCCACGGCTGGCTTTACCGCACTCGTGCTGCTGGCCGGCGGCGTGGCCCAGGCCGACCAGGCCGCCGGCAATGCCTGCGCCGCCTCTCTCACCGCAGACGGCAAGGCGATCTATTCCGCCGTGATGGCGGCCGGCGACAGCGGTGACCTGCGCACCATCGTCACCGACACCACCAAGTCGCTCGCCATGTCCGGCCAGATCGACCGCGGCAATGCGCGCTCCAACGCGCAGGCGGCGGCGCAGTGCCTGGAGCAGGCGCGCTCCTGACGCCCGGCGTCACAGGCAGGGGCCGGTCGCCGCGCGCGGCCGGCCCTTTGCTTTGGCGGGCGGGCTCGCCCGGCTTCCGAATCCCCGGCCGCGGGAGCGCGAGCGTAGTAGCGCGCGTTGCGGGGCGCGGTGCGTGCCTGCTATAGGGCGCGCATCGGTTTCAGCGGATTGGGAATTCGGATGTCGGTCGATCAGGCGACGGTCCGGCGGGTGGCGCATCTGGCGCGCATCGCCGTGACAGAGGACGAGGTGGCCCACCTCCAGGGCGAGCTCAACGCCATCCTCGCCTTCGTGGAACAGCTCGGCGAAGTCGATACGGACGGCGTCGAGCCGATGACCAGCGTCATTCCCATGACCCTGCCGCTGCGGGCCGACGTGGTGAGCGACGGTTTCTACCCCGAGCGCGTGCTCGCCAACGCCCCGGCGGCCGAAGACGGTTTCTTCGCCGTCCCGAAAGTGGTGGAGTGAGCCCAATGACCGATCTCACCCGCCTTTCCCTCACCGCCGCCCGCGAAGGGCTGGCCGAGGGCCATTTCACCGCCACCGAGCTGACGCAGGCCTATCTCGGCGCCATCGAGGCCGCCGGCGCGCTCAACGCCTATGTGCTGGCGACCCCGGAAAAGGCGCTCGCCATGGCCAAGGCCAGCGATGAACGCTACGCCAAGGGCGAGGCCGGGCCGCTCGACGGCCTGCCGCTCGGGGTGAAGGACAATTACGCGGTGGAGGGCGTGCGCACCACCGCCGGTTCCAACATCCTCAAGCACTTCGTGCCGCCCTACGAATCGACCGTCACCTCGCGCCTGTGGAGCGATGGCGCGGTGCTGCTGGGCAAGCTGAACCAGGACGAGTTCGCCATGGGCTCCTCCACCGAGACGAGCGCCTTCGGCCCGACGGTGAACCCGTGGCGGCGCGCCGGCTCGACGCAGCCTCTCGTGCCCGGCGGCTCCTCCGGCGGCTCGGCGGCGGCGGTGGCGGCGCATCTATGCGCCGGCGCGGCCGGCACGGATACGGGCGGCTCGATCCGCCAGCCGGCGGCGTTCACCGGCACGGTGGGCATCAAGCCGACCTATGGCCGCTGCTCGCGCTGGGGCATCGTCGCCTATGCCTCCTCGCTCGACCAGGCCGGGCCGATCGCCCGCTCGGTGAATGACGCGGCGCTGCTGCTGCGCTCCATGGCCGGCCACGACCCGAAGGATTCGACCAGCGTCGACCGGGCGGTGCCGGACTATGAGGCGGCGGTGGGCGCCTCGGTAAAGGGCAAGCGCATCGGCATTCCGCGCGAATACCGCGTCGACGGCATGTCGCCGGAAATCGTCGCGCTGTGGGACAAGGGCGCCGACATGCTGCGCGCCGCCGGGGCGGAGATCGTCGATATCAGCCTGCCGCACACTAAATACGCGCTGCCCTCCTACTACATCGTCGCGCTGGCGGAGGCCTCCTCCAACCTCGCGCGCTATGACGGCGTGCGCTATGGCGAGCGTGTGCCCGGCCGCGACATTGTCGAGATGTATGAGAAGACCCGCGCCAGCGGCTTCGGCGCGGAAGTGCGCCGCCGCATCATGATCGGCACCTATGTGCTCTCCGCCGGCTATTACGACGCCTATTACCTCAAGGCGCAGAAGGTCCGCACGCTGATCAAGCGCGACTTCGAGACGGTCTTCACGGACGGCATCGACGCCGTGCTGGCGCCGGCCACCCCGTCGCCGGCCTTCGGCATCGGCGAGAAATCCGGCGCCGACCCGGTGGCGATGTATCTGGAAGACGTGTTCACGGTGACGCTGAACATGGCCGGCCTGCCCGGCATCGCCGTGCCGGCGGGGCGCTCGGCCGAAGGGCTGCCGCTCGGCCTGCAGCTGATCGGCCGGCCGTTCGGCGAGGAGACGCTGTTCTCGCTCGGCCAGGTGATCGAGGAGGCCGCCGGCCGCTTCGAGGTCTCCGACCGCTGGTGGGAGTGAGCCATGCCGCGCCTGCCCGCCAATGAGCGCTCGCTGGCGCCGTTCCGCGCCGAGATCGACGCTATCGACGCCGAGATCGTCGAGCTGCTGGCCCGGCGTCTGGAGGTGGTCAAGCACGTCATCGCGGTGAAGAAGGTGGAAGGCCTCGCCGCCTTCCTGCCCGAGCGGGTGGAGGACGTGATCGACAAGGTGAGCGCCCATGCCGAGACCAAGGGCGTGCCGCCCGAGCTGGTGGAAAAGCTTTGGCGGCAGCTGATCGAGTGGGTCATCGCCTATGAGAATGAGCGGCTGGGCTGAGCCCCGCCGCTGACGGCCTTCCGGGCGCACCGCAGGGGCGGCGACGCCTTCAACGCGGAAAGAGGCGGCGCAGCAGCGCCTCGCCACTCATCAGGCGCTTGCGCCAGGACACGGTGAGTCGCCGGCGCAGCAGCGTGACATAGGCCTGTGTGAGATCGGCGGTCGAGTTGCGCAGCCGTGCCAGTTCGGATTCCAGCGTGTTGCGTTCATCCACCAGTGCGCGCAGCGTCGCCACCGACATTTCCCCGCCGGCCGCCGTGGCGGCGCTGACCACCTGATCGCTCAGCGCCGCGCGGTCGATGAGGCTGTCCAGGAGGCCGGCGAGTTCGGCATAGGGCTGCGGCACGGCGAGTTCCGGCCAGACGAGGGTTCCGCGCCGCTCGCTGAACGGGCGGTGGCGGCTCTTCGCCGCCATGTCCGGCGGCAGATAGGCGTCCAGCACCGGCGCATTGGCGCTGACATGAAGGCCCGGCTCCCGCTTCAGCGCGTTGACCGCGGCCACCGCCTGGCTGGCCATATGCGCCTTGTAGTCGCTGCGGCTGCGCCAGCCGACATAATGCTTGAGGCATTTGCTGACGATCTGGTCGGGCGAGCGCACGGCGAAATGGGCGAGTTCGACCCCCGCGAGGCGCTGCACCGGCACGCTGGACCCGCCGAGCAGCAGGGCGTGATTGCCCTCGACATAGGTGAGCGCAGGATCGGCGAACAGCGCCGCCGGGGCGATGGCCTTGAAGATGTGGCCGGCCGGCGGTTCCAGCGCGGTGGTGAGGCGCACCAGCGGGTCGCGGATCGACATGTCGTCGCCGGGCGTCCAGCAATAGAACAGCGCGCCGACCCCGGCCGCGACCCCGTGCGGAACGGCGGAAAGGCTGTTCTCGAAGGACTGCCGGTCGGGCGCGCAGATCAGCTCGTCGGCATCGAGGGGCACGATGAAGTCCCACCCGCCCTGCGCGGCCACCTGATGCAGCAGGGCCGTGGTGCGGCGGCTCTGGTGAAAGCCGCCGGTCCAGCCGTCATCGACCAGGGTGAAGGCGGAGGATTCCGCCGCGAGGCGGCGCAGAATCTCGCTGGTGTTGTCGTTCGAATGGTCGTCGACGACGAACATATGGTCGACGAAGTGCAGGTTGTGGCGCACGAAGCCTTCGATGATGTCGGCTTCGTCCTTCACCAGCGAAATGGACGCAATACGCATTCGTGTCACCTCGGCCAACGGTATGCGGCCGGAGGCGATCCAATAGCAAGGTCACCGCGTGGGGTCGATGGCGCGTGGGGCCGTACTTACTTCGTCTCGGTCCACAGGCTGAACTGCGCGGCGTTGCGGCAGAAGCCAGGAACGGGCTTGGAACTACATTCTATTACCTCTGACTGATTCTCGAACCAGCGGTGGCATTCCTCCGAATCGCGGCAGCCGAGGCAGCGCTGGGCAGCGGCCCGCACCTCTTGCGGCACGGCGGCGGACAGGGCCGCGAGGTCCGCGCCGGCATGGCCGGCCATGGCGCGGAACAGCGCCAGGCGCTCGTCAATCGTATCGACATCCATGGCGTCTCTCCTTGTTGGCGAAGAGAGGCTGCCGGCGCGCGGGGGCGCCGGCCTTGATTTCGCGCAAGGCGCGGGGCCGGAGCCGCTAGGCGGCCCCGGCTTGGGCGATCAGCGCCCGACCAGCGGGTCGGTGAGCCCGACGACATAGAATCCGAGCAGCAGCAGCGTGCCGGCGACGGCGAGATAATACAGCGTCGGCAGGATGGTGATGCGCAGCGTCGCCCCTTCGCGCCCCAACAGGCCGACCGTGGCCGAGGCGGCGACGACATTGTGGATGGCGATCATGTTGCCGGCGGCGGCGCCGACCGACTGGCCCGCCACCATCAGCACCGAGGAGATGCCGAGGCCCTGCGCCACCGAGAACTGGAACTGGCTCAGCATCAGGTTGCTGACCGTGTTCGAGCCGGCGAGGAAGGCGCCGAGCGCGCCGATAGTGGGCGCGAAGAACGGATAGACCGCGCCCACCTGCTCCGACACCCATTCGGCGACCAGCACCGGCATGCTGTCGAGATCATTGGCGTTGACGCCGGAATTGATCATCACCCGCACCATGGGCACGGTGAAGATCAGCACGAAGCCGGCGCCGATCAGCGTGCCGCTGCTCTCGCGCACGGCGGCGCCGAAGCCGGACAGCGACATGCGGTGCAGCACGACGGTGATCAGGCAGATGATGACGAGGAGCCCGCCGGGGGAGAACAGCAGCGGGAAATCGCCATTGATGCCCTGTTCGCCGAGAATGCCGGAGAACGCCACCGTCGCGGATTTCAGCGCGTTGCCGACCGCCGGCACCATGCGGCTCACCACCAGCACCAGCGCCAGCAGCACATAGGGCGCCCAGGCGAGCGCGAGCGGGATGGTGCGCTTGGCGAGGCTGTCGAGGGTGATGTCGAGCTGGCCGAACCATTCCTTCGGCCATTCCGAGGCGGGGGCGAAGTCCCAGGAGGTCTTCGGCACCAGGAAGCCGGCGCGCGCCGCCAGCGTCATGATGGCGAGGCCGATGAGACCGCCGAGGAGAGACGGGAATTCCGCGCCGAGGAAGGTCGCCGCCAGCACATAGGGCACCGTCATGGCGAAGGCGCCGAGCAGCGCGAAGGGCAGGGCGGAGAGGCCTTCGGTCCAGGATTTGTTGCGGCCGAAGAAGCGCGTCATCACCATGATGAGGAACAGCGGCATCAGCGTGCCGCAAATGGCGTGGATGACCGCGACTTCCGTGGTGATGAGGTGGAAGAAGGTCGCCCAGGTCGAGCCCGCCTGCGTCAGCTGCGCGGTGATCGCCGCCTGGTCGAGCCCGGTCTGCACGCCGACGATGAGCGGCGTGCCGACGGCGCCGAAGGACACGGGCGTCGACTGGATCATCATGCCGAACACCACCGCCGCCATGGCGGGGAAGCCGACCGCGACCATCAGCGGCGCCGCGACCGCCGCCGGCGTGCCGAAGCCCGAGGCGCCCTCGATGAAGGAGCCGAACAGCCAGGCGATGAGGATCACCTGCACCCGCCGGTCCGGGCTGATGGAGGTGAAGCCGGCGCGGATGGTGGAGATGGCGCCGGAATGCTTCAGCGTGTTGAGCAGCAGGATGGCGCCGAAGATGATCCACAAGAGGCCGGCGGTCTGCAGCAATCCCTGCAGCGTGGATGCCATGACACGGTTTGCGCTGACGCCCCAGAACAGCAGCGCGATGACCACCGCCATCGCATAGGTGATCGGCATGACGATGCGGGCGGCGATGCGGAACCCGATGAGCAGGACGCCTGCCGAGAGAATCGGCAGAAAGGCAAGGAAGGCGAGCAGACCTGTCGACATCCCGGTGTTTCCTCCTGTGTCTCCCGCCTTTGCCGCCGGGAGTACGGACGGGACGGGGACGTTGTTTGCTGGCGTTGCTCCTCCCGAGAGCGCTGGAACTGGTAAAATATTCTTACCAGTGTCGCATTATGGCCATGAATAAGCGAGACACATCGACGTGTCCTCTTGGTCATTGGTCTAGGAGGGGCGCGAACTTTGCGTCAGGTCGGGGGCGGTTGTCCCGCTCCGGCGCCCGGACGGAAGCGGCGAGGGGAGGCTACCGAGGGCGCGAGCGGCGCTGACGGCGACCGGTGGCAGGCTTCGTTGACTGTGCCTTGCCGGGCGCTGTGCGCGAAACGGTTGTCAGGACCGGCAGGGGCGGGGTAGGGAACGCACACTCCCGCGCTTTCGTGCCCGCGCACGCCAGAACAGGTCCGTCCGATGAACATGCATTCCCGCCCCGCCGACCCGAAGAAGCTGATCAAGGGTGCCACCGGCGACTGGGAGGTGGTGATCGGCATGGAGATCCATGCGCAGGTCACGTCGAACTCCAAGCTGTTCTCGGGCTCCTCCACCGAGTTCGGCGGCGAGCCCAACAGCCATGTGTCGCTGGTCGACGCGGCGATGCCGGGCATGCTGCCGGTCATCAACGCCGAATGCGTGAAGCAGGCGGTGCGTACCGGGCTCGGCCTGAAGGCGCAGATCAACAACCGCTCCGTCTTCGACCGCAAGAACTACTTCTACCCGGACCTGCCGCAGGGCTACCAGATCAGCCAGTACAAGAGCCCCATCGTCGGTGAGGGCGTGGTGCTGGTCGACACCGCCGACGGGCCGATCGAGGTCGGGATCGAGCGCCTGCATCTGGAGCAGGACGCGGGCAAGTCGATCCACGACCAGCACCCGACGATGTCGCTCGTCGATCTCAACCGCTCCGGCGTCGCGCTGATGGAGATCGTCTCCAAGCCGGACCTGCGCTCCGCGGAAGAGGCGAAGGCCTATGTGACCAAGCTGCGCACTATTCTGCGCTATCTCGGCACCTGCGACGGCGACATGGAGAAGGGCTCGCTGCGCGCCGACGTCAACGTTTCCGTGCGCAAGCCGGGCGAGGATTTCGGCACGCGCTGCGAGATCAAGAACGTCAACTCCATCCGCTTCATCGGCCAGGCCATCGAGACCGAGGCGCGCCGGCAGATCGGCATTCTGGAGGATGGCGGCCGCATCGACCAGGAAACCCGCCTGTTCGACCCGAACCGGGGCGAGACGCGCTCCATGCGCTCCAAGGAGGAGGCGCATGACTACCGCTATTTCCCCGACCCGGACCTGCTGCCGCTGGAATTCGACGACGCCTTCGTCGCCGAGCTGAAGGCGCATCTGCCCGAACTCCCCGACGAGAAGAAGGCGCGCTTCGTCGCCGACTATGGCCTCTCCGCCTATGATGCCGACGTGCTCGTCGCCGAGAAGGAGACGGCGGCCTTTTACGAGGAGGTCGCCAAGGGGCGCGACGCCAAGGCGGCGGCGAATTTCGTCATCAACGAGCTGTTCGGCCGGCTGAACAAGGAAGGCAAGGACATCGGCTCTTCGCCGGTTTCCGCCGCGCAGATCGGCGCCATTGTCGACCTGATCGCCGATGGCACCATCTCCGGCAAGATCGCCAAGGACCTGTTCGAGATCGTCTTCACCGAAGGTGGCGACCCGCGCGCCATTGTCGAGGCACGCGGCATGAAGCAGGTCACCGACACCGGCGCCATCGAGGCGGCGGTGGACGCCATCATCGCCGCCAACCCGGACAAGGTGGCCCAGGTGCAGGCCAAGCCGACCATGCTTGGCTGGTTCGTTGGCCAGGTGATGAAGCAGACCGGCGGCAAGGCCAACCCGCAGGCGGTGAACGACCTGCTGAAGGGCAAGCTCGGCATATGAGCGGCGCGGCGCCCGACGCTCCCGAGGCGGGCGCCGTCCGCATCGACGAGGCGACGCGCGCCGACCTGCCTTCCATCGTCTCCATCCTCGCCCGCGAGAAGATGTTTGGCGTGCGCGACAGCGCCGACCCGGCGGACCTGCCGTATTATGAGCGCGCCTTCGCGGAGATCGCCGCCGATCCGCGCGCCACTCTCTATGTGGCGCGGCTGGACGGGCGGGTGGTCGGCACCTTTCAGCTGGTGTTCTTCCGCGCGCTGCTGCGCCACGGCACGCTGCTCGCCCATGCCGAGGCGGTGCAGGTGGACCCGGAGATGCGCGGACGCGGCGTCGGCAGGGCGATGATGGACTTCGCCATCGCCGAGGCCCGGCGCCGGGGCGCGGGCTCGCTGCAACTCGCCTCCAACAAGCGGCGCCTCGACGCGCACCGCTTTTATGAGCGCGCGGGCTTCGAGAAGCGGCTCGACGGCTTCAAGATCGACCTCTCCAACCACTGAGCGCGTCGCGCCTCACGGCAGGCAGCGGGCCATGAACACGTGCCAGGCCTTGGCGCCGGTGAGGTTGTGCCGAGCCTTGTAGGCCTGCCATTCGGCGTTGCAGCGGTTCAGCGCCTCGCGGTCGCTCTCCTGCTGCGGGCGGGTGAGGGCGGGGGCGGGATCGGGCGCCGGTGTCGCCGCCGGGCGCGGTACGGAAGGCACCGAGGTTTTCGGCGGCGGATTGTTCGGAGCGGGGCTGGCCGTGGGCGTGGCTTCCTTCGGCGCGGGCGGCGGTTCCGCCGGCGTGCCGTCCAGCACGCCGGTGCCGGCGAGGCATTCCTGCGCGAATTCGCGATAGGTCTGCTTGCCGGTCTGGTTCTTCGCCTTCATCTCGTTCCACAGATCCGCGCACTGCTTGATCGAGGGCTGGGCGGCGGCGGCCGAGGCGCCGGTGGGCGTGGTGTTGCGCCGGTGCGCCGGCGGGGCAGCGGGCTCGCCCGCGGGCTTCGTCTCGGGCTTGGCCTCGGGGGTCGCCGGCGCCGGGCTCGCGGACGGCGCAGCGCTCGCGGCGTCCTTCAGGCATTGGGCGGAGAACTCGCGAAAACTCTGCGCGCCGGTCTGGCCGGCTTCCTTCAGCGCGTTCCAGCGATCGGCGCAGATTTTTGCCGGCGAGGCCGCTTCCGGCGCCTGCGCCCGCGCGGGGCCGGCGAGCGAGGCGGCCAGAAGGAGTGGGCCGAGCAGGCGGAACAGGACGGCTGGTGTCACGCGCACGGTCTCGCTTGTTGAGGGCGCTCGGCGCCGGGCGGGCCAATCTAGCCGCATCGGCCGGATGAGGCGAGCGCCCGCCGCCGCGCAAGACCGTGCGCTGAGGAAAGGGCGGCCCGGCCGCGCTTGCCAGCGGTTCAGGGCGGCACTAGTTCTGATGTCCTGCGCCCCATGGAGGGCGAAGGGGAGCGCCTCATGTCCCAGCTGCAGACCCGCCCGATTCAGCTCTATTACTGGCCGACGCCGAATGGCTGGAAAATCTCCATCATGCTGGAGGAATGCGGGCTTCCCTATGAGGTGATTCCGGTCAATATCGGCCGTGGCGACCAGTTCAAGCCCGAATTCCTCGCGCTGTCGCCCAACAACAAGATGCCGGCGATTCTCGATCCCGAAGGGCCGGGCGGCGCGCCGCTCTCGGTGTTCGAATCGGGGGCGATCCTGCAATATCTCGGCCGCAAGACCGGGATGTTCTACCCCGCCGACGAGCGCGGCCGGGTGGAGGTGGACCAGTGGCTGTTCTGGCAGATGGCCGGGCTGGGGCCGATGGCGGGGCAGGCGCACCATTTCCGCATCTACGCGCCGGAGAAAATCCCCTACGCCATCGAGCGTTACACCAGGGAAGTGCACCGGCTCTACGGGGTGATGAATGCGCGCCTCGCCGACCGGCCCTTCCTCGCCGGCGACTATTCCATCGCCGACATCGCCTGCATCGGCTGGGCCAAGCTGTGGGAACGGCAGGGGCAGGACATCAAGGAATTCCCGCATTTCGCCGGCTGGCTGGAGCGCGTGCTGGCACGCCCGGCGGTGAAGCGGGGCCTGGCGCTGAACGCCGAGGACCGTACCAAGATCGACTTCGCCACCGACAAGCAGGCGCAGAGCGTGCTGTTCGGCCAGCGCCCGCCCGGCTGAGCGGCGCGCCCGCGTGGCCGCGCGGGCCATGGCCGTGCGCCAAGTCGGTGGACGGGATGCGCAGTCGGCCTCCGCTGGGGCTGCGCGCGCCCCTAACGGGCATTGCCGCGCGCCAAGTCGGTGGATCGGATGCGTATTCGGCCTTGACCGGGGGGCGGTGGAAACCTAGACAGGTCGCCGCTGGAACCCGCGTCGCCGCAAGGCGCCCCGCGTGACCGGCTGGAGACGTGGCCGAGAGGCTGAAGGCACTCGTTTGCTAAATGAGCAGGCCCCCAAAAGGGCCTCGAGGGTTCGAATCCCTCCGTCTCCGCCAAATCCCTTGATTTCATTGAGTTTTTTTTGGATTTTCCGGCTAAAGCCGCACGGTTGTCATAACCGAGCTTTGGCCGAAGAAAGAGAACCCCGCCGCCCTCCGAAAAGGGCGACGGGGATCCAGCCGGACGCTGCTGCTGCGGGTCACGACGCGTCGCTGGCCCGGCCGGTTGGCGATACCTGCTTAGGTGGTGGCGTTGAGCGTTCACGCCGCTTTTGCGCGCGCCGGCCGGTCTCTCAGTCGGGCATCATCAGCAGCGGCGCACACCACGGACTGCACCGCCTCGACCTTCTCCTGGGCGGACTGGATGACGCTGTAGAAGGCTTCGGCTTGGTATCCCTCGAGCGTGCCCGCCATGATATCCAGCGCGCCAAGTAGGCATCGGATCTCGTTCAGGCGGTCGATCGTGCTGGAAGCCGGCACGGCGGCGGTTCTGATGGGGGCGTGGACGTTCATCGGCCATTCCCCCGCTGACGGCCCTCGACATCGGCGGCGCGCAGCGGGCCGTTGTCGTGGAAATGGAACCTCGTGTGATACCCTTCGTGCGGGTACGCGCCGATGGCCAGGCCGCCGGTGTCCCGTCGCAGCATCTTGGCTTCGGTGACGTGGTGGCCTGGATACATCTCAGCGAACACAGCGCGGATCTCCGCCATGGCGGCGTCTATCCGCTGCTGGGGCGATAACGGCGGCGGAAGGGCGAGCGCGGGTGCCGCTATGAGCGCGGGCGCAGCGCCGATGAGGAATGCGCGACGACTGGACGTCTTGTCGATGGTCATGGGGTTGAGGCTCTTCGGTATCGGCTGTTCAAGGCCGCGCCCGGTATCAGACCGGGCAGCCGGGAGTTGAACACCTGCCGAAGAGACAGGCCGTTGCGCTTTTAAGGAATTACCCTCTGGACATGGCGCACCGCTCCCGGCCATTATGGCCAGGTTCGGTCGCCCGCCAAGGCGCCGCATGCGTTCCGCCTCCGCCAAGAGGCTTCGCGCTCAGGCACTCTCCGTCGCCAAACGGGAGTCGCCCTATCTTCGGTCCGGGTGTTCAAGCCCACGGTCAACATCACCCCGATTCTCGAAATGTGCAAGTAGCCCCTCCCTTGGGGCACCCTGTGGTGCGACGCGCCGCGCGGGGGTATCGTGTCTGACCGCACTAAGGGCACGCCATGACCGACGAGAATCACCGGCCCGTCTTCGTCTCGCGCAAGACTGCAGCCGCATTGCTTGAGATCAGCGTCGACACGTTTGACTCGTGGGTGCTGCAGGGTTTCGTCCCGCGCGCGACTATCAATCGGGGCCAGATCACGCTGGCACTGGCCGACCGTTGAGGCGCATCTGGCAGGCCCGCCCAAGCTGGAGGCGGATCCGTTTACGTTGCCGCCAGGGCCGTACATCCGAAAGGACAAGTTCGGCAGGCCTAAGAAGCAGATCGCCCCAAGGAAGAAGCCCGGCGCTCCCGTGGAGGAGTGAGGCGCTGCATCCGGAGACGCGGCATGGCCACAACACCAAAGAGAGTGGACAACTTGTCCACTCTTATGCCGAAGACCAAGCCGCCAAGACCGGCGTTGATGCTCGCACCGTCAGGCGCGACGCAGAGCGCGGCGAGCGGAAGCCGCCCATTCCGCCAGCGCCCGCGCTCGGCAGTAGAACTACTTATATACCAACGTTTTCGGTCCAAAACGGCCCACTGCTCGTAAACCTCTCGCAACCAAAGAGGCAGCGCGCGTGAATAAGTTAGCTCGATACACCATTGCACTGATCGTCATCGGAGCCGGCATCTCCGGCTTGGTATTCTGGCGCATGAACGATCCGGTGACGGCCGCCAAGACGCACTGCGAAAGCCACCTGGAAGAGGCGACGGGGATTGATCACGATCTAGGAGACGACACATCGATGCATGTGACGGGCGACGACAAGAATGGAATCGTCCAAGTCGCGTTCCTTCGCGGCGGCTCCCTGCACATCGCTAAGTGCATCATCGAAGATAGCGAGGTGACTCGCGTGCTGGTGAACGATGTGTCAGCGCCGGGCCCCTAGGCGGTGCGCTATCGCACATGCGAGTTTGAGCATGACGAGACCAAGCGCGCCGAAGTGGACGGCAGCGCTTGGCCCGATGCGGATCGCGACGGCATCGGGCGCGCCCGGAGCGGACAGCCCGCTTCGGGCGCGTGACGGGTTGGGGCTTGACGAAAGGCGGGGAGCTCACCACTATCGTCTCGCCCTAAGCAACATCGTCCTGCATGGACGGTCTGGGGTCCGGCCCCTGCGGCTTCTGACGGCCGCACCAGGTTTGGCAACGCAACGCAACGAATGCGTTTGTCAGTTGATCCAATCCATGGAGGGCTTGCTATGCCTCTTTCCGAATCCGCCATCCGTCGCCGTCTCGCCAAGGCGGGTTACCGCTTGGAGAAGACAGCTTCCCGCCACTGGTCGCGTAGCTGGTACGGGCCGGGCTACATGGTCATTGACGGCACGAACACGGTGCGCCTCGGCGCCTTCCAGCGCCCCTATGACGCCACCCTCGACGACGTGCGGGAGTTTGCCGCCGGCCTGTGACGCTCAGGCGCCAGACCCTCGTGAGCCTGGCGCCAACCTCACGCCGTCTGCCTCCGAAGGCCGTAGGACCGCTCCAAAGCCTGCGCGCCACGGCCACGCCCCTGCGCTTGGCTCACCATTTCGTCTTCGACCAGCTTGCGCACCGTCGCGGCGATGTTGATTGCCCCATCGGCGCCGCGGCTCTGACGCACATCGGCGGTCTGCCCCGGCAAGGTCTGCACCGATACGTTGACCACCGGCATGCCGCCTGCGCCGCGCGCCACATCGCCGGACCTGATCTGCGGCAGGGTGGGTGCCACCAGCCCGCCGCTGGAGAAGCCGGCCAGGCGGTCCAGGAACCCCACACCAAGCTCGCGGGTACGATCGGCCGGAATCACGTACTCACCACGATGCACCACGCCAGCCGGCTGATACTTGCCACCGGAGCCGGTGTAGCCGCCACCCGCGAAGCCGAACAGCTTGCCGAGTGAACCTGCCTGCGTGGTGCCGGGACTGCCCAGCAGGCCAGTCAGCGCATTCTGTAGCCCGATTTCGATGACCTTATCGAGGACACGATTCAGCGCGTTCGACAGGGCATCTGCTGCGGAGATACCGTTGCGCAGGTCCGAGACGAACCCGCCCAGCACATCATAGGCGGTGCCGCGCACCTCATCCATCGTCTCAGCAAGCGCGGCCTGTGACGCTGCCTGTGCCTCCAGGGCAGATGCTGCCTGACCCGAACGCTGGGCAAGGTCATCGATCTTCGCCACATAGTCAGGCGTGAGCGTGATGCCGGCGCGGGTTAGCTCGTTGATGAGTTCCTGCTTGACGCGGAGCGCTTCTGCCGCCGCGGTCGTCATGCCAAGCGCCTGCTGCTCTACCCCCATCTGAGTGATCCGCTGCTCCGCCGAGAGCACGATCGACTGATATGCCTTCGCCAACTGGTCCGCCGCGGTGCTGGCGGGAGTCTTGACCTGGGACAAATCTCCCATGCCGGAACCCATGCTCGGATTGACCGTCACGCGCGGCGGGCGGCTGTCGAGTTGCGACTGCAGGCCAGCAGCCTCGGCCAGCCGGCGATCGATGCCCTCCTGGCCACCCCCAAGCGCGAAGGCGGCGGAGGACTTCTTCATATTCTCCGCGGCTGCGATCAGAAGGTCGATGCGCCGCTGAAGCGTCGCCGACGACTGCTGTTCTGTGGCGTTCAGCATATCGGAGAAGGTGCGCATCTCCGCCACGACGGCAACTATCGCGCCCTTCAGGTTGGTGCCGATCGTCGTGGATAGCTTCGCGAATTGGCGGTCGATCTCGACGGCGCGCTGGATGAGCTCGGCGTCCAGCACGTTGCCGGTGTCCCGCGCTTCCTGCCGCATCTTCGCGATGTAACCGTTTCCCTGGTCGAGAAGGCGCACGAACTGCTCGCCACCGGTACCGCCGAAGAGCTCGTCCGCGATGCGTATCTGACTCGCCTTGTCCAGCCGGCCAAGCTTTTCGATGATGTCTTCGAACAGGGCAGCCGGATCCCGCAGCTTCTCCTTGAGTTCGGCGGCGCCGTACCCGAGCCGCTGGAATGCCTCCGCCCCGCCGCCTGCCCCGGTGACGATGAACTCGTCGGCCCGGAGTTGCATTTCCTTCAAGCCGTCAGTGAGCGCGTCAAAGTTTACCAGCGCGCCTTTGGCCGCATATCCAAGCTCTTGGAATGCCTCGACGGCGACGCCGGCCTTCTGTGCCTCGGCGGCGATCTGGGCAAGGTCAGCAGCGGCAGTCTTGGCGCCTGCGAACAGGCCTGCAATGCCAACTCCGCCCAGGCCGAACGCGCCGAGCGATGTGGCAGCCGAGCGGCCGATGGCTTCGAACCGGGACTCCAGTCGCTTTGTCGCCTGGCCGGCGCGTCGCTCGATCTTGCCGAAGTTGTCGTTGGCGGCAGCGCTGGCGCGTGCCATGCCCTTTTCGAGTTTGTCGACGCGTGCCAGGACCTCGACAGTTAGCTTCTTGGATTCGGGGTTAGCCACGGCATAAGCTCCTGCGGCGATAGAGTGGTGTATCGGTGCCCGTCATTCGCCATGGCGCGGCCAACAGCCATGATGGCGGCCACTGCCGGGTCAATGCGGTCGGTGGATTTCTTCTTGTTCGGCCGACGGTTCTCAGACGCGTCGGCGTCAAGCACCACGTTTCCGACGGCCCATCGCAGCACGGGGTTGCCGCCGTGCAGCAGCCGTCGCTCCATGAATGCCGTCTCGAACTCGGTGACGGGCCGGGCGAAGGTGGCCAGCCGCTGCGGGAACTCCACCACCGGCAGGCCGTCGGCATCGAGGGATCGCATCATTTCGCCGGCCGACCACGGATCGAAGTTTATTTCCTGAACGTCCAGATGCGCGCACAGGGCTCGAATGCGCTCCTCGATCATGCCGCGGTCGATCACATCACCTGGGCATGCGGTGAGGAAGCCCTGCTCCTGCCAGAGCGGGTACGGCGCGCTGTCCAAGTCCGCTCGTCTGCGTATGCCCTCTTCGGGGCAGAATGCCTCGACGTGCAGGACGTGCCGGCCGTCGGGCACCTCAATGCAAGCCGCAATGGCGGATAGGTCGATGCGCTTCGACAGGTCAACGGCGAGGTAGGCCTTGGCGCCTTTCAGCGCTTCCAGGTCATAGGTCTCGCTGTTTTCGTCCCATATTGCCAAGTCCCAGGCCGGTTCGGCAGCGCCGTCGAGCCACACGTTAAGATGCAGCTGGCGGAACATCTCACGATCGGCGGGCCGGTGCTGGGCTTCCCGCACCATCTGCCGCAGGCCGTCGAGATCGGGATAAGGCGGCTCGCAGGACAGGCCGGGGTTAACACGGTGCCACACGGCCTCGTCGCGCCAATCCTCGTCAGGCTCGGCCTCGAACAGGATAGGCAGGAAAGCCTCGTCCTCGATCGCGCCCGTCGCCACCTGCCGGGCATACGCGTACATGTCGTACGCCACATTCTCCCGCCCGATGCCGGCCGTGGTAGTGATGACCAGCAAGCTGCCGGGGGTCTTCACCAGGCCGGTTTTGATCGCGTCCCACAGGTCGCGCTTTTTCCAGGCATGGAGCTCATCGACCAACGCGAAGACCGGAGTCCGACCATGGGCGGTTGCGGCATCGGCCGACATTGCTCGGTAGAAAGCGCCTGACTTTTTGTGGGTGATGCGGCTCTTCGTATCCTGCGGATGCATCGCCTCGGCGAGCCGCGGATGTGCGCCGATGACGCCGGTCATTTCCTCGAAGGCAATGCGGGCCTGGTCGCGATCCACCGCGGCCGACACCACCTGGGAGCGCGGGATGCGCTCCGGTCCAAGGTGAAGAAGCGCCAGCGCCGCGCCGAGCGTCGTTTTCCGATTGCCG
Source organism: Ancylobacter polymorphus (assembly GCF_022836935.1). Taxonomy (NCBI): domain Bacteria; kingdom Pseudomonadati; phylum Pseudomonadota; class Alphaproteobacteria; order Hyphomicrobiales; family Xanthobacteraceae; genus Ancylobacter; species Ancylobacter polymorphus. The sequence continues at coordinate 3,593,349 of NZ_CP083239.1, read as the reverse complement.
CGCGGAATGAGGGCGAAGACCGTCTTGATGCGCCGCGTACCGTCCGGCCGGGTGTCGCCGTAGACCCTGCGGATTAGCCTTTCGGCCCAGCGATCCAGCTGAAACCCCCGGCCCGGTAAGCTGCTCTTGGGGTGCTTCAGCGCGCGAATGAAGCGGACGGCGCGCTCGCCTTTGCCGTGCGGGTCGGGGATGGGGGAGTCGTCGAAGAGCCAGGCGGGATGGGACGCAACGGCGGATTCCGCCGTTACGTCTAAACTGGCCAGAATCTGCCCAGTTTCTTTGGGGTGTGAAAGTGCCAACGAGTTGGCACTTTCAGATATCCCCAAGGTCGTCGGCAGGGTCGTTTCCAACGGCGCCCCCCTTATTCTTCCCGCGGCTGGCCGGGGTGCCGCCGAGCTCGATCAGCAGCCGACGCGCGGCCTCCTGGTGTTCCTTGAGGATCGCCGTCGCGGGGTGTCGCTGCGGGCCGCGTGTGCCCATGATCACCAGCCCCTCGCGGGCGATGATCTCCTCCGCCTCGCGGATGCGGGCGACGCTGATGCAATAGGACTCGACGCTCTGGAGCTCGTGCACCGCCAGCTTGCGGTCGTTCACCAGGATCGGAACCAGTCGTTTCCATTCTGCCTTGGCATAGGCCGGAAGCCATTTCGGAGCGGCAGGCGCCTTGTCCAGCGCGCCGTCTACGGCGGTGATTTCCGCCTTTCGTCCACGGGCCATTCTCAGGCTCCTTTCGCGACGCAGCGCAGTTCCAAACCGCGGCGCCGGCCGATTTCCTTGATGTCCTTGATGTCGAACGTTACGCCGCCCGCCACGACGCGATCGGCCAGCGTCACCCCATCGATCCAGCGGGTGCGGAACACGGTGACGTTCTCGGAGGAGGCGCCGAAGCTCTTGAAGAACTCGGTGGTGCTGGCCTCGACGACCTGCGCCCGCATCGGCGCGGCGAGAGGCGTCCAGCTGTAGACGGGCGTGCCGAACTCATCGACGACATGCGTGCCGCGCTCGATGGTGATGGTGCGATCCAGCTTGCCGGCGCGCATCACAGTTCCTCCGCGAACAAGGTGACGCTCACCACCGCGTGGGCATGCTCACCATCCGGGTCGCGAAAGTAGCGACAATCCTGCGCCATGATGGAAAGCGAGTAACCCTGCGCCTCAACATCAAGGCCGCGGAGCGCACGCTGCACGGCGCCAGCGATAGTCTTGCACTGCGCCAGGCCTGGCTCCTTAGTCCACACGTGAATGTCGCTGTAGACCTCCCAGGCCTCGATGCATTGCGCGCTGGCGTCGACCGTGTAGCCGTCGCCGACAATGATCAGAGGCGTGACCTCCGGGCGGGAGTTTCGATCCAGGATATTGCCGGCCGGTACCAGCGAGGTGACGCTGCCAGATGCCACGAGCACGGCGCGGATAGCGGCCTGGGCCGCGAGTGACGGCTCGCTCATTTCGACCATGCCTCTCGGATTGCCTTGCCGATCGCGCGGTCTATGCGGCGCCGGACTCTATTCTTGAGGGTGTTGACGGCTGGCCAGAAAAACCGGTGCTGACTGTTCGTGGCGGTTCCGTATTCTTGGAACAGCGCGGCCTCGTCATCGGCGACGACCGTCACCGCGAGGTCTACCGGGCCGGGTTCCGTATGGATGCTGGCGGCAAGCTCGCCGGTCTCTTCGGGGGCCAGGTACTTGGCCCGCGCCACGATCTCATCGGCGCCGACCTGCACGGCCGGCCGGACCTTGTCCCGCACCTCGCGGGGGATGGCCTTGAACGCCTTCTCGAGGGCTACTAGGTCGCGATTACGAGCCATCGACATACCCCGTCAGGTAGTCCCGGCGCGTCGCAATCACGTCGCGCACGCCAAGCGGCACGGATGCGATGGCAAGGCCGACGACCGTGGCCTCGCGGTTCTCGTAGGCGTGGGCCATCAGCTGCAGAACCGCCTCGATCAGGTCGGCCGGCGCGGTCTCGAAACGGTCTTCGATCGCATAGCCCAGCCAGCCCTCGAGCAGCGCCTGGGCCGAGTCGATCTTTGCGGAGATGAGGTCATCATCGTCTTCTTCGGTGACGCCAAGATGCTTTTTTGCAAGCGATAGGTCGACTATGGCCATGCTTGTGTTCCTCTGCAATGCGCAGAGCGCATGCTGAATCAAGGCCATCGGGCCTTACGAAATCTGGATTGGGACGAATTGCTCGCTGGATAGCGGCGGGTGGTCGGGAGGGCGAGGCAAAAGTCGCCAACCACCCCCGGTATGCCATGCGATTAGCGCATGCCTCGACCGAATGCCTGGGTGCGTGCGGTAATGCGTGAGTGACAAGACCGGCAAAGACATTGCAGATTTGCAACGTCAAGCCTCAAGTCTGGTCGCTCACGCACCGATATGAGATGATGCACTTCGGCTGATGGCTCGCCGCAGGTGCAGGTGGGGTGCTCCGCTAGCATCCGCTTCCGCAATTGCTGCCACGCATGATCATACCCACGCGCTGCAGCGCTGGGGCGTGCCGCGTCGGCCTTGGCTACGCGCTCACGGCGGGCCGCCACCTGACACACACAGGTCTCGCCGCGCTCGACGAGCCGGCCGCAAGAGCAGAGACGTTTCATGGATTTGCCCGCAGGTTAACTCGCCGGCAGTCGTCCCCATCCGATTGAAAAGACGCTGCCGACGAGTGCTGGACTTGTAACGACCTTGACCCCTGGTGTCCCATTACGGGTGGCGGCGGGGAGGTCTACTTCCCGTTGTTGGACGGCCCAGCGCCGCCCTCATTGGATAGCCGCCGGATTGGATCAGGCCACCGGAGCCGAAGCCGGATCGCCCTTGATGGCGACGGCGCCGAGCGCAATCGAAGTGCCTCCCGCCTTGGTGATCGCCAGCCGGGCGTACCGCTTGAAGCCGATGTAGCCGACCTTGTAGGCGCTCGCCGCCACCAGCGTGGCCGGCACGGTGCCGAGCACCGCCGAGGCAGCGGCGTCGGTGAAGGTCGAACCGTCATCCGACTCCTGCACTTTGATGCCGAAGTCGCCCGATCCGACGATCGCCCCGGTGTTGATGGCGAAGGCGACGCGGTTGAAGCCCTTCAGGTCCACCGCGATGCCATCAGCGGCGGCGGACTGCACGGCCGGCGCGATGGCCGGGACGATGCCGATATTGGAAACGAGATCGCGCATTTGCGCTCCTGTAAAACGCAAACGACCACCCGAAGGTGGCCGCTCGCTGGGGATGGGGATGAGGAAAGTGGAACAAGATGTTCCACTTTTGCGTCAGGACGTCGCCATTTTGAGTTTGCGAAACTTTGCCGGCTGCAGGACACGGCCGCCGACGCGGCGGGTCGCGTGGTATCGGGTCAGCCCGTTGGTCGCGAGGAGGTAGGGGTTGACCAGGATCGAGAGGCCGACGCGGTCTACGATGCGGTAGCCCGAGAAGTCGCCATACAGAATGGGGAACGTGCCATCCGCGACGTCCGGCATGTCCAAGAACTCGACGACGGGGCGACCGAGAATGCTCTCCGGCTGGCCGGCCTGGTACGACGGCTGCCAGAGATAATTGCCCTGCCCATCCTTCAGCTTGCGGATGGTCGCGAGCGTCGTGCCATTCATGGCCCAAGTGCCAGCGTTCCGGTACGTGGCGGGCATCGCGTACATCAACGAAATCAGCGCATCAGCCGAGAGGTTCGTCGCGTGGCCATTGGCCGTGAAACTGATGCCCGCGTGGCTCATGATGCCTTCCGGCTCCAGCACGCCATTGCCATTCACAAATGCGGTCGCCTCCTTCGCCCCGAAGTCTTCCGAAAGGGCGAGATTGACTTCGGATTCGACGCTGCCGGCGCTGTCCGCGATCAGCTGGTTGGAGATGTCCACATAGGTGTTGACCTCCTTCACGGCGATTTCAGCCTGGCCGAAGGCCGGCTCGCTGCCCTCCTGCGCCTGGCCCTCCCCCTTCCACTTAGCGTTGGTGATGCCGGTCCTGGTCGGATAGATAACGCTGGGCGAGCCCGTCGAGCGGACGCTCGCAAGGGCGCGGATGGGGCTGTATTCCACCAGGTTGCGGAGGAACTCCGTCGACATCTCCGCGGGGGCAAGGTATCCGCCCTGGGGATCGGACGACACCGTCAGCGTCTTCAGTTCCTCGGCCGGAGCTTCCTTGCCGTGGCGGAGGTAGGCGGCGAACGCCTTGCGTTCCACCGAAGGCTCGGGGCGGGTATCGCCAGCCGGACGGGAGGCCTTCGCCTCGAGCTTGTCGAGACGGGCGGCCAGGGCGGTGGTGTCGGCCTTGGTCTCGAGCTCGGTGAGCTTGGCGGTAATAGCTTCGATCGCCTTGGTATCCACGGCGCCTTCGGTGACCACGTCGGTCATGGTTAGTTCCTTGATTTGAGAGATCCGCGCGCCCGGATGGGCCGGCACGGCGACGATGGAAATTTCGACCAGGTCGAGGTCGGTAATCGTCCGGCCACCACCTCGGCGGGGTGCGGACTTCTTCGTGAGAAAGCCGACGGACAGGCCGCTGACAGCTTTGGTCTGGAGCATCGCTCGCACTTCGGCGGCGCGGGCCACGTCGTTGACGAGAAGTTTGCCCGTGACCGTCAGGCCGTCCGCGCCAGCACGAATGCCGGTCCAGGAGCCGACGACCTGCGACTGATCATGGGCGAACAACATCGGGAGCGGCGGCACTGCCTTCGCGAAGGCTTCGGGGGTGATGACATCCCCGACACGATCAGGGCTGGAGAAGTCCCATGCCCTGCCGGTTACGAGGCCGGCGTCGTCGACATCGAACGCGGCCTTGCATTCGATGCGGTCAGGCTGCATCTGCCACCTCGTCAGTCCACACGGCATCGCTTTCGCTGATGCCGAACAGGGCCGCCGAGAGCGTCAGCGCGGCGAGGTCGGCGTACTGCCCCGGCCCGTTGCGGTTGATGGCCGCGGCGATCTCGGGAGCGGTAGCGCGGCGTTCGCCCGTCGGTTGCGGCGCGCCTAACTTCGCGATGATCCGCTCCATCGGCGTCGGCCCATGCAGCGCAAACGAGAGCACCAACTCGACGTCGTTGGTGGACCATGTGCCCGCCTCGAATTTCTTCAACACGGCATAGGCGCTGCCGCCCAGCACCGCGTCCAAGATCGAAAGGCTGTCGCGGCGAACAGTGAGGCGGTGTTCATGGCCGCTGATGGTCGCGCTGATCGAATTAACTAGCATTCGCGTCTCCTGCCGCGCTCGGCGGCTTTGCGGTGGTTATTGCGGGATTGATGAAGGCGTCGCCCGCCGGGTAGGCTGGGAGGCCCTCCCAGGCTCGCGCTTCATTGGGGTTGAGCACGCGTGCCGAGATGAGCGACGAGTAGGCGGTCGCGCGTGCGCCGAGATCGGCCCTGGTGAGGTCGTCACGGTCGATGGAAATCCGCAAAATATTGCGGAATTCAGGCTCGATCAGCGCCCTGCCGAAGGCGCTTTCAACGGCGCGAAGCCATGGCTCCAGACAGTAAGTCAGGAACTCTTTGCCCATTTGCTCAGAGTTTGACCACGTGGCGCGGTCAAGTTCATAAAGCATCGAAGGTGGCACGCGGAATGCGCGTGCAATTTCGATGTTCTGGAACTTGCGGTTCTCGAGGAACTGCGCATCCGTACTGTTGATGATGCCGGGATTCCACTTCCCGCCGTTCAACAAAACTGCCGTGTTGCCGGACTTTGACGCTCCGTCATGCGTCTCATGCCAGCTTTTTAGCAGGGAAATCAGTCCCTTCTCCGGCAGGTCGCCGGGGATCTCCAGGATGCCGCCGGGTCGCGCACCGCGGGCGAATAGGCCCGCCGCGTGTTTCTCCATGGCCGCCGCCGCGCCGATCGCCTCGGCGGCCAGCGAGACGGGGCAGCGGTCGAAGGGGCCGCGCACATGCACGATGTCGCTGGCCGCGATGGGTTGGCCGGCCAGCCTGTACGAGGGCTCGCGGGTCACGCCGTCATACTGAACGTCGATTTGCCCGACCTGCGGCTGGATGATCTCAATCGGCCTGCCGTCGCTGGAGCGGCCGATATAAGCCAGGCCCCCGCGGTCATTGACGAGGGCCTGCGCGACGAGGTCTCGCACCAATTCCCAGCCGTCCAGCCATTCATTCGCCGCGCCGGTCAGCAGCTTGTGGGCGGGATGGTCGGTGGCATCGGTATGCGTGCCGGCCTCGTCGACCCGCTTGACGGTGATGGGCAGCGTCGCCGCTGCCTCGCTGATGACGCGCACCGCTGCCGCTACCGCTGGCACCCGGAGGGCGGCAGGGCCGGAGATGGCCGTAGCGCCCGTGGTGATGCCGAACAGCGCGAGCAATTCAGGGTCCGGCGCGGCGAGGCTCTTGGTCTCGACGGGGGCGCGGCGGTTGAAAGGCCAAATCATTCGGCAACCCCTGCCAGGCCGCGGCCGATGCGGTGAAGCAGCCGGCCGGGTAGGGTGCGCGCGCTGGTGATGCCGTCGGCGTCATCGGGTGACCAGGTAGAGCCGGCCGCGGTGAAGATCTCTTCCAGCGGATCGTCGAGGCATGAGTGGCGGACGACCACTGCATCAGGCGCGTGTACGGTGATGCTGGCCTTCGCGGTCAGCACCGAGGTCGGTGTGAGGAAGTCCGGGCCGCCCGCCGATACGAGCATGCGGCCAATGTAGTCGCCGACGGGCATGCCCTCGTGGCGATAGTCGGACATGGTCGCGGCGAGACGGGCGGCTTCGACCAGCGGCCGGTCAATGAGCAGAGCCAGTATCAGGCGCGAAACCTGGGCCGCATTGACAAGAGCCGGGAGTCTGCCGCCAGGCGAGCGGGAAAGCTCACCGAGCTCCTGAAGGCGACGCGCCTGCATATTGACGTGGTGCGGAGAGAGTTCGGTGGCGGTCGCGACGACGTCGACAACCGCCGAAAGCGCGTAGCGCATCGGGGATCCTCTCGTCGCGACGGCGCGCGACTATGTTGATGGGAAATAAAAAAGCCGCCCGGAGGCGGCTGCTGGACGAGACGACGGGCGCCTCAATCTCGGCGGGGCTGAAACCAACCCCTTCATATAGTCCGCACGCGACGCCAGTTCGGTCATGACCACTGGGCGGCACGCAATGACGGTGCCTTTGGGAATTGCACCCCTTCATATAACCCGCACGGCGAACGGTTCCGGTTATAACCAACGTCACGCAGCGGTGATCTCCTACATATACCCGCTTGCGGCGGCGATTTGGTCACCACCAACTATGAAGAGTGGGAGGGGGGAAGTGCGCGCCGCCAACACCGGGCGTAGCGCTTCCGCTCTGGAAGCGCCAAGCGTCTCCGACATCGGGCTGACCCACAAGGACATTCACGAAGCGCGGCAACTGCGCGACGCCGGTCCTAGCCTGGCGATAGGTCTCAGGATTGCCAAATCCGGCGCGCTCGGCGACGATTTCGCGGGTCTCCGCGCCCTTCAATTCCGCAATATTTTGCGGATTATTTCGCCCTCTCCGCTCACCCAACTCACGCCGCACCGCCTCGGCAATCGCTACGCGCTCGCTGGGCGTAAAAGCTTCTCGCATCTCGTTTTCGTCATGCTCCCCGATGACGACAGATGAAATGTTGATGCGGCGCGCCTCGTGGGTATGTGCTCTGACTGCGGAATTTCCGCAGTCACAAGGCCGGCTCGGAGCGGTGCAACTGGGGGATTTTCCCAGATAGTCACCCCGCCGGCTGGCGCTGCATCTCGCTGGCGATATCGGCGTATACCGTGCCGTCCGGCCGGCGCACCAGCAGCACCAGCTCGGGTGTCCGGCCGAAGCCGGAGAAGGTGACGCCCACCGCCGTGCAGGCGTGGCGCTCGTCGCTGTCGGTGTACGGCTTGTAGGTGCCTTCCACGGGAGGGATGGCAATCGCGACCTGCTCCATGCGGGTCATTCCTTATCAGTTGTATCGTTGGAAATATGCAACCAACTGCTTCCGTTCTTAAATTCTCAAGGTGGGTGTCATAGGCACACAGACCTATATTTAGATACCACTTGGAACGGAATCAGGGGCATGTTAAGAACGTGAGAACGAGAGAGAATTATATATATAACTATATATATTCATTACTCTTTTTCGTTCTTACGAGTTGAGAACGGCGTGAGAATTCAAGAACGGCGCGTTCTCAAACCGGCTCGCCGTTCTCGGCCGTTCTTACGGCGTGAGAACGGCGAGGAGCTTCAACCGGCTGCCGCGGCCAGGCATTGGACGGCCAGCCAGGTCAGTGATTTGGCCGGCGTTTATCAGCCACTCAAGTGCCGCACGGAACTCGCGCATGTCAGCGCCACGGACGCCGTGCCGCTCCATCAGCTTCGATATCGGCAAGGTCTTATCGGGCGCCGCGTCGAGGGCGGCGACGATGGCCTTGCGGAGGGCTTCCGCGGGGCTGGCCGCCATATGCCGCCGGGCGCCGTCGGTGACGAGCGCGATGCTGGCGTGGACGATGGCCCACCCCCATTCGACGTCGTCGAGCGTGACGGCCGGCGCAGCGTGGTCGCGTGAGATGGCGCGGATGGTGGCGAGGCGGAGCGTGTTCTCGGCGGCGCGCCCGTTGATACCCATCTCGGTGGCGTTCCATGCCGGGTGGCGCTGCCACATGAACACCTGGCCCCACCTATGGTAGGCCTCGCCGTCCTCGCCACCGTCGAACGGCACGACAAGCTTTCCGGGAAGCAGCGCACCAGGGCCGGCTGGAACGCCCGTGTATGCGGCCTGCAGCGCGGCTATGAGCGTGGCCGGCGGCTTGCCGTCCCTATCCAGGCGCGGCGGGCGGACGTCCTGCGCCGGCGCGCTGGTGACGAACAGAAAGCGGTTGATGAAGCCGTCCGCCACCGAGGCCTCGCCGAGCCCGGCGAACAAGGTCTCAATGGTGGTCATCCCAAGCACGGTGAGCGCCGGGCCGTCGATGGGGTCGTCGGCCTTCTTGGCGTCCGCTGAGGCATATATGCGCCCGTCAAACTTGCTGTTCGCCTGATCATAGACGGCCAGCAGAAACTTGCGGATGGATGCCGCCGCCGACGATGCATGCCGGCCGTTGACGTCCTGCAACGTGATGCCGAACTCGTCCATGACGATGACGGTCGACGTGTTCTTGCGAAGAGTCCGCTCTATCGCCGCATAGGAGGTGTGGTCACCATTGGACACCACGCCCATGCGCCCCATGCCGTCGGCCAGGGCGCGGATGGCCTTCGGTGGGTGCCCCTTACCCCCCGCCGTGTCCAGGAGCGTGGTGGCGTACAGATTGATGCCGCCTCGCATCGGCGTCAGCACCTTCCGCCCGAACAGTCCAGCGAGCAGCGCGGACGCCGCCACCATTGATAGTTCCGGCGAGGGAATGATAGCCGTGGTGGTGATCCACTTCGCCACGTCGGCCAGTAGCCCGCCTGCCGCTTCCGGCGCGAGCGGATCGGCCATCATCGGTGGCGGGTCGGGAAGGCGGCGCTCGTTATCATTCGCGGCGTTCGGTGCGGCGAGTGGGATGTCGGTCGGATGCTCCGGCACGATGGATCGCACAATTAGGGCGTATGCTATCTGATCGTCGCCGGGCCGGCCGCATGCCTGCCGAACCTTCGGCTGCAATCGCCAATCGAGATACACCACGAAGCGTGCGCCAATGAGGCCGGGAATGGTATCAACGACGGCGCAAAGACGCGGGGCCTCGTCATCAACGGGCGGGTGCGATGGCAGGTCAAGCTCGTCGGCGAGAGCGGCTTCCCAGTCGGGAATGCCGACGCTGTCGAGCGGGGCAAGCATGATGTTGCCGCCAAAATCGAGGATGACATTTTCGAGTATAAGGCGGCGGGCTTCGGCGTCGGTGAGTTTACGTTCAGCGCTGGTGGACATGCGGGCCAGGGCCTCCCAGGGCGGCCATGGCCGCGGTCGCGATCTCGAATGCAGTAGCGGGGTCGATGGCCGCGGAACGCCGCTCACCGCGCTTCGGCGGCCAGGCTCGCAGCGTGCCGTCGGTGGCGCGCCGAATCTCGACGCCGAACAGGCGAACTGGTCCTAACTCGACGTCGACGAATCCAAGCAGGGGCGTTCCCGGCGGCGATGGCCGGACTGCAAGAAGGCGCATGTCTTCTCCTATCCCGCGCGGCCTGCCGGCGGGTGGTGATGGGTGGGTGGGGGAGGAAGGAGCTACGCGGCGGGGTTACGCCGCGTCGGCGATGGCGCGCGCTGGCCCATATGATCGAGCGATCTGGTAGGCGCAGCCGCCATCTTCTCTAACCTGCTGAGCAGATGAATAGGTCACACCGTCGATCCGAACGGAACGCCATGTGTAACCGGCCCGCCGCACAGGATCGAGCTCCTCGTATGCGGATTTGCGCCAGATACCGCTCGACCATGATTTGACTTGAATCGAAGTGAGTATTTCGTTTGAGAGGGGAAGTGCCCCTACGCGGCACATCCATTTGCGTGGATCCGCCCCTTTGATGATCCCACTTAGGTTCAGAACGCGAACGAGTTCATCTGTCCATTCAGGATGACGCTGCTGCGCTTCGCCCCATGGCCAGAATTCGCCATCGTCCAACTCGAGGCGGATTAGGAGCAACTCGCCGTTTCGATACGCTTCTTTAGAGAGCGACATTGTACGCTCGCCGCGGCTATCGGTTGTCGCCCAAAGGAAGTCAGGATCTGGCAGGCCTTGGATGAAGGAAGCGCCGCGACCGGGTCGAAGCTCGCCGGTGGCCAATATCCACGGCAGGTGCACGCTGGTGGTGAAGTGGTATACCATCACGCGGCCCTCCCATCCCGAGCCGCGATGCGGGCGTTGATCCAGGCCAGCACCTCGGCGCGGACGAAACCGATCCGGCGCTCGCCGAGTTGCACGGCTGCGGGGAATTGTCCGGCAGCCCGCAACGAATTGATGGCCGGCCGGGACAGGCTGGTCATTTCGGCGGCTGTCTTGATGGAGATGATGGGAGGAAGGTTGTCGTTCGCCGCGATAGCGGCGGCACTGCAAGTAGTCATTCGAACCCCGTTTCAATAGGGGTTGCGCTGTAGCCTGCGGGCCTCACATCGCCCGCCGAACGAGGTTATGCAAACGAACCTGCTCTAATATTAGGTGTCTGCGTCGGCAATGTCAACATGTAGTGCTATTCTTTCTCGTTGGCGCAAAATGCCGCCCAATCGTTCATCAGCGCTCGGCGCTTTTCGAGAGCGTCCTTCCGCCGATAAGCCGCCTCCACCCCCTGGATTGTGTGAGCCAGGGCCGCCTCGCACACCTCCCGCGGATAGGCGGTCGTGTCGCCGGCCCAGTCCCTGAAGCTGCTGCGGAAACCATGCTGGGTTGCCGGCTTTTTTGGCGCGGCGTGCCGTAGCGCCTTAACCAACGCGGTGTCCGATATTGGCCTACCCTCGCGCTCGCCTTCAAAAACGAGAGCGCCAGACCGGACGGCAGCCCGCTCTTTCAGAATGTCAACGGCGCGCGCGGGGAGGGGGACACGGTGCTCGACGCCGGCCTTCATTCGGTTCGCCGGGATCACCCACAAGGATTTATCGAGGTCGATCTCATCCCAGAGTGCGCCGCGTACCTCGCTGGAGCGGCCCGCCGTGAGGATCATGAATTCGAGCGCTCGCGCCGACGTCGCGCTGCTGCTCCGCAGGGCGGCGATCACAGTCGGAACATCGTGATAGTCGAGAGCAGCGTGGTGTCCGCGGGACAGCTTCTTCTGTTTCGGCAGCAGCTTGTCGAGGTTGCCCTTCCACGCCGCCGGGTTGTCGCCGCTGCGCAAGCCGCGGGCCTTCGCGTAGTCCAAGACGATCCCGATGCGAGAGCGCAAGCGGTCGGCCGTCTCGGGCCGCTCGGTCCAATGCGGCGTCAGGCACGATACGACGTCATCAACGGTGATGGCGCCGACGGACATCCCATGCAGCGGCTTGGCGTATTCCCGCAGCGTCATTTCCCATTGCTGCTTATGTTTCGCGTTCTTGGATTCCTGCGCTTTAAGCTCCAGCACCGCCTCCATCGCCTCGGCGAACGTGAGCTCCTTCTTCGGCTGGCGCGGGCGGGGGTCTTCGCCCCGTGCCAGGGCCTCTCTGATCGCGTTGGCCTTCTCGCGCGCGAGCTTTAGGCTGACCGGTGCCGTGCCCGCCCCATGCCCGCCGAGGCCGATCTCGCGGCGCTCGCTCCCGCGTCGCCAAATGAAAATCCAATTGCGGCTTCCGCCTTTCTGGATCCGCAACCAGAGGCCATCGCCATCCCCATAAACACCGGGCTTTGTGAGGGTTCGAATCCCGCTTTCGGTCAATTTGTGGCGTGGCACGTTATGACAATCCCGAGGATATGGCGGACACCGAATTTCTTCGACGCTTATCATAACGACAAAATTGACGATAGCGACTTTTACAGCAGTTTCAGTGACTAACGAGCGAAATTGTCAGTAAAAACGGCGGAGAGTAGGACTCCGTCTCCGCCATTCGCCATCGCTTCGGCGCTGTTCGCCAGCTGTGGCGCTTGCGTCCTTCCCCCGCCGCCATATGCCGAAGGCTATGAGCCATCCATTTCCGGCCTCCACGGCGCCGCCGTGATGTCGTCATCGGCTTCATAGCGGAGGATATCGCCCGGCTGGCAGTCCAGAGCGCGGCAGATCGCTTCCAGCGTGTCGAAGCGTATGCCTTTGACCTTGCCCTGCCTCAGCAGGCTGAGATTGGCTTCAGTGATGCCGATAGCGGCGGCGAGTTCCTTGGACTTCACATTGCGCCGGGTCAGCACCGCCGCGAGGCTCACTTTGATGGGCATGGCGGCTCAGACGAACTGGCTGTTTTCGTCGGCGATCACAGCGGCCTTCTCCATCGCCCAGGCCAGCGCGGCGATGACGCCGGCGAACAGCGCCAGGATCATCACATCGGAGCTGATGTCGAGGGCGATCTGCTTGCGACCGCCGTGCCACCCCTGCGCCAGAGTGAACAACAGGCCCGCGACCGGCTTGGCCAGCGCGCTCGCCCCGGCGCCCAGCGCGAAATCGCGCAACCCGGCAATGCCCTCTGGCGCAAAGGGGTGGCCGGCCGCGAACTGCGCGAGGCAGGCGCGCAGCCGGATCAGGCCCCAGCTGAGCGGCAGGAGATGCAGCAGCGCGGTGGCGATGCCCACCAGCCGCAGGGTCGGGCCGAAAGCCGCGTGCGGGGAGCCGGCCAGCCAGTAGAACACCGCCAGTGCCGGTAGCAGCGCCGCCAGCGCCAACGCCCCAATGTTCAAGGCGCGGAAGGCGCGACGGGTGGCCGGCGACAGGCCGATGATGGCCGCCGAACTCATGTCGCCTGCTTGGGCCGGGCTGGGCTGGCTTCTCATGCTTTCCCCCTGGATCGGGCTCATTATGTCCAGAAATTATTGTTTGACAATAAATTCTAGAGACAGCTAGGCTTCAATTATCGTCATACAATAACGGAGCCCGCTCATGAACGCCACATCCGCCGCGCTGCTGACGCTCGCCCTCGGCCTCGCTTTTCCCGCTCATGCCACTCCCTCCACGCCCAGCGGGGCGATCTCGGTCGCCCAGGTCGTCGATCTCCTCCAGCGCGCGCCGAAGGACAACGCCGCGCGCAACGCGGCGATGGCCTATCTCGCGGGTGTGGGGGAGGCCACCGGCCTGCTCGTGGCCGAGGCCGGGCGGCGGGGCGGCGTCACACTCACCTGCGCGCAGCCGCTCGGCATTTCCAGCGCGGCCGCTCTTGCCGCGCTTTCCAGCGTCGACCAGAAGAGCCGGGACAAAACCGCCGCGACGCCAATCCTCGTCGACGACATGCTGAGCCGCGCGGGCTGCCGCTAGCGGGCACGGGCGGGCGGCCGACGTGCTCTCACCCCTCGCGCAGCCGGTAGCCCACGCCCGGCTCGGTGAGGATGAAGCGCGGATTGGCGGCGTCGTCGCCCAGCTTGTCGCGGATATGGCCGATGGCGATGCGCAGATAATGCGTGTCGTCGGCATGGGCCGGGCCCCACACGGTGGTCAGGAACTGGCTGTGGGCGATCAGCCGGCCGGGGTGGCGGGCGAGCAGGGCGAGCACGTCGAATTCCTTGCGGGTCAGCTTCACCTCGCGCCCGTCGACCCGCACGGTGCGGCTGGCGAGATTGACGGCGAGGGCGCCCAGCACCTGTTCGGCCGGCTCCGCGCCCCGGTCGCGGCGGGCGCGCAGCAGCGCCCGCAGCCGCGCCAGCACTTCGCCGACGGAGAAGGGCTTGGTGACATAATCGTCCGCCCCGGCGTCGAGCGCGGCGATCTTCTCGGTCTCCTGATCGCGCACCGACAGCACCAGAATCGGCACGCGCGACCATTCGCGTATGGCGGCGATCACCGCCTTGCCGTCCATATCAGGCAGGCCAAGATCGAGCACCACGCAATCGGGCGCCGAGGTGGCGGCGAGTTCGATGCCCTGCCGCCCGCGCTCGGCCTCGGTGATGTCATAGCCGCCACTGCCGAGCGCGATGCGCAGGAAGCGGCGGATCGGCGCGTCGTCTTCCACCACGAGGATGCGGGCAGGGGGCGTGTCGGGCTCGGTCATGTGCCGTCGTCAGTGGGCGCCGTGGCGAGGGGCAGGCGCAGCACGATGGTCGTGCCGCGTCCGTTCGGCCCGGGCAGCGCGCGGGCCGTGCCGCCGTGAGCCTCCACCAGACCGCGCACAATGGCAAGGCCGAGCCCGGTGCCGGCCGGGCGCCCGTCGCCCTCGGTGACGCGGTGGAACAGGTCGAACACCTTCTCCCGCTCGCTGTCGGGAATGCCGGGGCCTTCATCGCTGATCGCGACCAGCGCCTCCGACCCTTCGGCATGGGCCGACACGGTGATGGCGGTGCCGGGCGGGGCGTATTTGGCGGCGTTCTCGATCACATTGGTCAGCGCCTGGCCGATCAGCACCGGGTCGACATCCAGCATGGGCAGATCGCGCGGCAGGGCGATGCCGAGCTGATGGCCGGCCAGCGACCGGGCGAGGTCGGTGCGCACCCGGCCGACGATTTCCGCCAGTTCCACCGGCGCGCGGCGGGGCGTGAGCGCGCCATGGCCGAGGCGCGTCATGTCCAGCAGGTTCTGCACATAACGGTCGAGCCGGCGCGCCTCGTCGAGCGCGGTGCCGGCGAGCTCCCGCCGGTCGGCGCGGGAAAGCCCGTCCGGGTCCTCGGCCAGCGCCGAGACCGTGCCGATGACGGTGGCGAGCGGGGTGCGCAGATCATGGCTCACCGAGTTGAGCAGCGCCCCGCGCAACCTTTCGCTCTCGCCGGAGACACGGGCATCCGCCAGTTCCTCGGCGAGCCGCACCCGTTCCACCGCGACGGCGACCTGGTCCTCCACCGCCAGCAGCAGACGGCGGGTCTCAGGATCGAGGCTGCGGCTGCGGTCCTTGAAGCGCACGCCGATGACGCCGAGCGTCTTCTCCCCCGCCGCCAGCGGCACGAACAGCCATTCGCTCATCGGCAGGGTGGCGGTGCCGGAACCGGCGGGCTCGTTGCGCTCGAAGGCCCAGCGCGCCGCGCCTTCCGCGCGCGGGTCCAGTTCCTCGATGGAGGGATGGCCCTGCACCTGTTCCAGCGCGCCGGAAGGGGCGGGCATGAGGATGAGCGAGCGGCAGTCCAGCGTCGCGGCGATGTGGTAGGCGCCGGCCCACAGCACATCGTCGGCATTGCCAGCGGAGGCGATCTTGCGGGCGAAGTCGTACAGCGTCTCGGTGCGCCGCTGCGCCACCCGCAGCCCTTCCACCTGCGCCTTCAGCCGTCCCGCCAGCGAGCCGGTGAAGACGGCGCCGACCAGGAAGACGAGGATGGAGACGATATCCTCGGGGTTGTTCACCGCCAGCGTGTAATAGGGCTCGGTGTAGAGCAGATTATAGGCGAGCGAGCCGAGCAGCGTCGCCAGCATGGAGGGGCCGAGGCCGAAATTGGCGCCCACCACCAGCACGGCGGTGAGATAGATCGCGGAAATGGCGCCGCCGGGGATCGCGTCCCAGGCGCCGACCGGCCAGGCGACCGCGCTGGCCACAGCCGTCGCCGCCACCGCCGCCGCATAGCCGCGCCAGTCGGGGTCGAGCCTCGGCCAGGCGAAGCCGCCGCGCCGTGCCGGCGGCTTCGGGTCGCTGACGATGGTCACCTCGAAATCCGTCGCCGCGTCGAGCAGCCGCTCGGCCACCGGCTCGCGCAGCAGCCGCGCCAGCCGTCGCCAGCCGGCGCCATGGGTGCGCGGCCGGCCGATGACGACGCGCGAGACGTTGCGGCTGCGGGCGAAGCGGAGCAGCTCGGCTACCGCGTCGGATTCGGCGTGAAGGGTGACGGTCTCCGCCCCCAGCGTCTCGGCGAGGCGCAGCGCGTCCAGCGTGGCGGCGCGCGCGTCCGCCGGCAGCGTCTCATGGCGCGGGGTGAGGACGGTGGCGACGATCCAGGGCAGGCGCGCGCGGTCCGCCATGCGGCGCCCCGCCCGTACCAATGCCTTGGCCACCGGCGCCTCATTGACGCAGACCAGCAGCCGCTCCTGCGTTGGCCACGGGCCCTTGACGGCGTTTGCCCGCATATAGGCGAGCATTTCCGCGTCCACCCGGCTCGCGGCGGTGCGCAAGGCGAGTTCGCGCAGGGCGGTGAGGTTGCCGCGCGAGAAGAAGTTCTCCAGCGCCCGCCCCACCTGCTGCGGGACATAGACCTTGCCGTCCTTCAGCCGCTTGATCAGCTCGTCCGGCGGCAGGTCGATCAGCTCGATTCCATCGGCACGCTGCAGCACATGGTCGGGCACGGTCTCGGAGACGCGCACCCCGGTGATGCGCGAGACGATGTCGTTGAGGCTCTCCATGTGCTGGATGTTGAGCGTCGTCGTCACGTCGATGCCGGCGTCGAGCACTTCCAGCACATCCTGCCAGCGCTTGGGATGGCGCGAGCCGGGGGCGTTGCTGTGGGCGAGCTCGTCGATGAGGGCGAGGCCGGGGCGGCGGGTGAGCAGGGCGTCAAGGTCGAGCTCGCTGAGGCTTTGGCCGCGATACTCGACGACGCGGCGCGGCAACTGCTCCAGCGTGCGCAGCAGGGCGGCGGTTTCCGCCCTGCCATGGGTCTCCACCAGCGCGACCACCACATCGACGCCCGCCAGCTGGCGGGCGCGCGCTTCCTCCAGCATGGCGAAGGTCTTGCCGACGCCGGGGGAGGCGCCGAGGAAGATTTTCAAGCGCCCCGGCGCGCCCCGCCCGCGCGCCTCTATCCGGGCTTCGTCGAGAAAGGCTTCGGGGGCGGGGCGTTCCTCGGCTTGGGTGGGCATCGCAGCACGCAGATCCGTTAGCGCTTCAGATCGTCGAGGGCGAGGTTCAGCGCCAGAACATTGACGCGCGGCTCGCCGAGAACGCCGAAGCTGCGGCCAAGGATAGAGCGGTTGACCAGCGCGCGCACCTCGTCTTCCGGCAGGCCGCGCGCCTTGGCGACGCGGGCGACCTGCAGCGCCGCCGCAGCCGGCGAGATGTCGGGATCGAGGCCCGAGGCCGAGGCGGTGACGAGATCGGCCGGCACCGGCCCGCCGCCGAGCGCGGCGACCCGCGCCTTCACCGCCTCGGCGAGGACGGCCGAGCTCGGGCCGAGGTTTGAGCCGGTGGAGCTCGCCGCATTATAGGGGGCCTCCACGCTTTTCGCCGGGTCCGCCGGATCGGCACCTGTCGTGGCGGAGGGGCGGCCGTGGAAATAGCGCTCCGAGGTGAAGGACTGGCCGATGAGCGTGGAGCCGACCACGCGGCCACCGACCGTGACCGGCGAGCCATTGGCGGCCGTGGGGAAGGCCAGCTGGGCGAAGCCGGTGACGGCGAGTGGATAGGCGAGGCCGGTGAGCGCGGTGAAGAGGCCGAGAAGCACCAGGGCGGGACGCAGAGCGGTGTTCATGGAACGGCCTCCTCTCAGGCCAGATGCAGCAGGTCGACGACAAGGTCGATGGCCTTGATGCCGAGGAAGGGAACGATGAGCCCGCCGAGCCCATAGACGAGCAGGTTGCGGCCGAGCAGGGCGGAGGCGGAGGCGGGCGTGTAGGCGACCCCCTTCAGCGCGATGGGGATCAGCGCGACGATGACCAGCGCGTTGAAGATGACGGCGGAGAGGATGGCCGATTGCGGGGTGCCGAGCCCCATCACGTCGAGCACGCCGAGGCCGGGATAGGCGGCCACGAACAGGGCCGGCAGGATGGCGAAATATTTCGCCACGTCATTGGCGACCGAGAAGGTGGTGAGCGCCCCGCGCGAGATGAGCAACTGCTTGCCCACCAGCACGATCTCGATGAGCTTCGTCGGGTCGCTGTCGAGGTCGATGAGGTTGCCCGCCTCCTTCGCCGCCGGGGTGCCGGTGTTCATGGCGACGCCGACATCGGCCTGCGCCAGCGCCGGCGCGTCATTGGAGCCGTCGCCGCACATGGCGACCAGCCGGCCTTCCGCCTGCTCGCGGCGGATCAGTTCCAGCTTCTTCTCCGGCGTCGCCTCGGCGAGGAAATCGTCCACCCCCGCCTCGGCGGCGATGGCGGCGGCGGTGAGCGGGTTGTCGCCGGTGATCATCACGGTGCGGATGCCCATGCGGCGCAGCTCGGCGAAGCGCTCGCGAATGGCGGGCTTCACCACGTCCTTGAGATGAATGACGCCGAGCACACGCCGGTCCTGCGCCACCACCAGCGGCGTGCCGCCGGAAGCGCCGATGCGCTTGACGATCTGGTCCACCGCCGGGCTGAGCGGCGCGCCGGACAGTGCGGCCATGGCGTCGGACGCCCCCTTGCGCAGCGCGCCGCCGCCGGGCAGGTCCACCCCCGACATGCGGGTATGAGCGCTGAACGGCACATAGGTGGCGCGCGCATCCAGCGTCGCGGCGAGGCCGAAGCGGCGCCGGGCGAGGTCGACGATGGACTTGCCCTCCGGCGTGTCGTCGGCGAGCGAGGCGAGCAGGGCGGCTTCCGCCAGTTCCTGCTCGGTGACGCCCGGCGCCGGCTCGAACGCATCGGCCATGCGGTTGCCGAAGGTGATGGTGCCGGTCTTGTCCAGCAGCAGCACGTCGATATCGCCGGCCGCCTCCACCGCGCGGCCGGACTTGGCCACCACATTCGCCTTCACCAACCGTTCCATGCCGGCAATGCCGATGGCGGAGAGCAGGCCGCCGATTGTGGTGGGGATGAGGGTGACGAACAGCGCCACGAGATAGATGACCGGCAAAGTGGTGCCCGACCAGGAGGCGAAGACCGGGAGCGTGACCACGACCAGCAGGAAGACGAGGGTGAGGCCGGCCAGCAGGATATCGAGCGCGATCTCGTTCGGCGTCTTCTGCCGCTTGGCGCCTTCCACCAGCGCGATCATGCGGTCGAGGAACGTCTCGCCCGGCTTGGCGGTGACGCGCACCACCAGCCAGTCGGACACCAGCCGGGTGCCGCCGGTGACGGAGGAGCGGTCGCCGCCGGATTCGCGGATGACCGGCGCGCTCTCGCCGGTGATGGCGCTTTCATCCACCGAGGCGGCGCCTTCCACCACCTCGCCATCGGTCGGCAGCGTGTCGCCGGCTTCGACGAGGATGAGCTCGCCCACTTCCACCCGCTCCACGTCGCGGGCGCGGAAGGCGGTGCGGTCGTGCGCATCCGCCAGCACCTTGGCCTGGGCGGAGGATTTGGTGGCGCGGAACGCATCCGCCCGCGCCTTGCCGCGCCCCTCGGCGACGGCTTCGGCGAAATTGGCGAACAGCACGGTGAACCAGAGCCAGATGGCGATCTGGATGCCGATGGCGGCGTTGGGCCCGGCGATGAGCGCCTCGCGCAGAGCCAGCACGGTGGCGACAAGGCTCACCAGCGCGGTGGAGAAGATCACCGGGTTGCGGGCGAGGCTGCGCGGGTCGAGCTTGCGGAAGGCATGGAGGACGGCCGGGCCGAGAATGGCCGGGGCGAAGAGGCCGAAGGCGGGGGAAGAGTGCTTGCTCATGGCAATTCTCAGAAGGTCCGGCCGGCCAGCAGGGAGACATGCTCCGCCAGCGGACCGAGGGCGAGGACGGGGAGGAAGGTCAGCGCGCCGACGATGAGGATGGTGGCGACCAGCAGCGCGACGAACAGCGCGCCATGGGTGGGGAAAGTGCCGGCGGTGGGCGGCGCGGTCTTCTTCGCCGCCAGGCTGCCGGCGATGGCGAGGATGGGGATGATGTAGCCGAAGCGGCCGAGCATCATCGCAACGCCGAGAAAGGTGTTGTGCCAGACCGTGTTGGCGGTGAAGCCGGCAAAGGCCGAACCGTTGTTTCCGGTGGCGGAGGAATAGGCGTAGAGCAGTTCGGAGAGGCCATGCGGGCCGGCATCCTGCACCGAGCTCTGCGCCGTGCCGGCGGCGATGGCGAGGGCGGGCAGGATGAGCGCGCCGAGCGGCATGACCAGCAGGGTGAGCGCCGCCAGCTTCACCTCCCGCGCCTCGATCTTCTTGCCGAGATATTCCGGCGTGCGGCCGACCATGAGCCCGGCGAGGAAGACGGCGAGGATGACAAAGAGCAGCATGCCGGTGAGGCCGACGCCGACGCCGCCGAACACGACTTCGCCGAGCTGGATGTTGAGCATGGCGACCAGCCCGCCAAGCGGCGTGAAGCTGTCATGCATGGCATTGACCGAGCCATTGGAGGCGGCGGTGGTCGCGGCGGCCCAGAGTGTGGAGCCGAGAATGCCGAAGCGGACCTCCTTGCCTTCCATATTGCCGGCGCTCGCGTCCACCAGTCCCGCCTGCAGCGGGTTGCCGGCCTGCTCGCTGGCATAGAGCGCGGCGAAGCCGGCGAGGAACAGCAGCGCCATGGCGGCGAACAGCGCGCGGCCCTGCCGGCGGTCGCCGACCATGCGGCCATAGGTGAAGCAGAACGCCACCGGCAGCGCGAGGATGGCCAGCGTCGAGAGCAGGTTGGTGATCGCCGTCGGATTCTCGAACGGGTGGGCGGAGTTCACATTGAAGAAGCCGCCACCATTGGTGCCGAGCTGCTTTATGGCGATCTGGCTCGCCACCGGCCCGAGCGAGAGTGTCTGATGCGCGCCTTCCAGCGTCGTGGCGTCGAAGGCACCGGCCAGGGTCTGCGGCAGGCCGCAATAGGCGAAGACCAGCGCCAGCACGAGCGCGGCCGGCAGCAGGATGTAGAGCGTGGCGCGGGTGAGATCGACCCAGAAATTGCCGAGCGTCTTGCCCTGCCGTGTGGCGAAGCCGCGCGCCACGGCGGCGGCGACCGCCATGCCGGAGGCGGCGGAAACGAAATTCTGCGTCGTCAGCCCCACCATCTGGCTGAAATTGGAGAGCGTCGTCTCGCCGCCATAGGACTGCCAGTTGGTGTTGGTGACGAAGGACAGCGCCGTGTTGAAGGCGAGATGCGGCGACAGGCCGGCAAAGCCTTCAGGGTTCAGCGGTAGCCGGTCCTGGAACAGCAGGATGAGATAGAGCAGCGCGAAGCCGGCGGCGTTGAAGGCGAGGAGCGCCAGCGCGTAGCCGGTCCAGCGCTGCGGCTTCTCCGCCGCCGGGCCGGCGGCCGTGAGCAGCGCCCGTTCCACCGGGGCGAGGAAGCGGACATCGCCGGCGAAGGTCGCCGCCATATAGGCGCCGAGCGGGACGGCGAGGGCCACCAGCAGGCCGGCGAACAGGAGGAATTGCAGGAGATCGGCGTCCATGCCGTCCTCCCCTAGAACAGTTCGGGGCGCAGCAGCGCCACGAGCAGATAGGCAAAGAGGACGACGGCCGTCGCGAGGCCGAGGGTTAGATCGAGGGTCATGGCGCGCCTCCTCACACCCGGTCGGCGGCGAGGACGGCGAGGGAGGCGAGCGCGAACAGCGCGAGGCCCCCGGCCAGGAAGGATAGATCGGCGATCATGATGAGCTCCGGTTCAGACTGACCCGGAGCTACGCCTCACCCGCATAAAGCCGATAGGTGGAACCGGCCGACACGCGTAAAGCCGGCGTAAAGTCCGCGCGCGCCCCGACCCTCGCCGGGGCGCGGGCGGTTGTCAGGCGAGGTCGATCAGGATCTTCAGCTCGGTGCCGGCCGGGCTCAGCAGCTGCTCGAAGCCTTCCGCCACCACATCGTCCAGCTTGATGCGGCGGGTGACCACCTTTTCCGCCGGCAGCAGGCCGGAGCCGATGAGCGCGGCGACGCGGGGCCACATCAGCGTCGAGTAGCACCACGACCCGCGCAGATCGATGTCCTTGAAGGTGAGGGTGAACCCGTCCACCGCCGGTTTGCCGACATGCAGGCCCACTTGCACCACCACGCCCTGCCGGCGCACCGCCTCGATGCAGGTGGCGGTGGCGGCTTCCGCGCCGACGCATTCCAGCGCCACATCCACCCCGACATGGCCCTCGGTCTGGTCGCGGATCGCCTCGACCACATTGTCGGTCTTCGGGTTGAGGGTGATCACGTCGGGAAGCACGGCGCGGGCCATGGCCAGCCGGTTGTCATTGGTGTCGGACAGGAAGATCGTCGTCGCCCCCGCCGCCCGCGCGGCGAGAATCTGCAATTGGCCGATGGGTCCGGCGCCGGTGACCAGCACGGAGGAACCCGGCCGCACCCCGCCGCGCTCGGCGGCATAGACGACGACGGCGGTAGGCTCGATCAGCGCCGCCTGTTCATCCGTCACATTATCCGGCATGGCGAAGACGTTGTAATCATTGACAACGGAATATTCCGCCATGCCGCCCCAGGGCCACATCAGCCCGACAATCCCGAGCTTGTCGGAGAGCTGGTAGAGGCCGCGCTTGCCGTAATGATCGTCGCGCGGCGAGATCAGCGGCTGGATGGAGACGCGGTCGCCGGGCTTTACATGCGTCACCTCGGCGCCGGTGGCGACGACGGTGCCGCCATATTCATGGCCCAGCGTCTGCGGCAGCTGGGCGCCGGTGTAGGGATGCGGCGCGGTGGGGATGAAAATCGGGCCGGCGGCATATTCGTGCAGGTCCGTGCCGCAGATGCCGCAGAAGCGGTTCTTGACCAGCACGTCGCGCGGGCCGAGCCGGGCGCGGTCCGGCTCCGGCACGTCCTCGATGCGCACATCGCGCTTGCCGTGGAAGCGGGCGGCTTTCATGGGAATGTCCTTGAAACAGGGGATGGGCGTCAGGCTTTGGCCGCGAGTGCGTCGAAGGCTTCCAGCGCCCGGCTGGCATAGACGGCGGAGGGGCCGCCGCCCATTTCCAACGCGACGGCGAGCACCTCGATGAGTTCCTCGCGGCGGGCGCCGTGGCTGGCGGCGTTGCCAACATGAAACAGGATGCAGTCGGCGCAGCCCTGATGCACGGCGAGGGCGACGGCGATCAGTTCCTTGGTCGCCGCGCTGAGCGCGCCGGGGCGGGAAGCCTCGCCCATCAGCGTGCGGAAGGCGCCCATCGGACCGGGCGCCGCCTTGGCCAGCGCGGAAAAGCGCCGGTTCATGTCCTTGAGCTGGTCGTGGATGGTTTCGCTGCCGGCCATGGCCGTTCCTCAGATGAAGACCATGCCGCCATCCACCATCAGGGACTGGCCGGTCATGAAGTCGGAATCGGACGAGGCGAGGTAGCGGGCGACACCGACGAGGTCGGCCGGCTGCGAGGCGCGGCCGAGCACGGCGGTGGCCGCGAAGGTATCGAAGGCCTCGTTCTCCTTCGTGGTCAGCTTGTTGTCGCGGAAACCCTTGTCGATCACGTCCCACATCGGGGTGGCGACGACGCCGGGGCAGAAGCAGTTGGCGGTGATGCCTTCCTTGCCGAAGGCGCGCGCCGCCGCCTGGGTCATCGCCACCACGGCGAATTTCGAGGCGCAGTAATGGGCCAGCGGCTCATAGCCCTGCTTGGCGGCGATGGAGGCGGTGTTGATGATCTTGCCGCCGCCCCCCTGGCTCCGGAACGTCTTCACCGCCTCCTGCATGCCGATGAGTACGCCGAGCGCGTTGACATCGGTGACGAAGCGCCAGTCTTCCTCGGTGATGTCGAGGAAGGGCCGGGTCTGGGCGACGCCGGCATTGTTGAACAGCACATCGACGCGGCCGAAGGCGTCGGCCGCCTTGTCCAGCATGGCGCGGACCTGCGCGCGCTCGCGCACATCCACCGCCACGCCGATGGCCTTGCCGCCCGCCGTGGCGATCTCGCCCGCCAGTTTGTCGGCGGCTTCCTGCGACAGGTCGGCAACGGTGATGGCGGCGCCGTCGGCGGCGAGCGCCCGGGCGATGGCGGCGCCGATGCCGCCGGTGGCGCCCGTGATGACGATGCTCTTGTCCCTGAGTTTGGGCATGCTTCCTCCTTCGCCGTCCGCACGCGCGGCGGCGTTGTGGTGTCTGGGGGGATGGGTCAGGCGATGTGGGCGAGGATCAGTTCATTGACCCGTGCGGCCTTCTCCATCTGCACCATGTGGCCGGCCTCATCGATCACCTCCACCGTGGCGCGGGTGCCGAGCGCCTGCGCATGGGCGGCGGGGATCACCTTGTCGCTGGCGCCGAAGATCACCAGTGCCGGCACCTCGGTGGCGGCAAGGGCATTCGCCAGCTGATCGGCCTGCCGGCCGCCGGCGAACAGCGCGGCGGAAAGGGCGGTGAGCGCTTCCGCCACCCCGTCGAGCCGCTTGTATTTCAACAGGTCATCGACCAGCTGGCGGGTGACGGTGCCGGAATCGTGGAACAGCTGTTCCAGGACGGGCTTGAGGTCGCGCCGTGAGGCCGCCTGCACGAAGCCGTCGGTGTAGCCGGCATTGATCTCGTCCCCGAGCCCGGCCGAGCCGATCAGCGTCACCGAGGAAACGCGGTCGGGGGCGTCGAGCGCCGTGCGGGCGGCGATGGCGCCGCCCATGGAATGGCCGACGAGATGGGCGCGCGGAATGTCGAGGGCGTCCATGAAGCCGAGAAGCGCGGCGGACAGCCCCTTGAGCGAGGGATCGGCCAGCGTCTTGTCCGACTGGCCATGGCCGGGAAGGTCCAGCGCGTAGACGGTGGCGGCTTCCGCCAGCGCGTCGATGTTGAACAGCCAATTGTCGAGATCGCCGCCGAAGCCGTGGATGAGGATGACGTTCTCCGCTCCCTCGCCGCGTTTGGCGTAGCGCAGGCGTCCGGCCGGCGTGTCGATGAAGTGGGTGCGCGGCGCCTCCTCCTCCGCCGCCTCGGCCGCGGCCTGCGTCGCATATTCCGCGACATAGGCGTCGATCTCGGCATCCGGCACCTCGTCATCGGCGATGACGCCGATCAGCGCCTTGACGGGATAGACCGTGTCCGGCTCGCCGATCACCCGGCGCAGCGTGCCGGTTTCATGCGCCTCGACCACGCCGGCGATCTTGTCGGTTTCCACCTCGACAATCTCGTCGCCCGGCGCGACCGGGGAACCGGCGGGCTTGAGCCAGCCGGTCACCTTGCCTTCCGACATCGACAGGCCCCATTTGGGCATGACGATCGGCTTGATGCGTTCATTCATCGAGAAGGCTCCTTACGCCGCCGACTTCACGGGGCCGGTGGTCTTGTGGACCGCCGCGACGATGGCGTCGGCCGAGGGGATGTAGAGGTCTTCCAGCACGGGCGAGAACGGCACCGGTGTGTGTGGGGCGGTAACCATCTGCGGCGCCGCTTTCAGCGCGCCGAAGGCGTTCTGCGCGACATAGGCGGCGACATCGGTGGCGAGGGAGCAGCGCGGATTGGCCTCGTCGATCACCACCAGCCGGCCGGTGTTCTCCACGCTCTCGATCACCGTGTCCCAGTCGATGGGCGAGAGGGTGCGCAGGTCGATCACCTCCGCCGAGACGCCGGAGCGGGCGAGCGTATCGGCGGCGGCCAGCGCGCGCGGCACGGTGAGGCCGTAGCCGACAAGGGTCACGTCCTTGCCATCGCGCACGATGTTGGCTTCGCCGAAGGGGATGGCGTAGCTCTCCTCCGGCACGTCGGCCTCCGAGCCGTACAGCGCCTTGTGCTCGCAGAAGATCACCGGGTCGTCGTCGCGGATCGCCTGGATCAGCAGGCCCTTGGCGTCATAGGCGTTGGAGGGGCACACCACCTTCAGGCCGGGAATATGGGTGAACAGCGGGGTGAGCATCTGCGAGTGCTGGGCGGCGGCGCGGAAGCCGGCGCCGACCATGGCGCGGATGACCACAGGGGTCTTCGCCTTGCCGCCGAACATGTATTTGAACTTGGCGGCCTGGTTGAAGATCTGGTCGAAGCACACGCCCATGAAGTCGAGGAACATGAGTTCCGCCACCGGCCGCATGCCGCAGGCCGCCGCGCCGATGGCGGCGCCGATATAGGCGCTCTCCGACAGCGGGGTGTCCATCAGCCGGTTGCCGTGCTTGGCGTGCAGCCCCTTGGTGACGCCGAGCACGCCGCCCCAGGCGTCCATCTCGCCGGGCGCGCCGGCGCCGCCGACAATGTCCTCGCCGAGCAGGATGACGGTGGGATCGCGGCGCATTTCGAGGTCGAGCGCCTCGTTGATCGCCTGCTTGTAGCTGATCATGCGGGCCATGGGTTTTCCTCCGGTTCTTGGTTGCTTGGCTCAGTAGGCGACATAGACATCGGTGGTGAGGTCGCGGGCGCCGGGCAGCGGCGCGCCCTTGGCGGTCTCCACCGCGTCGTCGATCAGCGCCGCCACTTCGCGGTCGATGAGGGCGAGCTCGGCCTCGCTCACCACGCCGGCGGCGGTGACGCGGGCGCCGAACAGCTTGAGGCAGTCGCGGGTGGCGCGGTTGTGGTCGTTCTCGCCCTTGGCCTTGTAGGTCTGGGCGTCGCCCTCGAAATGGCCGAAGAAGCGCACGGTCTTGCATTCGAGCAGCGCCGGACCGCCGCCCTCGCGGGCGCGCTTGATGATCTCGCCCGCCGCCTCGTAGACGGCGAAGAAATCGGTGCCGTCCACCGTCACGCCGGGCAGGCCGAAGCCGGCAGCGCGGTCGACATAGGAATCGACGGCGGTGGCGTATTCGACCGAGGTCGATTCCGCGTAGCCATTATTCTCGACCACGAACACGACCGGCAGGTTCCAGATGGCGGCGAGGTTCATGCTCTCCAGCACGGTGCCCTGATTGGCCGCGCCGTCGCCGAAGAAGGTGAGGCCCACCCCGCCATCGCCGCGGAACTTGGCGGCGAGGCCGGCGCCGCAGATGAGCGGCGCGCCGGCACCGAGAATGCCGTTCGCCCCCATCATGCCCTTGGAGAGGTCGGCAATGTGCATGGAGCCGCCCTTGCCCCGGCAGCAGCCCGTCACCTTGCCGTAGATCTCGCCCATCATCTCGTGGACATCGACGCCCTTGGCGATGCAGTGGCCATGGCCGCGATGGGTGGAGGCGATGCGGTCAATATCGGTGAGGTGCATCATGATGCCGGTCGCGCAGGCTTCCTCGCCGGCATAGAGGTGGACGAAGCCGGGAATGTCGCCCTTGGCGAATTCCACATGGAGCCGCTCCTCGAAATCGCGGATGGTGCGCATGGTGCGGTAGGCGGTCAGCAATTCGTCCCGGGAGAGGGGAAAGGGATTGTTGGTCATGGCGTTGTCGTTCCTCCTTGGGATGCCGGGCGTTGCCGGCGGTTATTGTCGGGGCGGGCACAGCTCAGGCGCCCGCCAGTAGCGGGACGGGGTGCGGGGCCGGGACAGCGTGGCGCAGCAGCCGCTTTTCGCGGGCGGCGAAGCCCATGACGGCGGCCACATCCACGGTGCGGAAGGCGGCGTCGCGCAGGCAGATCGTCACCTCCTGATGCCCGTCGAAGAACAGCTCGCGCTCGCCATCGAGCGCCACCGAGCCGGCGGCGATATCGGGTGAGAACACGGTCCCCGCGGGCATGCGGCGCCAGCGCTCCACGCCGACGGGCGTGACGAGGCCGGGCGCGATGGGCGCGTGCACCACCATCGGAGCCGTCGCCGCCGGGGCGAGGGTGAGGGCAAGTCCGCCCGGCTCGCGCCGGCTCACCGGCTCGATCAGCCCGGCAATCGCGGCCATGCCGATGACTTCCGGATCGGCGAAGGCCACATAGAGCTCGCGGAAGGTCTCCGCCCGCCACAGAGCGCGGGCGCCGACGAAGCGGTCGGTGACGAGGGCGACATCGACCAGCGCGATGTCCGGCGCGCCGCCGTCGATGCGCACCTCGATCAGCTTGTTGGCGGCGAAGGCGAGGGCGGCCGGCACCTGGCCCATGGCGGCA
This sequence comes from Ancylobacter polymorphus, assembly GCF_022836935.1. Lineage (NCBI taxonomy): Bacteria > Pseudomonadati > Pseudomonadota > Alphaproteobacteria > Hyphomicrobiales > Xanthobacteraceae > Ancylobacter > Ancylobacter polymorphus. Next base: position 3,565,340 of record NZ_CP083239.1, on the reverse strand, counting down.
AGGCCGGTGGCGAGCCCGGTGATGGTGGGTTCGCGGTGCTCGGGAAAGGCGTTGTTGGTGCCGGTGGAGATGCCGGCGATCGGCACCTGCCCGCACTCCGCCACCACGGCGCGATGGGTGCCGTCGCCGCCCAGCACGATGATGGCGGCGATGTCGCCGGCCTCGCGCATCATCCGCGCGGCGCGGCGTGTGTCGTCCACCGTGCCGGTGACCGGCATGGCGAGATGGGTCAGCCGGGGAAAGCGGGCCTCTCCCTGCGCATTCGAGCGCTCCATGCCGCGCAGCACATGGGTGGCGATGCCGCCGCGCTCGGGCATCATCACCACCTCCTCAATGCCGCAGGCGGCGAGCGCGGCTACCGCGCGCAGCACGATGTTGGCGCGGTCCGCCACCTGCACGCTGTTGGCGCTGGCGACGACGCGGCGAATGTCCCGCGCCGAGATCGGATTGGCGATGATGCCGACCTTCGGCGGCGTCGATGACGTCATCCGGCGTCCTTCCCGTGGCGTTCGTCCCTGCGGGCCACTCCTTTGCCGGGCGGCCTCGTTTGTGCCGCCTCTCTCCGCAAAGGCCGGGCCAAGTGGCGCGATCGCATCAAGCCTTTGAAATCGCTGATGCGGGGAGGTGTGGGCGCGGACAGGCGGGTGAGGCGCCGCTGCCGCACCTGTGGCGCCGGACGCCACAGCTGTGGCGCCGGCCTCACTTCGTGGCGAGGCGGCGGCGGCAGAGTCTTGCACCCGCCCGCCAAGGGGACGACACTGCCGGCAAACGGGAGGTCACATCCCGATGCCGGCACGCTCCGGCGCAAACATTCCGGGAGGACGCCGATGAGACGGGAACAGGCCGCTCATATCGACGAGCTCGTGCGTGCCGCCGGCGGGGCGGCGACCCGACGCGACGCGGTGATCCAGGATTCCTGGCGGCGCTGCGTGAGCGAGCACCGCCTCGACCCCGAGGTGCTGCGCGAACCCTGCATCCTCACGCCGTCGCGGCTGCGCGAGCACCAGGACGCGATGGAGGAGTTTACCCACACCGCGCGTTTCGGCGTCGAGACGCTGTACCGGCAGGTGGCCGGGCTCGGCTATGTGCTGCTGCTCACCGACGCCAAGGGCATCACCGTCGATTTCATCGGCGACCCCACCTTCGACAACAATCTGATGCGGGCGGGGCTCTATCTCGGGGCGGACTGGAACGAGCAGCATGCCGGCACCTGCGCGGTCGGCACCTGCATCCACACGGGCGAGGCGCTGGTGGTGCACCAGACCGACCATTTCGACGCCACCCATATTCCGCTCACCTGCACGGCGGCGCCGGTCTACGATCCCTCCGGCGCGCTGGCGGCGGTGCTCGACATTTCCGCCCTGCGCTCGCCGGAGCCGAAGGAGAGCCAGTTCCTCGCGCTGCAATTCGTGCGCGGCTTTGCCAACAAGATCGAGACGGCCAATCTGGTGAACCGCTTCCGGCGGGAGTGGATCATCAAGCTCGCCGCCTCGCCGGAATTCGTCGATGTCGAGCCGAGCTATGTGCTGGCGGTGGATGGTTCCGGGCGGGTGCTCGGCTTCAACAACGCTGCCCGCCAGCTTCTTCTGCGCGAGGCCGGGGCGGAGGGGGCGGGCGCCCCGCTTGGGCTGGTGGGACGGCGGCTGGGTGATTTCTTCGAACTCGACGTGAACGATCTGCCGCGCTTCTCCCACGCCCTGCCGGCGGGGCAGCGGCTGGTGCGGCTCGCCCGCTCCGGCACCCCGCTCTTCGCCGCGACCCTGGCCCCGCCGAGCCGGCCGGGGCGGCCGGTGGTGGAGCCGCCGGCGCCCGCTTTGCCAGCGCCGCTCGCCGGGTTGTTCCGCGACGACGCCGCCATGCGGCAGGTGGCGACGCGCGCGGCCAAGCTGGTCAACACCCAGATGAGCCTGCTCATCAGCGGCGAGACCGGCACCGGCAAGGAATATCTCGCCAAGGCGATCCACGCCGCCAGCGCCCGCGCCGCCCGTCCCTTCGTCCCGGTCAACTGCGCCGCGCTGCCGGAATCGCTGGTGGAGGGTGAACTGTTCGGCTACGAGGCCGGCGCCTTCACCGGCGCCGCTGCGCGCGGCAAGAAGGGACTGGTGCTGGAAGCCGATGGCGGCACGCTGTTCCTCGACGAGATCGGCGACATGCCGCTGCCGCTGCAGACGCGGCTGCTGCGCGTGCTGGCGGAACGCGAGGTCACCCCTCTCGGCCGCTCAAAGCCGGTGCCGGTCAACATCCGCGTCATCGCCGCCAGCCATCGCGACCTCGTGGCCGAGGTGAAGGCCGGGCGCTTCCGCGAAGACCTGTATTTCCGCCTGTCCGGCGCGGTGCTGGTGTTGCCGCCCCTGCGCGAACGGCGCGATTTCGACTGGCTGGTGGGGCGGCTCATCGCCGGCCGCAGCCATGCCGGCGGCGCGCGCGTCAGCCTCTGCGAGGAGGCGATGGCGGCGCTGAAGGCGCATGATTGGCCGGGCAACATACGCGAACTCGCGAACGCGCTGGACTATGCCTGCGCGGTGGCGGAGAGCGGGATGATCGGCGTGGAGGATTTGCCCGACCGGCTGCAACCGCGGGCGCCGGCCCGGGCGGGCGGCGAGGGGGCGCTCGCCCGGGTCTGGGCCACGCCGCCGGGCGAAGCGCTGTCCTGGCCGGCGGATCGCCCCTGCGCGGTGAATGGCCCTGGCGGGCGCGAGGAACTGATCGCCGCTCTGGCCGCCCATGGCTGGAACGTCTCGGCGGCGGCGCGCGATCTCGGCCTCGACCGCACCACGGTGCACCGGCGCATGCGCCGCTTCGGGCTGGTGACTCTGCGGCAGGGGGCGACGCACTTTTCCTGATCGCGGGCCGGTCAGCGCCCAGCTTCCTCCGCGCGCTTGCGGGCATAGAGCGCGCCGCCGATCCCGCCCATCAAGGCGCTGTTGGCATAGATCACCAGGAGCGGGGTGAGGGAGTCGAACAGGCCGAACCGCACCGCCGCCAGCGCCGCGAGCACGGCAAGGAGGACGATGGCCAGCGCCGCCGGCACCAGCTGGCGCACGCGGAAGGCGATGAGGGAGGAGGCGCCCAAGAGGGCGAAGCCGGAGATCAGGGCGAAAGGGTCGATCATCAAGGGTTCCCGCGCAGGTGCCCTTGGGGAAGGGCGCGGTCCCCCTATAGAGGAGCCGGGACCCCACTTCCAGACGCTAGGGCGACAGGTCGCTCAGGTGCCGGCTTTGACCGGCGCTTCGGCCGGCACCTCCGACCTTGGCGCGCGGATCATCAGCCAAGAAGGCCCGCTCTCACCGGCCGGTGTGAATCCCTTGCGCCGATAGAGCCGCTGGGCGGGATTGTTCTTCTCGACATGGATGGAGACGGGGCGCCCGAGCCGGTCGGCCTCGGCGCAGGCCATGTCCAGCAGCGCGCCGCCGATTCCCTGGTTGCGCGCCTCGGGCAGCAGGCTGATGTCGACGATGCGGTGGTCACCCGAACTGCGGTGGATATAGAGCCGGCCGATCGGGACGCCCTGCCGCTCGACGATCAGGAATTCCGCGCCGGCGTAGAAGCGCGCGTAATGAATGACCTGGAGGCGGAACTGGTCAGCCAGAAAGGCGTCGCGAACCTCATCCGGCCAGCCATTGCCCTCGAATTCCGGCCCGCGCACGCTGGCGAACAGCGCGGCGAGGAAGGGGGCGTCGTCGGGGGCCTCACGGCGGAGGGAGACCGGCAGGCCCGGCACGGGCATCGGCGCTCGAGGGAGACGTTCGGCATGTCCGGGTCCCATGTCCATGTCAGTCATCAAATCGCGGGAACTCGCCATACGTGCAGATGCAGTAATTGAGCGCGAGATAGGGCTGCCGGTTCTCATGTGGGGCGCCCGAGCCTGCTGGAGCGACGCTTCCCTCGTGAAGAAAGGTATCTGGTGGCTTGGTGCCGGGGAGGTAATGCAGGGCGATCTTGTTGACGTTCGCTATTTCGTACCGCCCGAGATAGTTGCCCTCCGGACTCGCGCTGAGCTTGTCGTCGGGAAGATTGCCAATAAACGTCGCGACGAGGTGATCATGAGGTGGAGTGTGCGCTGGGCTGAGGGCGACCTCCGGTTCGCCCGTCCGCGCGCCCAACTTGTGTGTTTCGCTCGCCCCCATCGCCGCTTTTCCCTGGAGGTCCGGCAGGTGAAAAAATTCCCGTTGATCTCCGCCATAGGTGTAACCGATAATCCCCAGCAGTACAGGGTTCTGGCGGGCGTGCACTTTTGCGCCATTGCAGTAGGCCCAGTTTACTGGAGGATAGTCGAAACAAAAGGCGCGAATTTCTCCTGTGAAGGCGTCCATCATAGTCTCCGTTATATCAGGGGCTTGGGTAGATGCCGTTGAGCGCGATGATGTAATTGATGGAAAGTGATGGCATAAGATTGGAGTGTTTCGCGGAGTGGCTATGACTCAAGATGCGGACTGTGCCGGGAGCAAGTATATTCTTCACAACTGTGACTCCGCTCATGTCGTGAATATAAGGTAGCCCGGCCCGGTTTGCTGCCGCGTCCGGGGAAGCTGCCGTGGCAAAAATCACACCCACGCCGGGCTCGTTGGTGTCTGCCGCGTCGATCGTTGCCATCAGGGGGTGCTTATGGGGCGGCAGTTGCTCGGCGGTGAGACCCACCTGCTCTTCGCCGCCCTGTTCGCCCAGCGTGCGCGTGACGAGTCCTATGCCCTGGCCCGCGCCAACCGGCAGCCGGCCGCGCAGATCCGGCAGGGCAAATTGTTTAACGCCATCGCCACCCCAGGTGGTGCCCAGCAGACTGAAGAGGGCTTCATGGTCCTGGATGGTTATCTTCTTCCCGTCGCACCACGCCCAGCCGTACGGGACACGATTGCCAGCAAATGCCCTGATCTCGCCAACATAATATTCGACCAATTTCGCCTCCCTATTCCCGTGACGGCCAAAGGCCGCCCGTGCTGATGCAGTAGGTCAGCACTGTAAAAGGCTGCATGTTGTTGTGGTTCTGCCCCCCTTCATTTGCCTCTATCGTGTCGGCATGCAGCGCGACGGTTTTGCCCGCGCCCTGATGGCGGCCATAGAGAAAACGGGTTTTCTTGGCGTCGTTGTCCGGAGAGACCGCTGCCAGATGAAATCCATTTTCCGTGTTCTGCTTGGTGCCCAGCGTCGTGCAGGCCGCGAACACATGCTGGTGCGGCGGCTGCGTGGCCAACGTCAGCGCGACCGCTTCGGACCCGCCGGCCGAGCCCAGAGGATAAGCCGGGCCGGACATGGGGTCGCTGCGAAAGCCGATCGGTACCCGTCCGCGCAAATCGGGCAGGGCGAAATTCACCCGGCCATCGCCGCCATACCTGTTCCCCAACAGGGAAAAGAGCGCTCGATTCTGGGCCACAGGGAGAAGCTGACCATTTGCCTCCAGCCATCCGCGCGGAATGGCGTGATGTGCAAAGACCCGGATCTCACCGAAAAAGTAGTCACTCATCGCGATGCCTCCAAACCCCGCTGAAACCAGCCGTGGGTGACGTGCAATGAACACAACCATAACGAGCACGCTTTGATCAAGTCAATCACCGGTATTGATATCCCTTCTCACATTCACGGCCAGGCGCCCCAGACCCGTGATTTTCCGGGCAGGAGGCGATTGACCGGAGTCGCCGCGCATGGTCGACTTTCAGCGACCGAAAGTTGTGGCTCGACTGTTTTTGGGAGGCTTCGGATGAACGACGAACCAATGGTGAAACCGGACACCGCTGTGCCGGGTAGCGAGATGCCCAGGGCTCGGATCACATGGGAAACGCCGGCGCTTACTGTCACATCGGCCGCTGACGCCGAGTTTGATAACACCAACCCGGGCGACGGCAGCTTCATTTCATAGAACGTGGCGACGGCCCTGCCGGACATGTCATGCCGAGAGTTGAAGATTGCATCTCCGTGAGGTCGCGGCGATGGCGTCGGGCCAGCGCTCGACATTCCCATTGAGGCGTGTCGACAAACCGCCGATGCGGAACGCCGTATCGGCCATCCGGTCGACGCTCGTCGGGAGCGACCAGCCGAAATGATGCGCCAGCGAGCTCGCGACATCGCGCTGATCGCGGATCACATAGACGACGCGGCCGATCGCATCGACCGGGATCGCCGGTTCGCGCGCGTCGGGTTGGACGAGATGGCTGTCATGCGTCTTGCAGAGGCCCGGCTGATCGCTGGCGATGCTGCGGCTGGTGAGGGCCCGCACCAGCGCGACTTCGTGCGGCGTCAGGTCGGCATGCTCCAAGCCCCGCGTGAAAGTCCTGCGGCGCGTGCGGTCAGGTTTCCGATTCGGGCCAGATCGGCATTGAGATCGATCGGCTGGCCGCCACGCAGAGGGCTGGCCAGGAAAGCCCGCAGCCAGGTGTTGCCGGATTTGGGACAGGAGGCGATGAGGGCGAGGCCACTCATCCCCGAACGGTCGCGGCGATGGCGTCGAGCCAGCGCTCGGGCGGGGCGTCCGCCTGGCGCTTGAGCCAGTATATTGGCACCTCGCGGGCGATCAGCGTGCGGGACTGGAACAGCGCCTTCGCGTCCCCCAGGGCTCGCCCGACCTGCGGCCGGAAGGTTTCGGCCTGCAGCGCGGCGAGAATGTCGAGCGGTGCCGACAGGCGCTCAATGCCTTCGCACTCGGCACTCTCGGCCCGGCGCAGCAGGAAGATGGCCCGCAGCGGCAGGGTGTCGCGCACGCCGCCATGCGGACCGATGAAATGGAATTTCTCCGCTCCGCGCCCGTTGCCTTCCAGCCCTTCCAGCGACACTGCCGCATCTTCCATCGCATCGCGCCACAGTTTCAGCCGCGGAAAGGAGGGGCGAACCCGGGCGGGGCTGCCGGCGTCGAGAACGCAGACATCGTCCGACACGACCGCGTGGCCGCGTCGGGCGAAGCGCAGCGCCAGCGTGGACTTGCCCATGCCCGAAGGACCGCAGAAGGCGACCGCGCCGCCCTCCATCACGACGCTGGACGCATGCAGCGGCAGCAGACCGCGCTGATGGCAGACCAGGCCGAGCACCGATCCGAGCAGGAGCAGCCGCATCTCGGCCTCGCTCGCCTGCGGCTGCGGCGCGATGGTGATGTCGCCCGACGGTCGCACAAGGAACCGACCCACCATAGGCACCTGCAACAGGCCGTTGCCGGCGTCGTCGATCTGCAGCCATGAGCCGATCGTCCGCCCGCCGGGCAGGTTGTCGTCAACCTCGCCAAATTGCACCGTAATGTCTGGCGGCCGGTCGTCGCCCTGCCACTCCAGAAGCTCCGGCAAGGCGATGGCGGAACGCACGCGCCAGCCGCAGAGAAGGCGATCGGTCATGAGGGCGCCGTCACCCGCGGACATCAATGAGGTTCTGGGCTTCGAGCTGCGTCAGGAAGGCGAACACATCGGCGTCGATGCGCCCGTCTTCGCCTTCATATTCCGCCTTGAGCGACCCACAGAGGTCACTGACCCGGACAGGGCGTTCGAGCCTCTGCCAGATGCGCGAGGCGATCGGGTTGAGACCGAAATAAAGGCCCTGCTGAACATCCAGCAGAACCTGCGTGTCGCCGACGGCGGCCTCGAGCGGATGAGATCGCCGAACGACTTCTGAATTGGGCGACAGGGGCATGGAGCGCGCTCAGGTTGCCACGATTTCCCCTACACCTATCGCGACAGAATGCTACCGTCCAGAGCGGGCCGACTGAGCGCACAACGTCCGGTGGGCATATCGCGAGGGAGAGGCAGGGGACACATGGACATTGCCGCGTTGACCATTCAGCATTTCACGCCGCATCTCGGCGAGCGTTTCGCCGTCGAGGTGGGGCTAGCCGCACCACTGCACATCGTGCTGCGCGCTGCCGCAGCACTACCGGCACAGAAAGGGCCCGGCCCGCGCGACGGCTTTCAACTGCTGTTTGAAGGCGAGGGCCCCTATCGCTTGGCCCAACTCACCCATCGCCTGCACCATGAGGCGCTGGGGGAGCTGGAGATGTTCCTCGTCCCCATCGCCGGGGACGGCGGGCGATTCACCTATCAGGCAATCTTCACCTGAAGCGGCTCGTCGCTGCGCCGATCAGTGTGGCGCCGCGCCCGTTTCGGGCAAACGCGCGATGACCTTGATCTCGAAATCGAAACCGGCGAGCCAGTTCACCCCGACGGCCGTCCATGCGGGATAAGGCGCGTCGGGAAAGGCCTTCGCCTTCGCCGCCAGGATCGTGTCGAACTGGCGCTCGGGGTCGGTGTGAAACGTGGTCACGTCGATGACATCATCAAAGCTTGCCCCGGCGGCGGCGAGAACCGCCTGCAGATTGGCGAAGGCCTGGTCGACCTGCCGGGCGAAATCCGGCTCGACGCTGCCATCCGCCCGGCTGCCGACCTGGCCGGAGACGAACAGCAGATCGCCGGAACGGATGGCGGCGGAATAGCCGTGCTTTTCATAGAGGGCGTGCCGGCCGGCGGGAAAAAGGGCGTCGCGCATGAGTCTTTCCTGTCCTACCGCCCGCGCGGGGGATTTCCCGGCGCGGGATGAATTGATATACGGTTCGTATGTGAAATTATCGCATACGCGACGTATGTCAACGCTGGTGATGCGGCGAGGGGGAGGGCGTGCAATGGCCGTGGGACGGCGGGCGGAGAAGATGGAAGCGACGCGCGCCAAGCTGATCGCCGCGGCGCGCAAGGCCTTCGCTGAACAGGGCTATGCCGAAGCCTCGATGGATGAGCTCACCGCCGCCGCCGGGCTGACGCGCGGCGCGCTCTATCACAATTTCGGCGACAAGCGCGGCCTGCTGGCAGCCGTGGTGCAGCAGATCGACAGCGAGATGGCCGCGCGGGCCCAGGCCCTCGCCGCCCGCCAGCCCTCGCCCTGGGAAGGCCTGCTGGCCGAGGGCGCGGCCTATATCGAAATGGCGCTGGAGCCGGAGGTACAGCGCATCGTGCTGCTCGATGGGCCCGCCGTGCTTGGCGATCCCTCGCAATGGCCGAGCCAGAACGCCTGCCTCGCCACGACGCGGCGGACGGTGGAGATGCTGGTGGCCGAAGGTGTGCTGAAGCCGGTGGACCCGGAGGCGGCGGCGTGCCTGCTCAACGGGGTGGCGCTGAATGCGGCGCTGTGGACGGCGGCGAGCCCGGCGCCGGCGCAGGCTCTGCCGAAGGCGCTCGCGGCGTTTCGCTGCCTCGCCGAGGGGCTGCGAGCGGCGGGCTGAGCCGTGCGTGCGGCCTATTTCGCGGCGGGAGTCCCGGTCTGCTCGTCCAGCAGCGATTCGACGGCACCGATGGCGACCTCAAGGGTGGCGATCTTCTGCAGCGTCTTGTCGGAGGGCAGGGCGTCGATTTCGGCGGCGCGGGTGATGAGGTCGCGCTGCTCGGTCAGCAGGCGGTTGCGCAGGGTCTTGAGCTTGGTGGCAAGGGAATCGGGCATGGCGGCTTTCGGGCAGGCTAGCGCTTGACGGTGCGGCGGGCGGGCTTGGTGGGGGCGGGCGCTGCGGCGCTGTCCGCGGCTTCCCGGGCGAGGCGCGCCTCGCGCAGGCGGGCGATCTTGGCGTCTCGGGTCACCGTGTCGCTTTCGATCATCGACATGGCGATGCGCGACACCGTTTCGGCCTTGCTCTCGGATTGCGAGAGCTTGGGCACGAAGGGTGTTTCCGGTGCTTTTCTCGCCATGCGCGACTTCCCCTTGTAAACGCGAAAAAGGCCGGGTCTCCCCGGCCTTCCCACTTCTGCCTCAACGGTCCGCGCCAGTACATCCGTGGTCACTGACCGGAAGCAGTCTCGTCACGCAGCCTTGAGGCTGCCGGCCGAGCTCTTGCCGCTGCGGCGGTCGGTCTCGAGCTCGTAGGAGATCTTCTGGCCCTCATTGAGGCCCATCATGCCCGCGCGCTCAACCGCCGAGATGTGAACGAACACATCCGGGCCGCCGTTGTCCGGCTGAATGAAACCAAAGCCCTTCTGGCCGTTGAACCACTTCACAGTACCTGTCGCCATGACTAAATCCTTTCAGTCGACATAGAGATTTGATGGCGCGTCGGGACGCGCGCATCAGGTTGACATCGATTTGAGAGGAAGTTCGCTACGGCGCAAAGCTGCGCAAAACAAAGTTCAACGTCCAAGATCGATATCTAATCGTACCGGGGTTGCGGAAATCTCACAACCCCTGACAAATTTATTTTTATTCGGCCACCGGAGCGGCAGGGCGGGGGGCGCCACGGCCGACCATCGGCTTCTTCTTCGGGGCGGCGATGAGCCCTTCGCGGATGGCCTGCTTGCGCGCGGCCTTCTTGCTGCGGCGAACCGCTTCGGCATCTTCGCGCACGCGGCGCTCGGAGGGCTTCTCATAGGAGCGGCGCGCCTTCATCTCGCGGAAGATGCCTTCGCGCTGCATCTTCTTCTTGAGAACGCGCATAGCTTGTTCGACATTGTTGTCGCGAACGAGGACCTGCAATTCGTGTCCGATCACATGCAGCGAGGCTGCTGGTTGGGCGGTTCGTGAGAACCGGCGCGGTCGCCTGTCATGGGATGACGGGGGCGAGGAGAGACGCGACCCCACGGGGCGCGGCATTGAAGGCGACTTCATAAACCCTTCCCGCCCCGCGCGACAAGCGGCAAGAACGCGACGTGATCGTCAGTCTCGGCCGATCCGCCGTCGTGCGTCACGAAAATGTGGCACGGCAAAAACGGGATCATTCTTCGACATGCCGCGTTGCCGCTCGCCATGGCATTTTGCCGTGGGCAATGCCGGGGGTTTTTGACGATGCCAATCGCAGTGCTGGTGGTGGAAGACGAGCCGCTGGTGCGCTTCGACATTGCGGACTATCTCGCCGAAAATGGCTTCGAAGTGCATGAGGCCGCCAGTGCCGATCAGGCCCTGGCGATTCTGGAAGCCATCCCCGCCATCCGGCTGGTGTTCACCGATATCGACATGCCCGGCAGCATGGACGGGCTGAAACTCTCCGCCGCCGTGCGCAAACGCTGGCCGCCTGTGCAGATCATCGTCACCTCCGGCAACCGGATCGCCGCTGCGGCGGATATGCCCGAGGGAAGCCTGTTCTTCGCCAAGCCCTATCGCCCCGCCGACATTGCCCGCTCGATGCAGGGCCTGCTGGCGGGCCGCGCCTGAGCGAAAGCGGGCGCTGCGGGTGGCTCAGGCCGACATGCGCTCCCAGGCGGGGAACGGGTCGGGCAGATGCTTCAGCGGCTCGGGATCGAACAGCGTCGGCCGCAGCGGGCCGACCAGGCAGTCGTCGAGCGCCGCGCGGATGGCCGGCTCGTCGAGATTGACGCCGATGAACACCAGTTCCTGCCTTCGGTCGCCATAACCCGGCGTCCAGTGCTGGCGCAGCCAGGAGCGCCAATCCGCCTGAGTCGGCCAGTGCTCGGTCGGAATCGCCGCCCACCACTGACCGATCGAGCCGGTGCGGCAGATGGCGCCGGCGAGCGACATCTCGCCGACCCGGCGCGGTCGCGTCGCCAGCCAGAACAGCCCCTTGGCGCGCACCAGCCCCGGCCAGGTGCGGGCGAGGAAGGCGTTGAACTTCTCGGGGTGGAACGGCCGGCGGGCGCGGTAGACGAAGCTGGAAATGCCGTATTCCTCGGTTTCCGGCACATGGTCGCGAAAGCCGTTCAGCTCCTTGAACCAGGTGGGGTGCTCATGGGCGCGCTCGAAATCGAAGCGGCCGGTGCCGAGAATGTGCTTGAGCGGCACATGCGCCTGATCGGTCTCGATGATCAGCGCGTCCGGGTTCAGCGCCTTCACCACCGCGCGCACCTCGCGCCGACGCGCCGGCGCGACATCGGACACCTTGTTGAGCACGATCACGTCGGCGAACTCGATCTGGTCGGTGAGCAGATCGACCAGGGTGCGGCTGTCCTCCTCGCCGGCAACCTCGCCGCGATCCCGCAGGAAATCGCGCGAGCCGAAATCCCGCAGGAGATTGGCCGCGTCCACCACCGTCACCATGGTGTCGAGCCGGGCGACATCCGAGAGCGAGAAGCCGTCCTCATCACGGAACTCGAAGGTGGCGGCGACCGGGAGCGGCTCGGCGATGCCGGTGGATTCGATGAGCAGGTAGTCGAAGCGGCCTTCATCGGCGAGGCGCTTCACCTCGGCGAGGAGATCGTCGCGCAGGGTGCAGCAGATGCAGCCATTGGTCATTTCGACCAGCTTTTCCTGCGTGCGCGAAAGATTGGCGTCGCCCGCCCGCACCAGCTCGGCGTCGATGTTCACCTCCGACATGTCGTTGACGATCACCGCGACGCGCAGCCCTTCGCGGTTCGCCAGCACATGGTTGAGCAGGGTGGTCTTGCCGGCACCGAGAAAGCCGGAAAGGACCGTGACCGGAAGACGTGTGTCGGGCATGGCGAAGCTCCACATGCAAAGTGATACAATGTATCATTTGCATGTGGAGCGCGCCGATGCAAGCCTCCGGGTCGGGCGGTCAGGCCTCGATGTCCACGTCGCGCGTCTCCTTGCCGAGCAGCAGCGCAAGCAAAGTGAGGCTCGCCATGGCGGTGAGATAGACGCCGACCCAGAACGGGCTGCCACCGCCCCACGCCCACAGCGCCACGGCGATGAAGGGCGCCACCGCCGCGCCGAGGATGGAGGAGACGTTGTAGGCGATGCCCGAGCCGGTGTAGCGCACATTGGCCGGGAACAGTTCCGGCAGCAGCGCGCCCATCGGGCCGAAGGTCATGCCCATCAGGCTGAAGCCGAGGATGAGCCAGGCCATGACCCCGAAGGTGCCGCCGGCGAGCATCGGTACCCAGAGAAGGCCGAACGCCATGATCGCCAGCGTCACCCCGATCAGCGTGCGGCGGCGGCCCCAGCGGTCGGCCCACGGGCCGGAGACCATGGTGAAGACGCCGAAGAACACCACGCCGATGATCATCATCAGCACGAAGGTGGTGTAGTCATAGCCAAGGCCGGGCAGGGCGGCGCCGGTGCCCGCGCGGCCATAGCTCAGCGAAAAGGTGGTCATCAGGTAGAACAGCACATAGGTTGCCAGCATGTAGAAGGTGCCGAGCACCAGCTGGCGGAAATGCGTGCGGAACACCGAGGCGAGCGGCAGCTTGTGCACCTTGCCGTCCGACACCGTCTTCTTGAACGCCGTGCTTTCCACGAGGTGCAGGCGCACCCACAGGCCGACCGCCACCATGACGATGGAGAACAGGAAGGGGATACGCCAGCCCCATTCGAGGAAGGCATCGGACGGGCGCGTCGGGTCTTCCGAAGGCAACAGCGCGGCGATGATGAGGAACAGGCCGTTGGCCAGGATGAACCCCAGCGGCGCGCCGAGCTGCGGGAAGGTGCCATAGACCGCGCGCTTGCCGGGCGGGGCGTTCTCCGTCGCCACCAGCGCCGCGCCGCTCCATTCGCCGCCTATGGCGAAGCCCTGGGCGAGGCGCATCACCACCAGCAGCGCCGGGGCGAACCAGCCGACCTGGTGGAAGGTGGGCAGCAGGCCGATGAGAAAGGTGGCGATGCCCATGGTGAGCAGGGCGCCGACCAGCGTCACCTTGCGCCCGCGCTTGTCGCCGAGATGACCGAAGAAGATCGCCCCCAGCGGCCGCGCCACCATGGCAGCACCGAAGATGGCGAACGACGCAAGCAGAGCCGTGGTCTCATTGCCGGGCGGGAAGAACAGGTGCGGAAACACCAGCACCGCCGCCGTGGCGTAGACGTAGAAATCATAGAATTCGATGGTGGTGCCGATCAGGCTCGCGAGAATGACGCGCGAGCGGGGATTGGCGACCGCGCCGGCGGACCCGGCGGCAAGGGTGGACGACATGACGGCACTCCGAACGGCAGCGTGAAGCGCAAGAGGCAGCGCGGCTGGGGGATATCGGAGGCGCTTTTAGAGCGTTTTCGAGCGAAGTGGATACCGGTTTGCGTGAAGAAAACGCGGCCAAAGCCGAAATGGTCCAGAGCGTCGGGCCGGGAAAACAGCCGGGGCGCCGGCAGACATACCAGGCGCCCCGCAGGCGGAGGAGCGCGTTCAGCCCGGCGGGTCGACCTTCACGCCCTGCGGACCGACTTCGATCTGCAGCGAATTCTGGTCGCGCTCATAAGCGCGGTAGGCGAAGAAGCCGGCCACGCAGGCAAGCACGACGACGGCGACGGTCAGGACAGTTCGGTTCATGGTTTTCCCCGTGGGCCTGCGCCGGCCGGCGATGAGCCGACCGACGAGCGGTAACAGAACGCGGCGACCGGCCTCCCGGTTCCGTGAGATGAACGCGCGGGTTGCCCGGTCACGGCGCGCGCGGCCCGCTTCCTCTGCGGCGTCCGTAGCGGATCGCCGGCTCGCGAGCTGCATGTCCCCCGCCGTCTAAAGAGCTTCGACCGAACAGAGAGCCGCGTGGTGCGTCGAGACGCTAGGGCAGGGCGCTCGTCACGTCCTTGCCGCGCTCCGTCTCAACATCTGCTGCCGTGACAAAGAGAGCCAACATCTTGGCTCGTCTTTTTCGCTAAAGGTCATAGTTGACGCAAACGGCAAGACTAAAGCAATTGGCGTTACGTCATTATACGTTGGTATATTTCATGTTGAATCCGTAAATATTGATGATATCTATCGTATCAATCTTGTGACACCGTCCGGCATGGGCATTGGTTGTTTACGCTGGGTCACGGGACGGCGCTCGATAGTCTCGTTCCGGTCATTTTTCTTGGAACGGCGCGTCGATCCTTTCCCTTGGGAAAGCGACGATTGCCGCGCTTCGACAGGTCCGGCGGATTTGAAGCAGCCGCGAAGAGCTGCGCGGCATTCATCAGGTTGAGGAGACGTCAATGGACACCAAGACGACGGCGGTCCGCCCCTGGGAACCCTGGTTCCAGCTCGGCTGCGGCATTCTCTGCATGGCGATGATCGCCAATCTTCAATATGGCTGGACCCTGTTCGTCGACCCGATCGACCAGGCGCATGGATGGGGCCGCGCGGCGATCCAGACCGCGTTCACGCTGTTCGTTCTCACCGAGACCTGGCTGGTGCCGGTCGAGGCCTGGTTCGTCGACCGCTACGGCCCGCGCGTGGTGCTGAGCTTCGGCGCGGTCATGATCGCGCTGGCCTGGGTCATCAATTCCTATGCCGGCTCGCTCACCATGCTCTATGTCGGTGCCGTGTGCGGCGGCATCGGTGCGGGCTCGGTCTATGGCACCTGCGTCGGCAATGCGCTGAAGTGGTTCCCCTACCGGCGCGGTCTTGCCGCCGGTGCCACCGCCGCCGGCTTCGGCGCCGGCGCGGCGCTGACCGTGGTGCCGATCGCCAACACCATCGCTGCGCATGGCTACCAGACCGCGTTCTTCTGGTTTGGCCTCGGCCAGGGGCTGATCGTGCTGATCGCGGCCCAGTTCCTCTACCCGCCGTCGTTCAAGATCGCCGCGCCGAAGAAGGCGCTGCGCATCCCGCAGAGCAAGGTCGACTATCCGCCGTCGCAGACGCTCGGCAAGCCGGTGTTCTGGCTGCTCTATCTCATGTTCGTCATGGTCGCGTCCGGTGGCCTGATGGCGGCGGCGCAGATCGGCCCGATCGCGCATGATCTCGGCGTCGCCGATACGCCGGTCAGCATCTTCGGCCTCTCCGCTGCCGCGCTGACGCTCGCCATTTCGCTCGACCGCATCTTCGACGGCTTCGGCCGCCCGGTCTTCGGCTATGTCTCCGACCGCATCGGCCGTGAGAACACGATGTTCATCGCCTTCGGCACCGCGGCGGTGATGCTGCTGGTGATGGTGTTTCACGGCTCGAACCCGCTTGTGTTCGTGCTGGCCACCGCCTGCTTCTTCGGCGTGTTTGGCGAGATCTACTCGCTGTTCCCGGCGACCTGCGGCGACACGTTCGGTTCGAAGTTCGCCGCCACCAATGCCGGCATGCTCTACACCGCCAAGGGCACGGCGGCGCTGCTGGTGCCGCTCGCCAGCGTCGTCGCCTCGATCTATGGCTGGTACGCGGTGTTTGCCATCGCGGTCGGGCTCAACGCCGTCGCCGCTCTGCTCGCCCTGTTCGTGCTGAAGCCGCTGCGCGCGCGGCTGATCGCCCGCAGCGCGGTGGAGGCGGAAGCGGCGCCGGCCACGGTCGGCCGCGAGCAGCCGGCGCACTGAGCGCAGCTCTACGCAATAGGGGGCTCCCGGACGGCCGAAAGGCCGCTCCGGGAGCCGTCGTTTTGAGGAGTGACTAGAGACGCCCGTAGACCTCCGGCCGCCGGTCGCCGAGATGCGTGCTGAGACGGCGGGCCTCTCGCAGTCGGGCCGGATCGAGATCGGCGAAGATGAGTTCCTCGCCATCGCCCGCCAGCACCAGATTTCCGCCCATGGGATCGCCGACGCAGCTCAGGCCCATATAGTCGAGTTCGCCCTCGACGCCGCAGCGATTGGCGTAGGCGACGTACAGCTCGTTCTCGAAGGCGCGGGCCGGCACGACATAGAGCGAGACCGCGTCATAGGGCTTCATGTTGGCGGTCGGCACCAGAACGAGGTCGGCGCCCGCCAGCGCCAGCGCCCGCACCGCCTCGGGGAACTCCACGTCGTAGCAGATGAGCATGCCGACGCCGTAGCCCTCGAAGCGGGCCAGTTCCGCCGTGCCCTCGCCGGGCGCGAACATCGCCCGGTCGAGATCGCCGAACAGATGCGTCTTGCGGAAATTGAGCAGGCGCGTGCCGTCCTTGGCCAGTAGCAGGCAGGAATTATAGATCGCCCCGCCATCGCCGCGCTCGGGATAGCCGTAGCAGAGGCCAATCCCGTGCGCGCGGGCGATGTCGGCGGCGCGGCGGGCGCTGGGGCCCTCCGCCGGCTCCGCCTTCGCCAAAGCCGCCTCGCGGCCGATATTGTAGCCGGTGAGGAACATTTCCGGCGCCAGCAGCAGATCGGCACCGCCTTCCGCCGCCTTTGCCGCCGCCGCGTCCAGCCGGTCGAGATTGGCGGCGGGCTCGTTGCCGGGATCGCCCGCCGTCTGCCAGAGAGCGAGGCGCATCAGGAGCCCTTCCGCGCCTTGTGTGCCGTCACCGCCAGGCAGAAGATCTCGAACAGCACCTGCGCCGCCGCATGAGCGGTGTTGGAGGTGGCGTCATATTGCGGGGCCACTTCCACCACATCGCCGCCGATCACGTCGAGCCCGTTCAGCCCGCGCAGCAGTTCCAGCACCTCGCGCGAGGTGAGACCCCCGATTTCCGGCGTGCCGGTGCCGGGGGCGAAGGCGGGGTCGAGGCTGTCGACATCGAAGGAGACATAGACCGGCCCGTCGCCCAGCACTTCCTTGGCCTTCGCCACGATGGCAGGCACGCCGAGGCCGGTGACCTCCTCGGCATGGATCACGGTCATGCCGCTCTCATAGGAGAACTCCCACAGGAATTCCGCGCCGCCCCGAATGCCGATCTGGATGGTGCGCGCCGGGTCGAGTACGCCGTCCAGCACCGCGTTGCGGAAGGGGCCGCCATGGTGGAACTTCGCGCCCTCATAGGTGCCGGAGGTGTCACAATGGGCGTCGATGTGCAGCATGCCCACCGGCCGCTTTTCGCCCACCGCCTTGAGGATGGAGCCGGTGATGGAATGATCGCCGCCGCAGGAGAGCGGGATGACGCCCGCGGCCACGATCTTCTTATAGAAGGCCTCGATGTCCTCATGGCAGGAATCGAGGCTGAAGCGCGAGCGGAACGGCACGTCGCCAATATCCGCCACCTTGGCCTCGGCGGCGGGGACCATGCCGAGCACATGCTCATAGGGCCCGACGCGCTCGATGGCGCGCACGGCGCGCGGGCCGAGGCGGGCGCCGGCGCGGTTGGTGACGCCGAGATCCATCGGCACGCCGATGAGCGCCATGTCGAGACCGCCGAAATCGGCCAGCTCCTGCACATCGGGGCGATAGGGGGCGTCGAGCAGCGTCGCCGCGCCGGCCCACGGCCAGACGCGCTTTTCGCCGTCCTTGAACTGCAGTTCGGCGACGCGCTTGAAGGTTTCGTCATAGACGACGCCACCGCCGACGCCGGCATATTTTGCGCGCAGCGCGGCGAGCTTTTCCTGATCGGACATTCGAGCCTCTTGTGAGCCTTCGGGCTTCTGGAAGTCCGCTCAGGCTAGCGGGTGCCGAGGCCGGCGGGGAAGGGGGCGTGGACCTTTCCCCGCCGGATGCGGGCCGGGTGTGGCCCGGCGGGCTCAGCGGATGTTCAATAACAGCTCCGCCACGGCCTCCGGCGCGCTGAAGAATGGCGAATGGCCGGTGTCGAGCGCGTGGACATGGGCGCCCGGCACCGCCGCCTGCATTTCCCGCTGCACGGCCAGCGGCAGGCCGCGGTCCTGCAAGCATTCGATGTAGTGCCGGCGCAGGCGGCCGAAGCGGTGCGGGGTGATGGCCGAGATGGCGGCGAAGGGCGCGTGCGGGGTGAGGCGCACGAGATTGGGCAGGGCGCGGTCGATGTCATGCGCGCTGCAGTCGGAATAGAGCGAACGGGCGATGAGGTCGCGGCGGGAGAGATCGAGGCCGAGCCCCTCCTTGCCGAGGCGGAGCATGCCCTGCGTCTCGACGATGGCCGGGTCCTTGAGATAGGCCGGCGTCATGACGAAGTCGCGCGCTGTCTTGCCGTTGGGCGCCATGAAGCCGGTGAGATAGACCAGCGCCTCGATACGCTCCGGCATTTCCTCACCCAGCCAGGTGCAGGTGGCCCCGCCGACGGAATGGCCGACGAGGATCGCCTTGCCCTCGATCTCCTCCAGCGCCGCGCGCACCGGGGCGGCGTAGATGGAAATGTCGGTGACGGCGGCGGTGGGCGTGGGGTCGAAACCGTGGCTGGCGAGGTCCGGCGCGATCACCGCATGGCCGGCGGCGCCGAGCAGGTTCGCCACTTTCTGGAAGCAGCCGCCCCAATGCCAGGAGCCGTGAATGAGAATGAAGGTGGCCATGGCGTTTCCTCCGAGGATTTCCGGCGCGTGGTAACGGCCGGCGCGGGCGACGTCCAGCGTGGTATGCCAGTCGTGCGGCGTCGAGAGGGGACGACCGAAGTTGCGCTTTGCCGGCAGGCGGCGGCAGGATACATTTTGCCCATGGCGCCATGTTGAGCACCGGGCGCCGAAGGGACCTGCCCATGGCCTACCGCACCGTCGCCGGATCGCATGTTTACGCCTTCGCCGATCTGAAGGACCTGATGGCGAAAGCGACGCCGCTACGCTCCGGCGACATGCTGGCCGGCATCGCCGCCGCGACGGCGGAAGAAAACGTCGCCGCCCGCATGTGCCTCGCCGACGTGCCGCTGACCACCTTCCTCAACGAGGCGCTGGTGCCTTATGAGGAAGACGAGGTTACACGCCTCATCATCGACACGCATGACGCTGCCGCCTTCCGCCCGATCTCGCACATGACGGTGGGCGATTTTCGCGACTTCCTGCTCTCAACCGGCGCCACCAGCGAGGCGCTCGCCGCCCTTGCCCCGGCGATTACGCCCGAAATGGCGGCGGCCGTCTCCAAGCTGATGCGCAACCAGGACCTGATCGCGGTCGCCAAGAAGTGCCGGGTGGTGACGCGCTTCCGCAACACGATCGGCCTGCCCGGCACCATGGCGGTGCGGCTCCAGCCCAACCATCCCACCGACGATCCCGCCGGCGTCACCGCCTCCATCCTCGACGGGCTGCTCTATGGCTGCGGCGATGCGGTGATCGGCATCAACCCGGCTTCCGACAGCGTGCCGGTGCTGAGCGAACTGCTGAAGCTGATCGACGGCATCATCCAGCGCTTCGACATCCCGACGCAGGCCTGCGTGCTGACCCATGTCACGACCTCCACCGAGGTGATCAATCGCGGCGTGCCGGTCGATCTCGTCTTCCAGTCAGTGGCGGGCACGCAGAAGGCGAATGCCTCCTTCGGCATCGACCTCGCCACGCTGAAGGAGGGCCGCGAGGCGGCGCTCTCGCTCAAGCGCGGCGCGCTCGGCGACAATGTGATGTATTTCGAGACCGGCCAGGGGTCGGCGCTGTCGGCCAACGCCCATTACGGTGTCGACCAGCAGACGCTGGAAGCGCGCGCTTATGCGGTGTGCCGGCCGTTCAAGCCGCTGCTGGTGAACACGGTGGTCGGCTTCATCGGGCCGGAATATCTCTATGACGGCAAGCAGATCATCCGCGCCGGGCTGGAGGACCATTTCTGCGGCAAGCTGATGGGCGTGCCGCTCGGCTGCGACGTCTGCTACACCAACCATGCCGAGGCCGACCAGGACGACATGGACACGCTGATGACGCTGCTCGGCGCGGCGGGCGTGACCTATATCATGGGCATTCCCGGCTCGGACGACGTGATGCTGAACTACCAGTCCACCTCGTTCCACGATCAGCTTTATCTTCGCGAGGTGCTCGGGCTGAAGCGGGCGCCGGAATTCGAGGCGTGGCTGCAGCGCATGGGGATCACCGACCCCGGCGGGCGGCTGAAGACGCAGCGCGGCAGCCATCCGCTGCTCGCGGCCGCGCCGGAGCTGGCGGCATGAGCGAGGTGCGGGAAGACACAGCCGCCGAGCCGATCGACGCGGCGGTGATCGAGGACAGCTGGCGCCGGCTCGCCGGAATCACGCCGGCCCGAATTGCGCTGGGGCGCGCCGGCACCGGCTTGCCGACGCGTGAGGTGCTGCGCTTCGCCCTCGCTCATGCGCAGGCGCGCGATGCGGTGCATCTGCCCTTCGATTCCGCCCGCATGGCGGCAGAAGTCGCGGCACTGGGTTTCGAGACTCTGGAAGTGACCTCCGCCGCCCCGGCGCGCGACGCCTATCTGTGCCGCCCCGATCTCGGGCGCCGGCTCTCCGACGAAAGCCGGGCGCTGCTGGAGGCGCGGGCGGGGGCGTCGGTCGATCTGGCGCTCGTGGTGGCGGACGGGCTCTCATCCACCGCGATCCACGCGCAGGCGGTGCCGTTCCTCTCGGCTTTCAAGGCGCGGATCGCCGAGGCCGGCTGGAGCGTCGGGCCGGTCTCTATCGCGTCGCAGGCGCGTGTGGCTCTGGGGGACGAGGTGGGGGAACGGCTGAAGGCGAGTGCCTGCGTGGTGCTGATCGGCGAGCGGCCGGGCCTGTCCTCGCCGGACAGTCTCGGGCTCTACCTCACCTTCGCCCCGCGCGCCGGCCGCTCCGATGCCGAGCGCAACTGCATTTCCAATGTACGCGGCGAAGGGCTGTCGCACGAGCACGCCGCCTTCAAGCTCGCCTGGCTGCTGAAGGAGGCGCTGGCGCGCCGCGTCACCGGGGTGACGCTCAAGGACGAGAGCGACCTGCTGCTGATCGGCGGCCGCCCGCCGCCGGTGCGGATCGGCTGAAACGGCCGCTACTTCTTGCGGCCATATTCGCTGTCGAGCCAGCTATCGGTCGCCGCCATGCGCTGGAAGATGTAAGGCACGGCACGCAGGCGCTTTACCGTCGGCCCGATTTCCCAGACCTCGCCATGCTCGAACCCCATGAGGATCACGTAGCGCGGCAGGGTGAGGAAGGGCAGGCGCAGCCGCACCTCCTTGACCACGACAAACTCCATATGGAGCGAGGGCGCGGCAAGGTAGTAGAATCCCTCGGAGGGCTCGTACTTCGCCGACAGCTTCGGCGCCACCGCCGGCGTGCCGGAGCGGATCATGGCGAGATCGGCTTCCGTGAAGGGCAGGCGCTTGAGATGGCGGGCCGTGGCCAGCATCTCGCTCGGGGTCATTCGGGTGGCCATCTCGCCTCTTGCCTCAGCGTGAGGGGCCTATCTGCCGCAAAGCGCCGGCCGTGGGAAGATGGCAAGGCGCAGCTAATTGGCGCTGTCGCCTTCCTCATAGCCCTGCTCGGCGCCCTTATAGGGATCGGCGAGGGCGGCGGTCGGCTCGCTCACCGGGATCTTGCCGCCCGAGGTCATCGCCGCCAGCTTCTGCGGGCCGGAGCGGCGCAGAATGTCACGGAAGCTCGGGTGCATGCCGCCATCGACATAGGAGGCATTAGCCGGTGGGCGGCTTGCGGCGAGGGCGGCGATGGCCTGCTCATCCTGCGCCTGCTTACTCGCCGCCGCGACCAGGGCGGCGTCAGGCGCTATGGCCGGGCAGGGCGCGAGCGGGTCGGTCGGTGCCGGCGCCGGCTCAGTGCCCGGCGTGAAGCGGTAGCGTCCGCCGCAGGCCGAGACATTGGGCGGCACACGGGTGACGGCGAACAGGTCGGTGCCTTCCTTCAGATTGCGCCAATAGGCCATGTTCGGGTTGGCGCGGTGCTCGGCCAGATTGGCGGGCGTCATGCGGAAGGGCAGGGACTGCACCTGGAACCCGGGCTGGCCGGCGGCGAGCGCGTCGCGCGCCAGCGCATAGACCTCGCCGACGCCGTCATTGGTCATGGCGTAGCAGCCGGCGGAGGTGCAGGCGCCATGCACCATCAGCGCGCTGCCGCTGTAGCCGAGCGCCTGTTCGAGGGCGTTGGGATAGCCGAGATTGAAGGAGAGGTAATATTGCGAGCGCGGATTCAGCTGGCCGCGCGTGACGGTGTAGAAGCCCTCCGGCGCCTGCCGGTCGCCCTCGCGGGTCTTCGGCCCGAGCTTGCCCGACCAGCGGCAAAGCGGATAGGTCTTGAGCAGGGCATAGCGGCCGGAACGGGTGCGCTTCCACACCTCCAGCTCGCTCTCCTGCTTGTAGATGCGCACCATGATCGGGTCGTCGGGCGTCATGCCCTTGGCGGCCATCTCCTGCATCAGCTTCTGCGGAATGGGGATCGAGCCGCGATCATCGCCGTCCATGCTCGCGCAGCCGGCGAGGAGCAGGGCGAAGCCGAGCAGGAAAAAGGTGCGCAACAGGTTCATGGCAGCTCGGCTAGCGTCGCATCAAGGCAGATCGACGGCAGGAGGGCGAAGAGAATGCTCCAGCGCGCCGATCGTTGCCGATTAACGCCCGTATGGTTTCCAGAAGGTTAGCCCGGCCACCCTTCGCGAAGCTGTGACCGCGCCTTTTCAGGCGGCGTGCCGGCACTCGACGGTCACGTGCTTGAGCTCATGCACCGGCGCCAGTCGGGCGCGGATGGCCTCGCAGGTGACGCCCAACGGCGCGACGACGCTGATGATGGCGGCATGCGCCTCCGGGCCGATGCGCCAGACATGCAGATCGGCGATGCGGACATCGCCGGGACCCTCGACGGCCTGTGTCACCTCGCCCGCCACCTCCGCATCGGTGGTGTCGAGCAGCACGGCGGCGGTGTCGCGCATCAGGCTCCACGCCCAACGGGCAATGACGAGGCCGCCGAACACGCCCATGGCCGGGTCGAGCCACACCCAGCCCAGGCTGCCGCCGGCGATGAGCGCGAAAATGGCGAGCACCGAGGTCAGCGCGTCGGCCAGCACATGCAGATAGGCACCGCGCAGATTATTGTCGCCACCGCCGACGGCGTGGTGATGCGGGTGTCCATGATCATGATCATGCGTATGGCCATGCGAATGTTCGTGCGCGTGCGCGTGGCCGCCGCCGAGCAGGAAAGCGCTGACCAGATTGACGATCAGCCCCAGCACCGCCACCAGCGCAGCCTCGCCGAATGCCACCTCCACCGGCTGGTACAGCCGCAGCAGCGATTCAACAGCCATAGCGGCGGCGACGATGGCGAGGATCGCCGCCGAAGCGAAGCCGGCGAGATCGCCGACCTTGCCGGTGCCGAAACTGTAACGGGCATCCGCCGCATGCCGTCGGGCATAACCATAGGCGAGGGCGGCGATGCCGAGCGCACCGGCATGGGTCGCCATGTGAAACCCGTCGGCCAGCAGGGCCATGGAGCCGGTATAAAACCCGGCGGCGATCTCTCCGACCATCATCACCGCCGTCAGCAGCACGACGAGCCGCGTGCGCCGCGAGCTCTCGTCATGGCGGGCGCTGAGAAATTCGTGCGGGTGGGCGAAGGCCTGCGGATCCGGCAGCGGGGCCATGGCGGAACCTATTTGCTGTAGCGGCGGATGGCGTCCATCAGCTCGCGCGCGCCCTCGGCCCGGGCGGCGGGGGTGAGGTCGGGGTCGGCGACATGGGCGTGGAGATGCTCTTCGACGATCTTCTCCATCAGGCCGCCGATGGCGCCACGCGTGGCGGCGACGAGGTGCAGGAGATCGGCGCAATCGGCGCCCCCGGCCAGGCTGCGCTCGATCGCCGCCACCTGCCCGGCAATGCGCTGGACACGGGCGAGAAGAGCCGGATTGGGCGTCATGAGATGCGACATAGGTTAGGGGGGTACCCTATATATGCCGGGCGGGCAACTACGCGCTTGCGCCTCAAACCCACCACGCCGCCCGTCTCGGTTTGACGGCGGCGTGGTCTTGCGCGTGACACGAAAGGGCGGGATAGCGTAGCCGCGCACCTAGGGTCCGGGCCGTCGGCATCGGAGCCTTCAACCGGATGAACGCCATGTCACTGTCTCACCTGAAGGCCGTCGTTTTTGACTGGGCCGGCACCGTCGTCGATTTCGGCTCGCTGGCCCCGATGGGCGCGTTCGTCGACGCCTTCGCCGCCTTCAATGTCGCGATCAGCATCGACGAGGCGCGGGTGCCGATGGGCATGGCCAAGCGACCGCATGTGGCGGCGCTGCTCGCCATGCCGCGCATCGCCGCCGAATGGCAGCGCGTGCATGGCCACGCGCCGGGCGAAGCGGATATCGACGCGGTCTATGAGGTGTTCGTGCCGAAGAACATCGCCGTGGCGGCCGATTACGCCGACCTGATCCCCGGCGCGGCGGACATGGCGGCGTTTGTGCGGGCGCAGGGGCTGAAGATCGGCAGCACCACCGGCTACACGCGCGAGATCATGGCGAAGATCACGCCCATCGCGGCCGCGCAGGGCTTCGTCGCCGACGCCATGGCCTGCACCGGCGACGTGCCCGATGGCCGCCCGACGCCCTTCCTGATGTGGAAGGTGCTGACCGACCTTCAGGTCTACCCGCCTTTCACCGTGGTCAAGATCGACGACACCGAGGTCGGCATCGCCGAAGGGCTGAACGCGGGCGCCTGGACGGTGGGCGTCGCGGTCTCCGGCAATGTGTTCGGTCTCTCGCGCGCCGACACCGAGGCGCTGCCGCCCGCCGAGTTCGCCGCCCGCCGGGCGCTTGCCGTATCCAAGCTGGCCGCGGCGGGGGCGCATTACGTCATCGACAGCGTCGCCGACCTGCCGGCGGTGCTGGCCGTCATCAATGGCCGTCTGGCGCGGGGCGAGCGGCCCTAAGGTCCGCGTGGCGGCGGGGCCTCAGCCCCGCTCGTCGTGCTCCCTGAGGAAGTCGGAGACGGTGGCGAGGCACGCTTCCGTCTCTTCCACATGCGGCATGTGGCTGGAATCGGCGAACAGCACCCAGCGAATGTCCGGCACCTTCTCGCGATAGGGCCGCACCACCTCCGGCGTCGCCTCGTCATGCGCGCCCGAGATCAGCAGTGTCGGCGCGGCGATCTGCGGCAGCCGGTCCTCGATCGTCCAGTCCTTCATCGTGCCGATGACGTGGAACTCGGTCGGCCCGTTCATGTGGCGATAGACCGTGTTGTCCGCGTCCATCGCCGCAAAGGTGCGCGCGACCTCCGCCGGCCAGGGCGTAACCCGGCAGACATGGCGGTCATAGAACGCCATCGAGGCCTTGATGTAATCGGGATGGGTTAGGGTGCCGGCGGCCTCGTGGGCCAGCAGCGTCGCCTGCACCTCGGCGGGAAGGTCGCGGCGCAGCCGGTTTGCCTCGGCGACCCAGGTGTGCATGTTGGCGGGTGAATTGGCGATGATGAGCGCCTTCAGCCCTTCCGGCCGCCGCACCGCGTGCTCGGCGCCGAGCATGCCGCCCCAGGACTGGCCGAGAAAGGCATAGCGCCCGGCAATGCCGAGATGGGCAAGCAGGGCGTCGAGTTCCGCCAGGAACAGGTCGACGGTCCAGAACTCCGGCCCCTTCTCCGTCAGATGGGTCGATTTGCCATTGCCGAGCTGGTCGTAGTGAATGACGGCCCGGCCATCGAGCGCGGTGATGCCCTTGAAGGCGTCGACATAATCATGGGTGCAGCCCGGCCCGCCATGCGCCACCACGAGCGGCAGGCGCGGCCCGGCGAGATCGCCCGTCACGCGGTACCAGGTCTCATAGCCCCGAAAGGGCATGAACCCTTCCACACTGGCGGCTGCGCTCATGCCGATTCTCCTGCGGCTGTCCTTCGATGGCCGAGGAAAATAGAAAGCCCTGTTCCGGGGCGGCAGCTATCAGAAGTGATAGGCGGGGTGTCGCCCTGGCCTTCAGTCGAGCAGCCGCAGCCGCGCCGCACGCACCGCCGCCTGGGTGCGGTTCTTCGCCTCCAGCTTTCGCATGGCGGCGTTGAGATGCATCACCACGGTGGGCACGGAACGGCCGAGCGCGCGTGAGATCTCCTTGGCCGAAAGCCCGTCGGCGGCATGGCGCAGGCATTCGCGTTCGCGGGCGGTGAGGCGGGGAAGCCCGTCGAGCCGGCGGTCGCCGCGCAACCCGCCTGCCGCCGCGTGCTGGAACATATGTGCGAGCAGGCCGAAATCGCCGAGGCAGCCGGGCGCCTCGTGCTCGGCGAAACGGTGGTCGCCGCAGCGTATGCCGGTAACGGTCGCGTAGTCGCCGCCCGGCAGATGCACCGGCACGGTGACGCCGGCACTCATGCCGCGCTCCGCGAGGAAGGCGGCGACGGGCGCGCTGTCTTCGTTCATGAAGGTGCGGATCACCGTCTGCGCTTGGGGCTCATAGTTCCAGATGAATGGCCGGGTTGTGCCGAGCGCCACCTTTTGCA
The DNA here is from genome assembly GCF_022836935.1 of Ancylobacter polymorphus. Taxonomy (NCBI): domain Bacteria; kingdom Pseudomonadati; phylum Pseudomonadota; class Alphaproteobacteria; order Hyphomicrobiales; family Xanthobacteraceae; genus Ancylobacter; species Ancylobacter polymorphus. The sequence continues at coordinate 3,538,673 of NZ_CP083239.1, read as the reverse complement.
CCGGATCGAGCCGGAAATAGCCGTGGCCGAACCAGTAGTCGCGCATGGTCTCGTCGACATTGCGCAGTTCCAGCACCGATGGCAGCATCTGCTCGCCGCGCAGATCGTAGCGCGCGGGCGTGTAGTCGTAGATCAGCGCGTCGAAGCCGAACCCGGCCATCGCCTCGAACAGCAGGTCGACCTGCGCGCTGAGCGTCGCCGCTGCGCCGAAACGTTCCTCCATCGCCGCAATCTCGGCGCCCATGGCTGCGTCCTCTCCGCTCCGCACCACCAACCCTATCACTTCTGATAGCTGGATTGGACTCCCGATTTCTCTAGGAAATGAGCATGCCTTAATGTTGAGCAGGGATGGCCGGGTCGATGTGGCGGGAAATCGAGCCGCAGGAGCGGCGGGAAGTGAGCATCGGCGAGCACCGCGTGGTCGCCTACAGCTTCGGCGCCGGTGAGGAAACGGTTCTGCTGCTGAATGGCGGACCGGGCCTGCCTTGCGACTATCTGCGCGAGGCGCATTCCTGCCTGATCGACCAGGGCTACCGCGTCGTCGCCTTCGACCAGCTCGGCACCGGCGCGGCCGACCGTCCGACCGATCCGTCACTCTGGACGATCGAGCGCTATGTCGAGGAGACGGAGACGGTGCGCACCGCGCTGGGTCTCGGCAAGGTGCATCTGCTCGGCCATAGCTGGGGCGGCTGGCTCGCCATCGACTATGCGCTCACCTACCCGGACGCGCTCAAGAGCCTTATCCTTGCCGACACGGTGGCGGACATGCCGCATCTCGTCAGCGAACTGGAAAAGCTGCGCGCCGCGCTCGGTCCCGAGACGGTGGCGATGATGCAGAAGCACGAGGCCGCCGGCACGTTCGATCACCCGGAATATCAGGCGGCGATCACTATCCTGAACTATCGCCATGTCTGCCGCCTGCCGGAATGGCCGGCGCCGGTGCTGCGCTCGCTGTCCGATTGGAACATGGGTCCCTACATGACCATGCAGGGGCCGAACGAATTTCTCTATATCGGCAATCTCAAGGACTGGAACCGCATCCCGGACCTGCCGCGCATCACCGTGCCGACCTTCATCGTGGTGGGCGAGCGCGATGAACTCACGCCGGCCTGCGCGATGAAGATGAAGCATGCCCTGCCGGATGTGCGCCTCAACGTCGTCGCCAATGCCAGCCACATGCCGTTCTACGAGAACCCAGCCGGCTACTACCCGCCGCTGCTCGATTTCCTCGCCAACGTGTCGCGCTAGAGATGCGCCGCTACGCCTTCATCCTGACGCGCCCGCTGCAATTCGTGCCGGTGGTGTTCGGCGTCAGCCTCGTCACCTTCGTGCTGGTGCGGATGATCCCGGGCGATCCCGCCCGCGTGCTGCTGGGCGCGCGCGCCACGCCCACGGCCATCGCCAATATCCGCGCGCAGTACGGGCTCGATGAGCCGATCTGGCTGCAATATCTCTATTTCCTGCGCAATCTCGCCCATGGCGAGATGGGCATGTCGATCGTCTACAAGATCGACGTGCTGCGCCTCATCGGCACGCGCATCGAGCCGACCTTCGCGCTGGTGCTGTGCAGCGTGCTGCTCTCCATCCTCATCGCCGTGCCGCTCGCCGCGCTGGCCGCGCGCAACCAGGGCCGGCCGATCGACCACGCGATCCGCTTCGTCTCCACCTTTGGCATCGGCTTTCCCCCGTTCTGGCTGGGGCTGATGCTGATGATGCTGCTGGCGGTCAAATTCCCGCTGCTGCCGGTTTCCGGCTATGGCGACACGCTGGGCGAGAAGCTGGCCCATCTCGCGCTGCCCTCGCTCACCATCGCGCTGTCGCTGTCCACCGTGCTGCTGCGCTCGCTGCGGGCGGCGATGGTGGACTGGCTGAAATCCGATGTCGCCACCGCCGCCCGTGCGCGCGGCATGCCCGAATCCATCGTGTTCTGGCGCCATGTGCTGCCAAATTCCATCGTGCCGACCATCAATCTGCTGGCGGTCAACATCGGCTGGCTGATCGGCGGCACGGTGGTGATCGAGAGCATTTTCGCGCTGCCCGGCATGGGGCAATTGCTGGTGCGCGCCATTTTCTCGCGCGATTACATGGTGGTGCAGGGCGTCGCCATGGTGTTCGCCTGCGCCACGGTGCTGGTGAACTTCCTCGCCGACATCGCCACGGTGGCCGCCGATCCGAGGGTGAAGCTGTGAGCGCCGCCGTTTCCCCCAAGCGGATGAACCGCACGCTCGTCGCCGGCCTCGTGCTGCTCGGTGGCTTCGTGCTCGCCGCGCTCGCCGCGCCGATGATTGCGCCCTATGACCCGATCTTCCAGGATGCGGCCGCGCGGCTGCAGCCGCCCTCATGGGCGCACCCGTTCGGCACCGATAATTTCGGCCGCGACATCCTCTCGCGGCTCATTTTCGGCGCGCGCGTCGACCTGCAGATGGCGCTGATCGGCGTGTTCTTCCCGCTCGTCATCGGCACGGTGGTCGGCGCGATCGCCGGCTATCTCGGCGGGTTCGTCGACGCCGTTCTGATGCGCCTGATCGACATCATCCTCGCCTTTCCCTTCCTCGTCCTGATGCTCTCCATCATCGCCATTCTCGGGCCGGGGCTTTCCAGCTTCTACATCGCCATGGCGCTGGTCGGCTGGGTGTCCTATGCGCGCCTCATCCGGGCGCAGATTCTGGTGCTGAAGAACGCCGATTACGCCGTGGCGGCGGTGAGCCTCGGCTTTTCGCGAACGCGGGTGCTGTTCCGCCACCTTCTGCCGAACTCGGTGGCGGGGTCGCTGGTGTTCTGCATGTCGGACGCGGTGCTGGTGCTGCTCTCCGGCGCGGCCATCTCCTATCTCGGGCTCGGCGTGCAGCCGCCGACCGCGGAGTGGGGCATCATGGTCGCGGAGGGGCAGGCGTTCCTGTCGCAGGCGTGGTGGATCACGCTGTTTCCCGGCCTCGCCATCGTCTTGCTGGCGTTCGGCTTTTCCATGATCGGCGACGCGCTCGGCGAAGCGATGGGAGTTCACGAATGAGCGCCCCGCTGCTGTCCGTCCGCGATCTCTCCGTCGCCGTGAACGGCGCGGAGGGCCCGCGTACCCTGCTCGACCATGTCTCGCTCGACTTGTCGCCCGGCGAGATTCTCGGGCTCGTCGGCGAAAGCGGCTCGGGCAAGAGCCTGCTCTGCCGCACGCTGCTGCAACTTCTGCCCTCACGCGCGCTCTCCGTCACCGGCGGGGCGGCGATGATGGGCGGGCGCGACCTGCTGGCGCTGAGCGAGCCGCAGATGCAGCAGGTGCGCGGTGCCGAAATAGGCATGATTTTTCAGAACCCTAGCAGCCATCTCGACCCTGTCATGCGGGTCGGCGAGCAGATCATGGAGGGGCTGCGTTTTCACCGGCGGCTCGACCGGGCGGCAGCGAAGGCGGAGGCGATTGCGCTGATGGGGCAGGTCGGCTTCACCGATCCGCCACGCCAGTTCGGCGCCTATCCGCACGAGTTTTCCGGCGGCATGCGCCAGCGCGCCATGATCGCCGTGGCGCTCGCCTGTGACCCGAAAATCCTCATCGCCGACGAGCCGACAACCGCGCTCGACGTGACCATCCAGGCGCAAATCCTGCGTCTTCTCATGGAGTTGCGCCAGAGCCGGGGCCTTTCGATCATCCTCATTACCCATGATCTCGGCGTGGTCGCCCAGACCTGCGACCGGGTGGCGGTCATGCGGCAGGGGCAGGTGGTGGAGGTCGGCGAGAAGCGCGCTTTGCTGGCCCATCCCCAGCATCCCTATACGCGCGCGCTGATCGCCAGCCACCCCTCACTGCCGGTGGACGATGAGGCCGATGAGGTGGACGATGTGACCGATCCGGCCGCTTCGGCCGAGCCGGTGCGTGCGCCCGCCCCGCCGCCGCGCCCACTGGTCGAGATCGACGATCTGGAGGTGCGCTTTCCCGTCGCCGGCGGGCTGTTCGGCCGGCGGCGCAGCTTCAGCGCGGTGGCTGGCGTGTCGCTGCAGATCCGGCCCGGCGAGACGGTGGGCATCGTCGGGGAGAGCGGCTCGGGCAAGTCGACGCTGGCGCGCGCCATGCTCGGGCTGACCCCGATTTCCGACGGCCATGTCTCCTTTGACGGCTTGAGCCTGCGCGGGCAGCCGGGCGCGGCGCTGGCGCGCATCCGCCAGCAGACGGCGATGGTGTTTCAGGACCCGTTCAACTCGCTGAACCCGCGCCTCACCATCGGGCAGACGCTGTCCGAGGTGCTGCGCGTGCAGGGCAAGGTGGCGCCCGCCGCCATTCCCGCCCGTGTCGAGGAACTCCTGCGGCTGGTCGAACTCGATCCCGCGCTGGCCGGGCGTCGTCCGCGCCAGCTTTCCGGCGGCCAGTGCCAGCGCGCCGGCATCGCCCGGGCGCTCGCGGTCGATCCCCGGCTGATCGTCGCCGATGAATGCGTCGCCGCGCTCGATGTCACCATCCAGGCGCAGATCGTGGCGCTGTTCCAGCGGCTGGTGGCGACCATGGAGCTGACGCTGGTGTTCATCGCCCATGATCTCGCCATCGTGCGCCATCTCTGCACGCGGGTGGTGGTGATGCATCACGGGCGCATCGTGGAGGAGGGGCCCTGCGCCGAGGTCTTCGAGCGCCCGCGCGAGGCCTACACCGCCGCCCTGATCGCCGCCATTCCCGACATCGACCCGGACCGGCGCCTTATCGCGCCGCCGCCCGCCCTTGCCGTCTAACCACCAGAGGAAAAAACCGTGAAGACCGCACTCCGGATGTCCCGCCTCGCGGCTTTGGCCGCACTCCTCTCGCTTTCCACCAGCCTGGCCCACGCCGGCGGCGTGCTGAGCATCGCCCGCAACGAGGATTCCACCACCTTCGACCCCATCAAGTCGGCGCAGAATGTCGATAACTGGGTGTTCTCCAACGTGTTCGACGTGCTGGTGCGCGTCGATGCCAGCGGCACCCAGCTGGTGCCCGGCCTTGCCGAGAGCTGGACCGTCTCCGAGGACGGGCTCACCTACACCTTCAAGCTGCGCGACGCCAAATTCTCCGACGGCGCGCCCGTCACCGCAGAGGACGCCGCCTACTCGCTGATCCGCATCCGCGACGACAAGGGCTCGCTCTGGTCCGACAGCTTCAAGATCATCGACACCGCGACCGCCACCGACCCCAAGACGCTGGTGGTGAAGCTGAAGGGCAAGTCGGTGCCGTTCCTCTCCATGATGGCGCTGCCCAATGCCTCGGTGCTGCCGAAGAAGCTGGTGGAAGGCGCCGCCGCCGACACTTTCGCCGAAAAGCCGGTGGGCTCGGGCGCCTTCAGCGTCGTGGAGTGGCGCCGAGGCGACCGCATCATCCTGAAGAAGAACCCCAATTACTGGGACGCCGGCAAGGTGAGCCTCGACGGCGTGGAATGGCTGGTCATTCCCGACGACAACACCCGCATGCTGAAGATCCAGGCCGGCGAGGTGGATGCCGCCATCACCGTGCCATTCTCGCGCGTCGCCGAACTGAAGACCAATCCCGCGCTCAAGGTCATCAGCGATCCCTCCACCCGCGAGGACCACATGCTCATCAACCACGAGCATGGCGCGCTGGCGAAGAAGGAGGTGCGCGAAGCGCTGGACCTCGCCATCGACAAGAAGGCCATCGTCGAGGCGGCGACCTTCAATCTCGGCGAGGTCGCCTATTCCTATGTGCCCAAGGGCTCGCTCTACCACTATGCCGACAATCTCAAGCGGCCCTATGACCCGGAAAAGGCCAAGAAGCTGCTGGCGGACGCCGGCGCCTCGGGCCTGACGCTGAACTACGTCGTCAATGCCGGCAAGGAGACGGACGAGCAGATCGCCGTTCTGGTGCAGCAGCAGCTGGCCAAGGCGGGCGTGAACGTGAACCTGCAGAAGGTGGACCCCAGCCAGAGCTGGGACATGCTGGTGAACGGGGATTACGACATCTCGGTCATGTACTGGACCAACGACATTCTGGACCCGGACCAGAAGACCACCTTCGTGCTCGGGCACGACACCAACATGAACTACATGACCCGCTACAAGAACGACGAGGTGAAGGCGCTGGTTGAGGCCGCCCGGCTGGAGACCGACCCGGTCAAGCGCGAGGCGATGTATGTCACGCTGCAGAAGACCGCCAAGGGCGATGTCAACTGGATCGATCTCTATTACAGCCCCTATATCAACGTCACCCGCAGCAATATCGAGAACTTCCACCAGAACCCGCTGGGCCGCTTCTTCCTGGAAGAGACGGTGAAGAACTGAGTCCTGCGACAGAGGCGGCGGTGTTCTCCGCACCGCCGCTGAGCACATCGGCCCCGGTGCGGCGGGCACAAAAAAGGGAGAGCCCTGCGGCCCTCCCTTCGTCTTTCCAGACGGCACCGATCACTTGTTGATGTCGGTCCAGATGCGGGCATAGAGCTGGGAGACTTCCGGCGCGCAGGTCTCAAGGAACTCGCCGGCCTTCTCGAACTGCGGCGGCACGTTCAGCTCCGGCGCGCCCTTCATGTTCTCGGGGAAGAAGGCTTCCGAACCCTTGATGCCGTTGGAGTACTTGGCGAAGGTCGAGATCATCGCCGCGTTTTCCGGCTCCATGATGAAGTTCATGAACGCCTTGGCGTTTTCCGGGTTCTTGGCGTCCTTCAGAACGGCGACGCTGTCCATGAAGATCGGATAGCCTTCCTTCGGGTAGCCGAAGGCGATGTCCGGGTTCTTCAGGCGCGAGCGCAGGATGGCGCCGTTCCAGTAATACACGCCGGCATAGTCGCCGGACGGCAGCTTCTCGGTGACGGAATAGTCCATGGCCAGCCATTTCGGCTTGGCTTCCAGCAGCTTGTCACGCACCTGCTTCAGCAGCGCCTTGTCGGTGGTGCACCAGTTGCCGCCGAGATATTTGATCGTGGCGTAGAGCACGTCGTTCATTTCCGGCTCGACATTGATCTTGCCGATCAGCTCCTTCGGCGGATCGAGGAAGATCGCCGAGGTGTTGATGTCGCCGCCATAGACCTTCTTGTTCACGCCGATGCCGCTGACGCCCCACTGCCACGGCACGGAATAGTGCCGGCCGGGATCCCACGGCACGTTCACCCAGCGCGCGTCGACATTTTTGAAGTTCGGCATCTGGTCCGGGCGGGCCTCCAGCAGCAGGCCTTCCTTGATCCAGATCGGCATGTAGTTGGCCGAGGGAACAACGATGTCGAAGCCATGGCCGCCGGCGCGGATCTTGGCCAGCGCGGTGTCGTTGGAATCGTAGTCGGTGACGGTCACCTTGACCTTGTGGGTCTCCTCGAACTTTTTGATCAGTTCGGGGCTGGTGTAGTCACCCCAGTTGTAGATGTTCAGCTGCCCCTCGGCGCAGGCCGCGCCCGCGCTGACGAGAAGGGCGAGCGCCGCCACCATCGTCGATTTCAGTGTCATCGTTCCACTCCGTCCGGTCCGTTGTTTCTGGCGTGTCGGATTAGGTTTGTCGGTCAGGCTTTCTTGCGGTTGATGAAGAAGAACACCGTCACCAGCGCCACCGACAGCACCAGGAAGGCCGCCGCGATGGCGTTGATCTCCGGCGTCACCGCCCGGCGCAGCTGACCCAGCATGTAGGTCGGCAGCGTGTCCTGCCCGCCCGATTTGACGAATTCGGAAATCACCACGTCGTCCAGCGAGATGACGAAGGCCAGCATGAAGCCGGCGATGATGCCCGGCCGCAGCAGCGGCAGCGTCACCCGCCGGAACACCTGCCACGGCGGGGCGTAAAGATCCGCCGCCGCGCGCTCCAGCGACTGGTCCATGCCTTCCAGCCGCGCCCGGATGGGCAGATAGGCGAAGGGGATGCAGAAAGCGGTGTGCGCCAGGATGAGATAGCCGAGGCCGGAATAGCCGGTCCACACCTTCACCTTGGCGAAGACGATCAGCAGCGCCACGGCGGTGACGATCTCCGGCACCATCAGCGGCAGGTTGATGAAGGCGTATTTGAACGACAGGCCGCGATAGGGCCCGGTGCGGGTGGTGGCGAGCGCCGCCATGGTGGCGGCGATGGTCGCCATCGTCGCCGCACTGACCGCGATGATGAGCGAGCGCCACGCCGCATCCTGCACCGACTGGTTTTCCGCCGCCTCATAGAACCAGTGCAGCGAGAACCCGCCCCAGCTGGACAGCGAGTCGCTGGCGTTGAAGGCGTAGACCACCAGCGTCGCGATCGGCAGATAGAGCATCGCGAAGGTGAACAGCGCGACCGTGCCGAACCCGGGCTGCGCGCGTATGTCGAAGCGCGGCTTAGCCATGCCCGCCTCCCGAGCGCGTGGCGTTGCGCACATAAACCAGCATGGCGACCATGACGAGGAGCATCAGCGAGATCGACAGCGCCGCGCCGAGCGGCCAGTTGCGGCCGGCGCCGAACTGCAGCTCGATGAGATTGGCGAGCATCAAATTCTTGCCGCCGCCGAGCACGCGCGGAATGACATAGGCGCCGAGCGAGGGGACGAAGACCAGGATGGAACCGGCGACGATGCCGGGCTTCACCAGCGGCAGGATGATGCGCCGCAGCACGGCGAGCCGGCCGGCATAGAGATCGTAACCCGCCTCGACGAGACGGAAATCCAGCTTCTCCATGCTGGCATAGAGCGGCAGCACCATAAGCGGCAGGTAGACATAGACCATGCCGAACAGGATCGCCCAGTCCGTGTACATGATCGGGATCGGCTCGTTGATGACGCCGAGCCACATCAGCAGCGTGTTCAGCACGCCTTCATTGCGGATCACCTGCTGCATCGCGAAGGTGCGAATGAGCAGATTGGTCCAGAACGGGATGGTGATGAGGAACACCCACACTTCGCGCGTGCTGCGCGGCCGGGTGGCGATGAAATAGGCCGTGGGGAAGCCCAGTGCCAGCGTCGCCAGCGTGGTGATGACCGACAGCCGCACCGAGCGCCAGAGGATCGACAGATGCGCGTCGGCGAGTGTCACCGTGTCGTCGAAGATGTCGCGCTGGAAGAGGACGGAGAACCAGCCGTCGAGCGAGAACTCGCCGGGCTTCACATCGCCATAATCGCCCTTCGCCATGAAGGAATAGGCCAGCATGACGAAGAGCGGGCCGATGGCGGCGATGAAGACGATGAACAGCGCCGGCAGCGACAGCAGCCAGCGCGTGCGGGTTTTCGACTGTTCGTCGCGTCGGGCGATCTCGGCCGCGCTCGCCATCGCTCAGTCCCGCAGCACTTGCGCCGCATCGGGCGCGATGTCGATGCCGACGCGGTCGCCGACGCTGGCGCCGCGGGATTTGCTGCGCGAGTTCTGCTGCCGCACCATGAAGGTGGACCCCTGGTCCAGCTTCACATGGATATGGGTGTCGGTGCCGAAATAGACGATGTTCTCCACCACGCCGGACAGCTGGCCGCCGGAGGTGACCATGCGCGCATGTTCCGGCCGCACCACCACCGTCGCCTCGCCCGCCGGGCGGTAGCCTTCCGCGAGACTGGCGGAGATTTCGATGCCGGAGGGCAGGCGCACCCGCGCCACGCCCTCTTCGATGCCGACCATGATGGCGGAGAGGAAATTGGTCTCGCCGATGAAGTCGGCGACGAAACGCTCGGCCGGCTTGTCGTAAATGTCCCACGGCGTGCCGACCTGCAGCACCCGGCCCTTGGACATGACCGCGATGCGGTCGGACATGGTGAGCGCTTCTTCCTGGTCATGGGTGACGAAGATGAAGGTGATGCCGGTCTCGCTCTGCATGCGCTTGAGCTCGATCTGCATCTCCTTGCGCAGCTTGTAGTCGAGCGCGGAGAGCGGCTCGTCGAGCAGCAGCACCTTCGGCGCCGGGGCCAGCGCCCGGGCGAGGGCGACGCGCTGGGCCTGGCCGCCGGAAATCTGATCGGTGCGGCGCTGCGCCAGCTCTTCCATATGGACGAGCTTGAGCATCTCGGCCACGCGCGCCTCGATCTTCCCCTTGGCCCAGCCGAGCATTTGCAGGCCGAAGGCGACGTTCTCCCACACCGTCAGATGCGGGAAGAGGGCGTAGCTCTGGAACACCGTGTTGATCGGCCGCTTGAACGGCGGCAGGCCGGCGATGTCCTCGCCATGCAGGCGGATCGTCCCTTCGGTGGGGTATTCAAACCCCGCGATCATGCGAAGCAACGTCGTCTTGCCGCAGCCGGACGGACCTAGCAACGTGAAGAATTCGTTTTCACGTATAGCGACCGACACATTGTCGAGCGCCCGAAGGGCGCGTGGGCCATCGCCGAATTGCTTGACGATACCCTGACAATCGACGGCGATGCGGGCGTCCGGTACAGGGGAAGGCTCCGGCATTATTCACCCGTTGCTAGAAAGGAGCCCCCAAAGGGGCGTCGAACACACCGCAGGCGGTGCCATCGGAGAGCAGCCTAAGTGAGCCCTCCTCATCCGGCAAGCGGAGAGGAGGGCAATGTGATCATATTTTTGGCCGGTCCTGTTTGAAGGCAATCGGCGGGCGGCGCGCGGCCCAGGGCGCGGCTTCCTCGATGCGCGCGCACAGGCCGAGCAGCGCTTCGTCATGGCCGAACGGCGCGGCGAGATGGATGCCGACCGGCAGGCCGTCAGCCGTCCAGTGCAGCGGCAGCGAGGCGGCGGGCTGGCCGGACGCATTGAAGGCAGCGGTGAAGGGGGAATAGGCGAACACCCCGTCCGGCCCCATGCGGTAGGCGAGGTAGTCGCGGCCGACATGGTCGAATCGCCCGAGCTTCGCCGGCGGCTCTGCCAGCGTCGCGGTCAGCAGGAAATCGGCGTGCTGGAAGAAGCCGGCCATTTCGCGCCCATAGGCGTGCACCTTGTTGACGGCTTCGAGATAGTCGGCGCCGCTGATGCCGCGCGCATAGTCCACCGCCGAGCGGGCGACGCTCTCGATCTCGCCGTCCTCCAGCGGCCGGCCGCGCCGGCGCACCGCGCTTTCTACCGTCAGCGCCGTGCCGCAGCCGACGATCTTGGTCCAGGCCGCCATCATGCCGGCCGTGTCGGCCTGCGGACGGGCTTCGACCAGCCGGTGGCCGAGGCTCTCCAGCAGCTTCGCGGCTGATTCCACCGCCGCCCGGCATTCCGGCGCGATGGGATCGCCGGTCAGCGTCGTGGTGGTGAAGGCGATGGTGAACGGCCCGTCGCGCCGCGCCAGCGAAGCGGCGAAGGAGGCTTCCAGCGGCGGCGCGACATAGGGCGCGCCGAGATCGGGGCCCTGCGTCACATCGAGCAGCACCGCCGTGTCGCGCACGGAACGGGTGAGAAAGCCGTCAATGGCCATGCCGGCCCAGCCTTCGCCGACATTGGGGCCATCTGGCGTGCGGGCGCGGGTGGCCTTGAAGCCGAACAGGCCGCAGGAAGAGGCGGGAATGCGCACCGAGCCGCCGCCATCCGAGCCATGCGCCGCCGGCAGGATGCCGGCCGCCACCGCCGCCGCCGCGCCGCCGGAGGAGCCACCGGGCGTGTGGTCGAGATTCCAGGGGTTGCGGGTCGGCCCGCCATAGACCGCCGCCTCGGTGGTGGGGCCGACGCCGCCTTCGGGCGAGGTGGTGCGGCCGAAGGTGACGAGCCCGGCCGACCGCAGCCGGGCATAGATGGCCGAATCCTGCCCGTAGCGCGTGTTGGCGAACAGGCGCGAGCCATTATTGGAGGGGAACTCCATCGCCTCGGCGCCGAGGTCCTTGAGCAGGAACGGCACGCCCTTCAGCGGCCCTTCCGGCAGGCCTTCCTCGATCATCCGGCGCGCCACCTCCTCGCGCAGCAGCGTCACCGCGTTGAGCTGCGGGTTGAGCGCGGCGACGCGGGCGAGCGCCTCGTCGAGCAGTTCGCCGGGGGTCACATCGCCCTTGGCGACGTGGTCTGCCAGAGCGACGGCGTCGCTCGCATCGTAAAGTTCGCTGATGTCCATGAGGCGGTGTCCGCTACCACAGGGGGGTGGAGATGTATCGCCCCCCGGCGTGCGGGCGCGCAAGAGCCGCCCGGTTGCGGAGCGCCGGGCTTACCGGCCGGGCGCTACCGCCTCACCTCGCCGCTGGCGCGGCGGCGCCTCCGGCAGGGGCGGGGCCTGCTTCGCCAGCTTTTCGCGATAGGCCGGCACAACCTGGAGTGCGAAGGCGACGAGGCGCTCCTCGTCCCGCTCGCCGAGGCTGATCGCCTCCATCAGCGCGGAGGCGAGGCGCATCCGCATGACGTCATCCACGCCCTCGCGATGAAGCTGGGCGGCGGCGTGCTGGGCCTGGGCGATGCAGCTGTCGAGGAGGCGGACGGTTTCCGGATCAAGACGAAGGTAACGCGACGACATACTCATTCCCCATGCGGCCATTCGCGGCCTGCGCGCCAGATGTAGGAGGCAGGGACTCGCCGGCAAGGGGAGGGCGGAACATCTGTCGCGTCGCAGGCGAGGGGGGAGATCCGAATGGTCTGGTGAGCCGGCTATCGTATTGTCGCGGGCGTGCGCGGGGCCTGAGCGATCACGTCATGCGAAAAGAGGAGATAGCCGGCTGTCTATCGTGCCGTGTTAGGCCGTACGGATTTATGCGCCTCACTCGGCCGGAGCGGCGGGAATGCGGCGGAGCACGTCGTCATAGGCGACGAGATCGAGGAAGGCGTTGACCTCGACCGCCTTCCCCTCGCGCATGCGCAGGATCCATGCATAGCGATTGACGTAAGGCTGGCCGTCCACCGCCATCGCCTCGCCCTGCCAGGCGACGATCACATGATCGCCATCGGCCCACACGGTTTTCGCGACCGGGCGGATCGGGGTGGCGAGGCGGCTGGTCAGGGGACGCACGCCGCGCGCAATCAGCGCATCGCGGCCCTCGTAGCGGCCGGCGGTGGGGCCGGAGCCCTCGATGGTCCAGACCACATCGGGGGACAGAACCTCATCGAAGAAGCCGGAGCCGCCCGCCTGCCAGCGCGCGAACGCCTCGGTGACGATCTGCCGGTTGCGGGCCTCGGTGTCCGGCCCGGAGGCCGCGCTGGCGCCGGCCGGCAGGAAGACGGTTCCGGCGACGGCGAGCGCCAGTAGCGCGGCGGGGAGGGGGCGTGTGGGCATGGGGGTGCTCCTGGCTATGTTGGAAGCTCTGGCGGCGGCGTCACAGGGCGAGACAGAGAGCCGGCTATGTAAATAGCATCTTCCGAGACCGGCTGGGGTCCGGATCGCCTCTGTCGCGCTCTGGGCATGACGTTAGGGGAGGGGCGACCCGCTCACAATCCGGCCAATCGTGACCGGTGCGGTAAGGTCCTCTAACCAATCGGTCGCGTGCTGGCGGGGACACGGATGTGCCGCGCAACTTCCGCCGCTTGACGCCTGTGCCCCGGGCGGAGGGCTCATGCGGCCCCCTGCCGCTCCATTTGATCCGCTGCCGGCCTCCCCGCGTAATCCGGGCACTGCTGCGGAGGATTCGATGAAACGCCTGCTCCTTCTTGCCGGAATTTTCGCCTTTGCCGGTCTTGGCACGTCGGCCGTGCAGGCGAAGGACCTTGTGCTCGAACAGTATTTCGCCGGCCGCACCGTGGCGGAGGGCTCGTTCTCCGCCATTAACGGCGTGCGGCGCAGCTTCACGGTGGACCTCACCGGCCGCTGGAACGGTAACGTCCTCACGCTGGTGGAGGATTTCCACTTCGCCGATGGCGAGAAGGACCGCAAGACCTGGCGGTTCGAGAAGCTGGGTCCGGGGCGCTATCGCGGCACGCGCGAGGATGTGCGCGGCGCGACCGAAGTGACGGTGAAGGGCGATACCGCCACCTTCAGCTATCTCCTCGACCTCGACGCCGGTGCCGGGGAAAACCTCGTCCGCTTCCACGACAAGATGGTGCTGCGCGAGGACGGCACGGTGCTGAACACCGCCTGGGTGACGAAATACGGTTTCCCGGTCGCGCTCACCCGCGTCACCTTCCGCCATCCCTAGGCGCCCGCGACCTTCTCTCCCGATGTCACAGGAGGATTCCATGCGCTCCCGCGAGAAGACACTCGGCCTCGCCCTGCTCCTGGCCGCTACCGCCGCACCGGCGCTGGCCGAGACGCTGAGCGGCCCGGAGATCAAGGACAGGATCGGCGGCGAACTGGTGCGGCTGAGTACGCCCTACGGCATCACCCTGCCGCTGGTCTATCGCGACGACGGCGTGGTCGCCGGCGACATTTCCGGCTTCTCCATCGGCTCCATGCTGGCGCCGAGCGAGGAGGGGCGCTGGTGGGTGAAGGACGACCGCCTGTGCCAGAAATGGCCGACCTGGTATGAGGGCCGCACCTATTGCTTCACCATCACCTCGCTCGGCCCGAAGAAAATCGCCTGGACGCGCGACGACGGGCTTTCCGGCACCGCCACCATGGGCCGCTGAGATGGGCGAGGCGTCGGCGGGTCCGGCCGTCACCGGCCGGCGCCTCGCGCTCTATGCCCTGCCGGCCCTGCCGCTGGCGGCGCTGGCGCTGCCCTTCTATGTGATCGTGCCGAGCTTCTATGCCGAAGCGCTGGGGCTTTCGCTCACCGCCGTTGGCGCCGCCCTGCTGGCGATCCGTCTGATCGACGCCCTTGCCGACCCGGTGCTCGGCTGGGTGGCGGACCGGATCGCGCCCGGCTTCGGCCGGCGGCGGGCGCTGATGGCGCTGGCGGCGCCGGTCACCGCGCTCTGCGCCTTCATGGTGTTCTGGCCCGGCGCGGGGGCGGGCATCGCCCATCTCTTTCTCTGGGGGCTCGGCCTCTCGCTCGGCTACACCGCGCTGAGCCTCGCCTATACCGCCTGGGGCGCGGAGATCACCTCGGATTATCGTGGCCGCGCCCGGGTGGCGGCGGCGCGCGAGGGGGTGACGCTCATCGGCACGCTGGTCGCCATCGCGCTGCCCTTCGCCATCGGGCTGGGGACGGAGGCGACGGGCTTTCACGGCCTGGCGGCGATGGGCGTGTTCGTGCTCGTCACCCTGCCGCTGTTCAGCGGCGCCTGCGTGTTCGGGGTGCCGGAACCGGAAAATCTATCGCGGGAGAAACTCTCCTTCGCGGCGGGGCTGCGGCATTTGCGGGCCAATGGCCCGTTTCTGCGGCTGATCGCGGCGTTTCTGCTCAACGGCATCGCCAACGCCATACCGGCGACGCTGTTCCTCTATTTCGTCGCCGACCGTATCGGCGCGGCGCAGCTGCAGGGGCCGCTGCTGTTTCTCTATTTCCTTTGCGGCGTCGCC
Source organism: Ancylobacter polymorphus (assembly GCF_022836935.1). NCBI lineage: Bacteria > Pseudomonadati > Pseudomonadota > Alphaproteobacteria > Hyphomicrobiales > Xanthobacteraceae > Ancylobacter > Ancylobacter polymorphus. Next base: position 3,523,543 of record NZ_CP083239.1, on the reverse strand, counting down.
GGTCTGCCGCTGGCGCTGCGCTGCGCCAGCCGCTTCGGCAAGCACAAAGCCTGGTGCGGGGCGATGCTGGCGGCGTGCGTCGTCTTCGCCGGAGCCGGTTTTCTCGGTCCGGGCGATGTGTTGGCGTTCGGTTTGATCTGTGGCGCGACGGGGCTGCTGCTGGCCTTCGACGTGGCGCTGCCGCCGGCGATCCAGGCGGATGTGGTCGATGTCGACACGGCGGCCTCGGGGGAACAGCGCTCGGGGCTGTATTTCGCGCTGTGGGCGCTGGCCACCAAGCTCGCGCTGGCCATCGCCGTCGGCGTCACCTTCCCGCTGCTGGACTGGGCGGGATACCGGCCGGGCACGGAGGCACCGACCGAAGAGGCGGGGCTTGCCCTCGCCCTGCTCTATGCCTGGCTGCCGATCCCGGCCAAGCTCGCCGCCATCGCGCTGATGTGGCGCTTCCCGCTGGATGAGGCGGCGCAGCACGGGCTGCGGACGGTGATCGAGGCCACGTCGGCCGCGAAGGCAGGAGCGCGCTGAGCGCTCCTGCGGGCTGGCAGTTCAGCCGATCTGTTCGATGATGATGGCGCGGATCTGCTCGCGCGTGAGACCGCAGGGCTCCGGCTTCCACTCCGGGCTGGAGCGGACGATGGCGGGCGTGGGCGGGGTGAACGTGTAGTTGCGCATAAATCCTCTTGGCCGCTGCGGCCTGTGGCCGGCGGCTGACGCTGGTGCGTCCATGTCAGGTGAAAAAGCCCGGCATCAGGGTGATGGGGCTGGCCGCACGTGCGGCACCTGATGACGTAACGTCGCATTGCGTCGCCATTAAGGCGGGCATTGTCCGACCGCCTCTGCGGCGAGCAAATGGCCGGCCGCGCACCTTCCCAAACGGAAGGGTGGCGGCCGGCGCAATGCTGAAACGACTAGAATGCCGTCATGATGGCCGCGCCCGCCGTCGCGACCGTTGCGGCAAGAAGACCCCACTTCACAGCCTGGCTTTCCATCTCGAACGTCCTCCGTTTTTGCTTCTGAGCCCATGAGCGGGCACATGGATGATAAGAGGAGGAATCGGCATTTGGGTATTATGTATTAATAACACCTTCGTGAGCGGGCTGCCCGCGGGCGTATGGACCGGCGGCCGGGCCTTGGGCGATGTTCTTCGCCGGGTCCGGCCGCGTGTTTGGCGCGCGCGGGCCGCTATTCGGCGGCGGCGGGCAGCGGTGTGCGGGGGAAGGCGGCGTGCGGCGCGCGCAGGTCTTCTTCCTCCTCGTCCTCGGGAAGCTCCATCGGCTGCCCGGCCAGCGCCGCGTCGAGGCGTTCGCGGTCGAGTTCGCCCTCCCAGCGCGCCACCACCACGGTGGCCGTGGCGTTGCCGATGAAATTGGTCAGCGCCCGGCATTCCGACATGAAGCGGTCGATGCCGAGGATCAGCGCCATGCCGGCGACCGGGACGGCGGGAACCACGGAGAGGGTCGCCGCCAGGGTGATGAAGCCGGCGCCGGTGATGCCCGCCGCGCCCTTGGAGGAGAGCATGGCCACCAGCAGCAGCACGATCTGGTCGGTGAGGGTCAGCTCGATGCCGGTGGCCTGGGCGATGAACAGCGCCGCCAGCGTCATATAGATGTTGGTGCCATCGAGATTGAAGGAATAGCCGGTGGGGATGACGAGACCGACCACGGATTTGCGGCAGCCGGCCTGCTCCATCTTCTCCATCAGGCTGGGCAGCGCCGCCTCCGAGGAGGAGGTGCCGAGCACGAGCAGCAGTTCTTCCTTGAGATAGCGGATGAGCGCGAGGATGGAGAAACCATTATAGCGCGCCACCGCGCCCAGCACGACGAACACGAACAGCAGGCTGGTGAGATAGAAGGTGCCGACCAGCATGGCGAGATGGGCGACCGAGCCGATGCCGTATTTGCCGATGGTGAACGCCATCGCGCCGAACGCGCCGACCGGCGCCGCTTTCATGAGAATTTCCACCAGCCGGAAGAAAATCTGCGAGGCCGAGTTCAGCACATGCATCAGCGGTTCGGCGCGCGGGCCGACCCCGGCCATGGCGATGCCGAACAGCACGGCGAAGAACAGCACCTGAAGGATGTCGCCGGAGGCGAAGGCATTCACCGGCGTGGAGGGGATGATGTTGCTGAGAAAGCCGACGAGCGTCTGCTCATGCGCCTTGGCGGCGTAGTCGGCGACCGCCTTGGCATCGAGCGAGGCGGGGTCGATGTTCAGTCCGGCGCCCGGCCGCACCACATTGGCGACAACGAGGCCGATGACGAGGGCGAGCGTCGAGAAGGTGAGGAAATAGAGCATCGCCTTGCCGGCGACGCGCCCGACCTTGCCGAGATCGCGCATATTGGCGATGCCGGTGGCGACGGTGAGGAAGATCACCGGGGCGATCACCATCTTCACCAGCTTGATGAAGGCATCACCCAGCGGCTTCATGTCGGCGCCGAGGCTCGGGTAGAAATGACCGAGCGCGATGCCGGCGGCGATGGCGACCAGCACCTGGACATAAAGCTGGCGGTAGAACGGACGCGGCGCGGCTTTCACCGAGGCCGGGGCGAGGGCGTGTTTCATGGCGCTTCCTGCGGTTGGCCCCTTCGACGCCTCGTAATGCGGGCGGCGTGTGAAGCCGGGGTTGGTTGGGACGCGGCAGACGTGCCGCAGCCCCCATTCCGCAAGCGCCGTGCCAGCGGGCGCTCGTCCCCGGCATGGCTTCTAAGTCATTGTGAAATAAGAGGTGGCGGGCGCTGGTTCGGAACGCTCTCGACAGAATGTGCGAAATATCGCACAGATTGGCGGGCGGTTCGTGCGACTTTCCGCACAGGAGGCGCAGCGTGCGGTCTATCCCCGGCCTGATCCGTCTCCGCCTCTGGCTCCGGCGCCGCGGACACGCGCGCTATGTCGTGGCGCTCCTTGCCGCGCTGATCCTGCTGGCGGTGCTCGACCAGATGGCACGGCGCGGCGCCGAGGTCTGGGTGATGGCGCAGCTGAGCCGGGAGGCGGAGGCGGCGGCCGGGCTGCGGGCGGCGATGCTGCGCAGCGAGATCGAGAAGCAGCGCTCCCTGCCGGTGGTGCTGGCGCAGGATCCCGATGTGCGCACGGCGCTGACGCGGCGCGATCCGGCGGTGCTGCGCGGGCTCGACGCGAAGTTCGAGGCGCTCGCCGCCGGCACGCGCGCCAGCGTGATCTATCTGCTCGACCGGCAGGGCGTCGCGGTGGCCGCGAGCAATTACCGCGACCCGACCTCCTTCGTCGGCAATGACTATGCGTTCCGGCCCTATTTCCGCCAGGCGCTGACGGAAGGGGCGGCCGAGCACTTCGCCTTCGGCACGGTGAGCCGGCAGCCGGGACTTTATCTGGCCCGGCGGATCGACAGCCCGGCGGGGCTGATCGGCGTCATCGTGGTCAAGGCGGTGTTCGCCGAGGTGGAGGCGGAATGGCGCCGGCTCGACAGCCCGATCTTCGTCACCGATACGCGCCAGATCGTGCTGGTGACCAGCGTGCCCGGCTGGCAGTTTCACGCGACCGCGCTGATCCCCGAGGCCGAACGGGCGCGCATTCGCGCCAGCCTGCAATTCGGCGACGCCGCGCTCAGCCCGCTGCCGATCACCGCCGAGGGCGATAACCGCGTCCGCGTGACGATGCCGGAGGGCGGCGCGGCGCGGACCTTTGTCGAGGCGGCGGCGCCGGTGCCCACCACCGGCTGGACGCTGCATGTGCTCAGCCCGATCACCGCCGCCGCCGAGGTGAGCATCGCCGCCGCGCGGGTGCTCGCCGTTCTCGCTGGCGCGCTGCTGATGGGCGCTCTGGCGCTCATCGGGTCGCGCCGCCGGCAGGCGCTGCGCAAGCGCCGGCGCGAGAGCCGGGCGCGGCGCGAACTGGAGCGGCGGGTGGAGGCGCGCACGCTGGAACTGAGCGCGGCCAATGACCGGCTGCGCGAGGAAATGGACCAGCGCCAGCACGCGCAAGCGGCGCTGCAGGGTCTGCAGGACGAACTGGTGCAGGCCAGCAAGCTCGCGGTGCTCGGCCAGATCGCCGCCAGCGTCGCGCATGAGGTGAACCAGCCGGTGGCGGCCATCCGCACCTTCGCCGAAAGCGGGGCGATGCTGCTGGCGCGCGGCGACACGGGCAGCGCCTCCGGCAATCTCGCCACCATTGTCGGCCTCACCGAGCGGATCGGCGCCATCACCGGCGAACTCCGGGCCTTCGCGCGCAAGGCCCCGGGTCCGCTCGGCCCGGTGTCGCTGCGCGCGGCGGTGGACGGGGCGCTGCTGCTCGTCGGCTACCGGCTGAAGGAGCAGGAGGTGGCGCTGGAGCTCGACATGGGGCCGGAGGACTTCCTCGTCCGCGCCGAGCGGGTGCGGCTGGAACAGGTGCTGGTCAATCTGCTGCAGAACGCGCTGGAGGCGCTGGCCAGCCGGCCCGGCGGCCGTGTGCGGCTCGCGGCGCGGGCGGAGGGCGAGCGGGTGTTGCTCACCCTCGCCGATAATGGCCCCGGCCTGCCGGCGGCGGTGCTGGACGCGCTGTTCATTCCCTTCACCACCACCAAGCCGGCGGGGCTCGGCCTCGGGCTGGTGATTTCGCACGACATCGTCGCCGAATTCGGCGGCACGCTCGCCGCCGCCAATCAGGACGGGGCGGTGTTCACTCTCAGCCTGCCGCGGGTGCCGTGATGGATGTGGCTTTCATCGACGACGACGCGACGCTGCGCGCCGCCAATATGCAGGCGCTGATGCTCGCCGGCCATGAGGTCGTGGCCTATGCCTCCGCCGCCGCCGCGCTTGACGGGCTCGACGCCGCCTTCACCGGCGTGGTGGTGAGCGATGTGCGCATGCCCGGCATGGACGGGCTCGAACTGTTCCGCCGGCTCAAGCACATGGACCCGGACCTGCCGGTGATCCTCATCACCGGCCATGGCGACATCACCATGGCGGTCGAGGCGATGCGCGAGGGGGCGTATGATTTCATCGCCAAGCCCTATCCGCTCGACCGGCTGCTCGGCACGGTGCGGCACGCGCTGGAAAAGCGCCGCCTCGTGCTCGACAACCGCGCCTTGCGGCAAGCGGCGGAGGAGGCGAGTGCGGACATGCCGCTGCTCGGCACCACGCCCTCCATGGAAAGGCTGCGCCAGACGCTGCGCCAGCTCGCCGATGCCGATGTCGATGTGCTGGTGGAAGGCGAGACCGGCACCGGCAAGGAAGTGGTGGCGCAGGCGCTGCACCGCTGGAGCCGGCGCGCCGCCCGCCCGCTGGTCGCGGTCAATTGCGGCGCGGTGCCGGAAACGGTGATCGAGAGCGAATTGTTCGGCCACGAGCCCGGCTCCTTCACCGGCGCGGTCAAGAAGCGCATCGGGCGCATGGAACATGCCCATGGCGGCACGCTGTTTCTCGACGAGATCGAGGCGATGTCGCCGGCGCTGCAGGTGAAGCTGCTGCGCGTGCTGGAAGCGCGCGAGATCGCCCCGCTCGGCACCAATGAGGTGCGCAAGGTCGATATCCGCGTGGTGGCGGCCTCGAAGATCGACCTGCTCGAACTGGTGCGGCGGGGCGGTTTCCGCGAGGACCTGTATTACCGCCTGCACGTCGCCACCGTGCGCATTCCCCCGCTGCGCGAGCGCCGGGCCGATATCGCGCTGCTGTTCGGGCATTTTCTCGCCCGTTCCGCCAAGCGCTTCCGCCGCCCGGTGCCGATGGTGACGCCGGCGATCCGCGCGCATCTCGCCACCCATGACTGGCCCGGCAATGTGCGCGAGCTGGTGCATTACGTCGAACGGGTCGCGCTCGGCCTCGTCGAGCCGGCGCCGGCGCCGGCGGCGATGGCGGCGGAAGAGGAGCCCGGCGCCAGCTTGCCCGAGCGGGTGGAGGCCTTTGAGGCGGCGCAGATCCGCGACGCTTTGGCCGCCACGCGCGGCGACATCCAGGCGACGCTGAAGCGCCTCGGCATCCCGCGCAAGACGCTCTACGACAAGCTGCGCCGCCACGGCATCGACCAGTCCGCCTATCGGCAGGAGGCGGAGCCTGGCGCGGGGAGGGGGTAGGAGGGGGAGTGTCGCCCCGGCCTTAGACCGGTGACCGCTCCGGGAGGTCTCGCGCCTTAGGCTGTGCTCAGCTTGGGTTGGGGCTGCCTGAGCTGTCTCGGAGCCCCGCTGACCCCGCTTTTTCAGGCGGCGGTCCAAGTGGAATAGTGAATCGAACTCTCTAAGCCAAATTTTCTGGAGAGGCGCATGGCGCTTTATGTTCCGATACCTCTTGAGGTGCCGATTAAGTGTAGCCTCAGTGAAATCATCCGTCTTTCTTCTGACGGGCGGCGCGTCGTCGCGTACTTTGTCGTCCCTCACGATGACAACAAGGCGCTCAAGGTCGTCTTCGAAAATATCTATCTAATGCGGATGTGCGATGAGCACGTCTTGAATCTTGAGGACTATCCAAATTCCGAGGGACTTGTTGGTGAACATTTCCTCTATCGGATGGAGGGGGCTGACTTTCTTCTCAATCAGCCTGCGGTCAAAGAGAGTTATGAGGAAGCCCATCACTTCCGCTGTGTGACAGGCACAACCTGTCTGGACGTTATCGCTGACGAGCCGCCAACGGTGACGTTGGTGGCGCGCGAAAACGCGGCGTAGTTCTGCCCGGATCGGTTGGACTTTGAGACGGCGAACAAGGCCCTGCGGGCGGCCTCCATGCGGCCGTTGCCCGGCCGAGCCCTGCACCCCCTTCATCGCCAGCCCCAGCGACGAGTGGCAGCTCGCCGAAGGCGAGACCGCCGGCCGTTCCTCTGCGGCGGGAGCTTTCCCCTCACTCCTCCGCCGGCGCGAGATCGAAGGTCTCGCCGGGGAAGAAGCGGGCAAGGCGCACATCGGCGCTGCGGGCATGGCCTTCCATGCCTTCCTTGCGCGAAATGCGGGCCGTGACCACGCCCAGCTCGCGCGCCGCCGCGCGGGTGGCGCGCTGCCAGGTGACCGTCTTCATGAATTTATGCACGGACAGCCCGCCCGTATAGCGCGCCGCGCCTGAGGTGGGCAGCACATGGTTGGGGCCGGAGGTCTTGTCGCCAAAGGCCACGGTCGTTTCCTCGCCGAGGAACAGCGAGCCATAGGCCTGAAGGCGACCGAGCCACCAGTCGAGATCCGCCGCCTGCACGTGGAGGTGCTCGGGAGCGTAGCGGTCGGCAACGGCGGCCATCTCCTCGGCATCCGCGCACAGCATCACCTCGGCATAGTCCGCCCAGGCGGCGCGGGCGCTGGAATGGTTCGGCTCGGGTAGCGCCTCGATCAGAGCGGGCACGCGCGCCATGACCGCCTCGGCGAGGGCGGCCGAGGTCGTCGCCAGCCATACCGGCGAGTTGTAGCCGTGTTCGGCCTGGCCGATCAGGTCATTGGCGATGAACTCGGCATCCGCCGTGGCGTCGGCGAGGATCATGCTGTCGGTCGGCCCGGCGAACATGTCGATGCCGACGCGGCCGTAGAGAATGCGCTTGGCCTCGGCGACATACTGGTTGCCGGGTCCGGCGAGCACGTCGGCCTTCGGCAGGCCGAACAGGCCATTGGCCATCGCCGCCACGCCCTGCACGCCGCCGAGATTGAGGATCACGTCCGCCCCGCACAAATCCATGGCGAAGACGATCTCGGGCGGAATGCCGTCCCCCGGCCGGGGCGGCGAACAGGCCACGATATGGCGCACCCCCGCCACCCGCGCTGTGGTGATGGTCATGATCGCGCTGGCGATATGGGCATAGCGCCCGCCGGGGACGTAGCAGCCGGCCGCCTCGACCGGAATCTGCCGCTGCCCGGCCATCAGGCCGGGGATCACCTCGACGCTGCAATCGAGCACCGTTGCCTTCTGCGCCTGTGCGAAGCGGGCGATGTTGGCATGGGCGAAGCGTATGTCGTCCTTGGTCTTCTCAGGCACACGGGCAATGGCGGCCTGCCGCGCCTCGGGCGAGAGGACGATCTCGCCTTCCCATTTGTCGAATGCGCGGGAGAAGCGGCGGACCGCGTCCTCGCCTTCCTCGTCGATGGCGGCGAGCAGGGCGGCCACGGCCTCGCGCACGTCGCCTTCGTCGGAATGGGCGGTGCGGGTGGCTTTCTTCAGATAGGTCACGGTCATGGCAGGGCTCACATCTTGCCCTTCCAGGGCACAATACGGCGCTCGATCAGGCGCATCAGCATGTCGAAGAGGTAGGCGATCGCCGCGATGACGACGATGCCCATGATGACGGTGGAGGTTTGCAGGAACTGGCTGGCGGAGAGCACCATGTAGCCAAGCCCCTCGGTCGCCGCGATCATTTCGGCGGCCACCAAAGTGGTCCAGCCGAAGCCGATGCCGATCCGCATGGCGGTGAGGATTTCCGGCAGCGAGGCCGGCAGGATCACATAGCGCAGCACCTTCCAGCGCGAGGCACCGAAGGAATAGGCGGCGTGGATCTGCTCGATCGCCGCCGATTTCACCCCCGCCCGCGCGCCGAGCGCGACGGGTGCGAAGACGCTGAGGAAGATGAGCAGCACCTTGGAGAGTTCGCCGATGCCGAACCAGATGATCATCAGCGGCAGATAGGCGAGCGGCGGTATCGGCCGGTAGAACTCGATCGGCGGGTCGAGAATGCCGCGCAGGGCCGGGCTCATGCCCATGGCCAGCCCGAGCGGGATGCCGATGACGCAGGCGAGCAGAAAGGCGCCGAACACCCGCGCGGTGGAAATCGCGATGTGCTGCCAGAAGGGCGTGTTGGTGAAACCGTCGCGGGCGATATCCATGAATTTCTGCACCACCGCGCCGGGCGAAGGCAGGAACAGCGGCTTGACCCAGCCCATGGCGGTGACGAGCCACCAGACGACAAGCAGCAGCGCGATGGAAAGCAGCGACAGCCACAGCGTGTCGCCGTCGCCCGGCACGCCGTACGCCTGGCCGGGCTTGACCGAGCGGCCGCGCGCCAGCCTCGCCAGCCGGGACGCGAGGCGCGGGCGCGGATTTTGTTCGACGGGGCCGATGTGATCGACGGGGCTCATGCGGCGGCTTCCTCGTCGGCAAAGATGATGCCCAGCACCTGTTCGCGCAGGGCGATGAAATCGGGGGAGGCCTTCACCTCGCGCGCGGACGCCCCGTCCAGGAAGCGCCGGGAGAAGGGCAGGTCGAAGCGATGGGCGATGCGGCCCGGGCGCGGCGACATGACGATGAGCCGCGTGCCCATGAACAGCGCTTCCTCCACATCATGCGTGATGAAGAACACCGCCTTGCCGGTGCTGTGCCACACCCGCAGGATCAGCTGCTGCGCCTTCTCGCGGGTCAGCGCGTCGAGCGCGCCGAGCGGCTCGTCCATCAACAGCACGCGGGGATCGCAGGTGAGCGCGCGGGCGATGCCGACACGCTGCTGCATGCCGCCGGAGAGCTGGTAGACCGGCGAGCCCTGGAAGCCGTCCAGCCCCAGAAGCGCGATGTATTTTTCCGCCGTGGCGTAGCGCTCGCGCGGCGGCACGTCCTGCATCTTCAGGCCGAAGGCCACATTGTCGCGCACATTCAGCCAGGGCATCAGCGCGTGCTTCTGAAACACCACCGAGCGGTCGGCTCCCGGCCCGGTGACGGCGGCGCCGTCGAGCCGTATGGAGCCGGAACTGGGCGAGAGGAAGCCGGCCAGCAGGTTGAGAAGGGTCGACTTGCCGCAACCCGACGCGCCGAGGGCGACAACGAAATCGTTGCGGTCCATCGTCAGGTCGATCTTGCGCAGCGCCTCGACCGGCGGTCGGCCATTGGCCGCGGGGTAGACGACGGACACGTCGTCGACGATGAGCACCATTGCATGTCCTCCGGAACGCCGGGCGGGCGGCAGGACCGCCCACCCGGCGCAATGCGGGGCCTCACTTGGCCGTGGCGGCCTTGGCGATGGAGGTATTGACGAAGGGGGCGTAGCTCTCCGCCACCTTCTCGATGCGGCCGGCGCTCTTGAGGAACTCGGCGGTCGACTTCAGCGTCGCCGGGGCGCTGCCGAGCCATTTGTCGCTCAGCTGCTCCTTGAGCGGCACGAAGGTGTAGCCTGCCAGCGATTCCGGGATTTCCGCCGGCGCGGCGCCCGTCATCTTGGCGATGGTCAGCACCTGCGGGCTGGTCGCGTTCCAGGCGGCCGGGTTGGCGAGATAGGCCGCATTGGCCTCGTCCGCCACCTTGGCGAAGGCCGCCATTTCCTTGGCATGGGCGGCGGCGAATTCCTTGTTCACCACCCAGCCGTCAAAGGTCGGGAAGCCCCAGGCGGCGGTCGTGTCGGCGCCGAGAATGCGCTTGCCGGTCTTGATGATGCGGCTCTGTGCCGGCTCCCAGATGAAGGCGGCGTCGATGGCCCCCTGTTCCCAGGCGGCGGCGATCTGATCCGGCGGCATGCCCATGATGGTGACCTCGCTCACCGGCACCTTCTCATGCTGGAGCGCGCCCATGAGCGAGAAATGGGCGGTGGAGCCGATCGGCACGGCGACGCGCTTGCCCTTCAGGTCGGCGACACTGGCGATGCCGGTGCCGTCGCGGGCGATCAGGCTCTCGGCCTTGCCGATGACGATGGCGAGCATGAACATCTGGATGTCCACGCCCTGGCTCATGGCGATGGTCATCGGCGAGGAGCCGAGCTCCGACACCTTGACATCGCCGGAGGCCATGGCGGCGATGATCTCGGCGCCGGAGGCGAACTTGCGCCATTCGATCTCCCAGCCGGTGGCCTTCTCGAACAGGCCCTCGGCCCGCGCCACCTGCATCGGCGTCGGATTGCCGAAATGGCCGATGACGATCTTCTCCGCAAAGGCGGAGCCGGCGGAAAGAATGAGGGCGACGGTGCCCGCCATCAGGCCCCGCATGGTCTTGCTCATGTCCCTTAACTCCTCTGTCAGGTCGGTCGTGGTTGCCGGGCCTTCTGTGAGCCCGTGAATTCAGGCATCCCGCGCGAGCGAGACATCGACGATGGCGCCCACCAGCACATCCAGCGTGTCGAAGGCGCGGGCGCCTTCGGCGGCACTGTCGGCGATGAGCGAGAATTCGGTGCAGGCGATCATCTGCGTGGCGACGCCGGCCGCCACGAGCTGCGCGGAAGCCCGTTCGAAGGCCGCGCGCGCCTCGGCGTCGGCATTCCCCGCCTTGATGCGGCGAATGGCGCCGAGCAGCGCGGCTTCGTCGTCGGGATACACCGCCGTCAGCCCCGCCTGTGCCAGCCGGCCGTCAAACAGGCCGATGCGGCGCAGCGCTGGCGAGGCGAGCACGCCGACCCGCCCGTCGGGCCCGGCAATCCGCGCCGCATGGGCGACGGAGAGCGTCACCATGTCGAGCAGGGGGATCGTCACCGCCGCCGCAATCGCCGGGGCGAAATGGTGCGCGGTGTTGCAGGGCATGGCCAGCGCCTCGGCACCGGCCGCCTCCAGCCGCCGCGCCATCGCCGCCAGCACGGGCGCGGGGTCTTCTCCCGTGCCTTCGATCAGCCGGGCGATGCGGGAGGGCACCTGCGGGTTCTGGTCGACAATGAGGGGAACATGGTCCCGATCATCCGCCGCCGACACCGCCGCGATGACCTTGCTCATCAACAGCACTGTCGCCTGAGGGCCCATGCCGCCGAGAATTCCGACCCGGCGCGGCATCAGCGAGCCCCCTCCGCCAGCGTCTCGTCCAGCGCACCCAGAATATGGGTGGCAATGAGGTCGCAATCGTCGAGAGAGAAGGTGAGGGGGATGCGCATGTCGAACAGGGTTGCGAGCACGCGCTCGCTCTGCGGCAATTCGTGCCGGGCGATGTAGCGCCACGAAGTATGCGCCGAGGTGAAGCCGGCCGGCTCGGCCGCCCCGAACCATTTCAGCTCCACGCCCCGCTCGGCGGCTGCCGAAAGAAGGGCCGTGCAGCCCGCGGCGGACAGCGCCGGCACGCGGAACTGGATGGAGGAGCCGACATAGCTTTCCTGCGGCGGGCGTGAAGGCATCCGCACCGCCGGGTGCGTGGCGAGCCGCGCGGCGATCCGGTCATGGCGCCCGTTCCAGCCGGCAAGATTGTCTTCGATCCGCGCCAGCTGAGGGCGGAGCAGGGCGGCGCGCAGATTGTCCATGCGCGCCGACATGTTGGGCGTGTCGAGCCGCACCTCGGCAAAGGCTTCGGCCGGCGGTGCCGCGCGGTGCCGCTCATAGAGCATGTAGGAACCGGACAGGATCACGGCCCGCGCCATCAGATCGGCGTCGTCGGTGGTCAGCAGCCCGCCCTCGCCGGAATTCAGGTGCTTGTAGGTCTGGGTGCTGAAGCAGCCGGCGAGGCCGAAAGAACCCGATTTCCGACCGTTCCAGCGCGCGCCCATGGTGTGGGCGCAGTCCTCGATGATGCGCAGCCCATGGGCGCGGGCCACCGCCTCGATCCGGTCCATATCGGCGATATGACCGCGCATATGCGACAGCAGCAGGACACCGGCGCCGGAGGATCGCGCCTTGGCGGCGAGGTCGTCGAGGTCGATGACGAGGTCGTCCGTCGTCTCGACCAAAACCGGCAGCGCGCCGATGCCGGCAATCGCGCCCGGCACCGGCGCCAGGGTGAAGGCATTGGTGAGCACGCGCTCGCCCGGCTTCACCCCCGCCGCCCGCAGCGCGATCTGCATCGCCTGTCCGCCGGAGGCGACGGCGAGGCAGTAGCGCGCGCCCTGCCACCGGGCGAATTCCTCCTCCAGCCGGGCCGTCTCCGACACTTCGCCGGGGGCGACATTGTAGCGGTGGAGCCGCCCCGATCGCATCACCGCCTCGGCGGCGGCGATGGCGTCTTCGGGGATCGGCGGTTGCTGAGTGAAACTGCCGGTGAAGCGGGGCGGTCGCATGGGTCAGGCCATCGCGTGAGCGGGCTGGTCGTCGGCAAAGCAGGCGTCATAGCCGAACAGCGCCGCCGAACCGCCGGTGTGGAGAAACACGATGCGCTCGCCCTTCTTGAAGATGCCCTTGCGGACATAGTCGATGAGGCCGGCGGCGCCCTTGCCGGAATAGACCGGGTCGAGCAGGATTCCCTCCATCTCGGCGAACAGGCGGATGGCCTCCAGCGTGTCGGCGCCGGGTATGCCGTAGCCGCGACCGACATAGTTGCAGTCCGCCACCACATCGTCGCGCTGCACGACGCCGGCGCAGCCGAGCTTTTCGGCGGTGCGCTGCGCGAGCGCAAAAACATTCTCTTCCTGCTTCGCCTTGGGCGCGCGCACCCCGATGCCGAGCAGCGGCACCTGGGCATGAATGGCCTTGAGGCCGACAATCAGCCCCGCCTGGGTGCCGGCGCTGCCGGTGGCGGTGACGATATGGTCGATGGCGAGGCCGATATCATTGGCCTGCCCGATCAGTTCCAGCGCGCAATTGGCGTAGCCGAGCGCGCCGGTCGGGTTCGAGCCGCCGCCGGGGATGGTATAGACCTTGCGCCCCTCGGCGCGCAGGCGCGCGGCCACCGTCTCCATCTCCGCATTCATGTCGACGCCGCCCGGGCGGGTCTCGGTCGTCGCGCCATGCAGATGATCGAGAAGCACATTGCCATTGGTCTTGTAGTTGCGGTCGTTGGAGCCCGTCCGGTCTTCCAGCAGCAGATGGCAGCCGAGGCCGAGGCGGGCGGCGAAGGCGGCGGTCTGGCGCGCATGGTTGGACTGGGTGGCGCCCTGCGTCATTACCATATCCGCGCCCTCCGCTACCGCTTCGGCCATGAGGAATTCAAGCTTGCGCGTCTTGTTGCCGCCGGTGGAGAGGCCCGTGCAGTCGTCGCGCTTGATCCAGATCTCCGGCCCGCCGAGTTCCCGGCTCAGGCGGTCGAGCCGCTCCAGCGGCGTCGGCAGATGGGCGAGACGGATGCGGGGGAAGCGGGCGAAGTGCATGGGACGATCCTCAACTTGCGTATTTCGATGGTTGCAGATCATTCGGCCCGTTTCCAATGCGAAATTCTCCACATAAAATGCATGAAGTGCATGGTAGGAGGCGCCGGTGCGGCTGGAATGGCTGGAGGATATCCTCGCGGTTGCGGAGACCGGATCGTTCAGCGAGGCGGCGGAGCGCCGGCGCCTGACGCAATCGGCCTTTTCGCGCCGGGTGCAGCACATCGAGGATCATGTCGGGGTGGCGCTGTTCGACCGCTCGCGCAAGCCGGTGCAGCTGCGCCCCACCACCGCCGAGCAGCGCGACCAGATCGCCCGACTCGCCCGCACCTTGCGGCAGCTGACCGACGATCTGCGCCGCGGCGACCGCACCGCCGGCAATCGCCTGGTGCTCGCCAGCCAGCACGCCCTCACCGCCTCCTGGGCGCCGCGCTTCATCAACACGATCCAGTCGGAAAACGCCGACATCTTCCTGAAGATGAAATCGGCCAATCTCGACGAGTGCTTCGCCTTCGTGCTGTCGCGGCAGGCCGATATTGCCGTAGTGTACCGGCGCGTCGGCGAGGCGCACCCGATCGCCGCCACCTATATCGAGACCGCGATCATCGGCCGCGACCGGCTCATCCCGGTCTTCGCCCGCGCCCATGTGGCGCGGCTGAATGCCCGCTTCGCCCATGGCGAACTGCCCTTCATCGCCTATCCCCCGGACGTGTTTCTCGGCGAGGTCATGGACCAGATCGTGCTGCCCGCCATCCAGGGGGCGAGCCATATGGTGCCGACCGTCGAGACGGAGCTGACCCTCGCGGCGCTGGAACTGGCGGCGAACGGCATCGGCGTGGCTTGGGTGCCGGCGACACTTGCGCGCGCGCGCATCGACGCCGGCGATCTCGCCGATCTCTCGGCGAGCCTTCCCTATTGCGATCTCGATGTCACCGCGGTGCGGCTGGCCGACCAGGCCACCCCCGTCGAGGCCACGGTCTGGGAGCAATTGTCCCGCATGGACGCGCCTGATCCCGCAGGGGCATGAGCACGCAGCATCGCGCGGCGGTGAAAGGCGGCAGCTACGGGGCAGGGGGCGGGACTGTCCCGGATAAAGTCAGATCGGGCATTCAGCGCGCATAGCAGAAGGACAGGCCGTCGTCCGGCGCGGTGATGACCCCCATCGGGATGCCGTAGATCGCCTCCAGCGGGCCGGGCTGCAGTATCTCGGCGGGCGGACCCTGCGCGATGAGCCGGCCGCCCTGCAGCGCGATGATATGGTCGCAGAACCGTGCCGCTAGATTAACGTCGTGCAGCACCGCCAGCACGCCGATGCCGCGCCGGTGCGCGAGATCCCTGATCATGCTGAGGATCTCGATCTGGTGGGCGATGTCGAGCGCGGAGATCGGCTCGTCCAGCAGGAGGCTGTTGGCGTCCTGCGCCACCAGCATGGCGATCCAGGCGCGCTGGCGCTCGCCGCCCGACAGCGTGTCCACCACCCTTTCGGCGAGCGGGTCGAGGCCGGTCAGGGCGAATGCCTCCGCCACCTTAGCCCGGTCGGCGGCACCGAAGCGCCCGAGCGCGCCGTGCCAGGGATAGCGGCCGAGCGCCACCAGTTCCCGCACCAGCAGGCCGGAGCCGGTCGGCGTGACCTGCGGGAGATAGGCCAACTCGCGGGCGAAGGCGCGGTCGCCCCAGTCCGCCAGCGCCCGGCCGCGGAACCGGATCGCTCCCTCGCCGGGCTGCTGGCGCGCCAGCATCTTCAGCAGAGTGGACTTGCCGGAGCCATTATGTCCGATCAGCCCGACAAACGTGCTGGCGGGGATGGAAAGGCTGAGCGGGCCGAGAATCGTACGGCCGTCCGCCGTGAAGCGGACCTCCTCGATCTCGAACAGCGGCGCCTCATCCGGCATGGTTCGCCCCAAAGGCGAGGCGCAGCGCGTGGTTGATCGAGGCCGGCAGCACCGACATATGCGTCTCGCCGGGCAGGAACTGGTAGGCGGTCGTCAGGCCAGGCACAGGCGCCAGAAGCTCGGCCATCTCGCGCGTATTGTCGACGATCCGGCTCTCCAGGAAGCTGGCAAGGCGCTTTTCGGCGTCCTCGGCCCCGATCTGGAACGGGGCGAGCTGCTGCTCATATTCGCCGACCAGCAGCAGCAGGCGCCCGTCGCCCCGCCTTTCCCCGCCCTGTCCCGCCGCCACGAAGGCCTGCGCCCGGTCGACGATACCCGCGCCTTCCCACCAGATCGCCGGGCTGGCGGAAATCCAGCCGGTGAAGGCGTCGGGCCGCTGGAACAGCGCGTGGAGCACGAACAGCCCGCCAAAGGAATGGCCGAAGATCGACTGCCGGCGCGCGTCGACGGGCACGCGGCGGGCGATCTCGGGCTTCACCTCGTTTTCGATGAAAGCGAAAAACGTGTCCGCGCCGCCGGTCCGCACCGGCGGGCCGCCCTCGAAAAAGGGCGGGTAGGTCTGGCCGGGCGGCGGGCCGAGATCCCAGGAGCGGCGCAGGCTGTCATAGGCCTCCTCCGTGGGATAGCCGATGGCGACGATCACCCCGAAGGTGATGCCGGTGCCGAGCGTATAGGGCGCCTGCGCCCGCAAGGCCTCCACCGCAGTGGCGATGACCGCATTGCCGTCGAGCAGATACAGCACCGGCCAGCCCTCGGCGGGCGGCTCGCCCGGCGGGGTGTAGAGGAAGATGCGGTGCGGCGCGCCGCCTTCGCGCGAGGCGAGGTCGAACTGCACCGTGCCGGGGATCCGGGCGGGCGTCTCACTGTCCGTCGTGGTCTCCGTCGCGGTCTCAAGCTTCATGCGCGTTGTCTCCGTGCCAGCAGCCACATGAGGGCGGGGCAGCCGATGAAGGTGGCGGTCAGGCCCGCCGGGATTTGCCAGGGAAAGGCGGCCGTGCGGCCGAACCAGTCCGCCGCCACCATGAGAATGCCGCCGATCAGCGCCGCCGCGACCATCTGGGGCAGTGCGCGCTGCAGCCCGAGAAACCGCGCCAGATGCGGGGCCATCAGCCCGACAAAGGTCAGCGGGCCGATTACCAGCGTCGCCACCGCCGTCATCGCCGCCGTGACGACGAGAAGCACGCGGTTGCTGCGGCGCGGGGGCAGGCCGAGCGCGCCGGAGATCGCCCCGCCGAGCGGGACGATATCGAGCCAGCGCGCCAGCAGCGGCAGGGCGGCAAGGCTCGCGAACGCCGCCACGAGCGCGACGCCGGCGTCGGTCGCGGTCGCGCCATAGGTCGAGCCGGTCATCCAGTTGAGCAGCAGCAGGGCGCGGGGGTCGCCGCCCGCCATCAGCGCCGTGACCAGCGCATCGAACATCGCTCCCAGGGCGATGCCGACCAGCAGCACCCGCTCCGGTGCCGCCGCGCTGCCGCGCGCCAGAGCGAGCATGGCCAGCAGTGCCAGCAGCGCGCCCAGAGTGGCGGCGCCGAGCTGTGCGGTACGGCCGATCTCGTTGAGCGCGAACATGGCGATGATGAGCCCGAAGGCGGCACCCGCGCTTACCCCCAGCACTTCCGGGCTCGCCATCGGGTTGCCGGTCATGCGCTGCAGCGTGCCGCCGGCGCAGGCCAGCAGGATGCCGGCCGCGAGAGCCGCGAATGCCCGTGGCCAGCGCCATTCCACCAGATCGCCGCTGATGCTCCACCCCTCCAGCCCGTAGCCGACGGCGAGCGACAGCCAGACCAGCGCCACCAGCAGCAGCGCGAGCGCGGTGAGGACCAGCAGCGGCCGGCCGGGGCGACGGATCGCTTCACCCAGCCCGGTGGGCGGTTGCGGCGTCAGCCGCAGGCGGGGAATCAGCCACAGCAGCAGCGGCGAGCCGATCAGGGCGGTGATCGCGCCGGTCGGCAGCATCTCGCCGAAATCGCCGGCCAGACGCAGCACGCTCTGGTCGGTCAGCCACAAAAGCACCGCGCCCAGCAGGGTCGACCAGAGGAGGCGCGCGGCGACCCGGCGGGCGCCCGCGACGGTGACCAGCGCCGGCGCCGCTAGACCGATGAAGCCGATGACGCCGACCGTGCCGACCACCAGCCCGGTGAGCGCGACAGCGAGCACCAGCGTGGCGAGCCGGATCAGCGGTACGGACAGGCCGAGGCCCTTGGCCTGGTCGTCCTCCAGCGTCAGCAGGGTGAGAGGGCGCACCAGCAGCGCGGCGGCCAGCAGGGCGAGGGCCAGCCGGGGTGTGAGGAACTGCGCAATCGTCCAGTCCTGCTGGCTCAGCGAGCCGCCGCCCCAGATGAACAGGCCGGCGAGGTAATGGCTGTTGAACAGCGCCAGCATCGCCGCCAGAGCGCCGCAGTAGAGGCTCACCACCATGCCGGCCAGCACCACGGTGAGCGGGGAGAGCCGCCGGCGCCAGGACAGGCCGAGCACGAGCAGCGCGGCCACCAGCCCGCCGGCCATCGCGGTCCATTCGCGGCCCACCGCCAGCAGCCCCGGCGCCCACAGCATCGCCATGGCAAGGGCGAGATTGGCGCCTGCGGAAACGCCGAGCGTGGTCGGCGAGGCCAGCGGGTTGCGCAGCGCAATCTGCATCAGCGCGCCGGCCAGTCCGAGGGCGCCGCCGCACAGCAGGCTGGTGGCAAGCCGCGGGGCAAAGCTGTAGCGCACCAGCATCTGGCGCACGTCCGACGGATCGGGGCTTGCGAGGGCATCGATCCAGAGGGCGGGCGGCAGCCGCAGGGCCAGCGTCGCCACGCTCATGCCGAGAGCGGCGAGTGCCAGCCCGCCGACAAGGCTGCCGGGACCAAGCCGCAGGCGCTCACCCATGCGCGGGCGCTCCGGCAAGGGTCTGCCCGAGCAGCCCGGCGAAGCGCATGGCGGAGGGCAGCATGCCGAACATCAGCGCCGGCGGCATGGCATGCACCCGCCCCGCCCGCACGAAACCGAGACTGTTCCACAGCGGCGAGCGGCCCAGCGCCGCCAGCACATCGGCGGCGATCGGCTCGACATAGATCAGCCGCGCCTCCGGCGTCCGGGCCAGCTGCTCGATGCCGACGGTGTCGAAGCCCCAGTAATTGACCCCGCCCTGCCAGGCATTGGCGAGGCCGCACAGTGTCATCACGTCGTCGAACAGGCTTTTCGCGCCATAGACGCGGACATGGCGGGTATCCATGAAGCTGACGAGAAAGACCGGGGTGCCGGCATGGGGGGCCAGCGCCGCGCGGGTCGCGGCCATCCGTGCGGCACTGGCATTGATCAACTCCTGCGCCTGGCTCTCCCGCCCGATCATGTCGCCGAGCCGCCGCGTGGCGTCGACACTGCGGGGATAGGGCGTGCCGGGCTCGGGCGTATAGATCGCGAAGCTCTCGGTGCGGGCGATGCGCGCCAGCACCGGGCCAAGGGGCGCGAGATAGGGGGTGGTGAGGATCAGCTCGGGCTTCAGCGCGTGCAGGAGTTCGAGGTTGGCCTCCTGCGCGGCCCCGAGATTGATCACGCCGGGCGGCATCGCCGGCTCGACCACCCAGGTCGCCCATTGATCCGCTTCGGCGATGGCGATCGGCGGCACGCCCAGCGCCAGCAGGGTTTCGGCGAGGCCGTAATCGAGCGAGACGACCCGGGTCGGCGCGGCCCCCGCGCGCGATGGGCCGGGCGCCAGCACGGCGCAGGACGCGGCAGCGGCCAGCAGGCCGCGCCGGGTGACGAGGTGGAAGGCGGGCACGACGGGGACCTACCAGCGGTACTTCAGCCCGGCGAGGACCGTACGGGGAGCCCCCATGTAGCAATAGCCGGCATCGCAGGTGACGTATTCCTCGTCCAGCAGGTTCTGCGCGTTGACCTGCAGGCTCCAACCCTTGAGGGCAACGTTGAGATAGCTGAAATCATAGCTCAGCTTGGCGTCGACCAGCGTATAGGCGCTGTTCTGGAAGGTGTTGAGCGAGTCGCCCCAGGTCGATCCTGTGTAGCGCACGCCCGCGCCGATGCCGAGGCCGGCCAGCTTGCTCCCCGCCTGGAACTGGTAATCCGCCCAGATGGAGAAGGCGTTCTGCGGCTGGCCGGAGGGGGTGAGGCCGATCGTCTCCGCGTCGCCCGCGACATTGGTGAGATCGAGATAGGTGTAGGCGCCGCGAATCTTCAGCCCATTGCCGAGATTGGCCACCGCCTCCAGCTCGAAGCCGCGTGCCCGCACCTCGGCGGTCTGGACCTGGAACAGCGGATTGGTCGGGTCGGTGGTGAGGCCGTTCTCCTGATTGATCTGGAACACGGCGGCAGTGAAATAGCCGTCGAAGCCCGGTGGCACATATTTCACGCCACCTTCAATCTGGCGGGCCGTCGTCGGGTCGAACGCATTGCCGTTGATATCGACGCCAAGATTGGGCGCGAAGGAGGTGGCGTAGCTCACATAGGGCGCGATGCCATTGTCGAAGAGATAAGTGAGGCCGGCGCGGCCGGTGAAGGCGTTGTCGTCGGTGTTCTCGGTGGTGAACTTCAGCAGGTCGTCATCCGTGGACGACACCCAGTCGTAGCGGCCGGTCAGCGTCACGATCCAGCGGTCGAACGTCGCCTGCTCCTGCACATAGATGCCGGTCTGGCTCTGCGTCTGGTTATAGCGGGCATAGTTGAACGGAGGGTCGAAGGTCGGGCCGAGCGGCTGGCCGGTGTTGAAGTTGAAATCCGCCGCCGTGCCGAAGCCGATGCCGCCGTCCAGCGCGAGATAGGTGTAGTCGAGACCCACCAGCAGCTTGTGCGTGACGGGGCCGGTGACGAAATCGGCCTGTACCTGATTGTCGACCGCGAAGGAATCGAGCAGGTCGTGGACATAGCCGGTGCCACGGGTGGCGATGTTGGTGGCGGGGTCGATGCCGTCGATGCTGGTATAGCGCACCGTGGTGTCGGCCGAGCCGTAGCGCAGGTTCTGGCGGACGGTGAAGACGTCGTTGATGTCGTGCTCGGCGAGATAGCCGATCCGCCACTGTTCCTGCGGCTGGCTGTTATAGTCGCCGGGCGCGCGGCTGAAGGTCCCGCCCGGGCCTTGCCACTGGTAGAAGGGCAGCGAGGCCGGGGTTTCCGACTGCTGGTACTCGCCGAGGAAGGTGATGCGGGTCTGGTCGTTCGGCTTCCAGGTCAGCGCCGGGGCGATGAAGGCCATGTCGTTTACGCCGCCGCCCAGCGTGTTGGGCGAGCCGGCGTCGCGCAGCAGGCCGGTCAGGCGGTAGAGGAACTGCCCGTCCTTGTCGATCGGGCCGCCGACATCGAACTGGCCCTGCCACCACTCATAATTGCCGCCCTGCAGCTCCACCTCGCCGAAGGCTTCCTCGGTCGGGCGCTTGGAGGTGACATCGACCAGGCCGCCGGGCGAGCCGAGGCCGTACAGCGCGGAGCTCGGGCCGCGCAGCACGGTGACGCTCTCCACCCCATAGGGCTCGATCTTGAACACGGACATGTTCGCGCCCGGCCAGCGCAGCCCGTCGCGGTAGATGCCGTTATAGGTGGCGTCGAAGCCGCGAATGGTGAAGGCGTCATAGCGCGGATCAAAGCCGCTCTGCCCTGTGCGCACGCCGGGCGTATAGGCCACCGCCTGGGTAAGCGACTGCACGTTGCGGTCATTGAGCTCGTCGCGGGTGACGACGGAGATGGACTGGGGGGTCTCGATCAGCGGCGTGTCGGTCTTGGTGCCGACATCGCTGGTGGTGGCGACATAGCCGACCGTACCGGTGCCCTGCACGTCGATGGTGCCGAGTTCGATCGCGCCGTCCGGGCTGGTGCCGGCTGCGCTGGTGGCACTGGGATCGACGATGGTCACCTGGGCGGGGCCGGTGAAGCGGTAGGTGAGGCCCGTGCCGGCCAGCAGGCGCGACAGCGCTTCCTGCGGGGTCAGCGTGCCGGAAACCGCTGAGGAGCGGCGCCCGGCCAGCTTGGCGGTGTCATAGAAGACCTGCACGCCCGCGCGCTGGGCGAATTTCAGCACGCCGCGATTGAGGTCCTGCGCCGGAATGTCGAAGGCAATGCGCGCGGACGCCGCGCCGGCGGGCTGCTGCGCCAGCGCAAGGCCGGGGAACGCCACCGAGGCGAGAAGCCCGGCGACCAGACCGGCCGCCAACCCATGGCGCCGCGCGGGAGCCCCCGTCCAATGTCTCACTCCGGCCATCTCTGTTCATCCCCTCGTGCCAGCGCCTGGTCGCTGGAGGGGAAGACAACCGGGAGGTCCGAACCCCGTAAAAAAATCTTCACTCAGTACAGGACGGTCACCAGAGGTGGCAGGGAGGAGGCGCTGGCGCCGAGTTCCGCCGTGATCGTGCGGATGACATCGTCGAGATTTCCGCTCGCAAACACGCCGCTCACCTTGCGCTGCGCGAGCTGGGGATCGGCGATGACGATGCGCCCGCGCCGGTAGCGGTTGAGCTTGCGCACGACATCCTCGAGCGGCACGGAATCGAACACCAGAAGGCCATTGCGCCAGGCGGTCGCCGCGTCGAGATCGGCGGCATCGACCGGGCCGAGGCCGTGTGACAGGTCGTACTCCACCGCCGTGCCGGGCGAGAGCACGATGCGCTCATCGCCGCGCTCGGGCGTGTCGAACGCGATTTCGATGCGGTGCTCGACGGCCGTGACCCTGGCGCCGTCCGCGCGTGCCTCCACCAGGAACTGGGTGCCGAGCGCGGTCGTGGTGCCACGGGCGGCCGCGACCACGAAGGGGCGGCGCTCGGCGCCGGCGCGCGGCGCGGCCTGGAAGAACGCGTCGCCGGCGAGCAATGTGACCTGGCGCGCCTCGGCGCTGAAATGCACGGCGATGGCGCTGTCCGGACCGAGATCGACAAGGCTGCCATCGTCTAGCGTCACCTGTCGCATCTGGCCCGGCGCGGTGCGCCAGTCGGCGGCGAGGGCGATCCAGGGATCGCCGATCTGATAGCGCAGGGCGAGCAGACCGAGGGCAAGCAGGGCGATAACGCCGGCGATGCCGGCGCGACTGATGGGCTTGCGGCGCCCGGGGCGCGCGAGCGCGCGCAGCGGGCCGGGGTCGCGGCGCAGCAGATCGAGGCTGCGCCAGGCGCTGTGCGCTTCCTCGAAGGCGAGGCGGTGGTCGGGGTCCGCCTCCAGCCAGTCGCGGAAGGCATCGCGCTCGGCATCGTCCAGAGGGCGGCCCTCCAGGCGGGCGACCCAGTGCGCCGCGCGCCGGTCCGCCTCCGACGCTCGATCCTCGTTCACGTCGTCATCCATGCCGCGTGCCCTCCGTGTCCACATAAGGGAAGACAACCGGCGGGGCCAAAACCCGTACTCGCTTTACCGTCTAGCGCGTCCGCAGCCGCTGCGTCACGTGCTGGATCGCCATGGCCAGATGTTTCTGGACCGAGCTTTCGGAAATCGACAGCGCCCGCGCCACTTCCGGCTGGGTCAGCCCATCGACGCGGGTGAGCACGAAGATCTGCTGCGTGCGCACCGGCAATTCGCTGACAAAGCGCTGCAAGCGCTCAAGCTGCAGCCTTGCATCGGCGGCATCTTCCGGGGTCGGCGCATCGGCGGCGATATCGCCCAGCCATTCATGCGGCACGCTGTCGGTGCGGCGGCGGGCTTCCTGCTTCTTGTGATTGAGCAGGAGATTGCGGGCGATGGTATAAAGGTAGGCGCGGACATCGTCGACGCGGGTTTCGGGCCGCTCGATCACCCGCAGGAAGGTGTCTTGCACCAGATCGGACGCCATGTGCGCGTCGTGCAGACGGTACCGGAGATAGCGTCGCAACTCCGGCCCATGGGCATCGAACGCTATTTTCAGGTCGCCAGTCACTGCGTCGAAACCTCATCCGCCGCATGGGGGAATCTTCATCGCGAGGCTTCACACTTACGTGAGTTTAAATAGCTCTGCAATATCAACAGTTTAGAGTGAATCAAAGGTAGGGTGGCCAGGCTGCGAGGTTCCAGCCCGGCCGGCAAGGTGATCGTCACGCCGGAGACAGGCCCTGCCCGAGCGCTTCGATGAAGGCCTGGCAGGCGTGCAATTCATCAAGGCGGATGAACTCATTGGGCTTGTGCGCGCGGTCGATGTCGCCCGGTCCGCAGATGATCGCGGCAATGCCCGCCTCCTGGTAGAGCCCGGCTTCTGTGCCATAGCTGACGGCGGCCAGCGATGGCGCGCCCGTCAGCCTTTCCACCAGAGCGGCCAAGGGCGCATCGGCGGGGAGGGAGAGCGCGGGATAATCGCTCAGCGTCTCCCATGTCGCGTTGACGCCGCGCGCGGCTAGCGAGCCGATGACGGCGTGGACGGGTTCGAGCAGCGCGCGCGGCGCATGGCCGGGAATCGCGCGCGCCTCCAGATCGGCGACGCACAGGGCGGGAACGATGTTGAGCGCCTGTCCGCCCCGGATCGTGCCGATCTGCATCGAGGAATAAGGCGGCTCGAAGGTCGGGTCCTGCGGTCCCTCGGCCAGGGCCTGCGCCGTCGCCACGGCCTTTGCCAGCACCTCGACCATCAGATGGATGGCGTTGATCCCCTGGTCGGGACGCGAGGAATGGCCGGCGCGGCCTTCGATGCGGATGCGGGCCGCCGCCTTGCCCTTATGGGCACGCACGCCCCTCATGCCGCTCGGCTCGCCGATGATGGCGCCGAGCGGTGGCGCGCAGAGTTCCGGCAGGCGGGAAATGAGGTGGGGCGCGCCGCGGCAACCGGCCTCCTCATCATAGGAGAAGGCGACATGGAGGGGGCGGTCGAGCCGGCCGGCCTTCAGCGCCGGGACGCTGGCGAGCACTGCCGCGAGAAACCCCTTCATGTCGCTCGTGCCGCGCCCAAAGAGCGCGTCGCCCTCCGCGCGCAGCGTGAACGGATCGGCGCGCCATTGCGCCTCCTCGGCGGGCACCACATCCATGTGCCCCGACAGGATGTAGCCGGGCCGGTCGCGCGGCCCCAGCGTGGCGAACAGATTGGCGCGGTCGCCTTCCGGCCCCGGCAGAACCCGCACCTCGACCGCATGGCTCCGCAGATAGGCGGCGATCCAGTCGACAATGGCACCGTTCGGGGTGCCGACGACCGAGGGAAAGCTCACCAGGCGGTCGAGAATCTGCGCGGCATTCATGAAGACGGCATCCGAGAGGGAAGGAGCGCCCCGCTCATCCGAGGGGCGTCAGGGCGTCGCCGGGAGGCGCACGGCGTCAACAGGGCGCGCCCCCGCAGGCGGAGGGGCGGCTATTTCGCGCCGAAATAATTGGCCCGGACGGCGGCGCCGACGAGGTTCACGATCAGGCGGCCGGCGGTGATGCAGGTGATGTCGTTGACATCGGTGGCCGGGGTGATTTCCACCACATCCATGCCGACCACGCGCCCCTTGTTCACCAGGCCATGGATCAGGCTTCTGGCCTGCATGAAGGTCATGCCACCGGCGCAGGGAGCCGCGACCCCCGGCGCGATGCCAGGCTCGAAAGCGTCGAGATCGACGGTGATGTAATAGCGCCCCCCGGCGGGGATCCGGTCCAGCACGTGCTGGATGCCGCGCTCGTGCAGCTCATAGGAGGAGACGAGATGCGCGCCATAGGCCCGGGCGGCATCGAACTCCTCCTGCCGGCCGCTGCCGCTGGCATGGAGGCCGATCTGGAAGATCTCGCCGATATGATCCATTTCCGAGGCCCGGCGGATCGGGCTGGAGAGGCCGTGCGTGACGCCGTTGATCTCCTCGCGCCAGTCGAGATGCTGGTCGATCTGGATGAGGGTGATCGGGCCCTGATCGTCGAGCGCCTTCAACACCGGGATCGGGATCGAATGATCGCCGCCGAGGATGATCGGCATCGCGCCTGACGCCACGATCTTGCGCACCACCTGCTCGGCGCGCGCGAGATGCTCCTTCAGCTCGCGCGGATCGGCATAGACGTCGCCGCAGTCCACCGCGCGGATCGGCCGGTTGTCGTAGAGCGGGCCGCCAATGTCGAAATCATAGCGCTCGATGGCGCGGAGAATCCGCCCCGTCGCCCGGCGCATCGCCAGCGCGCCGCGGCTCTGGTCGCTGGCGATCTCGCCGAAGGTGTAGGATTCGCCATAGGGGATGCCGAGATAGGCGATATCCGCGCGGAGCGCGTCGAGATCGGTGCAGGGCTCGGAATAGAGAAAGGTCTGATGTTCGGCCTTGGCGGGGATGGTCAGGAGCATGCACGTTTTCCTTGTCGATGTCGCGTGGCCTCAGGCGCGGGCGGGCCGCGCAGGGCGAGCCGGCGGGGGTCAGTGTCCCAGGATCTGGCTGAGGAACAGCTTGGTGCGCTCATGCTGCGGGTTGGAGAAGAACGCTTCCGGCTCGTTCATCTCGATGATCTGACCGGCATCCATGAAGATCACCCGGTTGGCGACCTGCCGCGCGAAGCCCATTTCGTGGGTCACGCACAGCATGGTCATGCCCTCTTCGGCGAGGCTCACCATGGTCTCCAGCACTTCCTTGACCATTTCCGGGTCGAGCGCCGAGGTCGGCTCGTCGAACAGCATGATCTTCGGCTTCATGCACAGAGCGCGCGCGATGGCGACGCGCTGCTGCTGGCCGCCGGAAAGCTGGCCGGGATACTTGTTCGCCTGCTCCGGGATTTTCACCTTGCGCAGGAAGTGCATCGCCAGTTCGTCGGCATCCTTCTTGGGCATCTTGCGGACCCAGATCGGCGCCAGCGTCAGATTTTCCAGAATGGTGAGATGCGGGAACAGGTTGAAGTGCTGGAAGCACATGCCGACCTCGCGGCGGATCTCGTCGATGCGCTTGAGGTCGTTGGTCAGTTCGATGCCATCGACGATGATCGAGCCCTGCTGGTGCTCCTCCAGCCGGTTGATGCAGCGGATCATGGTGGACTTGCCCGAGCCCGACGGCCCGCAAATGACGATGCGCTCGCCGCGTTTCACGGTGAGGTCGATGTCGCGCAGAACGTGGAACTCGCCATACCATTTGTTGACCCCGACCAGTTCGATGGCCGCGCCCGAGGACGCGGAGACGGGGAGGGCGGGCGCGGGGGCGGCGGACGGGGCGAGGTTCGACATGGGGAAGCGTGTGCCTTTGCGGTTCGATCGGGCGTCTGTCGGCAGGCGCGCGGGCGCGCCGGGCGCGGTCAGATCCGGATCCGTTTTTCCAGATGCCTGCCGCACAGCGAGATCGAGAAGCAGATGACGAAGTAGATGAACGCCACCGCGCCATAGGCGAGGAACGGCTCGAAGGTGGCGTTGGCGATGATCTGGCTCGCGCGGGTCAGCTCGACGAAGCCGACAATCGAGGCCAGCGAGGTGTTCTTGACGATCTGCACCATCAGCCCGACCGTCGGCGGCACCGAGAGGCGCAGGGCCTGCGGCAGCACGATCAGCAGCATCTGCTGCCAGTGCTTGAGGCCGAGGCTGGAGGAGGCTTCCCATTGGCCCTTCGGCACCGCCAGGACGCAGCCATACCAGGTCTCGGTGAGATAGGCGCTGCTATAGACCGAGAGGCAGAGACTGGCGGCGAAGAGCGGCGTCGTCTGCACGCCCATCAGCGCCAGCCCGAAATAGACAAGGAAGAGCTGCATCAGCAGCGGCGTTCCTTGAAACAGCTGGACATAGAGCCTCACCGGCGTGCCGGCGACGCGGGGAAAGGCAAAGCGCAGGCTCAGCAGCAGAAGGCTGACGACCGCGCCCCCGGCGAAGGCGATCAGCGAGAGGTAGATCGTCCACGGCACGGCGGCGAGCAGGTTGCGGAAGACGTCCCAGGTGGTGAAATCGTTCATCGCTGCGCCTCCGTGGCAAATTCCCCGTAGACGAAGCGGCGGCCGACCCAGGTCAGCATTTCCCGGAACAGGACCGCGAGGCCGAGATAGATGAGCGTGACGACGATATAGGCCTCGAAGTTCCGGAAGGTCCGGCTGGCGATCATGTTGGCTTCATAGGAAAGCTCGGCGACGGAGATCTGGCTGCACAGCGCCGAGGCCAGCAGGATGATCACCAGCTGGCTGGTCATGGCCGGCCAGACCCGCTGGAAGGCGGGAGGAAGGATGACGAGGAAGAACGCCTGCGCCGGCTTCAGCCCCAGGCTGCTGGCCGCTTCGAACTGGCCGGCGGGCGTCGCCTCAATGCCGGCGCGGATGATCTCGCAGGCATAGGCGGTGAGGTTGATCGTCAGCGCGACCAGCGCCGCCGGGACCGGATCCAGCCTCAGGCCAAGGGCCGGCAAGCCGAAGAAGATGAAGAAGATCTGGCCGAGAAACGGCGTGTTGCGGAAGAACTCGACATAGCCACGGATGAACCAGCCAAGCGCCTTCGGTCCGCGCAGGCTGCCCCATGCGCACAAGGTGCCGAGCACGACGCCGAGAAAGGACGAGACGAGCGTGAGCAGCACGGTCATTGCGAGACCGTTCAGCAGGCTCGGCCAGCTGTGGAAGACATCGATGAACGAGGAGAGGTTCATTCGGCGGGCATCCGGTTCTGTGCGCCTGTGAGGGTCGTGTTCAGGAGATCGCGGACCGGAACTTCCGCATCCAGATCGTCAAGCGCCTGCAGCGCGCGGTGGGCCGCCGGTTTTCCAAGCGTCGGTTCCGCACAGCTCAGAAATTTGGCGCGCAGCTGCGCCGGGGGCACCGGATTGGCAGCGGTGCCCAGCGCGTGGGTCTGATAGCCGGCGAAATTGCGGCCATCCCGCAGGGAGATCACGACCGAGGCCCCTTCCGGCGCGTCCCGGCGGCGCGTGGCATCCCACATCGGGCCGCTCACCATCCGCACGCGCGCCATCATCGCGCGCAGGTCGGGATCGGCGAGCACCTCCTCGCGTAGATGCTCGACGCCCGGCGCCCCGAAGCACAGGGTAGCGGCGATCGCGAACTCCATACTGAACTGCGCCTCGCGCGGGGTGGCGGGCGCGGCATAGACCAGATTGGCGACGACGACGGGCGGGACATCGCACAGGACGCTCTCAACCTCGTCCGCCGAAAAGCCCTCGCGCGCCATTATGTCGGCCACGACGTCAACCGCCGCATGCGAGGACAGGCAGATCGGGAACTTCTTGATGTCGATGCCGGGTGTCTCCAGCCGCCAGGAGCGGCCGAGGTCGGCGAAGGCGGCAGCGTCGAACACGCCATCGGTGTGCAGCGCGGCAAATCCGTTGCGATGGGTGAAAGGCTCGTCCGGCCCGCTGGCGCCGCTGGCCGCCAGCAGCGCCGCTCGAAGCCCCGCCGCGCTGGCTTCGCCGGCCAGAAGCGCCTTGGCGTCGGTGGCGAAGCAGCTCTTGCTGCCGCCCGCGCCCGCTACGGCCAGCCCGATGCCGGCGCGCATCTGCCGCGCGTCGAGCTTCAGCAGGTGCCCGGCGGCGACGCAGGCACCGATCGGGCCCAGCAGTCCGGTGGTCCACCACCCCTTGTCGTAGAGGTCCTGCCCGGCGGCAGCACCGACCGCGTATTCGCACTCCGCCCCGACGGTGATCGCGGTCAGCAGGTCGGCCCCCGTCGCGCCAGTCTCCTGCGCGATGGCGATGGCCGCGGGGACGATGACGGCCGAACCATGGACGAAGCCGGCATAGCAATTATCGTCGAAATCGAGCGCATGGGCGGCGGTCGCGTTGCACGCGGCCGCGCCCACGGCCGCCAAAAGGGCCGGCGCGCCCCAGATCTCCGACATGCCCGCTGCAGCGTTCCGCGCCGCGAATTGGCGGGCGAGGCCCGCCACCGGCGTGCCGGCACCGGCGAGGGCGACGCCGACCGTGTCGATCACGCACGCCTTGGCGACGGCGCGGATGCGATCGGGAATGTCGGCGGCGCGCACGGCTGAGGCCCACTCCGCGAGAAGCCGCGAGGGATTGCGGGGAGTGAGGCTCATCGCCAACCGCCTGGTGCCATTCGCAACGGCTGATTACTCGGGAAGCTCGCCGGCGGGGGCGCCGAGCCACTTCACCGAGAGCCGGTCGATCTCGCCATTGGCCTTGGCCTCGCGGATGATGGCGTTGACCTTGTCGAGCAGCTTCTGCTCGCCCTTGACCACGCCGACATAGCAGGGGGAATTCGCCAGCACGATCTTCAGCTCCAGATCGAGATCCGGGTTGCGGCGCTTGATGGCGGCGGCGACGGGGGTGCCCGAGGCGAACATCTCCACCTGGCCGGACATGAACGCGGCAATGGTGCTGTTATTGTCCTCGAAGCGCTTCACCACCGCCTTCGGCGCGAGCTCCTCAAGTTCCTTGTCCTGCATCGAGCCGCGCGTGACCGAGATGGTCTTGTCGGAAAGGTCGGCATAGTCCTTGACCGGCGGCTCCTTCTTGCCGAACACGGCGTCGAAGAACGGCGAGTAGGCGATGCTGAAGTCGATCACCTTCGCCCGCTCCTCGGTCTTTCCGAGCGAGGAGATGGTGAGGTCGGTCTTGCCCGACTGGAGATAGGCGACGCGGTTGGGCGCGGTGACCGGCACAAGCTCGACCTTCACGCCCAGCTTCTCGCCGATCAGATTGGCGACATCGATGTCCATGCCGCGCGGCTGCATGTCGGCACCGACCGAGCCGAACGGGGGATAGTCGGTCGGCACGGCGACGCGGATGGTCTTGCGGGCCATGATGTCGTCCAGCGCGTCGGCGACGGCGGGAACGGTGCCAAGCGTCGCCATGAGGCCGATGGCGGCGGCGAACAGAATACGTGCGGTCATTGCCTACACCCTTGTTGCTGGAAGGTTGATGTTATCGGACGGTTCCGCAGGGGCGCCGCGGAGCCGTCATGGCAGGCCGGAGCCGAATGTGAGCGGCGCTCAGTCCGGAATAACGGCCGTCGCGTCCACCTCGACGAGATATTCGGTGCGGGCGAAGGCGGTGACGACGATGCCGGTCGAGACCGGGAAGACACCCTTCAGCCAGCGGCCGACCACCCGATACACGTCCTCACGGTAGCGCGGATCGGAGATGTAGATCGTCAGCTTGCAGATGTGATCGAGCTGGCTGCCGCATTCCTTCAGCAGCATATCGATGTTCTTCATGGCCTGTTCGGTCTGACCCGCAACATCGCCGATGCACACGCATTCGGAGGTATCGAGATTCTGCCCGATCTGGCCACGCAGGTAGACGGTCGTTCCGCGCGCGATGACCGCCTGGCAGAGGTCGTTGTCGATGTTCTGCTCGGGGTACGTCACCTTGGTATTGAACTTGCGGATTCGGGTGTGGGCCATCGTCGTATTCCTGTTTGTACTTTTACGCGGGCTTTCTGAACGCCTCCGAAGTCGAGTTCGTCAGGGAATGCCGCGCGGGTATTCTTATGGGCTCCCTGACCTTACGAACGAGGTCACATCACGAAAAGCGATTTTTTTGCGACCTATGTTTCGTTTTCTGATAGGTATCGCGCATGATGAAGCTTGATTTCGACGAGCGGGACCTGCGCTCGCTGCGGGTGTTCTGTGCGGTGGCGGAGGCGGGCGGGTTTGCGGCGGCCGAGAAGAAACTCGCCATGTCGAAGCCCTCGATCAGCCGCCATGTCCGCGAGGTGGAGGCGCGCCTCGGGGTGAGGCTGTGCGAGAGAGGGCGCAGCGGCTTCCGCCTGACGCCGGAGGGCGACGTGGCGCTCGATCTCGCTTCGGCCGCCTTCCAGGCGCTGGGACGCATTCGCCCCGAGATCGACGCCGTGCACGGCATCTTGTCGGGGCGGCTCGCCATCGGGATCGGTGAGCACACCCTCACGCATCCCGCCTGCAAGCTGCCCGAAGCCCTCACCGAGATGCGGCGGCTGGCCCCGGGGGTGGAGCCGCAGATTCTGGTGATGACCTTCAATGAGCTGGCTCAGTCGTTAAATGAAGGCCGTGTCGACCTCGTCATTCGCGGCAAGTACACGGATGATCGCGACTTCTTTCATGTCCCGATCTATCGCGAGATCCACCGGGTCTATGTCGCCGATTTCGTCGACAGGTCGAAGATACCCAACCTGCCGCTGATCTATCGCCAGCACCCCTATGTGGAGCACGCGATCCGTTCCGGGCGATACCATCGCGGCCCGAGTGCCGCCGGCCTCGATTCCGTCGCCGCCATGGTCGCGACCGGCTTCTACCAGGGCATGCTGCCCACCCATTACGGGGATCTGATCAAGGCACGCTTCAACCTGAATGTCGAAGAGAGCAGCCCCGTCTACCAGCACGAGGGATGCGCGATCTTCTCGACCGCGCGCCCGATCAGCCAGCGCATCAAGGTGTTCCTGAGCATTCTGAAGCGCGTCCATTCCTATCGGTCGGAACGGTCGCCGGCCTGACGCCGCGCGCCCTCTCAGGCGGCAGGGGTATCGGCGGGGAGGATCAGCTTGCGCTCCGCCAGACCGGAGAGGAACGCCAGCACGTCGCGCTGGATGTCGTCGAGCGGGCCGTACGCGCGCGGCCATGGCCTGCTGACCGACGATCTGGCGGTGATCGATCCGCGTAGCGGGATGGTGGCGCCGGGCGCGCCGGCGGTGCGGCTCTGGTCGGCCTCGACGCGCATGAGCGGGGACGCGACGCCGGATGAGCGGCGGGTGAAGGCGGCGCGGGAGCAGGCCTGAGCCGGCCGCCGCCGCAGAGGCTGGTCAGTTATGGAAGCCGCTGCCCGGGTCAGCTGAAAATCCCACCGTCCATACTGCCCGCCGGGCCGGCCCGTGTGATCTCGTCCACCGAAACGGGGAGCGCCGACGGCGCCCCCCAGGGCTGACGCACCACTGTCGCCGCCGCCTCGAAGCCGGCCCGGTCCGCAGCATCGGCCATGAGCGGCGGGCCTACATCCTGTTCCGGCCGCTATCCGTTGCCTTTCTCGACCATGCGGATGAACCGCCCTACCGAAAGCCCGCGCAGCAGGGCGAGACGGTGGGTCTGCTCATGGGCGCGAGTCAGCATGCCTATCTGGTCCGGCGGAGTGGACGGGTCCGGCAGGTCGGTGGCGAGTGCGCGCAGGCGCTTCAGATCGAGCGCGCGGGACGCCAGCGGCGAGGATTCCAGCCGCGCGATCTCCGCCAGCAGTTCCTCGCGGGCCGCCACCACGCCCTCATACCAGTCCGCCGCCTGATAGCCGCGCGTGCGCCGCGCCAGATGCGCCGCCGGCATCAGTCCCTCCATCGCGTCGCGCAGCAGCGAGGACACCCGCCCGCGATGGATGAAGTGCCGTTCCGGCAGAGCGAGGCAGAAATCCACCACCCGACGGTCGGATGTGGGGTCGCGCGTGTCCACGCCATGGCGCGCCAGGCTGGCATGATGCACGGCGCCCGGGTCAATACGGTTCAGCACGGCGATCCGCATCGCCTTGCCATCGGCCCAGGGGCGGTAGGTCATATCCCAGGCCCGCTCGCGGGCGATGACATCGAGATCGATGGCCTGGCGGAACTCGGCGGCCAGCGCGGTGTGGATGAAGGGATCGGTCGAGGCGACGGGAACGGCACCCTGCCATTCCAGGATGAAGCGGGGCAGATAGGGGCCGAGCGCTGCGCGGAACGGTCCCTTGAAATTGACGCCGTCGCGCCACATGCCGATGCTCACGCCCGCCAGAGCGAGCCAGCGCCCGCGCCGGAACAGCTGCGCCAGATGCGGCCGGCCGTCATAGGAGACGGTCATGTTGCCGATCGCGCCGGAGAGCATCACGCGGATGCGCCCGCGCGCCGCCTCCGCGTCGATCGCGTTGATCCAGACATTGTTGCATGGGTTCAGCACCGGCTGGTCGAGCGCCGGCAGGTGTTGCTCGACCCCTTGCAAGGGATCGACCGGGTCGGTGCGGATCACCCGATGGTCGATATTGGGAAAGCGCGCCGCGAGCGTGGCGGCGACCGGGGATTCGTCGGTCGCCCTTCCCTGATAGGCGGGGAAGGCAAAGCCCTCGCGCGGGGCGGCGGTGAAAGCAGTCAGGCGCTTGCCCTGCCGGGCCAGCTCGTCGGCGGCGAGAGCGGTGACGGAGGCGCTGTCGAAGCCGGCGCTGAGATGGCTGCCGATCCCCATACCGGTGGGCACGCGCAGCCGGTCGCGGACCGCGCGGGAATAGAGCCGCCGGAACTCGCCGATCTGCTCGCGGTGGTCACCCGCCGGCAGCGTCGCCATTTCCTCCGGCCGCCAGTAGCGGTGCAGCTGCCGCACCTCCCCACTGACGGTGAGCGTGTGGCCGGGCGGCACGCGGGAGAGGTCGCGGTAGAAGGTACGGGTGCCATGCGCCGGCAGCAGTGCCAGATAGGCGCCGACCTCCGCCTCATCGAGCGCGTCCGACACATCGGGGACGGCAAACAGCCCCTTAGGCATCGAGGCGAAGGCGAAGACGCCGGGACCATGGGCGAAATAGAGCGGCCGGCTGCCGCGAAAATCGCGCGCCAGCAGCAGGCGCCCGGCCTGCCGGTCCCACAGCACGAACGCGAAATCTCCGACGAGCCGGTCGACGCAGCCCTCGCCCCAGCGCTGATAGGCGGCCAGGATCAACCCGGCATCGCCCCCCCCGGTCCGGCCCGTCGGCGGGCAGGCCGAGGGTCTCCGCCAGCTCAGGGCCATTGTCGATGCGGGCATCGGCCACCAGCCAGAGCGCCCCGCCGGCGGCAGCCAGGGGCTGGCGGTCGAAACTGTCCTCGGCGGTGACGCGCATCTGCTGCCAGACGAGCGCGAGGCCGTGCGCGCGCTCTTCCTGCAACCCGCTGCGGTCCGGACCATAGGCGGCCAGTGTGGCCCCCATTCGCTCCGCCACCGCGCGCACGCCGCCCGCGCCATCGAGACGCCAAAGCCCGGCAATCGCCGTCATCTCGCTTATGTCTCCTGCTTCGGTCCGCGCCGGTCGCCCTGATCCGTACCAGCCTCCCTTGCCGGCGCAAAGGAACAAACCGAGCGGCAGCGCGCCCTGGACGGCAGCGGCGAACCTGCGGGAAGCGAGACGGGCGCGGCCCGGGGGCTCGTGCGGAACGCGGGCCTCGGCCATGGCGCCTGCGCTTCACGGCGTGGACGACCCTCGCGCCATGTGTCTGGAGAGGTGCCGGAGCGGTCGATCGGTTCTTCCCCAATGACTTTGGGCTGGAGATGTACATCCGACGTCTCGCGAAGCATGGCGTACGGCTCGACACGCGCGTCGCGCGCATCCACGGCTCAAGCTCGGTTGCAGAAAGGTCCGTACTCGCCAAGCGCGCCACCCAGAAGGGTGTTCGCGGTCTTGTACGGAAGTGGCGCGCCCTAGGGGAGTCGAACCCCTCTCTCCACCGTGAAAGGGTGGCGTCCTAACCGATAGACGAAGGGCGCGCAGGCGGGTGCCTTATAGGGTGACGCGCGGCGGCGCGCAAGATGGGGGCGGTTGCGTCATCCACAGGCCCGCGCGTCGTCCGAGCCAATCGCGTGTTTCCCGCCCTCCCCACACCAACCCGACCATCCGTGGCGGGTCGAGCAGGGAAGGGCCCGCCGGTGCCGGGGCGCGGGCGCCCCGGCTTCCTACGAGCGATTTCTCACCACTTTCCGGTGTTCGGCATCGAGGCCCAGGGTTCGAGCGGCGGCAGCGCCTCGCCCTTCTGCAGCAGTTCGATCGAGATATTGTCGGGCGAGCGGACAAAGGCCATGCGCCCGTCGCGCGGCGGGCGGTTGATGGTCACGCCGCCCTCCTGCAGCTTCTGGCAGGCGGCGTAGATATCGTCGACCTCAAAGGCGAGATGGCCGAAATTGCGCCCTTCGCCATAGACCTCGGGGTCCCAATTATAGGTCAGCTCGATTTCGGCGACGCCTTCCTGGCCGGGGGCGGCGAGGAAAATCAGCGTGAAGCGCCCCTGCGGCGATTCCTTGCGCCGCACCTCGGTGAGCCCCAGCTTGTTGCAATAGAAATCCAGCGAGGCGTCGATGTCGGTGACGCGCACCATGGTGTGTAGGTACTTCATGAAGTCCTCTCGAAGGCTGAAGCCGCGATGGCCACGGATCGGGTGAAGGCAACATATGATGGCGAGCGATGACATCAAGGCGGCGGCCGAGGCGCTGCGTGCCGTCCTGACGCCGATGAAGGCCGGCGTCGCCTTTACCGGCGCGGGCATTTCCACCGAATGCGGCATTCCCGATTTCCGCTCGCCCGGCGGGCTGTGGACCCGCAACCGGCCCATCGACTACCAGGATTTTCGCGCCAGCGCGGCGATGCGGGCGGAAGCCTGGCGGCGGCGATTCGCCATGGAAGCCGTCTTTGCCGGCGCCCGGCCGGGGCGCGGCCACCGGGCGCTGGCGCAATGGCTCGCCGAGGGGCGGCTGCGGGGCATCATCACCCAGAACATTGACGGCCTGCACCAGGCGTCCGGTGTTCCTGATGCGGATCTGGTCGAACTGCACGGCAACAGCACCTATGCCACCTGCCTCGACTGCGCCACGCGCTATGAGCTCGATTGGGTGCGCGCCCGCTTCGAGGCCGCAGAGGAGAGGGCGCCCGACTGCCCCGCCTGCGCCGGGCCGATCAAGAGCGCCACCATCTCCTTCGGCCAGCCCATGCCGGCCGAGGCCATGGCGCGGGCGAAGCGGCTTAGCGCGGCCTGCGACGTGTTCCTCGTCCTCGGTTCCTCGCTGGTGGTGTGGCCCGCCGCCGGCTTTCCGGTACAGGCCAAGCGCGCTGGCGCCCGGCTGGTGATCATCAATCGCGAGCCGACCGAACTCGACGATCTCGCCGATCTGGTGATCCGCGCCGATATCGGCGCGGTGTGCGATGCCGCGTTGCATCGGTGAGACGGAATCGCGCCGCGAATCGATTTCGGTGTTTTCGTGGCAGCGCCGGGTGCTATGCTTCGGCCTCGGAATCATGGGTTTCGCCGGCGGGGCGAACGGGCTTTCCTGGAGGTTGGCAGCCGATGGTATCGGACGGGTCTCTGCCGCGCACGGGAAATGATTCGCGCGCCCAACCGGAAGAGAATGCCGGGGCGGGCGAGGGCCAGGAGGGCAAGGTCCTTCTCATCGCCGGCGCCATCAAATGGTTCGACCTGTCCAAAGGCTATGGGTTCGTCGTTCCCGACGATGGCAGTGGCGACGTGATGCTGCACGTCACCTGCCTGCGGCGCGGCGGCTTCAACACCGCGCAGGAAGGCGCCCGCGTGGTGTGCGAGGTGGTGGCGCGCGAACGCGGCTTCCAGGCGCTGCGCGTGCTCTCCATGGACGAGACCACCGCCGTGCATCACTCGCAGCTGCCGCAGGCCCGCACCCATGTGACGGTGCAGCCGGTCGGCGGCTTTGAGCGCGCTTGGGTGAAATGGTTCAACCGTCTGCGCGGCTTCGGCTTCCTGTCGCGCGGCGAGGGAACCGAAGACATTTTCGTGCATATGGAGACGCTGCGCCGCCACGGCCTCGCCGAGCTGCGGCCCGGCCAGATGGTGCTGGTGCGCTTCGGGCCGGGGCCGAAAGGCCTTATGGCTGCCGAAGTGCGGCCCGATGGTGCCGCCACCCCGTCGTCTCACTAGGGAAGGCGCCGCCCGGCGTCGTTTACGCATGACAAGCGCGCGCATGAGCCACGCCTTTGCCCTCGCGGGCCGGTCCTTCCGTGGGCTGGCACCCGTTCTCGCCCTCGCCGCCCTGCTGCTGGCTGGCCTGCTGCCGGCCGGCGCGGCAGCGGAAAAGCTGAACATCCTCACCAAGGCGGGGCCGTTCGCGGTCACCATCGAACTGGCGGTGACGCCGGCCGAGCGTTCCAAGGGGCTGATGTACCGGACCGAGCTGGCGCCCGATGCGGGGATGCTGTTCGACTTCGGCGTCGAGCAGCCGATCTATATGTGGATGAAGAACACCTATATCCCGCTCGATATGCTGTTCATCCGCTCCGACGGGCGGATCGCCAGCATCGCCACCGACACGGTGCCGCTGTCCACCGAAACCATTTCCTCGGGTCCGCCGGTGCGGGCGGTGCTGGAACTGCCCGCCGGCACGGTGCGCGCCAAGGGAATCGCCGTCGGCGACCGCATCGAGTACCGGTTGTTCCGCGAGCGCTAGCCCTGCCGCGCCGCGCTGTGGGCGGAGAAGATAGCGGGCGTGATGCGTTGCCACCGCGGTCAGGAGCATGACGGCGCACGCCGCAGCGAAGGCGCCATCGCCGGGGACTCGTCACGTCGCTGGCAGGGTGAACTGGTCGGGGCAGCAGGATTCGAACCTGCGACCTGAAGTACCCAAAACTTCCGCGCTACCGGGCTGCGCTATGCCCCGACAAGGTTCTTTCCCGACGGACGGGACCCTTCTTTCCAGCCCAAAAGGCCGGCCGCAGTCAGATGGCACAGAAGGGTCCCGCTCGGCAAGATGGCGCGGGGTGGTTCGCTGCCGGCCCCGCCTCAACGGGCCGACGTTGCCTTGCGCTTGACGGGCGCCGGCTTGGCGGCGGCGGCCGCGCGCTCGCTGGCCTCCTTCGCCAGACGCGCCGCCCGGAGCTGGGCGGTTTTGGCCTCGCGCCGGGCGACCTCCTGATGGATCGCGTCCATCGCCGCGCGCGAGATCGCCTCGGCCTTGCTTTCCATCCGCGTCATGGCCGGGCGGGCCACCGGTTCATCGGCGGCGGGGAGGGCGGAGGCGGGGAGCGAAGGGCTCATGGTCGTTTCCTTTCAACGTCGGGAGGCGAGGGCGGTACGCGCCGCTAATCGGCGGCCGGCGCCGGGGCGGCGGGTGCGCGGGCGGGGGCCTGCCGGGACGAGGGTTTCTTCTTCGGGGCAGCGATCAACCCCTCACGCACGGCCTGCTTGCGCGCCACCTTTCGGGCACGGCGAACGGCCTCGCCCGCTTCGCGGTTGCGGCGCTCGGAGGGCTTCTCATAAGCACGGCGCGCCCGCATCTCGCGGAAAATACCCTCGCGCTGCATCTTGCGCTTCAGAACCTTCAAAGCCTGGTCGACATTGTTATCGCGTACGAGAACCTGCAAATCCTGTCCAATCCTATGGTCTGCTCGAATGGTAAAAATCGTCGCCGTGAATGACGACGCTTTGCCTATATAGGACGACGGACAGCAAAAGTCAGGGTTGGTTACGTTTTTGCCGCGACGCGGAGTCCGCGCAGCTCGCCGGCTGATGGCGTGGGCATAAGGTGAAATGCTGTGCGGACCATCCCGGAGTGCTCTCCGTGCGCAGGCGAATTCTATCCGATGGCGCGGTATCGACATCCTGCCGCCGGCTTGTCCGCCGCGTATCGCACGGCAAGGCCGGCGGCAGATGGGGGAAGCCGGCGGGCGGCCATTGCCAGAACGTTGGGAGCGCCTTAATCAGGGCGGGCAAGGCGCGGGCCCGCCACCAGCCGGAACGGCAGAGTGGCGGTCGCGGCAAGGGAGCGAGGGGAAATGGTCGCACGCATCTACAAGCCGACCCGGACCGCCATGCAGTCCGGCAACGCCCGGACCAAGCTCTGGGTGCTCGACTATGAGCCGGAGCAGCCCCGTCTGGTGGAGCCGCTGATGGGCTATACCAGCTCCGGCGACATGAAGAGCCAGGTGCGCCTGCGCTTCGACACCAAGGAAGAGGCGGTCGCCTATGCCGAGCGCCACGGCATCGCCTATCAGCTGCAGGAACCGCAGGAGCCGGCGCGCCGCCGCATGGCCTATTCCGATAATTTCAGCTTCCGCCGCATCGGCCAGTGGACCCACTGACCACGAAGCCGGCGGGGGCGCGTGGGCCGCGTAGCTCAGCTGGATAGAGCAGCCGCCTTCTAAGCGGCAGGTCGCTGGTTCGAGCCCAGCCGCGGTCGCCATCCTCGCAGCGCGCGCTGTCCCGGCGGCGCGCCTCTCCCGAGTTGCCCATGCCCCGGCTTCTTCGTCTTTATCTCGCCGGACCGGACGTGTTCCGCCCGGATGCCGCCGAACAAGGGGAGCGGCTGCGGAGGCTCTGCGCCGCTGCGGGTGCCGAGGGCCTCTTTCCCCTTCATGCCGAGGGCGTCGACATTCGCCGTGCCTGCCTGGAGATGCTGGACACGGCGGATGCCGTGATCGCCAACATCACCCCGTTTCGCGGCACGCATATGGATCCGGGCACAGCGTTCGAGATCGGCTATGCCGAGGCGCGTGGCACTCCGGTGTTCTTCTGGTCCGCCGATCCGCGCCCGCTCAAGGAGCGCCACCCGTCCGGCGCCGATGGGCGGGACGGGGAGGGGTATCTGGTCGAGGACTGGGGCAAGACGGAAAACCTGATGATCGTGCCCGATGGTCGCGTCGTCGGCGCCAGCGCTGAGGAGGCCATCGCCGAGGCGGTAGCGGCGCTCGGCTTCACCGTGCGCAACCGCGATCTGCAGCGGCGCACGCGCCGCGCCGTGGTCGTCGCCCTCGCCGTCAGCCTGGCCGCAGCCCTGCTGGCCGGCACGATCGCCAACCGTTTGATCGGGTGGTAGCGAGAGCCGGGCGGCAGGCATTCGCCTTCTGTGGTCTTGGGCGTTCGGCCGCGCGCAAAGTCGTGAACGGAACCTTTTTCGCCATGTCGCCGTTGTCAGGCCGAACGGATCGGACTTCACGTTCCGGTCCAGAAGCAAAAGCCTACAGACGACGGAGATGACATCATGCGCAAGCTGCTTCTTGCCTCTGCTACTCTGGGCATTCTCGCTGCCGGTGCCGCCGGCACCGCTTTCGCGGACCCGAACTACCGTGGCCACGTCTATGAAGGCCGGAACGCCTATGTGGGCGAGCGCTACTATGGCGAGCCGGTCTACAACGCGCCGGTTCGCGCGCCGCTTGGCCCGTCCTATGGTTATGAGCCCTCTTATGCTGACCCGTGGTACATGCGCGGCGATCAGGCCATCATCAATCAGGAGCGGGTGAACGAGCGCAGCGAGCGCTGATCACCCTGCAAATATTAACGAAGCGGGCGAGCCTCCGGCTCGCCCGTTTTCGTTTGTAAGCCCTTGCGGCTTGACGGGCGGTGTCGCGGCTTTCTTCAATGGCAGCGGGCCACCCGCGCCTTTCGGAGACCAGCATGACCAAACACGCCGCCACCCCAACGGAACTCCTCTCGCATGAGGAACGGCTCGACCGGCTGGGCGCCGTCGCCGTCCATGTCGGGCTTGGCCTGCAGCCGGGGCAGGAGCTGGTGATGACCGCCTCGCTCGACGCGCTGCCGCTGGTGCGCCGAATCACCGAGCACGCCTACAAGGCCGGCGCCAGCCTCGTCACCACGCTGTTCAGCGACGAGGAGGCGACGCTGATGCGCTTCCGCAACGCGCCCGACGACAGTTTCGATGCCGCCTCGGCCTGGCTCTATGAGGGCATGGCGAAGGCATTTGGTGCCGGCGCGGCGCGGCTCGCCATTTCCGGCGAGAACCCCTCGCTGCTGGCGAATGAAGACCCGGACAAGGTGTCGCGCGCCAACCGCGCGCGGTCGAAGGCCTATATGCCGGCGCTTTCCCATATCGCCAATTTCGACATCAACTGGACGATCGTGTCCTATGCCTCGCCGGCCTGGGCCAAGGCGATGTTCCCCGACGACCCCGAAGACATCGCCGTGGCCAAGCTCTGGCATGCCATTTTCGCTGCCTCGCGCGTCGATGCGCCTGACCCGGTGGCGGCGTGGGCGGCGCATAACGCGGAACTGCAGGCGCGCACCGCACGGCTCAACGGCCAGCGCTACGCCGCCCTGCGCTTCCGCGGGCCCGGCACCGACCTCACCGTCGGCCTCGCCGATGAGCATGAATGGGCAGGCGGCGCCTCGCAGGCGAAGAACGGCATCGTCTGCAATGCCAACATCCCGACCGAGGAAGTGTTCACCACGCCGCACAAGGACCGGGTGGACGGCATTGTCGCCAGCACCAAGCCGCTGTCCTATCAGGGCACACTGATCCAGGACATCGCCGTGCGTTTCGAGGGCGGGCGGATCGTCGAGGCCCGTGCCCGTACCGGCGCCGACGTGCTGAACAAGGTGCTCGACACCGACGAGGGCGCCCGCCGGCTGGGCGAGGTGGCGCTGGTGCCGCATTCCTCGCCGATCTCCAAGAGCGGACTACTCTTCTACAACACGCTCTATGACGAGAACGCCGCCAGCCACATCGCGCTCGGCCAGTCCTATTCCAAGTGCTTCATCAACGGCGCCAGTCTGACGCCCGACGAGCTTGCGGCGCGCGGCGCCAATGCGAGCCTGATCCATATCGACTGGATGATCGGTTCCGGCGAGGTCGATGTCGACGGCATCACCGCCTCCGGCGCCGCCGAGCCGGTGATGCGCGCGGGCGAGTGGGTGTAAGGGGACGCCGGCAGGAGGGGGCCGCTTCCTGATGTCGTGGAACTATGGTCAAGTCCCCCGGCCTGGTGGCCGGCCGATTCCGGCTGCCGGACGGGGGAGACTATGATGTGTCGTTGGCGCGCCTGGTGGAAAGGGCTTCCCGCCCTTGCCGTGCTGGTGGCGCTCGCCGTTACGTTCGCGCGGGCGCCGGTGGAGCAGGATTTGACCGAGCGGGCGGAAACGCTGCTCTCGGTCATCGGCGAATCCTGGGCCCATGCGCGGTTCGAGGGCCGCAACGCGCTGCTCGAGGGCGAGGCTCTCTCCGAGGAAGCGCGGATCAAGGTCCGCTATGAGCTTGCCCGCCTGTCGGGCGTGCGCGTGGTGGAGGATCGCACGACGCTGCTGCCGGAACGGCGGCCCTTCACCTTCAGCGCCATACGCGACGGCAGCAAGCTGCATCTGGAAGGCTATGTGCCATCCTCCTACGCTCGCCGGCGCATCGCCGAGGCGGCTGCCGCCATGGCGCCGGGCGTGGTGGTGACGGGCGAGAAGGAGCTGGTGCGGGCGCGCGGCGTCCCCGCCGGCGATTTCATCGGCGCCGTCGCTTTCGGCATCGAGCAGCTCGCCAAGATGCCGGCGGGCCGCATCACCCTTTCCGACAATGCGTTCTCAATCGAGGGGCGCGCGCCGGACTTCGCCAGCTATGACGCGCTTGAAGTCACCGTGCGCAGCGAGCTGCCGAAGGATTTCGAGCTGGCGCGCTTCGCCGTGCTGCCGCCCATCGTGTCGCCCTTCATCTGGTCGGCGGCGCGCGAGCGCGATGGTGACGTGACCCTGTCCGGCTACATTCCGCTCGGCGATGCGCGCCGCGCCTTGCTCGACCTCGTGCGCGGCGCCATGCCGGGCGCGGCGATTTCCGACCGGCTGCGCCTCGCCGACGGTGCCCCGCCGACGGAGGGCTGGCTCAAAGCCGCCGCCTTCGCCCTCGCCCAGCTGGGGCGGCTGCCCAATGGCACGGTGACGCTGTCTGGCACCACCATCGCCATCGAGGGCACGGCGCCGGACTTCGCCGCCTATGACGCCATGTCGGCAGCGCGACGCAACCTGCCCGAGGGCTACACGCTCACCCGCTTCGCCGTTGAGCCGCCGCGCGTCGATCCCTTCATATGGGGCGTCCAGCGCACGGCCAACGGCCTGCGGTTGACCGGCTTCGCGCCGTCCGAGGAAGCCAAGCGGCTGGTGTTCGACTCGGTGCGCGGGAATTTTCCCGGCGTGC
Source organism: Ancylobacter polymorphus (assembly GCF_022836935.1). NCBI lineage: Bacteria > Pseudomonadati > Pseudomonadota > Alphaproteobacteria > Hyphomicrobiales > Xanthobacteraceae > Ancylobacter > Ancylobacter polymorphus. Next base: position 3,480,490 of record NZ_CP083239.1, on the reverse strand, counting down.
CCGTGAGCGACGAGATGCGCATCGCCATGGGCGGCCCGCCCGGTGAGGCCTGGGTGGCGGCAACCAGCTTCGGCGTCGACCAGCTCTCGCGGCTGCGGCAGGGCTCGGTGCGCGGCAATGGCACGACGCTCGCCATTTCCGGCGAGGCGCTCGACGCGGCGGCGTTTCTCACGGTGCGGGCGGCGCTGGAAGAGTCGCCGCCCAAGGGCTTCACCCTGCGCAGTGACGTGCGCCCGCCCGTCGTTTCGCCCTATGTGTTCAGCCTGCGCAAGGACGCGGACGGGCTGACGCTCTCGGGTTTCTTCCCGTCACCCACCGAGCATGAGCGCCTGGTGGAGGCGGCCAAGAGCCAGTTCCTCGGTGACCGGCTGAACGACGTGTCGGCGATCGCCCAGGGCGCGCCGCAGGGGTTCACGGCGGCGGTGATGACGGCGATGCGCCAGCTCTCGCGGCTCGACAGCGGCGAGGTGCGTTTCGACGACACCCAGCTGAAGGTGACGGGCACGGTGCTCTACCCCGAGGCGGTCGCCTCGGTCCGCGCCAATCTGGCGGCGGGTCTGCCCTCCGGCTTCACGCTGGATGTCGCGCTCAGTGTCGCGCCGCCGGCGCCGCCCCTGGATGCGGCCGCGTGCCAGAGCCTGATCACCCATCTCATGGAAAAGGGCAGCGTCACCTTTGCCGCCAGCGATGCCGCCATCGAGCCGTCGAGCTTCGGCCTGCTCGACCGGGTCGCGGCGGCGGCGGCGCGCTGCCCGGAGGCGCTCATCGAGATTTCCATCCGCCAGCCCGGCACGGATGCGTCGACGGCGACCGCGCGGGCGCAGTCTCTGGTGCAGTATCTCGCCGCTGCTGGCATCGCCCCGGACCGGCTGATCACCGGCGAGCGGCCCTCGCTCGCCGCGCAGAGCCCGGATGCGGCCGCCCCGCCCGCGGCGGCCGGCGTGCAGCTGATCGTGAGGTGAGCCATGCTGTTTCTGGCGCTTGAACTCTGGCCCTATCTCGCCGCTGCCCTTGCGCTCGGCCTTGTCACCGGCTGGTGGAGCGGCTGCACCCCCGCGCGCCGCCGCGCGGACGTGGCCAAAGACGGAAAGGACGCGGCATGACGCCCTTCGCCATCGACGTGACGGTGCTGATGGTCGCGACCTATCTGGGCGGCTGTGTCGGCGGCTGCTGGCTGCGCCGCCTGCTGCGCGGGCGCGGGCCGGCCTGAGGCCGGCGCCGCCTCGCGATCAGAGCCGCGAGCCGCGCAGATCCGCCTCGATCTGCAGCGGGGCGCGTGAGCCGAAGCGCGACTTGTAGACCTGCGCGTTCTCCATCACCCGCTGCACATAGTTGCGGGTCTCGGAGAAGGGGATGCGCTCTACCCAGTCGATCGGGTCGACCGAGGGATCGCGCGGGTCGCCATAGGCGGCGATCCACTTCGCCACATTGCCACGCCCGGCATTATAGGCGGCGAAGGTCAGCACATAATTGTTCTGGTAGTTGTCGAGCAGGCTACGCAGCTCGGCCGCGCCGAACTGCACATTCACCGCCGGCACGGCAAGCCGCTTGGGGTCGAGCGTGGTGCCGGTGCGCCGGGCGATGGTGGCGCCGGTGGCCGGCATCACCTGCATCAGGCCCGTGGCGCCGGCGCTCGACCGGGCGGAGGGGTTGAACATGCTTTCCTGCCGCGCGATGGCGTAGACCAGCGAGCGGTCGACATCCTCGGTGATCGGCCGGTACTCGGGAATGCCGAAGGTGGGATAGGCTTCCGCCTCCAGCGGAATGCCGCGATTGAGCGCCACCTTGCCGATCATCGTCACGGCGCGGGCGTCGCCCTGCTGCTTGGCGAGCTCCGCCAGCAGGCCGAGCTGCGCGGCATCCGGCAGACGTTCGGCGAGGTCATAGCCGAGGGCGATGGAGAGGTTCGACTTGTCGAGCTTCTCCAGCAGCCGGAAAATCATCACCCCTTCGTCGCGGTTGAAGGCGTTGCGCTGCGCCGCATTGGCGGCAGGGGCCGATTCCACCTTCACCTTGCTGTTGCCCAGACGTGCGGCGGCCAGCTGGCCGTAATAGGCGGTGCCGTATTGCGCGGCCGTGGCATATTGCGAGCGGGCATTGGCGGTTGAGCCCAGCGCCTCATAGGCGCGGCCCTGCCAGTAATAGCCGCGCGACACCGTCGCCGGGTGAGTCTGGTTCTCCGGGACCTTGGAAAAATGCGCCAGCGCCGCCTTGGGGTCGTTGAGGTAGCGCAGCGCCAGCCAGCCGGCGGTGAAATGCGCGTCGGCCCGCATATGCTCGTCTTCGGGCACGGCGGCGTCACGCGCCACCTTGTAGGCGGTGCGGGCATCGCCCTTGTCGAGCAGGCCGCGCGCCACGAGCCGGCGCTCGACCCACCATTCGTCCGGGTCGACCAGCAGGCCGGGGTCCTTCGGCGCGCTCGACAGGGTGCGGGCGGCGGCGGCGTGATCGCCATTGCGCCGCTGCATCTTGGCGAGGGTGTAGAGATAGGCCGGGTCGGAGCGCAGCGAGGCCGGCACGGCTGCCAGCAGCTTCGCCACATCGCCCTTGCCGGTGGAGAGCGCGATGCGCGCCCGTGCCAGCGCCGTCACGTCGTCGCCGGCCCGCTGCGCAGCACGCAGGCCGCGCTCGCTGTCCTCGGCGTAGAGCAGCTTATCGGCGCGGTATTTGTGGTCGGTGCGGGTCAGCAGGCCGCCGAACTCCACCATGACGGTCGATTCGGTATCGGAAGCGAGCGGGTCCTCCTGCCAGGCATTGCGCAGCCAGGCCGCGCCGGCCTTCTGGTCGCCGGCGGCGAACAGAGCGCGGGCGAGCGCGACCTTGCCCTCGCCGGAATAGGGCGCCTGCTCGGCGAAGAAATTGAGGATCGTCTGCGGATCCTTGTTCTCGACATAGAGCAGATATTCGAGCCTGCGGCGCAGCACGATCGGCGTCGGGAGCGTGGGATGGGCGCGCAGAATGGCGACGGCGCGGTCATAGCCGACATCGCGCGCGGTGACGCGCAGCGCCAGCCAGCGCACCAGCGCCTGCGCGCCGGGATCGCGCATCTGGTCGGCGATGGCGAGCGCCTGCGCGCTCTGGCCCTTGTCGATGAGATCGGTCGCGGTCTTGAGGTCGCCGGTGGCACCGGCAAGGGATGAACTCGCCGCACCCGCCGCCATCGCCATGCCGCCGGCGGCGGAGGCGGCCGTCGCCTTCGGGGAGACGTTGATCTTCGGCTTGGCGGCCGGCTTCGGCGCGGGCTTCTTTGCCGCCGTCTTCTGGTCCTTGGCGCTGGAGGGCTTCGGCGCCGGGGTCGGCGTCGTCGCCTGGGCCAATGTCGGCAGGAAGGCCGCCGAGCCGAGCAGCAGCGCGGTGGCAAGAGTCAGGGCGCCGCGCGGCCGGCGCCGCGTCCCGTTCGCGGAACGCGGCGAAAGCGGATGATCGTTCGCGCACTCGTTCATGACGGCGGACTCTCCTGACAGACAGAACAGGCCCCGCACGGGCCGTTTCCGGTCGGCTGGGCAGCCTCAGTTGTCGCGCGATCTTATTGACGAAACGCTAACCACCACCGGCGCGCCCTGTCGCCCGCTCCGCAGCCCATGCGGCAATCTAGCCGCGCAACCCGGCAAAACGGGGGCAGGGCGTCGGCGCGCGGCGGAGATTGCCGGGCTTTGCCACGCGAAGCGCCAACAATGCCCTTCCTTCGGCCGCGTCGACGCGATATCTGATGCCCCCTCGCCGCATCGTGCCAAGGGCATGCTGCGCGACAAGAACGATCGAGCTTCAGGAGCGCTCCATGTCCCACCCGCTGCCCTTCCGTGGATCCTTTACGGCGCTTGTGACGCCGTTCCGCGACGGCGCCGTGGACGAGAAAGCGTTCCGCGACCTCGTCGACTGGCAGATCGAGGAAGGCATCCACGGCCTCGTGCCGGTCGGCACGACCGGCGAGAGCCCGACCGTCTCCCATGACGAGCACAAGGCCATTGTGGAATGGACCGTCGCCCAGGCGGCGGGCCGGGTGCCGGTGATTGCCGGCGCCGGCTCCAACAACACGATCGAGGCGATCGACCTCGCCCGCCACGCCGAGAAGGCCGGGGCGGACGCGGTGCTGGTGGTGACGCCCTATTACAACAAGCCCGGTCAGGAAGGCCTGTATCAGCACTACAAGGCCATCAACGACGCCATCGGCCTGCCGATCTACATCTACAACATTCCCGGCCGGTCGGTGGTCGACATGTCGGTGGAGACGATGGCGCGGCTGGCCGAGCTGAAGAACATTGTCGGCGTGAAGGACGCGACGGCCAATCTCGCCCGCGTCAGTCAGCAGCGCCAGGCGATCGGCCCCGGCTTCAACCAGCTCTCGGGCGAAGACGCCACGGCCCTCGCCTTCATGGCGCATGGCGGCGACGGCTGCATCTCGGTGGCGTCCAACGTCGCCCCCAAGCTCTGCGCCCAGCTGATCGAGGCCTGCATCGCCGGCGATTACACCAAGGCGCTGGAGCTGCAGGACCGGCTGTTCCCGCTGTTCCAGGCGCTGTTCGTTGAAACCAACCCGAGCCCCACCAAATATGCGCTGAGCGTTCTCGGCAAGATTGTCGACGAGGCGCGCCTGCCCATGGTGCCGGTCACCGAGAAGACCAAGGAAACCGTGCTCGCGGCCATGCGCCACGCCGGAATCCTCAACTGACGTCAGATCGGGGCGCGCGCTCCGGTTCGGAGCAAAGCGATGGCTGAGAAGAAGACAGAACAACGCAAGGTCGTCGCCGACAACCGGCGGGCGCGTTTCGACTATGAGATCGGCGAGGTGTTCGAGGCCGGCATCGCGCTGTCGGGCACCGAGGTGAAGAGCCTGCGCGGCGGTCGCGCCACGGTGGCGGAGAGCTATGTCTCCGCCAAGACCGGCGAGGCGATCATCTACAATACCTTCATCCCGGAATATCTGCAGGCGAACCGCTTCAACCACGAGCCGCGCCGCCCGCGCAAATTGCTGCTGCACAAGCGCCAGATCGCCAAGATCTGGCAGGCGGTGGAGCGCGAGGGCATGACCGTGGTGCCGCTGCGCATCTATTTCAACGAGCAGGGCCGGGCCAAGGTGGAGATCGCCATCGCCCGCGGCCGCAAGGCGCATGACAAGCGCGAGGCGCTGAAGGCGAAGGACTGGGCCCGCGACAAGCAGCGTCTGCTGCGCGATCGGGGCTGACGCCGCGGTAACTGAAAACAAAAGAAAAGCCCGGCACTTGGCCGGGCTTTTTGATTCTGTCTGTCGGGCCGCTCAGTCCTTGGCGCGCTCGACATAGGAGCCGTCGGAGGTCATGACGACGATGCGGGTGCCCACGCCGATATGCGGCGGCACGGCCGAGCGCACGCCGTTGGAGAGGATCGCCGGCTTGTAGGAGGAAGAGGCGGTCTGCCCCTTCACGACAGGCTCGGTCTCGGTGACTTCGAGCACGACGCGCTGCGGCAGTTCGATGGCGATGCCGACACCCTCGTGCATCTTCAGCATGACCTGCATGCTTTCCTGGAGATAGGCGGCCTGGTCGCCCACCACGTCCGGGTGGACCGCCACCTGGTCGTAATTCTCCGGGTTCATGAAGTGATAGCCCTCGCCATCCGAATACAGGAAGGTGAAGGGGCGATCCTCGACATGGGCGCGTTCCACCTGCTCGGTGGTGCGGTAACGCTCGGAGATCTTCACGCCATCGGAGATGCGGCGCATGTCGAGCTGGGTCACCGGAGTGCCCTTGCCGGGGTGGATGTTGTCGGCGGTAAGCACGACATAGAGCTTGCCGTCGATGTCGACCACGTTGCCCTTGCGCAGCGTGCTGGCGATGACCTTGACCATTTCGGTCCTCTGGCTGTTGGGTGCGCCGCCTCGCGCGGGGCACCGCTGGGATTCTGTCGGGGCCTCCTATACAAGCGCGTCCGTCTTCCGCCAACCCCGCCGCGGGCGCATCTGCGCGCCGGAGAATGCCATGTCGATTGCCGCCTCGCCCTGGTGGTCGCCCGCACGCCATGCCGACCGGCGGCCCTTCCTGATCGGCCGCCAGCGGCTGCAGGCGGCGCTGCGCGGTTTTTTCGCCGCGCGGGACTTCATGGAGGTGGAAACGCCGATCCTGCAGGTGTCGCCGGGCAACGAGACGCATCTCAAGGCCTTCACCACCCAGCTGGAGCGCCCGGATGGAGAGCGCACGCCGCGCTATCTCCACACCTCGCCGGAATTCACCGCCAAGAAGCTGTTGGCGGCGGGCGAGGCGCGGCTGTTCACCTTCGCCCGTGTCTTCCGCAATGGTGAGCGCACGGCGCTGCATCATCCCGAATTCACCATGCTGGAATGGTACCGTGCCCGGGAGACCTATGAGGCGCTGATGGCCGATTGCGCTGCGCTGCTGGCCCTGGCGGCGGAGACCGCCGGAACGGGGGTTTTTCAGTATGGCGGCCTGGCCTGCGAGGTCACAAAGGAGCCGGAACGGCTGACCGTGGCGGAGGCGTTCGACCGCTTCGCCGGCATCGAGCTCATGGCGACGGTGGGCGTGGAGGCGAATGACCGCGACGCGCTCTGGCACGCGGTGCGGGACGCGGGAATCCGCGTGGCGGCGGATGACACATGGGCGGATGTGTTCACCCGCGTCATGGTCGAGAAGATCGAGCCGCATCTCGGTGTCGGCCGGCCGACCATCCTGTGCGAATACCCGATTTCGGAAGCCGCGCTGGCGCGCCCCAAGGCGGCCGACCCGCGCGTGGCCGAGCGCTTCGAGCTTTATGTCTCGGCGGTCGAACTCGCCAATGCCTTCGGCGAACTCACCGACGCCGCCGAACAGCGGCGCCGTTTCGTCCAGTGGATGGATGAGAAGGAGCGCCTTTACGGCGAGCGCTACCCGATCGACGTGGATTTCCTCGCTGCGCTGGCGCAGATGCCGGAAGCCTCCGGCATCGCGCTCGGATTCGACCGGCTGGCGATGCTGGCCTGCGGCGCGCGGCGGGTCGAGGATGTGCTGTGGGCGCCGGTCGCGCCCTGACCGCTCAGCCGAGCGTGTCGATATGGGCCCGCACCTTGGCGAAGACGGCGTGGAACATCTCCGTCGTCAGCACGCCGGTATTCGTGTTGTAGCGCGAGCAGTGATAGCTGTCGAAAAGCACGAGATCGCCCAGGCGGTGCACGGCGCCATGGGCGAACTTGTGGTGCGACAAGCGCTCGCCATGCGCCGCCAGCACCTGGTCATGGGCGATCTTGCCCAGCGCGACGATGGCGCTGAGGCTCGGCAGCAGCCCGATCGTTGCGGAAAAGAACGGGCGGCAGGTGCGGATTTCGTCCGTGGTCGGCTTGTTCTCTGGCGGCACGCAGCGCACGGCATTGGTGAGACGCGCATCGACCAGCCGCAGTGAATCGTCCGGCCGGGCCTCGAACGTGCCGGTGGCGAAGCCGAACTTGATCAGCGTCGAATAGAGCAACTCGCCGGCATAGTCGCCGGTGAAGGGACGGCCGGTCCGGTTGGCCCCGCGCAGCCCCGGGGCCAGCCCGACGATGAGCAGGCGCCCGTCCTCTGGGCCGAAGGAGGGCACCGGCGCGTTGTGCCAGCCGGGCTCCTGCGCGCGCCAATGGTCGCGAAAGGCGACGAGGCGCGGGCAGAGCGGGCAGTCACGCGGCGGCTCCGGCACCGCCACTGCGGGCGAAGCGTCGAAAACCGCGCCCATCGGCGTCAGGAATCCGCCGCGTCGTCGTCGGGGGCGGGCGCGGGCGCGCGGCGTTCCAGAAAGCGCGGCGTCTCCTGCATGCGGCCGGAACGGTCCGCCGGGTCGCGGCCAACCTTGGCCTGCAGATCCACGAGATCGAGGAACACGTCGGCCTGACGGCGCAGCTCGTCGGCGATCATCGGCGGCTGGGTGTGGATGCTGGACACCACCGTCACCCGCACGCCCTTGCGCTGCACCGCCTCCACCAGCGAGCGGAAATCGCCGTCGCCGGAGAACAGGACGATATGGTCGACATGGTCGGCGAGCTCCATGGCGGCGACCGCCAGCTCGATATCCATATTGCCGCGCACCCGGCGCCGACCCTGGCTGTCGGTGAACTCCCGCGCCGGCTTGGTGACGACCGAGTAGCCATTATAGTCGAGCCAGTCGAGCAGCGGGCGGATCGAGGAGTATTCCGTGTCCTCGACGAGCGTGGTGTAATAGAAGGCGCGCAGAACATAGCCGCGCCCCTGAAACTCCTTCAAAAGCCGCTTGTAGTCTATATCGAAACCGAGAGACTTGGTGGCGGAGTACAGATTTGCCCCGTCAATGAAGAGGGCGATCTTTTCCATGCCGTTGACCATAATGAGAAAATACCCGGACTGATAAATGTGCGACGACCCACGCCGGCACGCGCCGATGCCGGAAACCGTCCACTCTATAGACATAACCGATTTATGGCGGCGGCGAGACGACGGCGGCGGTTGTCCGCCAATTTTGATCGCGGCAAGGTGAGGGCAGGGCAGTGCATCCGGGTCGGGAGCGCTTGCCCCTTCGGCCGGATTGGTTTAAGGACCCCGCTTCCCTTTCCCGTCAGGAGTGCCGAAGCATGGCTCGCGTCACCGTCGAGGACTGCATCGACAAGGTCGACAATCGCTTCGAGCTGGTCCTTCTTGCCGGCCATCGGGCGCGCGCCATCGCGTCCGGCGCGCCGATCACGGTTGACCGTGACAATGACAAGAACCCGGTTGTCGCCCTGCGCGAGATCGCCGACGAGACCGTCTCGCCGGAAGATCTGCGCGAGGAACTCATCCACTCGCTCCAGAAGTTCACCGAGGTGGACGAGCCGGAGCCCGAGACCGTTCCGATGATCGCCTCCCAGTCGTCGAGCGGCGACGATTCCGATGTCATGCTCGACCGCATGACCGAGGAAGAGCTGCTCGCCGGCCTGCAGGGGCTGGTGCCGCCGGAGCCGAGCGACGACGACGAAGGCTGACACGGCCCTCGGGCGATAGCCCTCATCCCATCGTCACGGCCCGGCCCTCCGCCGGGCCGTTTCCGTTTTGCCTGCCATTTCCGCGACATGCGGCTTGCGCTGGCCGGCCTTGCGGATGATATCTAGCAGAGCGGCCGCCCCGGCCGATCCTTCTCGCGAGTCCCTGTCATGATGCGGCAGTACGAGCTCGTCGAGCGCGTACGCCGGTACAATCCCAATACCGACGAAGCGCTGCTTGACCGCGCTTACGTCTATGCGATGCGCGCCCACGGCACGCAGAAGCGCGCCTCCGGCGATCCCTATTTTTCGCACCCGCTCGAAGTCGCCGCCATCCTGACCGACCTCAAGCTCGACGACGCCACCATCGTGGCGGCGCTGCTGCACGACACGATCGAGGATACCGACGCCACCCGCGACGAGATCGACAAGATCTTCGGCCAGCAGATCGGCGCGCTGGTCGAGGGCCTGACCAAGATCAAGAAGCTCGACCTCGTGTCCAAGCAGGCGAAGCAGGCGGAGAACCTGCGCAAGCTGCTGCTCGCCATCGCCGACGATGTGCGTGTGCTGCTGGTCAAGCTCGCCGACCGCCTGCACAATATGCGTACGCTGAAATGGGTGCCGGAGGAAAAACGCTCCCGCGTCGCGCAGGAGACGCTGGACATCTATGCGCCGCTCGCAGGGCGGATGGGCATGCACGACATGCGCGAGGAGCTGGAGGACCTCTCCTTCCGCCAGCTCTCGCCGGAAGCCTATGATTCGATCCTCGGTCGGCTGCAGGCGCTGAAGGAAAGCAATGGCGAACTCGTCGCCGCCATTGAGCGCGAACTCTCCGACGCCATCGCCCAGAAGGGGATCGGCGCGCTCGTCACCGGCCGGCAGAAGCGCCCGCACTCCATCTGGCGCAAGATGGAGCGCAAATCCGTCGCCTTCGAGCAACTGTCCGACATTTACGGCTTCCGCATCATCGTCGAGACGGTGGAGGAGTGCTACGCGGCGCTCGGCGTGGTTCACACCAAGTGGCCGCTCGTGCCGGGGCGGTTCAAGGACTATGTCTCGACGCCGAAGCAGAACGATTACCGCTCCATTCACACCACCGTCGTCGGGCCTGGCCGCCAGCGTGTCGAGCTGCAGATCCGCACCCGGCAGATGCACGAGATCGCCGAATACGGCATCGCCGCGCACGCGCTCTACAAGGATACGGGCGGCTCGGACCCGCTGACGCGTGAATCCAGCGCCTATGCCTGGCTGCGCCGTACTATCGAGTTGCTGGCGGAGGGGTCTAGCCCCGAAGAGTTCCTGGAGCACACCAAGCTCGAACTGTTCCACGACCAGGTGTTCTGCTTCACCCCCAAGGGGCGGCTGATCACCCTGCCGCGCCGCGCCACCCCGATCGACTTCGCCTATGCCGTGCATACCGGGGTCGGCGACCGGGCGGTGGGGGCGAAGATCAACGGCAAGATTTCGCCACTGGTCTCCGAACTGCAGAATGGCGACGAGGTGGAGATCATCACCGCCGCCGGGCAGACGCCGCCGGCGGCGTGGGAATCCATCGTCGTCACCGGCAAGGCGCGCGCCGCGATCCGCCGCGCCACCCGCGCCGCCGTGCGGGCGCAATATGCCGGGCTCGGCAAGAAGATCGTCGAGCGCGCCGTTGTGCGGGCCGGCAAGGTGTTTTCCGAGGAGAAGCTGGCCGCCTCGGTCGGCCGTCTCGCCCGCGCCTCGCTGGAGGATGTCTATGCCGCCGTCGGGCGCGGCGAGATGCGTTCCGACGATGTGGTCAAGGCGGTGCACCCGGAATGGACCGGCCCGCGTCCCGAAGAGCGCGCGGCGCTGAAGGGCGAGGGCTGGTTCGAGCTGGAGAAGGGGCAGAGCCTCAAATTCAAGATCCCCGGCATCGAGAGCGATCCCGATCCCCAAACCGCCATTCCCATTCGTGGCATCAACCGCGAATTGCCGGTGCGTTTCGCGCCCAATGGTGGCGCCGTGCCGGGCGACCGCATCGTCGGCATCCTCTCGCCGGGCGAGGGGATCACCATCTACCCCATCCAGTCGCCCGCGCTGCAGGATTTCGAGGAGGAGCCGGAGCGCTGGCTCGATGTGCGCTGGGATGTGGAGGAGGACGATCCGCAGCGCTTCCCGGTGCAGATCGTCGTGGTCGCCACTAATGAGCCGGGATCGCTGGCGCAGATCGCCCAGGTGATCGGCGAGCGTGACGGCAATATCGACAATCTGCGCATGTCCTCGCGCTCGGCCGATTTCACCCGGATGGTGATCGACATCGGCGTCTATGATCTGCGGCACCTCAACGGCATTCTCACCGATCTGCGTGCCCGTCCGGTGGTCTCCAGTGTCGAACGAGTGAATGGGTGATAAGGAACCGTTAACCCTGATCGGCGTTTCCTCGGCAGTCCCATGACGCCAATGCAGGAGACACCGATGACCGAACAGATTCAGGCCAATGTCCGTATCGTGTCGGGTGCCGCCAAGGCGTTCTGGGGTCGGCTGGCCGGCGACGCGCACCGCGTCGCCAGTGCCCGGGTCGAGCAGCTCGCCGGCGAAGCCGCTCTGGCCTGCGCCAAAGCCCGCAGCCGCGCGGGGCGCGAGGGCGCGGTCGCCCGCGCCTGAGACGTGACGGACGGGTGACGCGGCCGGCCTTATGGGCTATCACGCCACCCATTCCGTAACCTGCTCCGGGCGTTCGCGATGACACAAGACGAGGTGGTGGCCGAGTTCCGTGCGGCGGGGGCGCTGCTGGAAGGGCATTTCATTCTCTCCTCCGGCCTGCGCAGCCCTGTGTTCCTGCAGAAGATGTTCATCTTCCAGGATCCCGTGCGCACCGCCCGCCTGTGCAAGGCATTGGCGGAGAAGGCGGAAGCCGCGTTCGGCAAGATCGATTATGTGGTCTCGCCCGCCGTCGGCGGCATCGTTCCAGGCTATGAAACGGCCCGGCAGCTCGGCGCCATGGCGGTGTTCGTGGAACGCGAAGGCGGCACCTTCCAGCTGCGCCGCGGCTTCACCATTCCGCCCGAGGCGAAGGTGCTGATGGTGGAAGACATCATCACCACCGGCCTGTCCTCGCGCGAATGCCTCGCCGCGATTGCCGAGCACACGTCCAATGTGGTCGGCGCCGCCTGCCTCATCGACCGTTCCAATGGCAAGGCCGATCTCGGCGTGCCGCTGGTGGCGCTGGCGAAGCTCGACATTCCCGCCTATCCCGCCGATGCGCTGCCGCCGGAACTTGCGGCGTTGCCGGCGGTGAAGCCGGGTTCGCGCGGCATTCAGGGGGTGAAGGCGTGACTGCCATCGTTCCCCCCATCCGCCTCGGCGTGAATGTCGACCACGTCGCCACCATCCGCAATGCACGCGGCGGCGATCTGCCTGACCCCGTGCGCGCCGCCCAGCTGGCCTGCGCCGCCGGGGCCGACGGCATCACCGCGCATCTGCGCGAGGACCGCCGCCATATTCGCGACAGCGACATGCGGCGCCTGCGCGAGCAACTGACGGTGCCGCTCAATTTCGAGATGGCGGCGACCGACGAGATGGTCGCGATTGCCCTTGAGCAGCGCCCGCATGCTGCCTGCCTTGTGCCGGAGCGGCGCGAGGAGCGCACCACCGAAGGCGGCCTCGATGTCATCGGCGGCGGCATAGATCTCGCCCACAAGGTGGAAAAGCTCGGCGCGGCCGGCATTCGCGTCTCGCTATTCGTGGCACCGGACGCCGAGCAGATCGCGCGCGCCGCCGATATCGGCGCGGCGGTGATCGAGCTTCACACCGGCGCCTGGTGCGAGTTTCTCGCCGCCGGCGAGACGGACAAGGCCGAGGCCGAACTGGCGCGGCTGATCGCGGCGGCGGGCCAGGGCAGCGCGCTGGGGCTGGAGATTCACGCCGGCCATGGGCTCGACTTCGCCACGGCGGAAGTGATGGCGGCCATCGGGCCGATCCGCGAACTCAATATCGGCCATTTCCTCATCGGCGAATCCATCTTCGTCGGGCTGGAAGGTGCGGTGCGCCAGATGCGTGCGGCCATGGCGCGCGGGCGGGCCCGTATCGGGGCGCCGCAGGCGGCGTGAAGGAGAGCAGGGCGTGATCCTCGGCATCGGCTCCGACATCACCGACGTGCGGCGCGTGGCCGAAGTGCTGGAACGGCACGGCGAGCGCTTCCTCGACCGGGTGTTCACCCCGGTGGAGCGTGCCAAGTCGGATCGCCGTGCCCGCCGGGCCGAAAGCTATGCCAAGCGCTTCGCCGCCAAGGAGGCCTGCGCCAAGGCGCTCGGCACCGGGCTGGCGCAGGGCGTGTTCTGGCGCGACATGGGCGTGGTCAACCTGCCCTCCGGCCGGCCGACCATGAATCTCACGGGTGGCGCCAAGGCGCGCCTCGATGCGATGACGCCCGCCGGCCATGAGGCGCGCATCGACCTGACCATCACCGATGACGGCCCGCTGGCGCAGGCCTTCGTCATCATCAGCGCGGTTCCCATATCCAGCGGCGGATAAGCCACCCTGCCGACGCGTCACCTCGTGCGATCGTGAGCGGGCCGCGTTGCCGCCGCTGGATTGAGCGGCTATAGGAGCCGCACGGCCGCCTCGCGCGGCGCATGCCGTGCCGCTGAGCGCACCGGAAGGCAACATGACGTCCACCACCGAACCGAAGAAGCAGGAAGGCGGCCTCGGCGAAACCGTGAAGGTCATCCTTCAGGCGTTTCTGATCGCCCTGCTGATCCGCACCTTTCTGTTTCAGCCCTTTAACATCCCCTCCGGGTCGATGAAGGAGACGCTGCTGGTTGGGGATTATCTCTTCGTCTCCAAATACAGCTATGGCTACAGCCGCTTCTCCCTGCCGCTCTCGCCGCCGCTGTTCGACGGGCGCATTCTCGGCTCCACGCCCAATCGCGGCGATGTGGTGGTGTTCAAGCTACCGCGCGATGAGAGCACGGATTACATCAAGCGGGTGATCGGCCTTCCCGGCGACGAGATCCAGATGATCGGGGGGCTGCTGCACATCAATGGCGTGCCGGTGAAGCGCGAGGATGCCGGCTACTGGATGGACGATGAGGGCAATGGCCGGGTGGAGCGCGTGAAGCGCTGGACCGAGACGCTGCCCAACGGCGTCAGCTACTACACGCTCGATCTCGTCGAGAACGGGTTCTACGACAATACCGATGTCTATAAGGTGCCGCCCGGCCACTATTTCATGATGGGCGACAACCGCGACAATTCCACCGACAGCCGGGTGCTGAGCCAGGTTGGCTATGTGCCCTATGAGAACCTGATCGGCCGCGCGCAGGTCATCTTCTTCTCGGTGAAGGAAGGCGACGCGGCCTGGCAGTTCTGGAAGTGGCCGTGGACGGTGCGTTGGGACCGTCTCTTCACCTTCGTGCGATGACACGCGGCAAGAACCGCGTCGCCGACGACGCCGGCCTGGAGGCGCTCGAAGCGGCGCTCGGCCATGTCTTCGCCGACCGGGCGCATCTGCGGCTCGCGCTCACCCATATCAGCGCCGTCACCGGCGTGCAGGGCTCGAAGGCGCGGGTGCGCTCCTATCAGCGGCTCGAATTCCTCGGCGACCATGTGCTGGGGCTGATCGTCTCCGACATGCTCTACCGCGCCTTCCCGCAGGCGGAGGAAGGCGAGCTGTCGCGCCGCCTCGCCGATCTCGTCTGCGAGGAAGCCTGCGCCGAGGTGGCGCTCGCCATGGGGCTCGGGCCGCATCTGCGGCTCGGCGCCGGCGAGGACCGCTCAGGCGGGCGCGAGCGCCCCGCCATCCTCGCGGATGTGGTGGAGGCGGTGCTGGCGGCGGTGTATCTCGACGCCGGCTTTGCCGCCGCCGAGGCGATGGTGGAGCGCTTCTGGCGCGCCCGCCTCTCCACCCCCGGAAGCTCCGCCCGCGACCCCAAGACCGCCTTGCAGGAATGGGCGCAGGGGCGGGGCCTGCCGCCGCCGCATTACCGGCTGGTCGAGCGTTCCGGGCCCGACCATAATCCCGAATTCCGCATTGCCGTCGACGTGCCGGGCTTCGAGCCGGTCGAGGCGACCGGTTCCTCCAAGCAGAACGCTCAGAAGACCGCGGCTGCGGCGTTTCTCCAACGGGTCACAGCATGAACGACACCATCGAAGAAACTCCCGACGCACCCGCCGAGAACACGCGCTGCGGCTTTGTCGCCCTCATCGGCACGCCCAATGCCGGCAAGTCGACGCTGACCAACGCGCTGGTCGGCACCAAAGTGTCCATCGTTTCGCACAAGGTGCAGACCACCCGCGCGCTGGTGCGCGGCATCGCGATCGAAGGCGCGACGCAGATCGTGCTGGTGGACACGCCCGGCATCTTCGCGCCCAAGCGCCGGCTGGAAAAGGCGATGGTGCGCTCCGCCTGGAGCGGGGTGGGCGATGCCGACGCCGTGGTGCTGCTGATCGACGCCCGCGCCGGGCTGACCGAAGATGTGCAGGCCATTATCCGTGGCCTGGCGGATGTGAAGCGGCCGCGCGCGATCCTGCTCAACAAGATCGACCTGGTGAAGCGCGAGAACCTGCTCGAACTCGCTGCCAAGGTCGCCGAACTCATCAGTTTCGACCGGCTGTTCATGGTCTCCGCGCTGGCCGGCGACGGGCTGAAGGAACTGCGGCAGTGGCTGGCGCAACTCTTGCCGCTCGGCCCCTGGCTCTACCCGGAGGACCAGATTTCCGACGCGCCGATGCGCTCGCTCGCGGCCGAGATCACCCGCGAGAAGCTGTTCCACCGGCTGCATGAGGAACTGCCCTACCGCTCCACTGTCGAGACGGACTCCTGGCAGGAGCGCAAGGACGGCTCGGTACGCATCGAGCAGACCATTTTCGTCGAGCGCGAAAGCCAGCGGAAGATCGTGCTCGGCAAGTCCGGCGAGACCATCAAGGCGATCTCCATGGCCGCGCGCAAGGAACTGACCGAGATCGTCGAGGCGCCGGTGCATCTGTTCCTGTTCGTCAAGGTGCGCGAGAACTGGGCCGACGATCCCGCCCGCTACCGTGAGATGGGGCTGGAATTCCCGCAGGAGTGAGGCTGCCCGATGGAGTGGTCCGACGAGGGCATCATTCTCGGCGTGCGGCGGCACGGCGAGGCCAATGCCATCGTCGAACTGATGACCGCCGCCCATGGCCGGCATCTCGGCCTGGTGCGCGGCGGCGGGTCGCGGCGGCAGGCGGCGGCGCTGCAGCCGGGCAACGAGGTGCGGGCCAATTGGCACGCCCGGCTCGACGAGCATCTCGGCACCTTCGCGCTGGAAGTCACCGCCGCGCATGCCGGCAGGTTGATGGGCAGGGCTCATTCCGCCTTTGCCCTTAGCCACATCGGCAGTCTTGTTCGCCTTCTGCCCGAACGCGATCCGCACCCGGCGCTGCACGCCATGCTCGCCACCATGGTCGCCCATCTCGACCATGAGCGGCTCACCGGCATGATGATCGCCCGCTTCGAGCTGAACATGCTGGCCGAACTCGGCTTCGGTCTCGATCTTGAGCGCTGCGCCGCCACCGGCGGGCGCAACGACCTGCTCTATGTCTCGCCGAAATCCGGTCGCGCCGTGAGCCGGGACGCCGGCGCGCCCTGGCAGGCGCAGCTTTTCACCTTGCCCTATTTCCTCATCGCCGAGGTCGCCGAACCGCCGCTGCCGGAGGATGTGGAGGCGGCCTTCGCGCTCACCGGCCATTTCCTCGCCCGCCGTGTGTTCGACCCGCGCGGCCTGCCGCTGCCCGATGCCCGCGCCTCGCTGCTCGCGGCGCTGAAACGGCCCGGTGGATAGCTTTCCGGCCGCGCGTTCGCGTCTTGTTCCCGCCTGCGCTTCGCGCTAGCAAGGGGCATGGGTGAGCCACCGATTCCGACCGATGATGGCACGATCGAGCCGATCGGGCTGAAGGCGGCGCTTGAAGAGCGCTACCTCGCCTATGCGCTGTCGACCATCATGCACCGCGCCCTGCCGGATGCGCGCGACGGGCTGAAGCCCGTGCATCGCCGCATTCTCTATGGCATGCGCCTGTTGCGGCTTGACCCCGGCGGCGGCTTCCGCAAGAGCGCGAAGATCGTCGGCGACGTGATGGGCTCGTTCCACCCGCACGGCAATGCGGCGATCTACGACGCCATGGTGCGCCTCGCCCAGGACTTCTCTCAGCGCTACCCGCTGGTCGACGGGCAGGGCAATTTCGGCAATATCGATGGCGACAACGCCGCCGCCGAGCGCTACACCGAAGCCCGGCTGACCGAAGTGGCGCGGCTGATCCTCGATGGCATCGACGAGGACGCGGTCGATTTCCGCCCCAACTATGACGGCACGACGGAAGAGCCCGTCGTCATGCCGGGCGCCTTTCCCAATCTGCTGGCCAATGGCTCCACCGGCATCGCGGTGGGCATGGCGACCTCGATCCCGCCGCACAATGCGGCTGAGTTGATCGACGCCAGCCTGCACCTGATCCAGAATCCGAACGCCACCACGGACGACCTGCTGAAATTCGTCCAGGGCCCGGATTTTCCCACCGGTGGCGTCATCATCGAATCGCCGTCTTCCATGGCCGACGCCTACGCCACCGGTCGCGGCGGCTTCCGGCTGCGGGCGCGCTGGGAGAAGGAAGAGACCGGGCGCGGCACCTATGTCGTCGTCGTCACCGAGATTCCCTATGGCGTGCCGAAGTCGCGCCTGGTGGAGAAGATCGCCGACCTGCTGAACGAGAAGAAGCTGCCGCTTCTCGCCGATGTGCGCGACGAGAGCGCGGAGGATGTGCGCCTCGTGCTGGAGCCGCGCGCGCGGAATGTCGACGCCGAACTGCTGATGGAAAGCCTGTTCCGCGTCACCGAGCTGGAGACGCGTTTCCCGCTTAACATGAACGTCCTGGTCGGCGGGCAGGTGCCGAAGGTGGTGAGCCTCGTCGAGGCGCTGCGCGAATGGGTTGACCATCGCCGCGAGGTGCTGCTGCGCCGCTCCCGGCACCGCCTCGCGGAGATTGAGCACCGACTGGAAGTGCTGGGTGGCTACCTCATCGCCTATCTCAATCTCGATGAGGTGATCCGTATCATCCGCGAGGAGGATGAGCCCAAGCCCGCGCTGATGGCACGGTTCGCGCTGACCGATGTGCAGGCCGAGGCTATCCTCAACATGCGCCTGCGCTCCTTGCGCAAGCTCGAAGAATTCGAGATCCGCAAGGAGCATGACGCCCTGTCCAAGGAGAAGGACGGGCTGGAGAAACTGCTCGGCTCGGAAGCGCGCCAGTGGAAGGCGGTTGCCGGCCAGCTCGCGGAGACGCGCAAGCGCTTCGCGCCCGACACTCCGCTCGGACGCCGCCGCACCACCTTCGGCGAGGCGTCCGCGCACAAGGCGGATGCGGTGATCGAGGCGCTGGTGGAGCGCGAGCCGATCACCGTCGTGGTGTCGGAGAAGGGCTGGATCCGCGCGCTGAAGGGCCATGTGGCCGATCTCTCCTCGCTTGTCTTCAAGGGCGATGACCGGCTGAAGATCAGCTTCTTCACCGAGACGACGGCGAAGCTGCTGGTGTTCGCCACCAATGGCCGCTTCTACACGCTCGATGCGTCGAAGCTGCCGGGTGGGCGCGGCCATGGCGAGCCGCTGCGGCTGTCCATCGAGCTGGAGCAGGAGGCGGATATCCTCCACGTGCTGCCTTATGTCGGCGGGCGGCGCCTGCTGGTCGCGGCGAAGGAGGGGCGCGGCTTCCTGGTGTCCGAGGATGACTGCCTCGCCAATACCCGCAAGGGCAAGCAGGTGCTGGGCGTCGATGCGCAGGAGGCGGCCAAGGTCGTGGTGGCGACGGGCGACAGCGTCGCGGTCATCGGCGAGAACCGCAAGCTGCTGGTATTCCCGCTCACCCAGATCCCGGAAATGACCCGTGGACGCGGCGTGCGGCTGCAGCGCTACAAGGACGGCGCGATGAGCGACGTGAAGGTCTTCGCCGCCGCCGAGGGTCTCACCTGGACCGACACGTCCGGCCGTACCTGGACCGTGACCGATCTCACGGAATGGCGCGGCGAGCGCGCCGGGGCCGGCCGCCTGCCGCCCAAGGGTTTCCCCCGCAACAACAAGTTCGGCTGAGGCGGCTCGGAAGCGGCACCCGTCGCCAACCGGTAAGAACAAGTGCGGATAGTGCCCTCTCCCTGTGGGGAGAGGGCTTCAGTCCAACGGCAGGGCTCGGTTCACGAACCGATGACGCCGCCATCCTTCTTGGTGATCACCACCACGGCCGGTCGCACCGGCATGTCGTCCTTGAAGTCCGGCCAGCGGGTGGAGAGGTCCTCGTAATAGGACGGCCGGCCGAACGGCGCCCAGTCGGTGCCGCCATCGCCGGGGTGCTGCACGGCGACGAAGGCGGTGCGGTCATCCGGGGTGAACAGCGGGCCGCACAGCTCCGCGCCCACTGGCACGCGGAAGAACAGCTTGGAGGTCGCGCGCGCGCCACCTTCCGTGTCTACCGCCCATAGACCATCCGTGCGGCCGGTGTCCTTCGGGCTATTACCGTCGGTCGCCACCCAGAGCCGGCCGGCGGAATCGACCGCGCAATTATCCGGCATGCCGAACCAGCCATTGCGGGTGGTGTCGGTGGAGAAGGACGCGCCGACCGAGGCGACCGAGGGGTCGCCGCATTTCAGCAGCACTTCCCAGCGGCCCTTGGTGGCGGCGAAGTCGCCATCCGCCTCGGCGATCTCGATGATGTGGCCGAAGGCGTTCTTGGCGCGGGGATTGGCCGCGTCGACCTGCTCGTCCTTGCGGCGGGTATTGTTGGTCAGCATCACATAGACCTTGCCGTTGACGCCGTTCGGCTGGACGTCTTCGGGGCGGTCCATCTTGGTGGCGCCGAGCAGATCGGCGGCGCGGCGGGTCTCGATCAGCACATCGGCCTGGCTGGCGAAGCCGTTGGCGGCGGTCAGCGGGCCTTGCCCGAACACCAGCGGCATCCATTCCAGCGCGCCGTCGGCGTCGAACTTGGCGACATAGAGCGTGCCGGAATCCAGCAGGTCCATATTGGCGGCGCGGTCATTCGGGTTGAACGTGCCTGAAGTGACGAACTTGTAGACATAGTCGAAGCGCTCATCGTCGCCGAGATAGAACACGACGCGCCCGTCCTTCGCCACGATGGACTCGGCGCCTTCATGCTTGAAGCGGCCGAGCGCGGTGCGTTTCTTCGGCACGGAAGTGGGGTCGTTCACATCGACTTCGACGATCCAGCCGAAACGGTTCGGCTCGTTCGGCTCCTTGGCGAGGTCGAAGCGGGGGTAGATGTTGCCCCACTCATAGGCGCCTTCCGGCACGCCATAGCGCTTGTAATTGGCCGCCTCCTTGTGGCCCTCGGGCAGCTTGCCGAGGAAGTAGCCGTGAAAATTCTCCTCGGCCATCACATAGGTACCCCAGGGCGTGACGCCTCCGGCGCAATTGTTCAGCGTGCCCAGCACCTTGGTGCCGGTCGGGTCTTCCACCGTCTTCAGCCGGTCGCTGCCGGCAGCCGGGCCGGTGACCTGCATCGGCGTGGTCGAGGTGATGCGACGGTTCAGCTTGCCCTCGCGCACCACCTGCCATTTGCCGTCGACCTTCAGGATTTCGACGATGGTGCCGCCATGGGCCGCCATCTCGATGTCGACGCGAGTCTTGTCCGCCGGCGCCACCTTCAGCTTGCCATCCGTGACGCTGACGATGCCGGGGAACATGAGGTGCTCATTGGTGTATTCGTGGTTCACCACCAGCAGGCCGTGCTCGGGCGAGCCATCGAGCGGGATGAAGCCGACATAGTCGTTATTGTAGCCGAACTGCCGGCGCTGGGCCTCGGCGGTCTGGTTCTTCGGGTCGAAGGCGGGAGAGTCGGGAAAGAGCGGGTCGCCCCAGCGCAGCAGCACCTCGGCGTCATAGCCTTCGGCGACGTGATGGGTTTCATCGACGCCGGCCTCAACCTCGACGAAGCGGAAAGCCGAGCCATTGGCCGCGACGCCATCCGTGGCGGCCTGCGCTTTCTCGGCGGTCAGCAGCGCCGCCGGGCCGACAGTGGCGGCAATGGCGGAAACGGCCAGCGAGCCCTTCAAGAGCCCGCGGCGCGAGAAGCGGAGCGAGATCAGCTCGCCCATGGTCGGATTGAGCGTCGGGTTGCTGCCCGCGCCGTCAGCCTCTTCGAGCAGGCTGGTGCGGAAGGGTGATTCATTTACGGGGTCGAGGGAGTTGTCGGTCATGGGGGGGCTCCGGCAATCTGTCCCGCTCCGGGTTGGAAGCGTTCCAGACAGCTAGTGCCGCTGCGTCACAACCCGATGACGCCAGCGCCGCATGAGCATGATTCTGTCATATGACAGCCCGGCGACCTACTCCTCCACCCGCAGCCAGCCAGACGGGGCGAGGCGTTCCTGCGGCAGGAAGCGGCGCTTGTAGCTCATCTTGTCCGACCCCTCGACCCAATAGCCGAGATAGACGAAAGGCAGCCCCATCGCCTTCGCCTTGGCGATGTGATCGAGGATCATATAGGTGCCGAGCGAGCGGCTGATTTCTTCGGGATCGTAGAAGGAATAGACCATGGACAGGCCATCCGCGAGCACGTCGGTCAGCGCCACGCCGTAGAGCGCGCCCTGGCCGCGCCCGCTGATCGCCGTGCCGGGCCCGTGGCGACGGTACTCGATGAGCCGGGTGCGGACATGGCTGTCCTCTACCATCATGGCGTAGTCCAGCACGGTCATGTCCGCCATGCCGCCATCCGAATGGCGGCTGTCGAGATAGCCGCGGAACAGCGAATACTGCTCGGCGGTCGGTATCGCGGCACGGATGTCGCCGATGAGATCGGCATTGGCCTGGCGCACGCGGCGGAAACTGCGCGTCTCGCGGAAATCATCGACGCAGACGCGCACCGAGACGCAGGCGCGGCACTGCTCGCAGGCGGGGCGATAGGCGATGGACTGGCTGCGCCGGAAGCCGCCATGGGTCAGCACATCATTGAGCTGGGTGGCGCGCTCACCGACCAGATGCGTAAAGACCTTCCGCTCCAGCCGGCCCGGCAGATAGGGGCAGGGCGAGGGAGCGGTCAGGTAGAACTGCGGTGTGTCGCGCGAATGTTCGGTCACGGCGGGTTCACATTGCGAAGGCGACAAGGATCGCGCGACGCGGGCGCGACGTCAAAGCCTGGCTGCGCCCTTCAACGCGAATGTCAGCGATAGCCGCGCAATTCGCCGGCCCGTTCGTCATTATTGGTGACGACGGTGCCGATGATGAAGTCGTGCGCCAGCCGCTTGCGGCGGTTGAGCAGGCCGATGACAGTGACAAAGGGCGTGAACACGCTCACCGACACCCAGAACAGGACCAGGCTGACCACCGCCAGCATCGGCGTCATCGGCGCGCCGTGCCACAGCCGCATCTCAAGGCCCATGGCCCGCATGCCGATGGTGGCGGAGCGCGGCCCGCCGAGCGTAATCCCGACATAGACCAGCGCCCACACCACATAGCCTGGCCCCAGCAGGCTGAACAGGAACCAGCCAAGGCCGAAGGTGAGGAAGCCGAAGACGAAAATCAGCAGCGCCGCCATGCCGACCGGCACGCAGATCAGCACCGTGTCGATGATGAAGGCAATGAACCGCCGGAACAGCACGCCCCGGAAATATTCCGGCTCGACGAGCGGATCGAAGGCATAGGGCCGCATCGTCCCGTCATCGCTGGTGTCGAACATGCCGGTTTCCTCCCGGAGCGTCAGGTGGGGGCGGCTCGCGGTGCAAGCAAGAGCACCGCGCCACGTCGCTCGCGGTCAGCTGGCGGACTGCCAGTCCACCCGCACCACATCCATGCCGTTCTCGATCAGCGCGCGGTACACCTCGTCGGCATGGGCGCGGTCGCGCGTTTCCACGGTCACGTCGAGCCGGGCGCCCTTGGCATGCACGTCGAGGAAATGGCGCTTGTGCTCCACTTCCAGGATGTTCGCCCCGAGGCCACCGAGCAGGCTGGCGATGATGCCAAGTTCGCCCGGGCGGTCGAGCATGGAGAAGCGGAAGGAGACGATGCGCTCCTCGCGCTCAAGCTCGCGCATCATGATGGACGCGACGATGCGCGGGTCGATATTGCCGCCCGAGACGACCAGCCCGACCTTGCGGCTGCGATAGCGGTCGGGATCGGCGAGCAGGGCGGCGAGACCCGCTGCGCCGGCGCCCTCGGCCAGCGTCTTCTGCTGGGTCAGGAACAGGTTCACCGCCCGCTCGATGGTCGGCTCGCCCACCAGTACCACGTCCGACACCAGCGCCGAGACGAGTTCGCGCGTCAGCGTGCCGGCCTGCTTCACCGCGATGCCTTCCGCCAGCGTCGCGCCCTCGCAGGGCAGCGCCTGCTGGTGCAGCGCGTTCCACATGGAGGGATAGAGCCGGGTCTCGACACCGACGATTTCGATGTCCGGCCGCATGTCGCGGGCAGCGACCGCCATGCCGGAAATCATGCCGCCGCCGCCGACCGGCACCAGCAGCGAATCGAGGTCGGGCGCGTCCTCCAGCATCTCGGCGGCGATCGAGCCCTGGCCGGCGATCACATGTCGGTCATCATAGGGGTGGACCCAGACCAGATGTTCGGACTGGGCGATACGGTCGGCCTCTTCCGAGGCGTCGCCGACGGATTCGCCGTGCAGCACCACCCGCGCGCCATGCGCCTCGGTGGCGGCCACTTTCACGATCGGCGTGTGCTTGGGCATCACGATGGTGGCGCGGATGCCAAGGCGGGCGGCGTGATAGGCCACCGCCTGCGCATGGTTGCCGGCCGACATGGCGACGACGCCGGCGGCGCGCTCCTGCGGCGAAAGGCTGGAGAGCTTGGTGAGCGCGCCGCGCTCCTTGAAGCTCGCCGTAACCTGCAGGTTCTCGTATTTCACATAGACATGCGCGCCCGTAATCGCTGAAAGGCGCGGCGCCGGCAGGGTAGGCGTGCGCAGCACCGCGCCATCCAGCAACTTGCGTGCGGCGGCGACATCGGCGGGGGTTACGGGCAAAGTCATCGAACCACTCAGAATTCTCGCGGCGAAGGTGCCGCACGCTGGAGAAGGCCTCCCGGCCGCAGGATGAGAACGGCCACCAGAAGGGAATAGATCACCACGTCGCGATACGCGATATCGAAGGCGGACGACCACACGATTTCGACGCCGGCGACGAGAACGGCGCCCAGCAGCGCGCCCGGCACGGAGCCAATGCCGCCAATAATTGCCGAAATCAAGGCTTTGAGCGTCATTGACAGCCCGTCGCCGGGTGTAATCGTTCCATAGGCCACGACCATGGCCACTCCCGCAAGCCCGGCGCAGCCTCCCGCCAGCGCAAAAGTCGCTCCCACGAGGCGGGGAACGTGAACGCCGACCATCGCCGCCATCAGCGGATCGTCGGCATGGGCGCGCCACGCCCGCCCATAGCCGGTGAAGCGGATGAGGCCGAGCAGCAGCGAAATGCCGCTCAGTGTCAACCCGGCGGCGAGCAGTTGCGCCGGCGTCACGGTGGCGATGAAGCCCGCTTCGCCCGCCAGATAGATCGGCCGGTTGAACAGGGCCGGCAGCCAGTTCTCGCGCGCGGTGGAGGTGAGGCGGAACAGCTCGGTGAGCACGATGGCCACCGCCAGCGTCGCAATCAGCACCGGCTGAGGCGAACGGGCGCGGGCGAGGATCGGCACGATCACGGTGCGTCCGATCGCCCAGCTCAGCAGCGCCGCCCCGGCGACACCGGCGAGCAGCGCCGCCGTCAGCCCGGCCGGATCGATCCGGCCGAGGGCGCCCGCAAGGCTGAATGCGATCAGCATATAAACGCCGCCGGCCACGGCGATCTCGCCAAAGGCAAGGTTGATGCGGCCGAACAACCCGTGCACCAGCGCGAAGCCAGACGCGACGAGCCCGTAGACGCCCATCATCACGATGCCGCCCAGCGCCTGCTGCAGCCAGTAGGCTCCCTGCGGGCCGACGCGGAGAAGCGGTCGCCCCCCGACCTCGTTTCGATTGTCCTCTAGCCACCAGCGCTTGAGGATGTAGAGCTTCACCTCGCCCAGCGGCCGGCCATCGGCGACCAGCCCAACCAGGTCGAAACGGCCGGCACCGGTTTGGGCGGCGAAGTGGCAGAGGAGTTCATGCGGGGCGCTGCCGAGGGCGGAACGGGTGCGGTAGCTGTAGCGCAGCCCCGCGGGATCGCTGCGCAGCGGCGCCAACTGCGTCTCCGTGATCTCGGTATCGTCGTCATGCAGCGCGACGGCCGCCGCGCGGCAGAGCCGGGCCTGATCCGCGTCGATCACCGAGCCGCAGCCCGCCAGCAGCAGGGCGAGGCCGAACATCATCAGTGACAGCCGCAAGCAGCCCTGCGGGTGGCCAGCCATGGCGGCGGCGCCCGCCGCCGTCAGGCTTCGCGGGCGAGCTTTTCCGCCACGCGCGGGGCGAAATAGGTGAGGATGCCGTCGGCGCCCGCGCGCTTGAACGCCATCAGGCTTTCCATCATCGCCTTCTCGCCGTCGAGCCAGCCATTGCGGGCGGCGGCCTCGATCATCGCGTACTCGCCGGACACCTGATAGGCGAAGGTCGGCAGGCCGAAGGTCTCCTTCAGCCGGTAGACGATGTCGAGATAGGGCAGGCCGGGCTTGACCATGAGCATGTCCGCGCCTTCCTCGATGTCGAGCGCCGCCTCGCGCAACGCCTCCATGCCGTTGGCGGGGTCCATCTGATAGGTGCGCTTGTCGCCCTTGAGGCAGCCGGTGGAGCCGACCGCGTCGCGGAACGGGCCGTAGAAGGCGGAGGCGTATTTGGCGCTGTAGGCGAGGATCTGCGCGTCGTGATGGCCCTCACCGTCGAGCGCCCGGCGGATGGCGCCGACGCGCCCGTCCATCATGTCCGAGGGGGCGATGACATCGGCCCCGGCTTCCGCCTGCACCAGCGCCTGCTCCACCAGCACGGCCACCGTCTCGTCGTTGAGGATGCGCCCCTGCGTGTCGAGCAGGCCGTCATGACCATGGCTGGTGTAGGGATCGAGCGCGACATCGGTGATAAGGCCGATCTCCGGCACGGCGTCCTTGATCGCCCGCAGGGTGCGGCAGACGAGATTGCCGGAGTTGAGCGCTTCGCGCCCGTCGGCCGTGCGCAGCGCCGGGTCGGTATAGGGAAACAGCGCCAGCGCCGGGATGCCGAGCCGCGCCGCACGCTCCGCTTCGCGCACCGCCTCATCGACGCTGAGACGCTCGACGCCCGGCATGGAGCCGATGGCTGTACGTTCGCCATGCCCGTCCTTGACGAAGATCGGCCAGATGAGATCGGCGACGGTGAGCGTGTTTTCGCGCAGTAGCTGGCGCGCCCATTCGGATTTGCGGTTGCGCCGGGGGCGCTGCAGCAGATCGAGCTTCGACGAGGAATCCGGCCGGCCGGAGGGCTCGGGATGGACGGGGCGCGGACGGGCGAAGGGAATGGTCATGGACATGCTCGCGAAGACGCTCGGCGGTGAACCGGATCCCGCCGCGTCGCCTCCGGCGCGGCACTTTCGAATGGTTATAGCTCCATACGACGCCGCGCGCGACCTCTTCACCCGTGTGATTGCGTATAAGCCCGCCTTCGCATCGCGGGGCATGTTGACGCGGCGGGGGTGGCGAGGGACGCGCGGCTTTGCGGACGGCGTGGAAAAGCCTAAGTGGCAGGGCACGGAAAGCGACGAGGCAGGATCGACGTGACAGCGGAAATCGGCATCAGCTTCGAGCAGCGCGGCGCCCTGGGCGTCGTCACGCTCGACCGTCCCCGGGCGCTGAACGCGCTCGACCATCCCATGGTGCGCGCGATGGACGCGACGCTGCGCCGCTGGATCGACGACCCGACGATCGCCCATGTGGTGCTGCGCTCGGCGCATGAGCGGGCCTTCTGCGTCGGCGGTGACGTGCGCGCCATGGCCGAGCTCGGCCGCACGGGCCGCAAGGAAGAGGCGCGGCAGTATTGGCGCAACGAATACGCGCTCGACTATCTCATCGCGCGCTATCCCAAACCCTTCGCCTCGTTGGTCGACGGTCTGTGCTTTGGTGGCGGATTTGGCCTTTCCGGCCATGGGCGCTACCGCGTGGCGGGCGAGCGGCTCGGCTTCGCCATGCCGGAGGTCGCCATCGGCCTGTTCCCCGATGTCGGCGGCACCTTCGTGCTGCCGCGCCTGCCGGGTTGGAGCGGCACCTGGCTCGCCATGACCGGCGCGCGCATCGGCATGGCCGACGCGGTGGCGCTGGGTCTCTACACCCATCACATTCCCGTGGCGCGCTGGCCCGGGCTTATCGATGCACTGGTGGCTGGAGACGCGATGGAGACGGTCCTCGCCCGCGAGACGGAGCGCCCGCCGGCGCCGGACCTCGCCAGCCTCTACCCGCATATCGACCGCATCTTCGCCGGCGGCTCGGTGGCGGCGATCGTCGTTGCCCTGGAAAAGGTGGGGGAAGGCGAGGGCGAGGTGGCAGACTTCGCCCGGCTGCAACTCGAAACCATCCGCCGCGCCTCGCCCACCAGCGTGCACATCGCCTTCCAGCAGATGCAGCGCGGGCTCGGCTTCGACCTCGCCGGCTGCCTCGGCCTCGAATTCCGGCTGGTGACGCGGCTGCTCGACCGGCCGGACTTCTTCGAGGGTGTCCGCGCGCTGCTGGTGGACAAGGACCAGAAGCCGCTCTGGCAGCCGGCCCGGCTGGAGGAGGTCGACCCGTCCGCCATCGCCGCGTTGTTCGATACGCCGCTCGACGACGAATTGCTGCTTGCCTGACCGCGATTTGGAGTATGCAAGCGGAATGAGTTCGCCCTACGACCCCATCGACGCCACGCTCGGCCCGGCCGGCGCCCGCATGCCGCTCTGGCAGTCGCGTGTGATCCTCTATCTGCGCTGTCTCGCCGGCTTCCTCATGGTGAAGACCGTCTATAGCTGGACGCTGATCTGCGGCGTCTGGGACGGCGACATGAGCCGGTTCGAGATGATCTCCCTCGCCGCCAAGTCGGCGGTGATCTGGGCGGCGATCATGAACCCGGTTGCCGCCGTCGGCCTCTGGCTCGGTGCGTCCTGGGGGGTGGTGCTCTGGCTGGTGACGGCGATGGTGCAGATTCTGATCAACGCCTCCGCGCCCGAGGGCGTCGGCCGGCTGATGATCGTGGCCGCGCTGGAGACCATCCTCGTCGCCGGCTACGCCTTCCTCACCTACAAGGCCGCGCGCGAGAGCGAGCGCTGACGCTCGCTCTTTAGCTTTCGTTAACCCGTTGCGGTGACGAAGGATTCAGCCTTTCGCTTAAACCGATCTTAGCTCCGCCGCCGCGAGACTCGCCGCCTCACGAGAGGGAACCAATCCCCAATTCTGAGACCGGGGTACGAAACATGCGCGCAGGTCAGGCGGCCAATGTCGTCAGCATCAACGAGGCCGGAGAGGAGCGTCGGGAATCGATCCGTCCGCTCTACCGGGAAGCCGTCACGCTGGTGGAACGCCTCCACCGCCGGCTGCTGGATGTGGTGAAGGACGAACTCGACCGGCGCGGCCGCGAGGACATCAACGCTGTGCAGGCGCTGCTCCTGTTCAACATCGGCGATTCCGAACTGACCGCGGCCGAGCTGCGCACCCGCGGCTATTATCTCGGCGCCAATGTCTCCTACAATCTGAAGAAGCTGGTGGAGACCGGCTTCCTCGACCACCGGCGCTCCCGGGTGGACCGGCGCGCGGTGCGCATTCGCCTCACCGAGAAGGGCGTGGAGGTCCGCGACATCGTCGAAGGGCTCCACGCCAAGCATCTCGTCACCATCGAGCAGATTGGCGGCATCGGTCCGCAGGAGTTCCAGCAGCTCAACAAGGCGCTGAACCGGCTGGAGCGGTTCTGGACCGACCAGATCCTCTATCGGCTCTGATCGGGCCTTCACCGGCTAGCG
Source organism: Ancylobacter polymorphus (assembly GCF_022836935.1). Classification (NCBI taxonomy): domain Bacteria; kingdom Pseudomonadati; phylum Pseudomonadota; class Alphaproteobacteria; order Hyphomicrobiales; family Xanthobacteraceae; genus Ancylobacter; species Ancylobacter polymorphus. The sequence continues at coordinate 3,451,718 of NZ_CP083239.1, read as the reverse complement.
CTGGAGGAAGCCTTCCAGCGTGTTGGCAACATTGACGCCGATGGCCTCGACCGCATAGCCGCCCTCCATCACGAAAAGCGTCGGGCGGGCGAGGGCGGCGATGCGGGCGCCGATCTTCAGGTAATCCGGGCTGTCGAGCAGGAACTGCGAGATCGGGTCTTCCTTGTAGGTGTCGACGCCGAGCGACACGACCGCCACATCCGCGCCGAAGGCCTCGATCCGCGCGCAGGCCGCGTCCAGCGCTGCGCTCCAGCCGATATAGTCCGTGCCCCAGGGCAGGGGGTAGTTGGCGTTGAAGCCCTCGCCTGCACCGGCGCCGGTCTCGTCGGCATAGCCGAGGAAATACGGAAATTCCTGCAGCGGATCGGCGTGGATGTTGCACACCAGCACATCTGGGCGGTCATAGAAGATCGCCTGCGTGCCATTGCCGTGATGATAGTCGACATCGAGAATGGCGACCCGCGCCGCGCCACGATCACGGAAGCTCTGCGCTGCGACGGCGGCATTGTTGATGAAGCAATAGCCGCCCATCGTGCCGGCATGGGCGTGGTGGCCGGGCGGACGGCACAGGGAGAAGGCAGATTTCTCGCCGCCGGCGACGAGATCGACGCCGGTCAGGGCGATATCGGCCGCCGCCTGCACCGCGTCCCAGGTGCCTGCCACCATGCAGCAGCCGGCATCGAAGGAATAATGGCCGAGCTTGCCGTCGATGGTCTTCGGCACGATGTCGGTGCGCATGCCGGGGGCGCGCCAGAAGCTCGGCAGGGCCGGAAAGTCGCGCCCGTCTGCCGTCCACAGCTTCCACGCCTCACTGAGGAAGCGGACATAGTCCTCGTCATGCACCTTCATCAGCGGGTCGAGACCATGCGCCGCCGGCTCGATCAGCGTGCCGAAGGGCCGCTCGCCTATGGCGTTCAGAATCATTGCCACCCGCTCGGGCTTCTCGAAAGCCGGTACCACCCGGCCGTTCATCAGTTCGACATGGCCGGAATGGCCGAGATGGCGCGGTGAGTGAATGATCTTCATGGCAGGGTCCGGATTCGCGGAAGGTGAGGGCGCGACGATACGCGCCGGCCCCGCGCGCTGTCATCACCTCAGGACGCCGGTGTCGCGCCCTTCCGCTGCGGCTGCCGCCTCAGTGCAAGGCACCCTTGCGGCCGCGTGCTTTGAAAGATGGGGGTGCTGTGCTAAGCGACCCGCCTCGATTTCGCGGTCGGCACGCCGCCGGCCGGGAGGCATCGCCACCGCCCAGGGAGGCCGGTCTATGTCGTCCGAAGCTCATGCTTCTTCCGCTGAATTCACCAACCGCTTCTTCTCGGCGCCGCTGTCCGAGACCGATCCGGAGCTCGCTGGCGCCATCACCGCCGAGCTCGGTCGCCAGCGCGACGAGATCGAGCTCATCGCGTCCGAGAACATCGTCTCGCGCGCCGTGCTCGAAGCGCAGGGCTCCGTGCTCACCAACAAATATGCCGAAGGCTATCCCGGGCGCCGCTATTATGGCGGCTGCCAGTATGTCGACGTGGCCGAGCAGCTCGCCATCGACCGTGCCAAGAAGCTGTTCGGCGCCGGTTTCGCCAATGTGCAGCCGCATTCCGGCGCGCAGGCCAATACGGCGGTGTTCTTCGCTCTCATGCAGCCGGGCGATGCCTTCCTCGGCCTCAACCTCGCCGCCGGCGGTCACCTGACCCATGGCGCGCCGGTCAGCCTGTCGGGCAAGTGGTTCAAGCCCATCCCCTACAATGTGCGCCGCGACGACCAGCGCATCGATTATGAAGAGGTCGCCAAGCTCGCCGACGAGCACAAGCCGAAGGTGCTGATCGCCGGCGGCTCGGCCTATCCGCGCCATATCGACTTCGCGAAGATGCGTGAGATCGCCGATTCGGTCGGCGCCTATCTCATGGTCGACATGGCCCATTTCGCCGGTCTGGTGGCGGGCGGGGTTCACCCGAATCCGGTGCCGCACGCCCATGTGGTCACCACCACGACCCACAAGACTCTGCGCGGCCCGCGCGGCGGCATGATCCTGACCAATGACGAGGACCTGGCGAAGAAGTTCAACTCCGCCATCTTCCCCGGCATCCAGGGCGGCCCGCTGATGCATGTGATCGCGGCGAAGGCGGTGGCCTTCGGCGAGGCGCTGCAGCCGGAGTTCAAGGTCTACGCGAAGAACGTGGTCGAGAACGCGAAGGCACTGGCGGAAAACCTCAAGGGCCACGGCTTCGAGATCGTCTCCGGCGGCACCGACACGCACCTGATGCTGGTCGATCTTCGCCCGAAGAAGCTCACCGGCAAGGTGTCTGAGATCGCGCTCGGCCGCGCGCACATCACCACCAACAAGAACGGCATCCCGTTCGATCCTGAGAAGCCCTTCGTCACCTCGGGCATCCGCCTCGGCACGCCGGCGGGTACGACGCGCGGCTTCGGTGTGGCCGAGTTCCAGCAGGTCGGCGACATGATCGCCGAAGTGCTCGACGTGCTCTCGCAGAAGGGCGTCGACGAGGATAGCCTCGTGGAAGCGGCGGTGCGCGGCAAGGTGGCCGATCTGCTCGCCCGCTATCCGCTCTACAGCTGAGGCCAAACGATGCGCTGTCCTTACTGCGGAAGCCTCGACACCCAGGTCAAGGATTCCCGTCCCACCGAGGACAGCGCCGCCATCAGGCGCCGCCGCATCTGCCCGGATTGCGGCGGCCGCTTCACCACTTTCGAGCGCGTGCAGTTGCGGGAACTCACCGTGCTGAAGCGCTCCGGCCGCCGCGTGCCGTTCGACCGCGACAAGCTCGCCCGTTCCATTGAGGTGGCGCTGAGGAAGCGCCCGGTCGAGCCGGAGCGGGTGGAGCGGCTGGTCTCCGGTCTGGTCCGCCGGCTGGAAAGCATGGGCGAAAGCGAGATCACCTCGGAGATGATCGGCGAGCGGGTGATGGAGAGTCTCAAGCAGCTCGACGACGTCGCCTATGTCCGCTTCGCCTCCGTCTACCGCAATTTCCGCGAGGCCAAGGATTTCGAGACGCTGCTCGGCGAGCTGGAGCCGCGCCTCGTCGAGGGCGGAGCGGGCGATGATCTGGCCGCCCGCCGCCCGCGTGACCCCGGGCTCGACGACTGATGCCCGGGCTTCGCGTTCGCTACTCCGCGCCATGACCGCATCCGCCACCGACCATTCCCTGATGGCGGCCGCGCTCAGCATTGGCCGGCGCGAGCGGGGGCACACCTGGCCCAATCCCGCCGTCGGTGCGCTTGTCGTGCGCGAAGGTCCGCGCGGCCCGCTGGTGCTCGGCCGCGGCTGGACCTCGCTCGGCGGACGCCCCCATGCCGAGCCGCAGGCGCTGGCGCAGGCCGGGGAGGGCGCGCGCGGCGCCACGCTCTATGTCACGCTGGAACCCTGCTCGCATCATGGCGGCACCCCGCCCTGCGTCGATGCGGTGCGCGCGGCGGGTATCGCCCGCGTCGTCGCCGCGGTGCAGGACCCCGATTTCCGCGTCGCCGGCCGGGGCTTCTCCATCCTGCGCGAGGCGGGAATCAGGGTCGATGTCGGCACTGGCGCGGCGCAGGCGCTGATCGACCATGCCGGCCATATCCGCCGCGTCACCGAAGGGCGCCCGCACATTATGCTGAAGATGGCGGTGTCCGCCGATGGCAAGGTGGGGCTCGCTGGGCGTCGGCCGGTGGCGATCACCGGTCCGCTTGTGCGCGACCGCGTCCACATGCTGCGCGCCACCCATGATGCGGTGCTGACGGGCATCGGGACGGTGCTGTCGGACGATCCGCTACTCACCTGCCGCCTGCCGGGCATGTCGCAGCGATCGCCGTTGCGCATCGTGCTCGACGCCGATCTGCGCCTCTCCCCGACCAGCGCGCTGGCGCGCAGCCTCGATGTCGCGCCGTTGTGGATCATCGCGGCCGAAGACGCTCCGGCCGCGCCCGAGGCGATGCTGGGCGCGATGGGCATCGAGGTGATGCGGGTGCGGCGCCGATCCGAGGGCGGATTGGCGCTCGACGAGGTTTTGAAACTGCTGGCTCTGCGGGGGCTCACGCGGATCATGGTCGAGGCGGGACCGCGTATTGCCGGTTCTTTCGTGGCCGCCGGGCTTGTCGACGAGGTGAATCTGTTCGAGGCATCGACGCTTCTGGGGTCGGACGCGCTGGACGCGCTGGAGGGACTGCCGCTTTCCGCGCTCGATGACTATCTCTGCACGGTGGATGAGGAACAGCAGGGCGGTGACCGCCTGCGCATCATGAGGCGTCGCTAGAATGTTCACGGGCATCGTCACCGACATCGGAACCCTGCGTGCGATTGAGCCCCGGCACGACGTCCGGCGGCTGACCATCGCCACCCGCTACGATACCGCAAGTATCGAGCTCGGTGCCTCCATCGCCTGTTCCGGCGTCTGCCTCACCGTGGTGGCGCTGCAGCCCGACGCGTTCGAGGTCGAGGCGGCGCCGGAGACGCTCGCCGTCACCACGGCAAGCGACTGGAGCGTCGGCGGACGGCTCAATCTCGAACGCGCGCTGAAGATCGGCGACGAACTGGGCGGTCATATCGTGCAGGGCCATGTCGACGGCGTCGCGCAGGTCGTGGCGCGCGAGGACCTCGGCGAGACCACACGCTTCACCTTCGAGGCCCCGGCGACACTGGCCCCCTTCATCGCCATCAAGGGCTCGGTGACGCTCGACGGCACCTCGCTGACGGTGAACACGGTGGATGGCACCCGCTTCTCCTGTCTGCTCATTCCGCACACGCTGGCGCACACCACATGGGATGCGGTGCAGGCGGGAAGCCGTGTCAATATCGAAGTCGACATGATGGCCCGTTACGCCGCGCGGCTTGCGGAGTTCCGTTGACGCCTGTACGTCGTCGGCTCTGTCAGTTCATGAGGTAACACCATGGCGAGCCCCCGCCCGCCGCGCGCATCCGATGCCGCCGAAGCCGTTCAGCTGTTCGGTGAACGCATTCTCATCGTCGAAGCGCGCTTCTATGACGATATCGCCGACGAGCTTCTGGCCGGCGCACAGGCCGCCATCAAGGCCGCCGGCGCGCACGCCGATGTCATCTCCATGCCCGGCGCGCTGGAAATTCCGGTCGCGGCCGCCATCGCGCTTGACGCGGCCGCCGCCTCCGGCAAGCCCTATGACGCCGTCGTGGCGCTCGGCTGCGTGGTGCGTGGCGAGACCTACCATTTCGAGATCGTCGCCGGTGAGTCGTCGCGGGCGCTGATGGATCTTGCCGTCGCTCGCAAGCTGCCGCTCGGCAATGGTATTCTCACCGTCGAGAATGACGAGCAGGCGTGGGTCCGGGCCCGCGTTTCGGACGGCAACAAGGGCGGCGGCGCGGCCGAAGCGGCGCTGGCGCTGCTCCGGCTGAAACGCCGGGTCGGGTGAGCACCATGGCCACCGACGACAAGCCGAGCACCAAGACCGCCGGGCACAAGCCGGTGCGCAAGAGCGCCGCCCGCCTCAACGCCGTTCAGGCACTGTACCAGATGGACCTGGCGGCGACGCCGCTGTCGGAAATCCTCGCCCAGTTCGAGAGCCACTGGATCGGACAGGAGATCGAGGGCGACGAAATCGCCAGCGCCGACCTCAACCTGTTCCGCGACATTGTCAGCGGCGTCGTGCGCGAGCAGAGGAGCGTCGACACGCTGCTTGACGCCGCGCTGGTCCACGGCTGGCCGCTTAAGCGTATCGAGGCGGTCCTGCGCGCCACGCTGCGGGCCGGGACCTATGAACTTTCCGAGCGGCCGGACGTTCCTGCCCGTGTGGTCATCGCCGAATATGTGAATGTCGCCGGCGCCTTCCTCGACCGCGAGGAGACCGGCATGGTCAACGCGGTGCTCGACGGCATCGCGCGGGAGAAGCGGCCGGCTGATTTCACCGGCTAGGGGAGTGAGGCGATGGCGGAAGGATCAGGCGCGGCGAAGCCGTCCGGCGAAGAGGCGCTGATCGCTCGTCTGTTCACCCCTATCGCCACCCATCCCGGCGCGCTTGGCCTCAAGGACGATGCCGCCCACCTCGCGGTTCCGCCCGGCCATGAACTGGTGCTGACCAAGGATGCGCTGGTGGCGGGCGTCCACTTCTTCGCCGATGATCCGCCGGACACGATTGCCCGCAAGGCGATGCGGGTCAACCTCTCCGACCTCGCCGCCAAGGGCGCCCGCCCGCTGGGCGTGATGCTGGCTTTCGCCATTCCGCCCGATATGGATGCCGCCGCGCTCGACGCCTTCGCTGCCGGTATCGGTGCCGATGCCGCGCATTTCGAGGCGCCGCTGCTGGGCGGCGACACGGTGCGCACGCCGGGACCGTTCACGGTGTCGATCACCGCCATCGGCGCCGTGCCGAGCGGCACGATGGTGCGCCGCTCCGGCGCCCGACCGGGACAGGCCATCGTGGTCAGCGGCACCATTGGCGACGCCGCGCTCGGCCTCGCCCTGCGGCTGGCGCCCGAAAGGCCGGGATTTGCGACACTGACCGATGAAGAGGCCGGGTTCCTGCGGGAGCGCTATCTGCTGCCCCGTCCGCGCCTGTCGCTCAGCCGCGCGCTGCGCGAACATGCCAGCGCCGCGATGGATGTCTCCGACGGGCTGGTCGGGGACCTCGCCAAGATGCTGGAGGCCTCTGGCGTGGGGGGCGAGATCGAGGCGGCGCGCGTGCCACTCAGCCCCGCCGCGCGACGCGCGGTAGAGGCGGAGCCGGCGTTGCTGGAGACCGCCCTGACGGGTGGCGACGATTACGAAATCCTCGCCGTCGTGCCGCATGAGGCGCTGAGCCGGTTCCAGACGGTCGCCACCACGGCGGGAATCGGCGTCGCGGTGATCGGGCAGACGCGGGAAGGGCAGGGCCTCACCGTCCGCGATGGGGAAGGCCAGCCGGTCTCCTTCGCGCAAGGCAGCTTCAGCCATTTCTGACAAGCCCTGCCAAAGAGTGGGGAGTTCTCCGATTGCCTGTGACCCGGCATCGACCTAGCCTCGCAACCGGACGCCGGAATAGCCGGCGCTGGTTACGGGAACAGCCACATGAAAATCGCCAGGATTCTGCTCGCGGCCGCCGCTCTTGCCATTGGCGCCGGTGCCGCGCAGGCCGAGATGAAGAAGGTTCGCATCGGCACGGAGGGGGCCTACCCGCCCTTCAATTCGGTCGACTCGGTCGGCAAGCTCGTCGGCTTCGACATCGAGATCGGCGAGGCGCTGTGCGCCAAGATGAAGGTCGAGTGCACCTTCGTGGCGCAGGATTGGGATGGCATCATCCCCGCGCTGCTCGCCAAGAAATACGACGTCATCCTCGCCTCCATGTCGATCACCGACGAGCGCAAGGAGAAGGTCGCCTTCACCATTCCCTACTATCTGACGCCCGGCAGCTTCATCGCGCCGAAGGACACCAAGATCACGGAGATCACCCCCGCGGCGCTGAAGGGCAAGACCATCGGCGCGCAGTCCTCGACCACCGGCGCCACCTATCTCGAAGACAAGTACAAGGATTCCGAGATCAAGCTCTACCCGACGCAGGACGAGGCCAATGCCGACTTGGCCGCCGGGCGCCTTGACGCCGTGCTGGCCGACAAGTTCGTGCTGTACGAATGGCTGGAGAAGTCCACGGACGGCAAGTGCTGCAAGTTCGTCGGCCCCGACCTCAAGGACGTGAATCCGCAGGGCACCGGCATTGCTGTGCGCAAGGAAGACAACGAGCTGCGCGAGGCGCTGAACAAGGCGATCCAGGAGATCAACGCGGACGGCACCTTCGCCAAGATCAACGCCAAGTACTTCCCGTTCCCGATCAACTGACCGACGTTCGGGCGGCGTTCCGCGCCGCCCGAGCCCCCTCATCGACGGTCCCCATCCTCGCGCAGGTTCACCATGAAGACCGACACCATCGTGCTCGGCGCCGGCATCGTCGGCACCAGCGTCGCCCATCACCTGGCGCAGCGCGGACGCTCCGTCGTGCTGGTCGACCGACGCGGTCCCGGCGAGGAGACCTCGTATGGCAATGCCGGTCTCGTGGAGCGGGCGTCGATCTATCCCGTCGCCTTTCCGCGCAAAATCTCGGCGCTTCTCGATGTCGCGCTCGGACGCAATCCGGCGGCGAACTACCATTGGGACGCGCTGCTGCGCCTCGCGCCGTGGATGTTCGCCTACTGGCGCGCCTCGTCACCCGCGCGCCTGCTCGACTACGCCCGCCACATGGAGACGCTGCTCGCCTTCACGGTGGACGAACATGAGCGCTTGGCGCGCGCCGCCGGCGCGACCCATTTCTTCCGTGACGGTGGTTGGCTGAAGCTCTACCGCACCGCTGCCGGCCTTGATGTGGAACGCAGCGAGTTCCCGCTCGCCCGCTCTTATGGGCTGAGCGCCCGCGAGGTCAGCGTCGACGAGGCGCTTACCATGGAGCCCTCGCTGCGACCGGTGTTCACCGGCGCGGTGCTTTGGTCGGACCCGCACTCGGTGTCGAGCCCCGGCGGGGTCACCCAGGCCTATGCCGCGCATTTCGCCGAATTGGGCGGCGAGGTGCGCCGGGGCGACGCGCGCACGCTGGCTCGGCTCGGCTCGGGCTGGATGGTGACCACGGAGGAAGGGCCGGTCGAGGCGCCGGAAGTGGTGGTGGCGCTCGGTCCCTGGGCCATGGATGTGCTACGCCCCTTCGGCCTGCGCCTGCCGCTTGAGGTCAAGCGCGGCTACCACATGCACTACCACGCCGAAGGCAATGCGGCGCTCTCGCGGCCCGTGCTGGACGAGGAGGGCGGCTACGTCATCACCCCGATGGTCGGCGGCATCCGCCTGACCACGGGCGTGGAGTTCGCCCGGCGCGACGCGCCCAAGACGCCGGTTCAGCTCGACAAGACCGAGTCGCTGGCGCGCGGCCTGTTTCCGCTCGGCGCGCGCGCCGAGCCGGAGCCCTGGATGGGGTGCCGCCCAGCCTTCCCGGACATGCTGCCCGTCATCGGGCCCGCGCCGGGGCAGAACGGCATGTGGCTCGCCATCGGCCACCAGCATCTCGGCTTCACGCTGGGGCCGATCACCGGCCGCCTGCTGGCGGAAATGATGAACGGCGACGTGCCGTGCGTCGACCCCGCACCGTTCTCCGCCGAACGCTTCCGCTGATCCGGGGCCGAGCCCGGGTCAAAGGCCCGGGCGGAAATTCGTGGCGTTGAAGATCTGGCCGACAAGCGAGACCTCAGACCCGCCTGTCGGCGTGGTGCGGCTGATGAAGTCGAACACCTTGCCGTCCTTCAGGCCATAATCGGCGATCCGGGTGACGCGCTTGTCCTTCGGATCGAAATAGACGGCGATCACCCGCTGGTCGACGATCTCGGGCCGAAGGAACATCACCTTCTTGGCCTTTTGCGAGATATAGTAGAATACCTCGCCGTCGACGGTGGCGATGGTGGAAGGCGTGCCGAGCACCAGCAGCACCTGCTCCTGGCTCGACCCGATCGGAACCTGCTGCAGCGCCTCCGGAGCAATGACGTAACCGCGCTGCCGTTCCTGCACGAAGCTGGTGGGCGTGCGCGGCAGGCCCATATTGGCGGTCGCCATAGGCATGTCGCCGGAACAGGCAGTGAGCCCGACCACTCCCACGCCGGCCACCACTATCGACGCCCAGGTCGCCATCCGGGTGCCGGGAGCCTTGTTCCGCGTCGCGCGCGTCGATGCCATCCACTCAACTCCGAAGCTCGTGCCGCCCTCGCCGAAAAGCGGTGCGGCAGGGGCAGAAAGCACAGGGCGGGTCCCTGATGCAACCATCGAGGCCCCCGCCGGCCATGGCATCGTCGCTACGTGCCACCGGGGTTGCCAGCGCCAGCCGCCCGCGCTACCTCGCCAGCCGGGCCGTGCCGGCCGAGGCAATGAGGCAGGAGCCGTCGATGATTCTGCGTTTCTTCCGCCGGAATGACGGAAGCGAGACCATTCAGCGGCTCTATGGCGCGATCGTGGCGCATTCGCGCCAGCCCGTATTTTACACCGATTACGCCGTCCCCGACACCATTGAAGGCCGGTTCGAGATGATCCTCGTCCATGCCTTCCTGCTGTTTCATCGTCTCAAGGGCGAAGACGAGGCGCGCCGCGGCCTGGGACAGGGCGTGTTCGACGCCTTCTGCACCGACATGGACGCCAATCTCCGGGAGATGGGGGTCGGGGACCTCACCGTGCCGAAGAAGATGAAAAAGGTGGCCGAGGCGTTCTATGGCCGCATCGCTGCCTACGAGCCGCCGGTCGAGGCGGGCGACGTCGGCGCGCTCGCCGAGGCGGTGCTGCGCAATGTCTACGGCTCCCACACGGCGCATGCAGATGAGGCGCGCGCCTTCGCGCAGTATATGATAGCGGCGGCGGCCTCGTTGCGGGAGGTTGATTTCGCCCGCTTCGCCGCCGGCGACTTCCCGCTGGCCCCGCCGGCCGCTCTCGGCTCCACGGAGACAGACCCGTCATGACCGACGCTTCCCCGCTTTCCAAACCGGTCCTCGTCGCCAGCCTGCCGGAAGACGGGCTGACGCTGAAGCTCACCCCGGACGCCACCACAAGGGCGGCGCTGGCCAAGGACCTCGGTATCCCCGGCATTCCCGCGCTGACGGCCGACGTAACGCTAACGCCCGGCCGTGGTGGCACGGTTCATGTCACGGGTCGGGTGGACGCGGTGGTCACCCAGACCTGCGTGGTGACTCTGGAGGATTTCGACAGCAAGGTCTCCGAGCCGATCGACCTGCGCTTCGCACCGCCGGAGAAGCTGCCGGAAATTCGTCCCGGCGCCGAGATCGACGTGTCCGAGCTCGACCTGCCGGACCCGCTGGTCGATGGCACCATCGACGCCGGCGCAGTGGCGGCGGAGTTTCTCGCCCTCGGGCTCGATCCCTATCCGCGCAAGCCGGATGCGCAGTTTGAAGGCCCCGCCGAGCCCGGTCCGGCGGAAGCCTCGCCTTTCGCGGCGCTGGCCAAGTTGCGCGGGGGCGGTGGGGGCGATGCCGATTAAGCCGGGGCAGGGCGGGGAAATGCAACGTCGCTATTGTCAGGACGGCTCAACTCGGGCATGCCGTCAGCGCGGCGCTGGCGCCGTACCGCCTTCCACCCGACCAATGAGACCCCGCCGCTAGATGTCTTCGCCCGTTCGAATAGCGCTCGACGTCATGGGCGGCGACCATGGACCGGAAGTGGTCCTCCCCGGCGCCGAGATCGCGCTTACCCGCCATCCCGACATCGCCTTCCTGCTCTATGGCGACGCCTCCCGCATCAACGAGTTGCTCAAGTCGCGCCCGAAGCTGGCGGCGGCGAGCACGGTGGTGCACACCGATGTCGTCGTGCGGATGGACGACAAGCCGAGCCAGGCGCTGCGCCAGGGCCGCCGCGTCTCGTCCATGTGGCGCGCCATTGATGCGGTGCGGATGAAGGAAGCCGATTGCGCCGTCTCCGCCGGCAATACCGGCGCATTGATGGCGATGGCCAAGGTCAATCTCAAGATGATGGCCGGCATCAGCCGCCCAGCCATTGCCTGCCTGTGGCCGACCATGCGCGGGGAGAGCGTTGTGCTGGATGTCGGCGCTTCCATCGGAGCGACAGCGCAGCACCTCGTCGACATGGCCGTCATGGGCGCGGCCATGGCCCGAATCGTCTTCGACATCGAGCGTCCGACCGTCGGCCTGCTCAATGTCGGCGTCGAGGAGATCAAGGGCGTCGAAGAGGTAAAGGACGCCGCCGGCGCGCTGCGCGCGGCCAACCATCCGGGCCTCGCCTATCACGGCTTCATCGAGGGCGACGATATCGGTCGCGGCAGTGTCGACGTGGTCGTCACCGAGGGCTTCTCCGGCAATATCGCGCTCAAGACCGCCGAGGGCACGGCCAAGCAGGTGTCGGAGTTCCTGCGCGGCGCCATCAGCCGCAGCTTCATGGCCAAGATCGGTTATCTGCTGGCGCGCGGGGCGTTCCGCGCGCTGCGGGAAAAGCTTGATCCGCGCAAGTCGAATGGCGGCGTGTTCCTCGGCCTCAACGGCGTCGTGATCAAGAGCCATGGTGGCACCGATGCCGAGGGCTTCGCCTCGGCCGTCGATATCGGCTACGACATGGTCCGCTACCAGCTTCTCTCCCGTATTGAAGCGGGAATGAATGATCGTCCGCAGGTTAGCCATGCCGGCGCTGCGGATGCCTCCGTCTCTGACGAGCTACAGGTTCCATCGTGAGTGCAATCCGTTCCGTCGTGCGTGGTGTCGGCTCCTATCTGCCGGCCCGCTGTCTGACCAATGCCGACCTCGCGCAGATGGTCGACACATCCGATGAATGGATCGTCCAGCGCACGGGCATCCGCACACGGCACATCGCGGCGGAAGGCGAGGTGACCTCCGATCTCGCCATCCACGCGGCGCGGGCGGCGCTGGCCGACGCCGGGCTGACACCGGACGACATCGACCTCATCGTTCTCGCCACCTCGACACCCGACAACACCTTCCCGGCCACGGCCGTCAGCGTGCAGGCGGGTCTCGGCATCACCCATGGCGCGGCCTTCGATCTCCAGGCGGTGTGCTCGGGCTTTGTCTTCGCACTCGCGACCGCCGACAACTTCCTCAAATCCGGTGCCTATCGCCGCTGTCTGGTCATCGGCGCGGAGACCTTCTCGCGCATCCTCGACTGGTCGGACCGCACGACCTGCGTGCTGTTCGGCGACGGCGCCGGCGCGCTGGTGCTGGAGGCGGTGCGGGACGAGGAGGAGGGCCGTGGCGTCTTGACCTCGCATCTGCGCTCGGACGGCCGTCACAAGAACAAGCTCTATGTCGATGGCGGCGTGTCCTCCACCCGTAGCGTCGGCTTCCTGCGCATGGAAGGCCGCGAAGTGTTCCGCCATGCCGTCGGCATGATCACCGACGTGATCGTCGATGCCTTCGAGGCGACGGGTGAATCGGCGGACACGATCGACTGGTTCGTTCCGCATCAGGCGAACCGCCGCATCATCGACGCCAGCGCCGTCAAGCTCGGCATCGCCCCGGAGAAGGTCGTCATCACTGTCGACCAGCATGGCAACACCTCGGCCGCGTCGATCCCGCTGGCGCTGGCCGCCGCACACGCCGATGGACGCATCAAGCGCGGCGATCTGGTGCTGCTGGAAGCCATGGGCGGCGGCTTCACCTGGGCGTCGGCGCTTGTGCGCTGGTAATCCGCGCCACAGGCGTGAAGCGCCGTTGACCGGCACGGGCGACGGCGCCTAGTTTGGCGTTCAGAAACAACGGCACCGACGGGACAGGGAATACGGCAATGGCAGGTCGCACCATCACGCGCGCCGATCTGTGCGAGGCGGTTTATCAGCGGGTCGGACTTTCACGGACGGAGTCGGCGGCGCTCGTCGAAACCGTGCTGTCCGAAATCGCGGATTGCGTGGCGCGCGGCGAGACGGTGAAGCTCTCTTCCTTCGGATCCTTCGTGGTCCGCCAGAAGGGCGAGCGCATCGGCCGCAACCCGAAGACCGGCGAGGAAGTGCCGATCGCCCCGCGCCGCGTCATGGTGTTCAAGCCCTCCAACATCCTCAAGCAGCAGATCAATCGGGCCTCGCCGGAGTCGTGAGCGCGCGACAGGATCAGCCGGGGGCGGAGAAGGGGCCTGACGCCTTCCGCACGATCAGCGAGGTCGCGGAAGACCTCGATCTCCCCCAGCATGTCCTGCGTTTCTGGGAAACACGCTTCCCGCAAATCCGCCCGCTCAAGCGTGGCGGCGGCCGGCGCTATTACCGCCCGGACGATGTGGAGTTGCTGCGCGGCATCCGCCATCTGCTCTACGGGGAAGGCTACACGATCCGGGGTGTCCAGCGCATCCTGAAGGAGGAGGGCCCGCGTTACGTGCAGGCTCTCGCGCGCGAGGTCGACGAGCAAGAAGGGGCGCTCCCTGAGCCGGAACGGCGGGAAGAGCGGGAGGCGCCACCGGCGTCGGACGCGTTATTCGCCCATGATGAGCCGCCGACGTACCCGGTGCCTCCCGGCGCCGATGCGGGCGGCAGCACGGATGGCGGTTTGCTCGATCTTCTGCCCGAGCGCCCCTACGGGCCCGCCGAGGATGTCTCATCGCGCCGCACACGGCGTCGGGCGGACAGCGAGCCTACCCCGTTCGACTTACCCCTGCTTGCCGATCTCGAACCGCCGCCGCGTACGGTGCGGACCGACCCGTTCTTGAGCGACGATCCGTCGCTTTTCAGCCCCCGGCGGGGCAATCGCATTGACGACACGCAGAACCCTGAGCCGCACCTGCCGCAGGAACGTGCGGCCCGAGAGCCGATGCCGGATGAGGCACGACCGTCTTTTCCATTCCGCCCCATGGGAGCCGGTCCGGCGACGCTGGCGGAAGACGAGGTGCATTTTGTGCCCGAGCGGGTGCGTCCTGTAACGCCCCGTGCCCAGAATGAGCCCTCAGGCAGCGTTCATGTGAGCGCGGTAGCCTCCACACCCCTGCGTGGCGACGACCTAAGGCGGCTCGAAGCCGTGCTGCATGAATTGCAGGATTGTCAGCGACTGCTGGACGCCGCGCGGGACCGGGACAACTGAACGCGCGCCCCGGTCCGCGACCGGCCTGTCTAATCAGTCAACCACGGCGATATCGACCTTGGCCACGCCACGGCTTCGGAAGCCGAGTTGATCGGCGACGGCGGTCGACACGTCGATAATGCGACCCCGTACGAAGGGGCCGCGGTCGTTGATCCGCACCACGACCGATCGGCCATTGGCCTTGTTGGTGACGCGAACCCGGGTGTTGAAGGGCAAGCTGCGATGCGCCGCCGTCATGGCCTTGGCGCTATGCCGCTCCCCGTTGGCGGTGCGGCCGCCATAGCCGTAATAGGACGCCATGCCGGACGTCGCGGTGATGTTCGTCTTCTTTGAACTTGCAAGGGCAGCATTGCCGCCGGCGAGAAAGATGATCCCCGTCGCGAACGCCGCGCCGGCGACCCGTCCCATTCCCCAAGCCGTCAATACCTTCGTCCTTCTCCTGTTAGCGAGGAGGCGATGCATGAAAAGGAATTGTGGCGGGGGCATCACGACAATGTGGCTATAACGCGCAGCGGCGAAGCATGTCGTTGTTTGCATCATAATAAAGCGCGCCAGAAGAGCAACGCTCCATTTGCGCTTATCCCAGATTAGATGGTGGTCCTGCCGAGCCGCCTGGGTCTCTGTAGCCTGGTCGCCAACGTGTTGAATTTAGGTGGCAATCGCTATTTGGGAGGTAGCGTCGGACTCATCTGATCCCGGTGTCGGACAGCGCCGTCATCCGAAAGCCATGATGGATTTCAGGGGCCGCGCGGTGCTATTGAGCGGGCGGGCTGCGGCCATTTGTCGAGGAGCGTGAGAATGGCGACGAACGAAGCCGGTGCGATGAAGCCGGTCGCGGAAGAGGTGGTCGGTCTTCTGCAGGGTCTGGGCGTTCCTGAGACGCATTGGCGCGCTGGCACACGGCCCGTCCACTCGCCGATAACCGGTGAGACCGTCGCGCATGTCGCCGAAGCGAGCCCTGCCGAGGCTGGCGCCGCGGTGGAGCGTTCAGTCGCCGCGTTCGAAGCGTGGCGCACCGTACCGGCGCCGCGACGGGGCGAACTCGTCCGCCTGCTCGGCGAGGAGCTGCGCGCCCACAAGACCGAGCTCGGCCGCCTCGTGACACTGGAAGCCGGCAAGATCCTCTCCGAGGGGCTCGGCGAGGTGCAGGAGATGATCGACATCTGCGACTTCGCCGTCGGCCTGTCGCGCCAGCTCTATGGCCTCACCATCGCCTCCGAGCGTCCCGGCCATCGCATGATGGAAACCTGGCACCCGGTGGGGCCTGTGGCCATCATCACCGCCTTCAATTTCCCGGTCGCCGTCTGGTCATGGAACGCGGCCCTGGCGCTGGTCTGCGGCAACAGCGTGCTGTGGAAGCCGTCGGAAAAGACGCCGCTCACCGCGCTCGCCGTGCAGGCGCTGTTCGAGCGGGCCGTGCGCGCCTTCGGCGCGGCGCCGGAAGGCCTGTCGCAGTTGCTGATCGGCGGCGCCGAGATCGGTGCGGCACTGACCGACGACGCCCGCATTCCTGTCGTCTCCGCCACCGGCTCGACGCGCATGGGCCGCATCGTCGGCGAACGGGTGGCGCGCCGCTTCGGTCGCTCGATTCTCGAACTCGGCGGCAACAATGCCGCCATCGTCTGCCCCTCGGCGGATCTCGACCTCGCTCTGCGCGGCATCGCCTTCGCCGCCATGGGCACGGCGGGTCAGCGCTGCACAACGCTGCGCCGCCTCATCGTGCATGAGAGCGTGTACGACACGCTGGTGCCGCGCCTCGCCAAGGCCTATGGCTCGGTCGGCATCGGCGATCCGCGCGAGGCCGGCACGCTGATCGGTCCGCTGATCGACAAGGCGGCCTTCGAGGCCATGCAGGGCGCGCTCGACGCCGCCCGTGCGGCCGGCGGCCGTGTGCACGGTGGCGAGCGCGTTGCGGTCGGGGGGCACGCGGACGCCTACTATGTCCGCCCTGCACTGGTCGAGCTCGACGAACAGATCGACATCGTCAAGCACGAGACCTTCGCCCCCATCCTTTATGTGCTGCGCTGCACCGGCCTGCCGGAAGCGATCAAGCTGCACAATGGCGTGCCGCAGGGCCTGTCTTCGTCGATCTTCACCAATGATCTGCGCGAGGCCGAGACTTTCCTCTCGGCGGAAGGTTCGGATTGCGGCATCGCCAACGTCAATATCGGGCCCTCGGGCGCCGAAATCGGCGGCGCCTTCGGCGGCGAAAAGGAGACTGGCGGCGGGCGCGAGTCCGGCTCGGACGCCTGGAAGGCCTATATGCGGCGAGCCACCAACACCATCAACTACTCGCGTGCCCTGCCGCTGGCTCAGGGCGTGTCGTTCGACATCGACTGATCCGGTGTCCAGTAGGACACCACGTCACCGAGGGCCGGTCGCGGCCGGTCCTCGGTGATGCGCGCCGGCCGTCCGATATGGATGAAGCCGGCGATCCGCTCGCCCGACCCCACGCCTAGCAGCGCGGCGGCTTCAGGGTCGCGCCCCGGCCATTTCAACAGCCATTGCGTAGCGAATCCCATCGCCGCCGCGCCCACGGTGAGCGCCATGCCCGCCGCGCCGGCCGAGAGTACCTGGTTCCACTCTGGCACCTTGGCGGTCGGATCGGGTCGGCTGACCAGTACCACCGTCACCGGCGCGCGCAGCAGATATTGCGTCCACATATCGGCCTTGGCGGTTGGAATTTCAGGATTCTGCCGGGCATAAAGCGCGTCGAACCGTTGCCCGAGCGCCCCTCGCGCCTCGCCGGCGAGCACGATGAAACGCCACGGGCAGAGCCGCCCATGGTCCGGAACGCGGCTGGCGAGGGCGAGCAGGCGCCGCAATTCGTCCTCCGTCGGCCCCGGCTCCACCAGCCCACGCAATGGCGACGAACGACGGCTCTCAAGCCGCTCCAGCATCTCCGCGCTGGCGGGCACGTCCAGAGGCGCGGCGAGCAACGCGTCAGCGGGCAGGGCGTGCGCATGGGCAGGGTGATTCATCCGTCCGCATCCTTGAGGAGAGGCGGCTATCGTAGCGCGCGACGCGGCCGGCGTCGTCTCTCTCGTCCACAGGGCACGGCCCGGCTTGCATAAGGAGCGGCAAATGGCTAGACAGACGGCGCCTCACGGCGTCGGAGCGTAGCGCAGCCTGGTTAGCGCACTAGTCTGGGGGACTAGGGGTCGGAGGTTCAAATCCTCTCGCTCCGACCAAAAAACCCAAGAAAATCAACGACTTGCAAGGTTTGGCGCCGCTGGCGCCACTCTTCGCTTGTTCTGAGTCGCCACCGAGTCGCCACGGCGACGGGAAACGGCAGGCATTGCCATCACAGAATCAGAACCCCGCCGCCCTCCGAAAAGAGCGACGGGGATCCAGCCGGGCGCTGCTGCTGTGGTGAACGACGCGTCGCTGGCCCGGCAGGGTTAGGTTGCCTGCTTAGGTGGTAGCGTTGAGCGGTCACGCCGCTTTTGCGCGCAGCGGCCGGTCTCTCAGTCGGGCATCATCAGCAGCGGCGCACACCACGGACTGCACCCCCTCGATCTTCTCCTGGGCGGACTGGATGACGCTGTAGAAGGCTTCGGCCTGGAAGCCCTCGAGCGTGCCCGCCATGATATCCAGCGCGCCAAGTAGGCAGCGGATCTCATTCAGGCGGTCAATGGTGCTGGAAGCCGGCACGGCGGCGGTTCTGATCGGGGCGTGGACGTTCATCGGCCAATCCCCCACTGACGGCCCTCGACATCGGCGGCGCGCAGCGGGCCGTCGGCGTGGAAGTGGAACCTCGTCTGATACCCCTCAAGCGGGTACGCGCCGATGGCCAAGCCGCCGGTGCCCCTCCGCAGCATCTGGGTCTCGGTGACAAAGTGACCTGGGTACGCCTCGGCAAGTACCGCGCGGATCTCCGCCATGGCGGCGTCTATCCGCTCCTGGGGCGATAACGGCTGCGGAAGGGCGAGCGCGGGTGCCGCGATGAGCGCGGGCGCAGCGCCGATGAGGAATGCGCGACGACTGGACGTCTTGTCGATGGTCATGGGGTTAAGTCTCTTCGGTATCGGCTGTTCAAGGCCGCGCCCGGTATCAGACCGGGCAGCCGGGAGTTGAACACCTGCCGAAGAGACAGGCCGTTGCGCTTTTAAGGAATTACCCTCTGGACATGGCGCACCGCTCCCGGCCATTATGGCCAGGTTCGGTCGCCCGCCAAGGCGCCGCATGCGTTCCGCCTCCGCCAAGAGGCTTCGCGCTCAGGCACTCTCCGTCGCCAAACGGGAGTCGCCCTATCTTCGGTCCGGGTGTTCAAGCCCACGGTCAACATCACCCCGATTCTCGAAATGTGCAAGTAGCCCCTCCCTTGGGGCACCCTGTGGTGCGACGCGCCGCGCGGGGGTATCGTGTCTGACCGCACTAAGGGCACGCCATGACCGACGAGAATCACCGGCCCGTCTTCGTCTCGCGCAAGACTGCAGCCGCATTGCTTGAGATCAGCGTCGACACGTTTGACTCGTGGGTGCTGCAGGGTTTCGTCCCGCGCGCGACTATCAATCGGGGCCAGATCACGCTGGCACTGGCCGACCGTTGAGGCGCATCTGGCAGGCCCGCCCAAGCTGGAGGCGGATCCGTTTACGTTGCCGCCAGGGCCGTACATCCGAAAGGACAAGTTCGGCAGGCCTAAGAAGCAGATCGCCCCAAGGAAGAAGCCCGGCGCTCCCGTGGAGGAGTGAGGCGCTGCATCCGGAGACGCGGCATGGCCACAACACCAAAGAGAGTGGACAACTTGTCCACTCTTATGCCGAAGACCAAGCCGCCAAGACCGGCGTTGATGCTCGCACCGTCAGGCGCGACGCAGAGCGCGGCGAGCGGAAGCCGCCCATTCCGCCAGCGCCCGCGCTCGGCAGTAGAACTACTTATATACCAACGTTTTCGGTCCAAAACGGCCCACTGCTCGTAAACCTCTCGCAACCAAAGAGGCAGCGCGCGTGAATAAGTTAGCTCGATACACCATTGCACTGATCGTCATCGGAGCCGGCATCTCCGGCTTGGTATTCTGGCGCATGAACGATCCGGTGACGGCCGCCAAGACGCACTGCGAAAGCCACCTGGAAGAGGCGACGGGGATTGATCACGATCTAGGAGACGACACATCGATGCATGTGACGGGCGACGACAAGAATGGAATCGTCCAAGTCGCGTTCCTTCGCGGCGGCTCCCTGCACATCGCTAAGTGCATCATCGAAGATAGCGAGGTGACTCGCGTGCTGGTGAACGATGTGTCAGCGCCGGGCCCCTAGGCGGTGCGCTATCGCACATGCGAGTTTGAGCATGACGAGACCAAGCGCGCCGAAGTGGACGGCAGCGCTTGGCCCGATGCGGATCGCGACGGCATCGGGCGCGCCCGGAGCGGACAGCCCGCTTCGGGCGCGTGACGGGTTGGGGCTTGACGAAAGGCGGGGAGCTCACCACTATCGTCTCGCCCTAAGCAACATCGTCCTGCATGGACGGTCTGGGGTCCGGCCCCTGCGGCTTCTGACGGCCGCACCAGGTTTGGCAACGCAACGCAACGAATGCGTTTGTCAGTTGATCCAATCCATGGAGGGCTTGCTATGCCTCTTTCCGAATCCGCCATCCGTCGCCGTCTCGCCAAGGCGGGTTACCGCTTGGAGAAGACAGCTTCCCGCCACTGGTCGCGTAGCTGGTACGGGCCGGGCTACATGGTCATTGACGGCACGAACACGGTGCGCCTCGGCGCCTTCCAGCGCCCCTATGACGCCACCCTCGACGACGTGCGGGAGTTTGCCGCCGGCCTGTGACGCTCAGGCGCCAGACCCTCGTGAGCCTGGCGCCAACCTCACGCCGTCTGCCTCCGAAGGCCGTAGGACCGCTCCAAAGCCTGCGCGCCACGGCCACGCCCCTGCGCTTGGCTCACCATTTCGTCTTCGACCAGCTTGCGCACCGTCGCGGCGATGTTGATTGCCCCATCGGCGCCGCGGCTCTGACGCACATCGGCGGTCTGCCCCGGCAAGGTCTGCACCGATACGTTGACCACCGGCATGCCGCCTGCGCCGCGCGCCACATCGCCGGACCTGATCTGCGGCAGGGTGGGTGCCACCAGCCCGCCGCTGGAGAAGCCGGCCAGGCGGTCCAGGAACCCCACACCAAGCTCGCGGGTACGATCGGCCGGAATCACGTACTCACCACGATGCACCACGCCAGCCGGCTGATACTTGCCACCGGAGCCGGTGTAGCCGCCACCCGCGAAGCCGAACAGCTTGCCGAGTGAACCTGCCTGCGTGGTGCCGGGACTGCCCAGCAGGCCAGTCAGCGCATTCTGTAGCCCGATTTCGATGACCTTATCGAGGACACGATTCAGCGCGTTCGACAGGGCATCTGCTGCGGAGATACCGTTGCGCAGGTCCGAGACGAACCCGCCCAGCACATCATAGGCGGTGCCGCGCACCTCATCCATCGTCTCAGCAAGCGCGGCCTGTGACGCTGCCTGTGCCTCCAGGGCAGATGCTGCCTGACCCGAACGCTGGGCAAGGTCATCGATCTTCGCCACATAGTCAGGCGTGAGCGTGATGCCGGCGCGGGTTAGCTCGTTGATGAGTTCCTGCTTGACGCGGAGCGCTTCTGCCGCCGCGGTCGTCATGCCAAGCGCCTGCTGCTCTACCCCCATCTGAGTGATCCGCTGCTCCGCCGAGAGCACGATCGACTGATATGCCTTCGCCAACTGGTCCGCCGCGGTGCTGGCGGGAGTCTTGACCTGGGACAAATCTCCCATGCCGGAACCCATGCTCGGATTGACCGTCACGCGCGGCGGGCGGCTGTCGAGTTGCGACTGCAGGCCAGCAGCCTCGGCCAGCCGGCGATCGATGCCCTCCTGGCCACCCCCAAGCGCGAAGGCGGCGGAGGACTTCTTCATATTCTCCGCGGCTGCGATCAGAAGGTCGATGCGCCGCTGAAGCGTCGCCGACGACTGCTGTTCTGTGGCGTTCAGCATATCGGAGAAGGTGCGCATCTCCGCCACGACGGCAACTATCGCGCCCTTCAGGTTGGTGCCGATCGTCGTGGATAGCTTCGCGAATTGGCGGTCGATCTCGACGGCGCGCTGGATGAGCTCGGCGTCCAGCACGTTGCCGGTGTCCCGCGCTTCCTGCCGCATCTTCGCGATGTAACCGTTTCCCTGGTCGAGAAGGCGCACGAACTGCTCGCCACCGGTACCGCCGAAGAGCTCGTCCGCGATGCGTATCTGACTCGCCTTGTCCAGCCGGCCAAGCTTTTCGATGATGTCTTCGAACAGGGCAGCCGGATCCCGCAGCTTCTCCTTGAGTTCGGCGGCGCCGTACCCGAGCCGCTGGAATGCCTCCGCCCCGCCGCCTGCCCCGGTGACGATGAACTCGTCGGCCCGGAGTTGCATTTCCTTCAAGCCGTCAGTGAGCGCGTCAAAGTTTACCAGCGCGCCTTTGGCCGCATATCCAAGCTCTTGGAATGCCTCGACGGCGACGCCGGCCTTCTGTGCCTCGGCGGCGATCTGGGCAAGGTCAGCAGCGGCAGTCTTGGCGCCTGCGAACAGGCCTGCAATGCCAACTCCGCCCAGGCCGAACGCGCCGAGCGATGTGGCAGCCGAGCGGCCGATGGCTTCGAACCGGGACTCCAGTCGCTTTGTCGCCTGGCCGGCGCGTCGCTCGATCTTGCCGAAGTTGTCGTTGGCGGCAGCGCTGGCGCGTGCCATGCCCTTTTCGAGTTTGTCGACGCGTGCCAGGACCTCGACAGTTAGCTTCTTGGATTCGGGGTTAGCCACGGCATAAGCTCCTGCGGCGATAGAGTGGTGTATCGGTGCCCGTCATTCGCCATGGCGCGGCCAACAGCCATGATGGCGGCCACTGCCGGGTCAATGCGGTCGGTGGATTTCTTCTTGTTCGGCCGACGGTTCTCAGACGCGTCGGCGTCAAGCACCACGTTTCCGACGGCCCATCGCAGCACGGGGTTGCCGCCGTGCAGCAGCCGTCGCTCCATGAATGCCGTCTCGAACTCGGTGACGGGCCGGGCGAAGGTGGCCAGCCGCTGCGGGAACTCCACCACCGGCAGGCCGTCGGCATCGAGGGATCGCATCATTTCGCCGGCCGACCACGGATCGAAGTTTATTTCCTGAACGTCCAGATGCGCGCACAGGGCTCGAATGCGCTCCTCGATCATGCCGCGGTCGATCACATCACCTGGGCATGCGGTGAGGAAGCCCTGCTCCTGCCAGAGCGGGTACGGCGCGCTGTCCAAGTCCGCTCGTCTGCGTATGCCCTCTTCGGGGCAGAATGCCTCGACGTGCAGGACGTGCCGGCCGTCGGGCACCTCAATGCAAGCCGCAATGGCGGATAGGTCGATGCGCTTCGACAGGTCAACGGCGAGGTAGGCCTTGGCGCCTTTCAGCGCTTCCAGGTCATAGGTCTCGCTGTTTTCGTCCCATATTGCCAAGTCCCAGGCCGGTTCGGCAGCGCCGTCGAGCCACACGTTAAGATGCAGCTGGCGGAACATCTCACGATCGGCGGGCCGGTGCTGGGCTTCCCGCACCATCTGCCGCAGGCCGTCGAGATCGGGATAAGGCGGCTCGCAGGACAGGCCGGGGTTAACACGGTGCCACACGGCCTCGTCGCGCCAATCCTCGTCAGGCTCGGCCTCGAACAGGATAGGCAGGAAAGCCTCGTCCTCGATCGCGCCCGTCGCCACCTGCCGGGCATACGCGTACATGTCGTACGCCACATTCTCCCGCCCGATGCCGGCCGTGGTAGTGATGACCAGCAAGCTGCCGGGGGTCTTCACCAGGCCGGTTTTGATCGCGTCCCACAGGTCGCGCTTTTTCCAGGCATGGAGCTCATCGACCAACGCGAAGACCGGAGTCCGACCATGGGCGGTTGCGGCATCGGCCGACATTGCTCGGTAGAAAGCGCCTGACTTTTTGTGGGTGATGCGGCTCTTCGTATCCTGCGGATGCATCGCCTCGGCGAGCCGCGGATGTGCGCCGATGACGCCGGTCATTTCCTCGAAGGCAATGCGGGCCTGGTCGCGATCCACCGCGGCCGACACCACCTGGGAGCGCGGGATGCGCTCCGGTCCAAGGTGAAGAAGCGCCAGCGCCGCGCCGAGCGTCGTTTTCCGATTGCCGCGCGGAATGAGGGCGAAGACCGTCTTGATGCGCCGCGTACCGTCCGGCCGGGTGTCGCCGTAGACCCTGCGGATTAGCCTTTCGGCCCAGCGATCCAGCTGAAACCCCCGGCCCGGTAAGCTGCTCTTGGGGTGCTTCAGCGCGCGAATGAAGCGGACGGCGCGCTCGCCTTTGCCGTGCGGGTCGGGGATGGGGGAGTCGTCGAAGAGCCAGGCGGGATGGGACGCAACGGCGGATTCCGCCGTTACGTCTAAACTGGCCAGAATCTGCCCAGTTTCTTTGGGGTGTGAAAGTGCCAACGAGTTGGCACTTTCAGATATCCCCAAGGTCGTCGGCAGGGTCGTTTCCAACGGCGCCCCCCTTATTCTTCCCGCGGCTGGCCGGGGTGCCGCCGAGCTCGATCAGCAGCCGACGCGCGGCCTCCTGGTGTTCCTTGAGGATCGCCGTCGCGGGGTGTCGCTGCGGGCCGCGTGTGCCCATGATCACCAGCCCCTCGCGGGCGATGATCTCCTCCGCCTCGCGGATGCGGGCGACGCTGATGCAATAGGACTCGACGCTCTGGAGCTCGTGCACCGCCAGCTTGCGGTCGTTCACCAGGATCGGAACCAGTCGTTTCCATTCTGCCTTGGCATAGGCCGGAAGCCATTTCGGAGCGGCAGGCGCCTTGTCCAGCGCGCCGTCTACGGCGGTGATTTCCGCCTTTCGTCCACGGGCCATTCTCAGGCTCCTTTCGCGACGCAGCGCAGTTCCAAACCGCGGCGCCGGCCGATTTCCTTGATGTCCTTGATGTCGAACGTTACGCCGCCCGCCACGACGCGATCGGCCAGCGTCACCCCATCGATCCAGCGGGTGCGGAACACGGTGACGTTCTCGGAGGAGGCGCCGAAGCTCTTGAAGAACTCGGTGGTGCTGGCCTCGACGACCTGCGCCCGCATCGGCGCGGCGAGAGGCGTCCAGCTGTAGACGGGCGTGCCGAACTCATCGACGACATGCGTGCCGCGCTCGATGGTGATGGTGCGATCCAGCTTGCCGGCGCGCATCACAGTTCCTCCGCGAACAAGGTGACGCTCACCACCGCGTGGGCATGCTCACCATCCGGGTCGCGAAAGTAGCGACAATCCTGCGCCATGATGGAAAGCGAGTAACCCTGCGCCTCAACATCAAGGCCGCGGAGCGCACGCTGCACGGCGCCAGCGATAGTCTTGCACTGCGCCAGGCCTGGCTCCTTAGTCCACACGTGAATGTCGCTGTAGACCTCCCAGGCCTCGATGCATTGCGCGCTGGCGTCGACCGTGTAGCCGTCGCCGACAATGATCAGAGGCGTGACCTCCGGGCGGGAGTTTCGATCCAGGATATTGCCGGCCGGTACCAGCGAGGTGACGCTGCCAGATGCCACGAGCACGGCGCGGATAGCGGCCTGGGCCGCGAGTGACGGCTCGCTCATTTCGACCATGCCTCTCGGATTGCCTTGCCGATCGCGCGGTCTATGCGGCGCCGGACTCTATTCTTGAGGGTGTTGACGGCTGGCCAGAAAAACCGGTGCTGACTGTTCGTGGCGGTTCCGTATTCTTGGAACAGCGCGGCCTCGTCATCGGCGACGACCGTCACCGCGAGGTCTACCGGGCCGGGTTCCGTATGGATGCTGGCGGCAAGCTCGCCGGTCTCTTCGGGGGCCAGGTACTTGGCCCGCGCCACGATCTCATCGGCGCCGACCTGCACGGCCGGCCGGACCTTGTCCCGCACTTCGCCGGGGATGGCTTTGAACGCCTTTTCGAGGGCTACTAGGTCGCGATTACGAGCCATCAACATACCCCGTCTGATAACCACGCCGAGCCGCGATTACGTCGCGCACGCCCAGCGGCGCGGATGCGATGGTCAGGCCGACGACCGTGGCCTCGCGGTTCTCGTAGCTGTGCGCCATCAACTGCAGCACCGCCTCGATCAGGTCAGCCGGCGCGGTCTCGAAATGGTCTTCGATCGCATAGCCCAGCCAGCCCTCGAGCAGCGCCTGGGCCGAGTCGATCTTTGCGGAGATGAGGTCATCATCGCCTTCTTCGGTGACGCCAAGATGCTTTTTTGCAAGCGATAGGTCGACTATGGCCATGCTTTTGCTCCTCTGCAATGCGCATAACGCATGCTGAATCAAGGCCATTGGGCCTTACGAAATCTGGATTAGGGCGAATTGCGCGCTGGAGAGCGGCGGGTGGTCGGGAGGGCGAGGCAAAAGTCGCCAACCACCCCCGGTATGCCATGCGATTAGCGCATGCCTCTACCGAATGCCTGGGTGCGTGCGGTGATGCGTGAGTGGCAAGACCGGCAAAGATATTGCAGATTTGCAACGTCAAGCCTCAAGTCTGGTCGCTCACGCACGGAGATGACGTGATGCACTTCGACGGCGACAGCACCGCAATCGCAGATGGGGTGCTCCTCGAGCATCCGCTTCCGCAACTGCTGCCACGCATGGTCATAACCACGCGCCGCAGCGCTGGGGCGCTTGGCGTCAGCAGCAGCCACGCGCTCACGGCGGGCCGCTACCTGGCAGGTGCAGGTGGCACCACGCTCCACGAGCCGGCCGCAAGAGCATAGACGTTTCATGGATTTGCCCGCAGGTTAACTCGCCGGCAGTCGTCCCCATCCGATTGAAAAGACGCTGCCGACGAGTGCTGGACTTGTAACGACCTTGACCCCTGGTGTCCCATTACGGGTGGCGGCGGGGAGGTCTACTTCCCGTTGTTGGACGGCCCAGCGCCGCCCTCATTGGATAGCCGCCGGATTGGATCAGGCCACGGGCCGGCTGGCCGCGTTGCCCTTGACGGCTACCGCGCCGAGCGCAATCGAAGTGCCGCCGGCCTTTGTCAGCGAGAGGCGCACATAGCGCTTGAATCCCGAGTAGCCGAGCTTGTACGTGCTCGCTGCCACCAGCGTAGCCGGAACAGTGCCCTGCACGGCCGAGGCGGCGGCGTCGGTGAAGCCAGAGCCGGAAGCATCGGATTCCTGCACTTTGATGCCGAAGTCACCGGAACCGACGATCGCTCCGGTATTGATGACGAAGCCCACCGAGCCATAGCCCAGCGTGTCGATGGTAATGCCATCAGCGGCAGCGGCCTGAACGGCCGGTGCGATAGCCTGGACGGCGCCGAAAT
Organism: Ancylobacter polymorphus; assembly: GCF_022836935.1. NCBI lineage: Bacteria > Pseudomonadati > Pseudomonadota > Alphaproteobacteria > Hyphomicrobiales > Xanthobacteraceae > Ancylobacter > Ancylobacter polymorphus. The sequence goes on along the minus strand of NZ_CP083239.1, from coordinate 3,424,960 downwards.
TGGAAACGAGATCGCGCATGAAGCGCTCCTTAGAAACGCGACGACCGCCCCGAAGGGCGGCCGGTCGCAGGGGAACGGGGATGTGGGTGCTTGCCGCCAAAATGGCGCTAAGCAGGCGTCAGGACGTCGCCATCTTCAGCTTCCGGAACTTCGCCGGCTGCAGGACGCGGCCACCAACGCGCCTGGTGGCGTGGTACCTGGTCAGACCGTTGGTCGCGAGCAGGTACGGATTGACCAGGATCGACAGTCCGACGCGGTCGACAATGCGATAGCCGCTGAAGTCGGCGTAGATGATCGGGAAGCTGCCATCGGCGAGGTCAGGCATGTCAACCATCTCGACGACGGGACGGCCGAGGATGGTTTCGGGCTGACCGGCCTGGTAGCTCGGCGACCACAGATAGTTCGACTGGCCGTCCTTCAGCTTCCTGATAGTCGCAAGCGTGGTGCCATTCATCGCCCAGGAGCCGGCATTGCGGTACGTCGCCGGCATCGCGTAGAGCAGAGAAATAAGCGCATCGGCCTTTAGCTCGGTCGCGTGGCCGTTCGCGGTATAGGCGATGCCTGCATGGGTCATCACGCCTTCCGGCTCGAGCGCGCCGTTGCCGGAGACGAAGGCGAGGCCTTCCTTCTGGCCGAAGTCCTCGGCAAGGGCGAGGCGGACTTCAGTCTCAACCGCGCCGGCGCTGTCGGCGATCAGCTGATTCGAGATGTCAACGTAAGTGTTGACCTCCTTCACCGCGATCTCCGCCTGGCCGAAGGCCGGTTCGCTGCCCTCCTGCGCCTGCGTCTCGCCCTTCCAGCGAGCATTCGTGATCCCCGTTCGGGTCGGGTAGATCACGTTCGGCGCGCCGGTGGAGCGGATGCTGGCCACGCTGCGCATGGGCGAATACTCGACGAGGTCCCGCAGGAACTCGGTGCTCATCTCGTCGGGCGCCAAATATCCGCCCTGAGGATCGGACGACACCGTCAGCGTCTTCAGTTCCTCGGCCGGGGCTTCCTTGCCGTGGCGGAGGTAGGCGGCGAACGCCTTGCGTTCCACCGAAGGCTCGGGGCGGGTATCGCCAGCCGGGCGGGAAGCCTTCGCCTCGAGCTTGTCGAGCCGGGCGGCCAGGGCGGTGGTGTCGGCCTTGGTTTCAACGGCCTTCAAGCGCTCGTCGACGGTCTTGGTGAGGTCGTCCAGCGCCTTGGTGACGATACCGGTGGCGTCGTCCTCGCCGGCCGACTTCAGTTCGATGGGGGAATGATAGGTCATGCTAATGCGCCTCCTTGGCGCGCAGGGCCGCAGAGGCCGTGTTGATGATTTCAGCGAGGCGAAGGGCGTCCGCTGCAGACTTGGCGCTGGTGACGCGTGCGCCGGGATGGCTTGGGATGGTCACCAGGCTGCACTCCAAAATGTCGAGCGCAGAGATGGTCCGGCCGCCTTTTCGGGGCGCGGACTTTCGGGTGACGAAGCCGATGGACAAGCCACCGACGGCGCCAGATTTGACGAGGGCGTGGATCTCGCGCGCACGCGCAACCTCACCGATTAGGAGGCGGCCCTTCACCTCGAGCCCTTTGTCGGTCTCGCGCACCTCATCCCAAACGCCCACCGGGTCGTTCGGGTCATGAAACGCGAGCATGGGGAGCGCAGCCGGCGAGCCGGCGAAGGCGCCTTTGACGATGACATCGCCAACGCGATCTGGCGTGCCGAACGGCCAAGCCGTGCCGGTGATGGTGCCGGCGTCATCGGCCGCGATGGCCGTTTTCAGTTCAAGCCGCTGCATCGGCCACCTCGTCAGTCCACACGGCATCGCTTTCGCTGATCCCGAACAGGGCAGCGGACAGTGTCAAAGCCGCCAAATCTGCGTAGGTGCCGGGACCGTTCTTACCGATCGCGGCGGCAATTTCCGGAGCGGTAGCGCGCCGGTCGCCCGTCGGTTGCGGCGCGCCTAACTTCGCGATGATCCGCTCCATCGGCGTCGGACCATGCAGTGCGAAGGACAGCACGAGCTCAACGTCCGCCGTCGACCACGTTCCGGCCTCGAATTTCTTCAACACGGCATAGGTCGAGCCTCCGAGCGCGGCGTCGAGTATGGCGAGGCTGTCGCGTCGAACAGTGAGGCGGTGTTCCCGGCCGTTGATGGTCGCGCTGATCGAATTAACTAGCATTCGCGTCTCCTGCCGCGCTCGGCGGCTTTGCGGTGGAAATTGCGGGGTTGATGAACGTGTCGCCATCCGGGTACGGCGGCAGGCCTTCCCATCCTCGCGCCTCGTTCGGGTTGAGCACGCGGGCAGAGATCAGGCTGGAGTACGCCGTCGCACGCGCGCCGAGGTCGGCACGGGTGAGGTCGTCGCGATCGATGACGATGCGCAGGCCAGACTCACCAGCCAGCAAAGCCCGGCCAAATGCGGACTCGACGGCGCGGAGCCAAGGTTCGAGACAATAAGTCAAGAATTCCTTGCCCATCTGTTCCGAATTGGACCAGGTGGCGCGGTCGAGCTCATAAAGCATCGAAGGTGGCACGCGGAATGCGCGTGCAATTTCGATGTTCTGGAACTTGCGGTTCTCGAGGAACTGCGCATCCGTGCTGTTGATGATGCCGGGATTCCACTTCCCGCCGTTCAACAACACTGCCGTGTTGCCGGACTTTGACGCTCCGTCATGCGTCTCATGCCAGCTTTGCAGTAGGGACTTGAGCGCTTGCGCCGGTAGATCGCTGGGGATCTCGATAATTCCGCCAGGTCGCGCACCGCGGGCGAATAGGCCCGCCGCGTGTTTCTCCATGGCCGCCGCCGCGCCGATCGCCTCGGCGGCCAGCGAGACGGGGCAGCGGTCGAAGGGGCCGCGCACATGCACGATGTCGCTGGCCGCGATGGGTTGGCCGGCCAGCCTGTACGAGGGCTCGCGGGTCACGACGTCATACTGAACGTCGATTTGCCCGACCTGCGGCTGGATGATTTCGATAGGTACGCCGTTGGCGTTGCGGCCGACATAGGCCAACCCGCCCCGGTCGTTGACGAGCGCCTGGGCTACGAGGTCTCGCACCAATTCCCAGCCGTCCAGCCATTCATTCGCCGCGCTGGTCAGCAGCTTGTGGGCGGGATGGTCGGTGGCGTCGATGTCCGTCCCGGCTTCATCGACGCGCACGACCTTGATCGGCAACGTCGCGGCTGCCTCGCTGATGACGCGCACCGCAGCGGCCACGGCAGGCACACGCAACGCCGTGGGGCCGCTGATGGCCGTAGCGCCCGTGGTGATGCCGAATAGGGCTAAGAGCTCGGGGTCGGGGGCGGCGAGGGATTTCTGTTCCACCGGCGGGGCGGGCTTGCGGAACCACCTCATTCCTGGATCCCCGCCAGGCCGCGGCCTATGCGATGCAGGAGCCGTCCGGGCAGCGTGCGCGCCGAGGCGATGGTCTCGGCATCGTCAGGCGCCCAGGTCGCGCCGGAGGCCGTGAAGACCTCTTCGAGCGGGTCGTCGGTGCAGGTGTATCGGATGACCACGGCGTCGCCGGCATGCACCGTTACGGAGGCCTTCGCGGCCAGCACACTGGCCGGTGCGAGGAAGTCTGGGCCGCCTGCCGAGACGAGCATTCGGCCAATGTAATCGCCGACGGGCATACCCTGGTTGCGGTAGTCCGACATGATGGCGGCGAGCCGGGCGGCCTCGACGAGCGGCCGATCAACCAGAAGCGCCAAGAGGAGGCGCGCAACCTGCGGCGGGTTTACCAATGCCGGAAGCCGGCCGCCGGGCGAGCGAGCGAGCTCTCCGAGCTCCTGAAGGCGACGCGCCTGCATATTGACGTGGTGCGGAGAGAGTTCGGTGGCGGTCGCGACGACGTCGACAACCGCCGAAAGCGCGTAGCGCATCGGGGATCCTCTCGTCGCGACGGCGCGCGACTATGTTGATGGGAAATAAAAAAGCCGCCCGGAGGCGGCTGTTGGACGAGACGACGGGCGCCTCAATCTCGGCGGGGCTGAAACCAACCCCTTCATATAACCCGCTCGGCGAACGGTTCTGGTTATAACCAGCCGGCCGCGCTGAAGGTGCTCTCCTACATATACCCGCTTGCAGGGCTGATTTAGTCACCACCAACTAAGCTGCACGCACCAACTATGCGGAGCCAATCCTGGTATTGTGCCGTAGAAGCTGAATGGTGTAGTTTGGGAGGCAGCTTGCGGTAGATATCAGGGAAGTGGGGGAGGCACCATGAAGGTGAAAATTTTCCGACATTCTGACAGCGCTCAACTGGAGACAGTGATTAATGGCTGGCTGGAGCAAAATCCGGCAATCGAGTACGTGTCTGCAGACTATCAGATGTTCTTCAAGCCGGGTGGTCCTAGCACCGTCGGCAGCATAACAGTCCACCACGATCCAGTCGCGATATATAGCGTCCTTCTCTGGTATCGCTGACCTTTTCTCGAAGTATGCCGAGGCGGCGAGCCTCGGCCAACGGCACATCTTTTTTCTCTCAAAACACCGGCACACAGACGGCACATCCGGCACAGTATAAATACTGTGTGCCGTTTGTGCCGTCTATCGTAGTATGCCCATACCCTAAACGGCACACGGCACAAGACGGCACAAAAGCAGTTATGTGCCGTGTGCCGCTACCCAGAATTCGCCGTCGTGGTGGTACACCGTGCCCGCCTCGGTGAGCGCGCGCCGCGCCCGCTGAAATCGGACCTTCAGCGTGTGTTGCCTCTCGCCGGGGCAGGCCGCATAGAACGCCGCGCGCCATTCGTCTTCGCGGAGCTTGGCGCCTTCGCGGCAGGCCTCCGTCAGGATCGCCAATGCTTGCGCGTTGTGCCCCTTTAGCTTCGCAACCAAGGTTTCTGCGAGATCGGCATCGGCGGGCACGACTACCGGCGCCATCGTCGGCTCTCCGTCTTCATCGACGCCAACCTCAACCCCTTCCATGCGGAAGCGGCAGATTGGCCCTTCGTCGCCATCATTCGTGCCGTCGCAAATCAGCACGTGGGTGCCGCCTTCCTTCTTCACGAGAAAGCTGGCGTCAACGGCGCCATCCAGGTCGATCGCGCCCTTGCCGCGCTCGCCTGACCACGAAGTGTGGTGGACGACGGTGACGTGCGCCTTGGTCTCCAGCAGCACGTCGATCGATTGGACGAAGCGGGTCATGTCCTTCGACAGGTTCTGATCCCCTGGCCCGAAGGTGCGAGTCAGCGTGTCTATGATGATCCACACCGCGGGTAGCCCGACCTCATTCGCGGCGTCGCGGATGACCTGGACGAGAGCATTGGCGTCGGAGGTGTTAGACGTCAGGTCGATGCGCCCGCCGAGAACCAGAAGCGGCATGTTTGCCGGCACATCATGCCGCTTGCGGAAGGCGAGCATGCGGCGCTCCGTCAGCGCCTTGCGCTCGGCTGCTATGTAGACGATCAAACCTTGGCGGACGCGACGCCCCATCCACTCCATGCCCGCGGCGACGTGGCAGGCGATGTCGGTCAAGATCACAGACTTCCCGGATCCCGGCAGGCCGGAAACCACCGTGAACTCGCCGTCGCCGAGCACGCCTTTGACGAATGTCTGTTTCGGCGCGGCATCGGCGATCTCGCCAAACCAGGTAAGCGTGAAGCGGGGCTTGGCAGCGCTCGCGGCTACCGGCTCGTTATCGTTCGCCGCAGCGGGCGCGGGCGTGGCGCCCCAGAATCGGTGTTTACCGTCCGGGGCAATGTCGATCTGCCCAACGCGGCCCTCGACGGTCGCGCCATAAAGGCACCACTCCCCGCCGTGTGGACGCTGACGGATCTCTCCGCCATGTTTTTCCCGGAGACCCTCAAGCGCCGCGAAGTCCAGATCCCGGCGCGTTGCCTCAACGGTCTCGAAACTGGTCTGGCCGGCGACCACGTCCTGGACCAGGTCCATCGCTTCGGCAGAGTAGGCGCCTTCGATCTGCGCCAATTCCGGCGCGCCCTGACGCCATGCGGCGCATACGGTGATCATGTCGTTCGTGCGGATCCAGCGGCTGAAGCCGTCGATGATCACGCCAAGCCTGGGGACATCCGCAGCGGTCAACTCGTCGAGACGCGCGGGGGTGACAGAGTCCCGGTCCACGGCGTCCCAATCGATGCGGCCATCCGCCAAGGGGAGCAGCACGCGATCACCGCACAGGCTTGCCGCGAACTCACTGAATCGAGACCACGCCGCTTCAAGGACCGGGTCCGCTTCACGCTGCGCGACGGTCATGCGGCTCGATCCCGACGGCGCCAAGCGCTTCCTCGATGACGGCGACGCGGACGGCCGGCGAGAAGTTCACCGTCTGGGTGCCGCCATTGCCGGAGGGTCCGTAGACCAGTCGTCGCCCGTCCGGTGCCTGCACGATGCTGCACCCGCTGATGGCGACGCCATCAACGGGCTCGAGGTCGAACCGGCAAAGCGGCAAGAATCCGCTGCGGCCCGGCGGCAGTGAAAGCCGGCGGGCGTTCAAAATGCGCATGTTTTCTCCTTCCCGCGCGGCTCAGCCGGCGGGTGGTGATGGGTGGATGGTGGAGGTGTGGTGGCGTCTAAGGCTGCAGTAGTGAGGAGCTAGGTCAGGGCAATGGCACGCCGTCTTCTAGGAACGAGCCCACCTTCAGGAGTGCTTGGAAGGCGACATCGCGGCTTGGTGGCGTCATCGCCTGGATGCACGCCTCTTTACACAACCACAACGCATAAGAGTGGTCGTCGTTGGCGCGTATCATCAGCACGTCGAACGCCACCCGATGATCATCAAATCGTCCGGCCCTCAGGGCGTCCGTGATGAACGTGTAGTCGGCTTGCGTAAGGTATCCTGACATCATGCCGCCTCGCGCTTGCCGGGAACGTTATCGTTGGCGCCGGCCCAGGTCGACGTCCGCACCTGCGCCGCGACGAAGGCGTCAAGGTCTTCGGCCCGGTAGAAAACCGCACTGCCCATTTTGACAAACCGCGGCCCGGTGCCAAAGCACCTCCACTTATTTAGTGTGCTGATCGACAACCCCAGCCGTTCCGCGGCTTCCGTCACTTTCAACATGCTCGTCCTCCATGGCCGCACCGTGCGGCAACAGACAATTAGGCGCGACCAGAGGAAATCAGCGGAAATTTCATGCTATGGCGCGAGTTGTCCTAAATCTCGCTCTCGCCCCGCATGGAGTCGGCGATCCGGCCCGCGATTATGTCGGCGGCGGCACGTACCGGATCAACTTGCAGGTGGGCATACCTCTGCGTGGTCGCCGAGTCCGCGTGGCCGAGTAGCCCGCCGATTGTTGGTAGAGACATGCCGGATGCGGCGCCGACGCTCGCGAACGTGTGGCGCAAGTCATGCAGACGAACGCCCCCGAGACCGGCCCGTGCCGAGAGTGCCGACCATGGCTTTTTCAAATCTGCACGCGGCTTATTCGGATCGTTGCCGGCGATCACATAGGTGCCGACGCGGGGCAGGGCGGTCAGCACTGCCTGCGCAGCGGCTGACAGCACAACGGCTTTTCGGCCGGTCTTGCTGTCCGGCAGGAACAGCATACCCCGTTCCGCGTCGTACTCCGACCACCGAAGATTCAGGATCTCTCGAAGACGGCAGCCGGTCAGCATCAAGAGCCGGATAGCGCCGGTGACGTGCGGCGAGAAAACGGTGCGGTTCTTAACCTTGGGTGCATGCTTGGACGCCGATGGCGCATGCGGGATGCCGATGGTTTCAGCCTCGCGCAGGGCAGCACCCAAGCGCCCGATCTCCTCGGCGGTGAGGTAACGATCCTTTCCCTGTTCGGCGAACTTCTCGACACGGGCGCACGGGTTCGTGCCTTCTGGGACCAAGCCCACCCCGCCGGCCCAGTTGTAGATTGCCCGGACCAGCGTCAACGCTCGGTTGGCGGTGGTCTTGCCCCCCTTGCCGTCGGCCTTGGCTGCGAGGGCTACCTGCCAGGTCTCGACGTCTGCGCGCGTGATCATGGCGGCACGCTTTGCGCCAAGTGCGGGCAGGATGTGGGTGTCGAGAAGCAGTTGATAATACCCGGCCGTCGACGGTTTGCGCTTCGGCCGCACCTGACGCGTCATGTAGGCGTCAGCGACATCGGCAAAGCTGTCTGCCGTCCGTTCCGCTCGGCGCTGCGCCGATGGATCTGCGCCCCGGCGGATGTCCGCGAGCATCCCCCTTGCCATCTCACGGGCGTCCTCCGGTGTTAGCTCATCCCCGCCTATCCGCACTCGCCTCTTGGCGACTCCTCGTCCCCCGGCGCCGGGGCGATATTCCAAGACCCACGAGCGCGCGCCGGACGGCATTATCCGCAGGCCGAAGCCGCGTACCTCATCGTCGAAGTAGATCGTCGGCTTGTCGGCCGGGCGAAGCCCTGTAACAGCGCGGCGGGTGAGCTTCATGGTCGGCATCGGCGAACCTCCATCATCCGTCACGAATGTAGTGGAGTCGCCACCGAGTCGCCACCGCGAGAGCCATCTGGAGGAAAGTGAGGGAACCCGTTTACCTGCCGGCCCGCCGCCAGAGCATGTGTTCTCAATGGTTTGCGGACACTCTAGACAACAGCGTCCAACCATGGGAAAAGCAGGTACTAAGTCTGGGGGACTAGGGGTCGGAGGTTCAAATCCTCTCGCTCCGACCATTTTCACCGGCACCCCCAATAGCCGGTGACACTTCCCGACAAGTCGAGACGCTTTAACACGGTGGAAACCATGGCGGTGCCTAATAGGCCCCATGATCGACCCCCGCGAAAGCACTCCGCCGATGGCTGCAGGTACCGTCTCTGAGACGGCTGCGCCGGATTCCGGGAATCGGTCGACACACACACGCCGGTTCCTGCGCGGGCTCATTCTGCCGGCCCTTGCCGCGCTCGCTATGGCCGGTGTCGCCGGCGAAATCACCGCGCCACGCTACGAGTCGCGCGCCCGGTTGTGGATCGACGGGCGCGACGCCGGGGCAGGGCGGGACAGCGTGAAGGTCCTCGCTTCGCGCAACTTTGCGCGCCAGGCGATTGAGACGCACCGCCTGACCGCACGCCTCGCCGCTCCCACCGCGAGCGGCGCCGGAGTGCTGTCTGGTACCGCCCTGCAACTGGCGGGCTTCGCTCTGCCGGCCGACGCGGCGCCGCTCTCACGCGAGACCCTCGCCTTGCGCAGCCTGGAACGTGGGCTGGAGGTGCGGCAGATCGGCGGGGGGCAGGTGGCGATCGACGTCGTCTCGCCCGACCCGCAGCTCTCGGCGGATGTGGCCAATGCCCTTGCCGCGACCTATGTCGAGCTGCGCCAGACACGCGGTGTCCATGCGGCGGAGCCGGAGAGCCCCGCGCCCGTGTCTGCTCGAATCATCGCCAATGCCGCACCGGCGACGGCCGCGCGCTGGCCGACACCGCTCATCTCCAGCCTTCTTGCGGGTATAGGCACGTTCGTTCTGGTGTTCGGCCTGCAAGGCTGGCTGCGGCGGCGTCAAGGTGCCTTGGGCCACGAATATGGCGCGATACCGCTGCCGGAGACGACACCGCGCCCACGCCAGCACCTTCCCTGGATCGGCGCTCACTCCGGCGAGCCGACGAGCTCCGCCGAACTGACCAGCCCGCTGCGGCTGCTGTCGCGGGAGCGCGAACAAGCCGACCTCGCCCGGCTGATCGAATTGCGCGGATCCGCGGCGCGCCTTGTCACGGTCACCGGCGGCCGTGCCGATGAATCCATCGCCCGCTGCGCGCTCGCGCTCGGCCGTTCGCTCGCCGGGACGGAGCAGCGCGTGGTGGTGGTTTGCCTCGACGTTGCCTCGCCAACCCTCGACGGCCTGACCGCCGACCCGCGTGCGCCGGGGCTGACAGACCTGCTGTCGGGTGTCTGCGGCTTCTCCGACGCCATTCACCGTGAAAGCGCCTCGCGCTGCCACGTTATCCCGCCCGGGCGCGGGGCACGCGAGGCGGACGGCCTGGTCACCGCCGACCGGCTGCCGTTGATCCTGACCGCGCTGAAGCAGACCTATGATCACGTTATTGTGGCCGCGCCGCCTCTGGGCGGCATGGCGGGCGCAGAGCGTCTCGCCTCTCTGAGCCCGACCACCATTCTCGTCACCCAGCCGGGCGGGATGGCCACAGACGCGGTTCAGGCCTTCGATGCACTCGCGTCTCTTGGTTTCGGTGAGATCGCGATGGTGACCTTTACGCCGGAGGCCGAACCCCGCGCCTTCTCGCGTGCCGCCTGAGGTCGCGCGCTCAAAGGGTTTCTGAGCGTCGGTCGTGCCTCTGCATCCAGCGGATCAGCAGTCCCGCCGGGACGATCCAGCCAATGCCCAGCACCACATAAGCGACGAATTGCCCAAGGGCGGGCAGGGTGGTGACGCGCCCCTGCGCCAGCGCCATCGCCGCCAGCGCCCAACCGAGCACCAGAAACACCAGCAGCACGGTGCCGATGAATTTGCGCGAGCGAGCGGAAAGGCCGGGACGAGGGGCGGACATGGGCGGCTCCGGTCAGGACGGTCGGGCGCGAGACAATGAGTCCCGTTGCGCGCGGGCAGCGGCCTCTATATCGCTCGCGACGCCCGGGCGGAAGCGGCCCGGCGCAGGGTGGCCGGTGGGGCAGGCGGCCGCCAATGCAGGGAGCGCCCGCTTATGGTTCAGGATCACGTCGCCACCGACGTCCCCCGTCACCTCGCCGTGCCACGCGCCAGCGAACCTTCCGCCGGCGACCGTCTGCGGCCGGTGCGGCTCTGGCTCTATTTCGTGGCGGCGCTGGTGGTGCTGATGGTCGTCGTCGGGGGCGCCACACGGCTGACCGAGTCGGGCCTTTCCATCACCGAATGGAAGCCGGTGACCGGCACGCTGCCGCCGCTGAGTGACGCGGCGTGGCAGGCGGAGTTCGACAAATACCGGCAGATCCCGCAGTACCAGCAGATCAACCGCGGCATGAGCCTCGCCGAGTTCAAGTATATTTTCTGGTGGGAGTGGGGGCACCGCCTGCTCGGCCGGGTCATCGGCTTTGCCTTCCTGCTGCCTTTCCTGTTCTTCCTCTGGCGCGGTGTCATCGACCGGCCATTGCGCTGGAAGCTCGCCGGCCTGTTCGTGCTTGGCGGTCTTCAAGGCGCCGTCGGCTGGTGGATGGTGGCGTCCGGGCTGGTCAACCGCGTTGATGTCAGCCAGTACCGGCTGGCGACGCATCTCACCCTCGCCTGCATCATTCTCGCCGCCATCGTCGCGGTCGCCACCCAGCTCAAGCCCCCCCGGGAGAGGCGCGCGTCGCCGGACTGGCTACGCGGCTATGCGCGGATATTGTTCGGAGTGGTGGTGCTGCAGATCTTCCTCGGCGGCCTCGTCGCCGGCCTCGACGCCGGTCTGACCTACACCACCTGGCCGCTGATGGACGGGCATCTCGTGCCGCCGCTCGATAATCTGTTCGTGCAGCAGCCGGCGTGGCGGAACCTGTTCGAGAATGTTCTCACCGTGCAGTTCAACCACCGCCTCGTCGCCTATGTGCTGCTCGCGCTGGCCCTCGGCCACTGGCTGAGCGCGCGGCGGATCGGCGGCGCGGTGCGCCAGCGGGCGACGCTGATCCTACTGCTGGTCTGCGCCCAGGCCGCCCTCGGCATCCTGACCCTGATTCATCAGGTGCCGATCGACATCGCGCTGACGCACCAGTTCGGCGCCACGCTGGTGCTGATCGCGGTGACGGTGAATCTGGTGCGTTTGCGCGAAGGCGCCTGAGGCGCCAGCGGCGCGACCCGAAAGGGCCGCGCCCCTATTCCGCCGCGCTGCGCGGCTTCAGCGGTCGGCGGGCGAGCACGTCCGCGAGGAAGCGGCCGGTATGGCTGCGCTCGGCCTTGGCGATCACTTCCGGCGGCCCGGCCGCCACGATCTCGCCGCCGCCATCGCCGCCTTCCGGGCCGAGGTCGATGACCCAGTCGGCGGTCTTGATGACTTCGAGATTGTGCTCGATCACCACGACCGTGTTCCCCTGCTCGACCAGTTCGTGCAGCACTTCCAGCAGCTTCGCCACGTCGTGGAAATGCAGGCCCGTGGTCGGCTCGTCGAGGATGTACAGCGTGCGCCCGGTGGCGCGCTTGGACAGCTCCTTGGAGAGCTTCACCCGCTGGGCTTCACCGCCGGACAGGGTATTGGCCTGCTGGCCGACATGAATATAGCCGAGCCCGACACGGGCGAGCGTTTCCAGCTTGTCGCGCACCGCGGGCACCGCCTTGAAGAACTCGGCGCCTTCGTCCACCGTCATGTCGAGCACGTCGGCGATGGACTTGTTCTTGAAGGTGACTTCCAGCGTCTCGCGGTTGTAGCGCTTGCCCTTGCAGACATCGCAGGTGACGTAGACATCGGGCAGGAAGTGCATCTCGATCTTGATGACACCATCGCCCTGGCACGCCTCGCAGCGCCCGCCCTTGACGTTGAACGAGAACCGGCCGGGTCCATAGCCGCGCGCCTTGGCTTCCGGCAGGCCGGAGAACCATTCGCGGATCGGGGTGAAGGCGCCGGTATAGGTCGCCGGGTTTGAGCGCGGGGTGCGGCCGATCGGCGACTGGTCGATGTCGATGACCTTGTCCAGGTGCTCCAGTCCCTCCAGCCCGTCATGCGGCGCCGGCGGCTCGGAGGCGCCATTCAGCCGCCGCGCCACCGCCTTGTACAGCGTGTCGATCAGCAGGGTCGACTTGCCGCCGCCCGACACGCCGGTAACTGCCGTAAACAAGCCGAGCGGGATCGACGCGGTGACGTTCTTCAGATTGTTGCCGCGCGCATTCACCACCCGCAGCATGCGCTTGGGGTTCGGCTTGCGACGCTTGGGTACCGGCACGTTGAGCTCGCCGGTGAGGTATTTGCCTGTGAGCGAATTCGGGTTGGCGAGGAGTTCCTTCGGCGTGCCCTGCGCCACGATGCGCCCGCCATGCACGCCAGCGCCGGGGCCTACATCGACCACGTAATCGGCGGCAAGGATCGCGTCTTCGTCATGCTCGACGACGATGACCGTATTGCCGAGATCGCGCAGCCGCCGCAGGGTGCCGAGCAGGCGCTCATTGTCGCGCTGGTGCAGTCCGATGGACGGCTCGTCCAGCACATAGAGCACGCCGGTGAGACCGGAGCCAATCTGTGAGGCGAGCCGGATGCGCTGACTCTCGCCACCGGACAACGTGCCGGAGGCGCGGGCGAGGGTGAGATAATCCAGCCCGACATCGAGCAGGAAGGCGAGGCGCTCGCGGATCTCCTTGAGAATACGCGCGGCGATCTCGTTCTGCTTGTCGGTGAGCTGGCCGGGGAGGCTGGCGAACCACTCCAGCGCGTGGCGCACGGAAAGCTCTGCCGCCGCGCCGATATGCCGGCCGGCGATCTTCACCGCCAAAGCCTCAGGCTTCAGCCGGTAGCCATGGCAGGCGGCGCAGGGAACGGCGGAGAAATATTTGCCGATCTCCTCGCGCGCCCAATCGCTTTCCGTTTCGCGCCAGCGCCGTTCCAGATTGGTGACGATGCCCTCGAACGTCTTCACCGTCTCATAGGCGCGCATGCCGTCATTATAGACGAAGCGGATGGTCTCGGCCTTCGAGCCGTGCAGAATGACGTTGCGCACATTCTCCGGCAGCTCCGACCAGGGAGTCGTGAGCTTGACGCCGTAATGACGGGCAATCGCCTCCAGCGTCTGGCCGTAATAGGGCGAAGTCGACTTCGCCCAAGGCGCGATGGCGCCCTGCTTCAGCGAGCGCGCCGCATCCGGGACGATGAGGTTCGGGTCGATCTTGCTCTCATGGCCCAACCCATCGCACGTGGGGCAGGCGCCGAACGGGTTGTTGAAGGAGAACAGCCGCGGTTCGATCTCGGCAATGGTGAAGCCGGAAACCGGGCAGGCGAATTTCTCCGAGAACACGATGCGGCGGGCGTCGCCGCTCTCTTCCTTCTCGTCGGCGAACTCGATGACCGCGATGCCGTCGGCCAGGCCGAGCGCCGTCTCGAACGAATCCGCCAGCCGGCTGGCGATGTCTGGCCGCACGACGAGGCGGTCCACCACCACGTCGATATCGTGCTTGAACTTCTTGTCGAGCGACGGCGCGTCGGCGATCTCATGGAACTCGCCGTCGATCTTGACCCGCTGGAATCCCTTCTTCTGGAATTCGGCCAGTTCCTTCCGATACTCGCCCTTGCGACCGCGCACCACGGGCGCGAGCAGATAAAGCCGCGTCTTCTCCGGCAGGGCGAGCACCCGGTCGACCATCTGGCTGACGGTCTGGCTTTCGATCGGCAGTCCGGTGGCCGGCGAATAGGGCACGCCCACGCGCGCCCAAAGCAGGCGCATATAGTCATAGATCTCGGTGACGGTGCCGACCGTCGAGCGCGGATTCTTCGAGGTCGTTTTCTGCTCGATGGAAATGGCCGGCGAGAGGCCGTCGATCTGATCGACATCCGGCTTCTGCATCATCTCCAGAAACTGGCGCGCATAGGCCGAGAGGCTCTCGACATAGCGGCGCTGACCCTCGGCATAGATGGTGTCGAAGGCCAGAGACGACTTGCCCGACCCGGACAGGCCGGTGAATACCACCAGGCTGTCGCGCGGGATTTCGAGATCGACATTCTTGAGGTTGTGCTCGCGCGCGCCCCGGATCGCAATCGTGCGGGCATCGCGGCGCGGGAGATCCACGCGGTCCTTCATTCCGAACTCTTCTCGCCGGTTTCTACGGGCAGCTACGCCGAACAACAGATTTTGCAGGGCGGCGCATTACGGCGACGAGGCCCGCCCGGCGAAGGGATCAGCCCCCGACGCCGTGCAGCGCTGCCAAACCCGCCGCGACAGCAAGTGCGCCGGCTACGGCCAGAAAGGCGCGGCGGATCAACGCCTGGCGGGCCTCTTCGGCACGGACGGCGATGGCACGGGCGCGCGGGCGATGGCGCATCTGGGTCATGATGGGGACAGGCTCCCTTTTAGAACACAGGGTAAACATAGTCCGGCGCGCGCGCTTCGCAATGTCGACTCAGCACTCTTGCGGCAGCTTAGACACAATGCTAGGAACAGAACAAGAACAATGTTTCTGGTCGATGTTCCGCGGCGCCATGTGGGCGCAAAGCGGTGGACAGCACAGGCCCGAGGCGCGCGGCCGGGCGTCCGCTGGTCTATTATGCGTTCCCTTTCACGAGCGCGCGCCAGAGCGGGCGTCCGGCAGTTTCGGAGGACAAGATGGCGGGCAGCGTCAACAAGGTGATCCTGATCGGCAATCTCGGCCGCGACCCCGAAGTGCGGACGTTCCAGAATGGCGGGCGCGTGTGCAATTTGCGCATCGCGACCTCGGAAACGTGGCGCGACAAGGCCTCGGGGGAGCGCAAGGAGCGCACCGAGTGGCACAGCGTGGTGATTTTCAACGAGAACCTGCTGCGCGTCGCGGAGCAGTATCTGCGCAAGGGTTCCAAGGTCTATATTGAAGGCCAGATCGAGACCCGCAAGGCCACCGACCAGAATGGCGGCGAGCGCTACTTCACCGAAATCGTGCTGCGGCCGTTCCGGGGCGAACTCACCATTCTCGACAGCCGCGGCGGCGGGTCGGAAGGCGGCGGCGGAGATGATTACAGCGCCGGGAGCAGCGATTTCGGTTCGGGCGGCGGCTATGGCGGCGGTTCGGGTGGCGGGCGTTCCTTTGGTGGCGAGCGTCGTCCGGCACCTGCGAGCGGATCGGGCGGCGGCAAGTTCGGCGGCGGGCCCGCTGGCGGCTCCGGCGGCGACCTGGACGACGAGATTCCGTTCTGAGGCCTGGTCACCGAACCGGTACAGGGCAGAGCGGTGCGGCCTACCACTGCAAGATGCGCAGTGCGAGTAAGCGCCGCTAACGGTGCGTGAGCCGCATGGGGTCGCGGAGGCGGCAACAAAGACGGGCAATTCCCGATAGGGAGCTCAGGTGAGGAACGACGCCCGGATCCCGTCGATCACGAACTGTACCGCCAGCGCGGTCAGCACCACGCCCAGCAGGCGCGAAAGAATGGCGTTGCCGGTGACACCAAGCAGCCTGTCCATCCGACGGGCCGCGAGGAAGACAGCGAGGCAGCTCGCGATCACCAGCGCGGTGATGACGAAAAGCGCCGCGAGCCGCGCCGGGTCGCCATGCGCCTCGCCGGCCAGCAGCAGCATGGCGGTGATGGCGCCGGGCCCGGCCATCAGCGGGATGGCGAGCGGGAAGACCGCGAGCGTCCGCAGGAGCTTTTCGCGCTGGGCGACTTCCGACGCGTCGAATTTGCGCTCGGTGCGCCGGCCGAACACCATCTCGAAAGAGATCGCGAACAGCAACAGCCCACCGGCGATGCGAAACGCGGGCAGGGTGATACCCAGCGCGGCCAGAAGCGGCGCGCCGACAAGGCCGAACGTGACCAATATCGCGAGCGCAATGGCGGCCGAACGGAGCGCCACCAGACGCCTTTCTCCAGCCGTCAGATCCGAGGTGACGGCCAGGAACAGCGGCGCGAGGCCGATCGGGTCGATCACCACCGCCATGGTCACGATGGCCGAGAACATATAGTCGAGCACGTCGCCACCTTCCGCCTTCAATCACGGCGCCCCCGCCGACGGTAGCATTCTATAAGATCGTCCCCACGCGGGCCTGCCAAGGCCTCTCAGATGACACCGCTTGGCTGGGCGCGGCGCCGCGCTTTCGCCACCTTCGCGCGGGGCTGTGGAATTGGGGCTGTAAGCCGTTGGTAAGGCACGCGTTTTGGCGCCGGAGAAAAAGCCGTCGCGCTGGCGTTTCCGGGCAGAATGGTCTAAACAGGCACACACGTTCCGCAACCACGGAAAGACGATTCCTTGTCCGATTCCGACACGTTCAACCCGGAGGGCGGCGGCCCTTCGGATATCCGGCCCGTCTCGATCACCGAGGAGCTGTCCCGCAGCTATCTCGACTATGCGATGAGCGTCATCGTCTCGCGCGCGCTTCCCGATGTGCGCGACGGTCTGAAGCCGGTGCATCGCCGTATTCTGTTCTCGATGCGCGAGAACAATTACACGCCTGAGCGCCCCTACAATAAATCGGCGCGTGTGACCGGCGATACGATGGGTAAGTACCATCCGCACGGCAACCAGGCGATCTATGACGCGCTGGTGCGTCTGGCGCAGGACTTCTCCATGCGCCTGCCGCTGATCGACGGCCAGGGCAATTTCGGTTCTGTCGATGGCGACCCGCCGGCGGCCGAGCGCTACACCGAGGTGCGCCTCGCCAAGCCGGCGATGAACCTGCTGGACGATCTCGACAAGGACACGGTCGATTTCCAGGACAATTACGACGGCCGCGAGCAGGAGCCGACGGTCCTGCCGGCCCGCTTCCCCAATCTTCTGGTCAACGGCGCCGGCGGCATCGCCGTCGGCATGGCGACCAACATCCCCCCGCACAATCTCGGCGAGGTGGTGGATGCGTGCGTTGCGCTTATCGACGACCCCTCGCTCGATGTGGAGCGGCTGCTCGACTATATTCAGGGCCCGGACTTCCCCACAGGCGCGCTCATTCTCGGACGCAGCGGCATAAGGCAAGCCTATCTCACCGGCCGCGGCTCCATCGTCATGCGTTCGCGCGCGACGATCGAGGAAATCCGCAAGGACCGTGACGCCATCATCGTCACCGAAATTCCCTATCAGGTGAACAAGGCGACCATGATCGAGCGCATCGCCGAACTGGTGCGCGAGAAGCGGCTGGAGGGCATCGCCGAAATCCGCGACGAATCCTCCCGCGAAGGCATGCGGGTGGTGTTCGAGGTCAAGCGCGACGCCCAGGCGGATGTCGTGCTGAACAATCTCTACCGCATGACCGCGCTGCAGACGTCCTTCGGCGCGAATATGGTGGCGCTGAACGGCGGCAAGCCGGCGCTGATGAACCTGCTGGATCTGTTGACCGCCTTCGTCGCCTTCCGCGAGGACGTGGTGAGCCGGCGGACCAAGTTCCTGCTGCGCAAGGCGCGTGACCGTGCGCATGTGCTGGTCGGCCTCGCCATCGCCGTCGCCAATATCGACGAGATCATCCACACGATCCGCACCTCGCCCGATCCCGCGTCGGCGCGCGAGGCGCTGATGACGCGGCATTGGCCGGCGATGGATGTCGCCCCGCTGATCGCGCTCATCGACGATCCCCGGCATCGGCTCGCCGAGGACGGCACCTATCGCCTCTCCGCCGAGCAGGCGCGCGCCATTCTCGATCTGCGCCTGCAGCGCCTCACCGCGCTGGGCCGGGACGAGGTCGCGGACGAACTCGACAAGATCGCGGTAGAGATTCGCGAATATCTCGACATTCTCGCCAGCCGCGAGCGCATCCGTGGCATCGTCAAGGACGAGCTGTTGGCGGTGAAGGCGGAATTCGGCACGCCGCGCAAGACCGAGATCACCGAAGCTGAGGGCGATTTCGAGGACGAGGACCTGATCGCCCGCGAAGACATGGTCGTCACGGTTTCCCATGCCGGCTATGTCAAGCGTGTGCCGCTGTCGACCTATCGCGCGCAGCGGCGCGGCGGCAAGGGCCGCTCGGCGATGCAGACCAAGGACGAAGATTTCGTCACCCGCCTCTTCGTCGCCTCGACCCATGCGCCGGTGCTGTTCTTCTCGTCCAAGGGGCAGGTCTACAAGCTGAAGGTCTGGCGCCTGCCGATGTCGGCGCCGCAGTCGCGCGGCAAGGCGCTGGTGAACATTCTGCCGCTCACCGAAGGCGAGCGCATCACCTCGATCATGGCGCTGCCGGACGAGGAGGCGTGGAGCCGGCTTCAGATCATGTTCGCGACCAATTCCGGCACGGTGCGGCGGAACGAGCTGTCCGATTTCACCAATGTGAACCGCAACGGCAAGATCGCGATGAAGCTGGAAGTGGGTGAGTCCATCGCCGGCGTGCAACTCTGCACCGAGGCCGACGACGTGCTGCTGACCAGCGCCAACGGCCAGTGCATCCGCTTTCCCGTTACCGAGGTGCGTGTCTTCAAGGGACGCGATTCCATGGGCGTGCGCGGCATCCAGCTGGAAGAGGGTGATCGGCTCATTTCCATGGCGATCATTCGCCATGTCGAGGCGACGGCGGAAGAGCGTGCCGCCTATATCAAGCTCGCCAACGCCATCCGCCGGAGCCAGAACGGCGTGGAGGCCAATGGCGAGGAGGGCGAGGTCGTTGAGGCCGAGATCGTCGAGCCGGATGCGGAAGAAGCGGTTGCCGGGCCGGCGGATATCGACCAGGCGCGCTATGTCGCCATGGGCGCTGCCGAGCAATTCATCCTGACACTCTCGGAGAATGGCTACGGCAAGCGCACCTCGTCCTATGAGTACCGCACCACGCGGCGCGGCGGTAAGGGCATCGTCGCCATGGCGGTCAATGACCGCAACGGCCCGTTGGTTGCCTCGTTCCCCGTGGAGGACGCCGATCAGATCATGCTGGTCACCGATGGCGGCCAGCTCATCCGCTGCCCGGTGAACGGCATCCGCACCGTGGGGCGTGGCAGCCAAGGCGTGATCGTGTTCGACACGGCGGAGGACGAGAAGGTCGTCTCCGTCGAGCGCGTCACCGAGGACGAGGGCGACGAGGCGCTGGGCGGCGAGGCGGCGGGCGAAGACGCCGCAAGCTGAGCCAAGGCCATGATGAGAACACGGAACGGCGCCAGAAGGCGCCGTTCTTGTTTCCACGCCTCGTATGTTGCCCCGCCGAATGTCATCGCCCATGCGTCCCCTTTTCCTCCTTCTCGCGCTTGCCTTCATGGCGATCAGCGCTGGAGTCGCGCGCGCCGACGGTGTCGGCTTTCGCCGGCTGAGCCTCACCGAGATTCCGGAGCGCCCCCTGGAGGCGGCGGTCTGGTATCCGACATCGGCGGCGGGCCCGCAGACCTTGATCGGCGACAATGCCGTCTTGGTGGGCGAATCCGTCATCGTCGACGCCGCCCCGGCAGCCGGTCGCCACCGTCTCGTCGTGCTCTCTCACGGCTTTGGCGGCAATCTCGGCAACCAGGCCTGGCTGGCGGTCGCGCTTGCGCGGCATGGCTATATGGTCGCGGCGGTGAACCATCCCGGCACCACCAGCCGCAACCTCAAGCCCGATATTGGCGCCCGACTTTGGGAACGGCCGCGCGATCTGTCCCGGCTGATCGACCGGATCACCCGCGACCCCGCCTTCGGTGCAGATGCCGACAAGGTCGGCGTCATCGGCCATTCTCTCGGCGGCTGGACGGCGATGGCGCTTGCTGGTGCGCGTTTCGATCCGGCCCGTTTCGCGGCGGACTGCGACGTTTATGCCCAGCTCGCGGCCTGCGAGATATCTGGTCGGCTTGAGGTGGGAAGCACGGTCGAGGCGCGCACGCTGTTGGCCGGTGATCTCGCCGACCGGCGCGTGGGTGCGGCGGTATCGCTCGATCTCGGGCTGGCGCGCGGCTTCACGCCGGAGAGCCTCGCTGCCCTGAAAGTGCCTGTGCTGGTGATCTCGGCAGGCGAGGGCGACCCGCATGTGCCGGCCGCACTGGAGTCGCGTTATCTGGCCGCGCATCTCCCTTTCGCATTGGGACGCTATATCGCTTTGGACGGCGCTACGCATTTCAGCTTCCTGCCACTGTGCAAGCCGGGGGCGGTCGCGTTGCTGGAGGCGGAGCAGCAGGGCGATGGCCCGATCTGCCATAACGGCACCGCCGCGGAGGGGCGCGCGGCCCTCCACGCGCAGGTGGCCGACGCCGTATTGCATTTTCTGGATACCGAGCTCGGTGCCCCCTGAGCGGAGGCGACACAGTCACCGGTGGCGAAGTGGAAACCACCGCGGCTTGCGTCCAGGCCGCGAGACCGCTAACCCTTGCCGCGCACCGAGAGGCCCGAGATGAGCGCCATGCGCACCGCCTTCTACCCCGGCTCCTTCGACCCGCCGACCAACGGCCATGTCGAAGTCGCGCGTGCTGCGGCGCGGCTGGTGGACCGGCTCGTGGTGGGCGTCGGCATCCATCCCGGCAAGGCGCCGCTCTTCGCGCCGGCCGAGAGGCTGGAGATGTTGAGTGAGGTGTTCGCGCCCATCGCCCATGAGGAGGGCGCCCGGCTCGACTGCGTCACCTTCGACAATCTCGTCGTCGATGCCGCCGAGGCCCATGGCGCGAGCCTGCTCATCCGCGGCCTGCGCGACGGCACCGATCTCGACTATGAAATGCAGATGGCCGGAATGAACGCGACGCTGAAGCCCGGCGTGCAGACCGTTTTCCTGCCGGCCTCCCCCATTGCCCGCCCCATCACCGCCACGCTGGTGCGGCAGATCGCGGCCATGGGCGGGGATGTTTCCGCCTTTGTGCCCGGCCCGGTTCTCGTCCGCCTGCGCGGTCGGTTCGGGCGCGGGGCCTAGCAACGGGCGGTCTTCGCCATCGCTCAACGGAGTTCATGCCCATGATCCGACGCCTTCTCGCTGCCTTCTCCGTCGCCTGCGCGCTGGCCGTGGTCGCCGTCGCTCCGGCCTCGGCGCAGGCGCCCAAGCTGCCGCCGAATGTCGACCCGCAGAACGCGATCATCATGCAGACCACCAAGGGTCCGGTGATCTTCGTGCTGCGCTCGGATATCGCCCCCCAGCACGCCGAGCGCATCAAGACGCTGGCGCGCGAAGGCTACTATGACAACGTGCCGTTCCATCGCGTCATCGAAGGCTTCATGGCGCAGACGGGCGATGGCCAATATGGCAACGGCACCGGCGGCTCGCGCTATCCGAACCTTCCGGCCGAGTTCTCCAACGTGCCCTTCAAGCGCGGCACGGTCGGCATGGCACGCGCTTCCAGCCCCAACAGCGCCAACTCGCAGTTCTTCATCACCTTCGGCGATGCGTCCTTCCTCAACGGCCAATACACCGTGATCGGCCAGGTCGTGTCCGGCATGGAGAACGTCGACAAGATCAAGCGCGGCGAGCCGGTGCAGAACCCCGACAAGATCATCTCGATGAAGGTGGCTGCGGACGTCAAGTGACGCCGCCAACCTTCCAGTAAAGGAGAGACCAATGACCGACACCGCTGAAACCACGCTGCTGCTCGAAACGACGCAGGGGCCGGTCAAGATCCGCTTCCGCCCGGACCTCGCGCCCGGCCACGTCGCGCGCATTAGCGAGCTCGCCAAGCAGGGCTTCTACGATGGCGTGGTCTTCCACCGCGTCATCGACGGCTTCATGGCCCAGACCGGCGATCCCACCGGCACCGGCCGCGGCGGCTCGGGCAAGAATCTGAAGGCTGAATTCAACAAGGGACGCCATGTGCGCGGCACCGCCTCCATGGCCCGCGCCCAGCACCCGGATTCCGCCGACAGCCAGTTCTTCATCTGCTTCGCCGATGCCGGCTTCCTCGATGGCCAGTACACCGTGTGGGGCGAGGTGATCGAAGGCATGGAGAATGTCGACAAGATCAAGCGCGGCGAGCCGGTGCAGAACCCGGACAAGATCGTCAAGGCGACCGTTTCCGCCTGATCACCGCGACGTTGAGGCATGATGCTGTCCCGGATGCGCGTGAGCGCGTCCGGGATCGCCTTTTGTAAGAGCCGGGCCTTCCATGCGTGTCGACCTGTTCGATTTCGATCTGCCGCCCGAGTCCATCGCGCTCCGGCCCGTCTCGCCGCGCGATGCGGCGCGGCTGCTCGTTGTGCGCGCCGGTGCGGACCCGGAACTGACCGACGCGCAGGTGCGTGATCTGCCGGAACTGCTGGCTGCCGGCGACGCGCTGGTCGTCAACGATACGCGCGTGCTTCCGGCACGGCTCGACGGCATCCGCCGCCGTGCCACCTCGCAGGGCGAAGGGGTGCAGGTCGAAGCCATGCTGCATAAGCGGCTCGGCCCGGACAGCTGGCTTGCGCTCGCCCGTCCCGGCAAGCGGCTGGCTCCCGGCGACACGATCGAATTCGCCTCTCCCGAGGGCGAAACCACGCTCGCCGCGCGCGTCGAGGCGAAAGGCGAGGGGGGCGAGGTCACGCTGCGCTTCGCGGCCGCCGGTCCGGCGCTCGATGCCGCCATCGCCGCCATCGGCCATATCCCGCTGCCGCCCTATATTGCCGCCAAGCGCGCCGACGATGCGCAGGACCGGGCGGATTACCAGACCATGTTCGCCGCGCATGAGGGGTCGGTCGCGGCGCCGACAGCAGGGCTGCACTTCACCCCCGAGTTGATCGAGCGTCTGGCCGCGCGGGGCGTCGAGACCCATCGCGTCACCCTGCATGTCGGCGCCGGGACCTTTCTCCCCGTCAAGGCCGACGACACGGCTGACCACCGGATGCATGCCGAATGGGGCGAGGTTTCTCCCGAAACCGCGGCCGCGCTGAACGCGGTGCGGGCGCGGGGCGGCAAGGTCGTCACCGTCGGCACCACGGCCACCCGCCTCATCGAGAGCGCCGCCTCGCAAGAGGGACTTCTCAGCGCCTGGCGCGGCGAAACGGATATCTTCATCACCCCCGGCACGCACTTCCGCTTCATCGACGGCATGCTGACCAATTTCCACCTGCCGCGTTCGACGCTGGTCATGCTGGTGGCGGCGTTCATTGGTCATGAGACCCAGAAGCGCGCCTATGCCCACGCCATCGCCAGTGGCTACCGCTTCTATTCCTATGGCGATGCCTGCCTTTTGCTGCCACAAGCCCGGCCATGAACAGTTCCGATCATTCCCTGCCGACCGATTTTCATTACCGCCTGCACGCCACCGATGGCGCCGCCCGGCTCGGCGAGGTGGTGACGCCACGCGGTGTGGTGCGCACGCCCGCCTTCATGCCGGTGGGGACCGCCGGTACGGTGAAAGGTATGTATCCTGGGCAGGTGCGCGAGCTCGGTGCCGACATCCTGCTCGGCAACACCTATCACCTGATGCTGCGCCCCGGCGCCGAACGCGTGGACCGGCTCGGCGGGCTGCATCAGATGATGCGCTGGCCGCATCCTATCCTCACCGATTCCGGCGGCTTCCAGGTCATGTCGCTGGCAGGCCTGCGGAAGATGAGCGAGAAGGGCGTCACTTTCCGCTCGCATATCGACGGCGCCTATCACGAGCTGACGCCCGAGCGTTCCATCGAAATCCAGGGGCTGCTGGGTGCCGACATCCAGATGCAGCTGGATGAATGCGTGCGCCTTCCTGCCCCGAAGGACGAGATCGCCCGCGCCCTGCGCCTGTCGCTGCGCTGGGCGGAGCGCTCGAAGAAGGCGTTCGAGGCGCAACCGAAAGGCCGTGCGCTGTTCGGCATCGTACAGGGCGGCGACGATACGGAGTTGCGGATCGAATCGGCGCGGGGCCTCATCGACATCGACTTCCCCGGCTATTCCATCGGCGGTCTTGCGGTCGGCGAGCCACAGGATGTGATGCTGGCGATGCTGGAGGTGGTGACGCCCATCCTGCCGGCGGAAAAGCCGCGCTATCTCATGGGCGTCGGCACGCCAGACGACATCATCGAAAGCGTGGCGCGCGGCGTCGACATGTTCGATTGCGTGATGCCGACCCGCGCCGGCCGGCACGCGCAGGCCTTCACCCGTTTCGGCAAGATCAACCTGAAGAACGCCCGCCACGCCGAGGACCCTCGCCCGCTCGACGAGGAAAGCGACTGTCCGGCGGCGCGGGACTATTCGCGCGCCTATTTGCATCACCTCGTGCGCTGCGACGAGATGCTAGGCTCCATGCTGCTCACCTGGGTGAACCTCGCCTATTACCAGAGCCTGATGGCCGGCATCCGCGCCGCCATCGCCGAAGGCCGGTTCGAGGCGTTCAAGGCCGAGGTGAAGGAAGGCTGGGCACGCGGAGATATTCCGGCGCGCTGAGAAATCCCGGCGCGAAGTCTTGCTTCCGCCGGGATGACTTGGCTCAAATGGCCACAGGTACGCGTGATCAGGCCAGCTTGGCCGCGATGGTGGCAACATGCTTGCCCTGGAAGCGGGCACCCGCCAGCTCGACTTCGGAAGGCTGACGCGAACCATCGCCATTGGCGATCGTCGACGCGCCGTAAGGCGAGCCGCCCTTGATCTCGTCAACACCCATCTGGCCCTGGAAGGCGTAGGGCAGGCCAACCACCACCATGCCGTGGTGCAGCAGGGTCGGCACGAAGCCGAGAATGGTCGATTCCTGGCCGCCATGCTGGGTGGCGGAGGAGGTGAACACCGAACCGACCTTGCCCACGAGCGCGCCGGTGAACCACAGCCCGCCGGTCTGGTCGATAAAGCTGCGCATCTGCGAGGCGACCGTGCCGAAGCGGGTCGGGGCGCCGAAGATGATCGCGTCGTAGTCCTTCAACTCGTCCACCGTGGCGACCGGCGCCTTCTGGTCGAGCTTGAAGTGGTTCTGCCGGGCGATCTCCTCCGGCACCGTCTCCGGCACCCGCTTCACCACCGCCTCGGCACCCGCCTCACGCGCGCCTTCGGCAACGGCTTCCGCCATCGTCTCGATATGGCCGTAGGTCGAATAATACAGCACCAGAACTTTTGCCATGTGTCTGCTCCTTGCCCCTGGGAGGGCCGGCGGCGCTCCCGAATGTCATGGCTGCAAGCTAATGGCGCCAAAGCCGCACCGGAAGCGGCATGATCGACGTGGTGTTCTTGCGCACGTGCAATATGAAACATTTGGCACCCCCATCAGGCTCTTGATAGGTGCCGCCGCGACGCGCCGTCCGCTTGCCTTCGCGGTGCGAAACCCTTAATCCCCCTTCTCGTGGGGGCCCGTAGCTCAGCTGGTTAGAGCGCGTGACTTTTAATCATGAGGTCCTGGGTTCGAGTCCCAGCGGGCTCACCACGCGCAAAGGCATATTCTGGAAGCCGTTTCCGTAGCAGGAGTTGAGATGTCCTACGCACCGTTTCTCCCGGCCTCGGTTTTCGCTCTTGCCCTGGTGGCGGCGCAGCCGGCTCTCGCGGCTGGAGCCTTCGAGTGCCCGAAGAGCACGCTCGAAGCCGCGCAGGCGGCGACGATCAAGTCCGTGCTGCCCACGGGCGATGGGCTCGACAAGCCGGAGGCGCTGGATGCGGCGGTGGACGGTCTGCGCGCCGCGGGCTTTTCCTCCGGCCTGATCATCGACGGCGTCATTTCCGCCTACTGCCCTGCCGTTGCTGCGAAATCCGGCCTTTCCGACGCGCAGAAGACCCAGGCTGTGGCGAGCTTCGCCTCGCGGGTCGTGCGCACCGTCTATTCGCTCGACAGCGCCGACGCGGTGATTCTCGACGTGCCCTTCCCGCCGGAAATCCTCAACGCCATCAACACCAAGGCGGCGGCGGCGAAGATCTCGCCGGAAGCCTTCGTGCGCCAGGCGGTTGACGCCGCACTCAAGTAAGCCTTTGCGCCGGCTCTCTTTTCGGGAGCCGGCAGTCTAGTTTCCGGTCAGGCTTTCCAGCCGCGCGATGACGGTCTGGTGGAACTGGTCCATCGAGTCGATGCTCGTATGGTCGATGCCCGGCTGGCCGGAAAGATCAATGTTTTCAAGGTCCCCGGTATAGCCGGGAGACGCTTCGACAGGTTCGCCGAAGCCGTCGGCGGCCCAGAAATTGATCAGAATCGCGACATTCTCCGGCACCGGATCGGGGTCGGTGGCGTCGAACGTCACCGCGAGATCGACCGCAATCCCCTGAGATTGCAACGCGTTAGCGATATTTGTCACCGCGTTGGCGCCAAGCGAGTGGCCGATGAGAATCGTCGGCCCCTCATGGCCCTCAACCTCCCGCCGCTCGATCAGCGCGATCACCTGCTGCGCCTCGTCCCAGCCATAGAGCTCGGCATGGTAGCCCTGCGCCACCAGTTCCTGCGCCAGCGCGTCAAGTCCTTGCGAGAACACGCCAAATAGACCGCGCAGCAGATAGACATGGGTGTCGGCGCGCGACGGCAGCGGGGCGGCGGCGCTCTGGCCGTGATGCGGCGCCTGCGCCGAAGTGGCGTGACCAGTGAGTGCAGTGAGGTGGACAGTGAGGCCGACAAGGCCGGTAAGGGTGAACAGACGGCGCGTCAGCTTCATTGGCAAACCCCGTGGCGGAACCAGCGCCGCTAGATAGAAGTGACTCCGGCGGGATGACCATCCCCCTCGCGCGCAGCCGGCGTCTCATGCTTGCGAATTTGAAAGCTCAGCGTGTCGCCCTGCCGCTGCTGCGCCACCAGTTCATGGCCGTCCTGGCGCACGAGATGGGGAATGTCGATGGCGGCCATCGGGTCGGTACACTCAACGACGATCACGGCGCCCACTTGCGCGCGGGCCAGCGCCCGGCGCGTGTGCAGCGCCGGCAGCGGGCATTTCAACCCTTTGAGGTCGAGCCGGAGCGGGGGCTCGTCGGAAACGGCGGTGGCCATGATGCGCGGGTTACGCCGGGACGGCACCGAGGGCAAGCGCCTCCGCAGCCGGCGGCCCGGCGCAAGCGTGATGGGCCCACCCGCCTCGATGACTTGACGCGGGGGCTGCGAGGGCCGAAGTGCTGGGAAAAGGGCGCGGGGAGGCGACAATGCGGCTGATCGGATTCGCGGGGTGGAGCGGCGCGGGCAAGACGACGCTTCTGGCGCGGCTCATTCCCGTTCTGGTCGGGCGTGGGCACCGCGTCTCCACGGTGAAGCACGCGCACCATAATTTCGATGTCGACAAGCCGGGCAAGGATTCGCACACCCACCGCACCGTGGGCGCGAGCGAGGTGCTGATTTCCTCGGCCAATCGCTGGGCGCTGATGCATGAGCTGCGCGGCGCGCCGGAGCCGGACCTGCCGGAACTCGTCGCCCGCCTTTCGCCGGTGGATCTCGTGCTGGTGGAAGGCTTCAAGCAGGACCACCATCCCAAGATCGAGGTCCATCGCGCGGAACTCGGCAAGCCGTTCCTTTATCCCGACGATCCGTTCATCCTCGGCCTCGCCTCCGACCACGCGGTGCCCGGCTGCCCGCGCCCGGTGATCGACCTCGACGATATCGAGGCCATCGCCGATTTCGCCGACCAGCACGCCGCCCCGGTCGATTCCATCGCCTGGCGCCCGTCGGCTCACAGCGCGGGATAGGCGGCGAGCAGGCGCTCGGCGGCGAGAAGGTCGTCGGGCGTGTTGAGGTTGTGGAACGGGTCGAGCGGCGTAGCCGGCCATTCCACCGGCACGGCGCCGACTTCACGCACCCAACGCATCATCCGCCGCTCGTCTTCCTCCACCAGCAGGCGGCGCAGCGCCGCGCGGGCCGCCACCGGCCACAGCCCGACCACCGGGTGCTCGCGCCAGCCGGAGGTCGCATAGGCCGCCCCCGCTTCCCCGGCAGCGGCGGCAAGACGCGCGGCGAGGTCATGGGGCAGGAACGGGCAGTCGCTCGGCACGGTGAGCAGGTGGCGCGCGCCCGGCAGTTCGCGCGCGACATGGTCGAGCCCGGCGAGCAGGCCGGCGAGCGGGCCGGGTTGGCCCGGCAATGTGTCCGCCACCACAGGCAGATCCAGCCCGAAGCGCGCCGCCGGACCATTGGCGTTGAGCAGAAGCGGCGACACCTGCGGCGCCAGCCGGGCGGCGATGCGCGCCAGCACCGTCTCGCCGCCGAGCCGCTTCAGCCCCTTGTCGCCCCCGCCCATGCGGCGCGACAGGCCGCCGGCGAGGATCAGCCCGGCGGGTGGCGCCGCTTCGCTCATGCGGTCGGCCGGGTGAGCAGATAGGCGCTGGTGCCGACGAAGATCGCGCCAATGATCGCCAGAACCGGCACGGAAAGGCCGATGACGACCAGCAGCACGAAGCTGCCGGCCATGCTGCCGGTGGCGACAAGTTGCGCCCAGCGCGGCACCACGCCATTCGCCCGCCACGCCACCACGGAGGGGCCGAGGCGCGGATGGGTGAGCAGCCAGCGCTCGAAGCGCGGTGAGGAACGGGTGAACAGCCATGCCGCGAGAATGAGGAACACCGTGCCGGGCATGACCGGCGTGACGAGCCCGACAATGCCCAGCCCGACGCAGACCCAGGCGAGGGCAAACATTGCCCAGCGCACAGGTGCCGCAAGGGAAGACGTTTTCCGCTCAGGCTCTGTCATGCAGGGGTGCATCATCGCATCGCCAAGTCGTTGGAGCTCGTCCTCTCGTCATTACCCCGCGCTGAGCAGCTTCACCGCCACGTCGCGCTCGAACACATGTAGCAACAGCCGCAGGGCCGCGCCACGCGGGCCGCGAAGATCAGAATCGTTCTTGACGATCTCCAGCGCCTCGGCCCGCGCCGCGACGAGAAGATCGCCATGCACCTCAAGCCGCGCCAGCTTGAAGCCGGGAAAGCCGCTCTGCCGTGTGCCGAGCACGTCGCCCTCGCCGCGCAGCTTCAGATCCTGCTCGGCGAGGAAGAACCCGTCCTCGGAGGAGCGTAGCGCTTCCAGCCGTTGGCGGGCGATCTCCCCCAGCGGGCGGCGGTAGAGCAGCACGCAGGTGGAGGCTTCCGAACCGCGCCCGACCCGGCCGCGCAGCTGATGAAGCTGCGCGAGGCCGAAACGTTCCGCATGTTCGATCACGATGATGCTGGCCTCGGGCACATCGACGCCCACCTCGACCACGGTGGTGGCGACGAGGAGCTGTGTTTCCCCAGCGGCGAAAGCGGCCATGGCGGCGTCTTTCTCCGCCCCCTTCATCTTGCCGTGGACGAGGCCGACACGGGCGCCAAAATGTGCCGCGAGATCGGCAAAGCGGGCCTCGGCGGCGGCGAGGTCGGAGGTTTCCGATTCCTCGACTAGCGGGCAGATCCAGTAGGCGCGGCGTCCTTCCGCCAGCGCGCGGCCGAGCCGGGCAACAATCTCGTCAATCCGGTCGGAGGGGATGGCGCGGGTGTCGATGGGCTGGCGGCCGGCCGGCTTCTCGCGCAGCTCGCTGGAATCCATGTCGCCGAAATAGGTCAGCACCAGCGTGCGCGGGATCGGCGTCGCGGTCATGACCAGCACATCCACCGCCTCGCCCTTGGCGGCGAGCGCGAGGCGCTGATGCACGCCGAAGCGGTGCTGCTCATCGACGATGGCGAGCGCGAGGTCGTGGAAATCCACCCCTTCCTGAAACAGCGCATGGGTGCCGATGACGAGATCGATCGCGCCGGCCGCGAGCCGGGCCAGAAGCTCCGCCCGCCCGCGCCCCTTCTCCCGCCCGGTGAGCAGGGCAACGCGAAGCCCCGCCGCTTCCGCCAGCGGGGCGATGGTCTTCATGTGCTGGCGGGCGAGGATTTCCGTCGGTGCCATCAAGGCCGCCTGCCGGCCGGCCTCGATCACGGTGGCCGCCGCCAGCAGCGCCACCACGGTCTTGCCCGAGCCGACATCGCCCTGCAGCAGGCGCAGCATGCGGTCCTCTGACCCGAGATCGGCGCGGATGGCTTTGAGCGCCTCGGTCTGCGATCCCGTGAGGGAAAAGGGCAGGGCACTGAGAATGCGCGCCGAGAGCCGCCCATCGCCCACGCTCGGCCGCCCTGCCTGCTTCACCGTGCTGGCGCGTAGCAGGGCGAGGGCGAGTTGGCCGGCGAGCAGTTCGTCATAGGCGAGACGCTGCCAGGCGGGGCCCTGCGGGCTTGCATCCAGCGTCTCGCGCGGCTGGTGCACCTTGCGCAGCGCGTCGAGAAAGCCGATGCCGGGCGGGTCGGCGCGCCATTCCGGCAGCTCCGGCACTTGGGTGAACGCGGCCTCGATGGCGCGGCGCAGATGGCCCTGGCCCAGCCCCTCGACGAGCGGATAAAGCGGCTCGATCGGCGGCAGCTTCGCGAGGCCGGCGGCGTCCACCACCCGGTCGGGGTGAACCATCTGCGCCATGCCGTCGTAGAGCGTGACGGTGCCCGACACCCAGCGCGTTTCGCCCACGGGCAGCAGCCGCTCCATCCAGCTGCGCTCGGCCTTGAAGAAGGCGAGCGTCAGGTCGCCGGTGGCGTCGTGGCCATAGACACGGTAGGGCGCGCGCGAGCCGCGCGGGGTGGGGACATGGCGGTCGACATGGATTTCCACCGTCACCACCGTGTCGGGCACGATTTCCGCCAGTGTCGGGCGGGCGCGGCGGTCGATGGTGGAGGATGGCAGGTGCAGCAGGAGATCGAGCACGCGCGCGCCCTCCTCCCGCCCGAGCAGGCGGTTGAAGGGCCGCGCGAGCTTGGGGCCGATGCCGGGAAGGCCGGTGATTTCGGCGAAATAGGGATTGAGAAGGTCGGGCCGCATGATGGGCGGAAGGTGGACGATGGCGGGCCGGCGCGCAATCGCTTCCCGGGCGTTCTATCTGCCATGCCGACAAGCCACCTGACAGCGGGCCCAGCCCGCGCTAGAACCGGCGCCTCTTGCGCGCGGCCGCGCTGGCGTCACCGCGAAACCGAGACCTGGACATGACCGGAACCACGCGCTCCAGCGCGGGCCTCGATGCCCGCCGTCGCCGCATCCTCTACCGCTCCTGGCATCGCGGCACCCGCGAGATGGACCTGCTGATGGGCCGTTTCGCCGATGCCTGCATCGGCGAGTTGAGCGAGGACGAGGTGGCCGATTTCGAGAAGCTGATCGAGGTCGAGGACCCCGACCTTTTCGGCTGGCTCGGCAGCGGTGAGCCGTCGCCGGAGTTCGACACCCCCGTCTTTCACCGCTTCCGCCAGTTCCATCTGTCGGGCGAGGGCCTGCCGCCGATATGAAGACCGCTTTCGCCACCCTGACCTCGAAGCTCGCGCCCGGCCGCACGGTCACGCTCGCCAATGTGCCGGGCGGGATGGAGGGCCTCGTCGTCGCCGATCTCGCCCGCGCGCTGGCGGCGCAGGACAAGGCGCCCTGGCCGACGCTGATGGTGATCTGCCGCGACAGCGAGCGCATGGCGGAGCTGGAGCGGGCGCTCGGCTTCTTCGCGCCGGGGGTGGAGGTGCTGCCCTTCCCGGCCTGGGACTGCCTGCCCTATGACCGCGCCTCGCCCAACAGCGCCGTCATCGCCCGCCGCATGACCACGCTGGCCCGGCTCGCGCGTGTGAAGGGCCGCGAGGCCGGCACCATCCTGCTCACCACGGTCAACGCCGCGCTGCAGCGCGTGCCGAGCCGCGCGCTGATCGCCACCCAGTCCTTCTCCGCCGCGCCGGGCAACGCGCTCTCGCTCGACGAGGTGGTGGGCTGGGCGGAGATCAACGGCTTCCAGCGCACCTCCACCGTGCGCGATACCGGCGAATATGCGGTGCGCGGCGGCATTGTCGACCTGTTCCCGCCCGGGCTGCCGGCGCCGGTGCGGCTCGATTTCTTCGGCGACACGCTGGAATCGATCCGCTCCTTCGACCCCGAGACCCAGCGCACCGCCATGCAGATGCGCGCCCTCGATCTGGTGCCGATGAGCGAGGTGCAGCTCACCAGCGAGACGATGAAGCGCTTCCGCATGGCCTATGTCGCCGCCTTCGGCGCGGCGCAGCGCGGCGACATGCTCTATGAGGCGGTGAGCGAGGGGCGGCGCTATCCCGGCATGGAACACTGGCTGCCGCTGTTCCATGACGGGCTGGACACGCTGTTCGACTACGCCCCCGACGCCCCCATCGTCATGGAGGCGCAGGACGACGAGGCCGCCGCCTCCCGGCTCGACCAGATCGCCGATTATTACGACGCCCGCCGCCACGGCCTGGAGCATGGCGGCGGCACGCCCTACAAGCCGCTGCCGCCCGACGCGCTCTATCTCACCGCCGAGGAGTGGAAGGCCCGGCGCGAGGCGGCGAAGAACGTCGCCCTGTCGGCCTATGCGCTGCCCGAATCGAGGGACGTGATCGACCTCGACGGCCGCCCGGCCCGCTCCTTCGCGCCGGAACGGGCGGACCCCGAAGCCTCGCTGTTCGAGGTGGCGGCCGCCTATCTGCGCGACCTCGCCAAACATAAGCGCACCATCCTCGCCGCCTGGTCGGACGGCTCGCGCGACCGGCTGTCCACCGTGCTCGCCGATCACGGCCTCAAGGGCACGCAGACGGTCGGCTCGCGCGACGCGGCGGAGGCGCTGCCCAAGGGCACCATCGCGCTGGCCGTGCTCGGCATCGAGTCTGGCTTCGAGACGGACGGCCTCGCCGTCATCGGCGAGCAGGACATTCTCGGCGACCGGCTGGTGCGCCCGAAGCGCAAGGCGCGCCGGCCGCAGGACGTGATCGCGGAGCTGGGCGCGCTCACCGCCGGCGATCTCGTCGTGCATGTCGACCACGGCATCGGCCGCTTCATCGGGCTGAAGACCATCGAGGCGATGGGCGCCCCGCACGACTGCCTCGAAATCCACTATGCGGAAGGCTCCAAGCTGTTCCTGCCGGTGGAAAACCTCGAACTCCTGTCGCGCTACGGCTCGGAAGACACCGAGGCACAGCTCGACCGGCTGGGCGGCGGCGGCTGGCAGGCGCGCAAGGCGCGGATGAAGAGCCGTATCCGCGAGATGGCGGCCGAGCTGATCAAGGTGGCGGCGCAGCGCCAGACGCAGGAGGCGCCGCGCCTCGTGCCGGCGGCCGGGCTTTATGACGAGTTCCGCGCCCGCTTCCCCTATGAGGAGACCGAGGACCAGGAGGCCGCTATCGAGGCGGTGTTCGACGATCTCGGTTCCGGCCATCCGATGGACCGGCTGGTGTGCGGCGATGTCGGCTTCGGCAAGACGGAGGTCGCGCTGCGCGCCGCCTTCGCCGTGGCGCTGAACGGCAAGCAGGTGGCGGTGGTGGTGCCGACCACGCTGCTCGCCCGCCAGCATTTCAAGACGTTTTCCGAGCGCTTCAAGGGGCTGCCCGTCGTGGTGCGGCAGGCCTCGCGGCTGGTGACCGGCAAGGAACTTTCCGACACCAAGAAGGGGCTCGCCGACGGCACGGTGGACATCGTGGTCGGCACCCATGCGCTGCTGGGCAAGACGATCTCCTTCCGCGATCTCGGCCTCGTCATCGTCGATGAGGAGCAGCATTTCGGCGTTGGCCACAAGGAGCGGCTGAAGCAGATGCGCGCCGAGGTGCATGTGCTGACCCTCACCGCGACGCCCATTCCGCGCACGCTGCAGCTCGCCATGACCGGGGTGCGCGAACTCTCCATCATCGCCTCGCCGCCGGTCGACCGGCTGGCGGTCCGCAGCTTCATAACCCCGTTCGATCCCTTGATCGTACGCGAGGCGCTGCTGCGCGAGCGCTATCGCGGCGGACAGAGCTTCTATGTCTGCCCGCGCATCGAGGACCTCGCCGAGGTGAAGGACTTCCTCGACAAGAGCGTGCCGGAGGTGAAGGTCGCGGTGGCGCATGGCCAGATGGCGGCGACGCAGCTCGAAGAAATCATGTCCGCCTTCTATGACGGGCAGTTCGACGTGCTGCTCTCCACCACCATCGTCGAATCCGGCCTCGATATCCCCACCGCCAACACGCTGATCATCCACCGCGCCGACATGTTCGGCCTCGCCCAGCTCTACCAGCTGCGCGGGCGCGTCGGTCGCTCCAAGACGCGGGCCTATGCCATCTTCACCCTGCCGGCGGAAAAGCAGGTGACGGCGCAGGCGGATCGGCGGCTCAAGGTGTTGCAGTCGCTCGACACGCTGGGGGCGGGCTTCCAGCTCGCCAGCCACGACCTCGACATTCGCGGCGCCGGCAATCTGCTCGGCGACGAGCAGTCCGGCCATATCAAGGAGGTCGGCTACGAGCTGTATCAGGAGATGCTTGAGGAGGCGATCGCCAACCTCAAGGCCGGCATTACCGCGCCGGCGGCGGACAAGTGGTCGCCCACCATCTCCATCGGTACGCCGGTGCTGATCCCCGAGGACTATGTGACCGACCTGCATGTCCGCCTCAGCCTCTATCGCCGGCTGGCCGACATGGAGACCGACGCCGAGATCGAATCCATGGGCGCGGAAATGGTCGACCGCTTCGGCACGCTGCCCGAAGAGGTGGAACAGCTGCTCAAGCTGGTGGCGATCAAGGCGCTGTGCCGCCGCGCCAATGTGGAGAAGGTGGATGCCGGCCCGCGCGGCATGGTGCTGACCTTCCGCGACGGGCGCTTCCCCAACCCGGCCGGCTTCATCACCTATGTCGGCAAGCCGCATGTGGTGGCGAAGATGCGCCCCGACGGCAAGGTGGTGTTCTCCGAGGACTGGCCGAGCGCCAATGCGCGACTGAAGGGCAGCGCCGGAATTCTGAAAGAGCTGGCGAAGATCGCGGAGCAGGGGGCGAAGGCGGCCTGAAGGCGGCGTGAGCCGCCGCTTCGCGGCGGGCCGTCATCCCGGAAGGGCCGCAGGCCCTGTCCGGGATCGCTGCGGCATTTTGGACGACGATCCCGGCTCTTCGCCTCGGCGACGGCCGGGATGACGATGTTCTCAGGGGTGGCGAGCCGTCCGTATGACGGCCGCTTTCAGCCGGGCCTCAGTCCAGCGGGCTTTCATAGGCGCCGTCGGTGTCGGGCATCACATCAGCGTCGACATCCGACCCCGGGCCGCTGAGGTTTTCATAATTGCCGCCGGCCTGATCCATATAGTCCTGGCTCTTGCCGGAACCCGGCTTGTCCGGCAGCGGGCCGTAATCGAGATAATTCGGGTCGTTGATCGGCGGAATGGTGATCTCCAGCCCGCCCTGCGCCGGCTGGTTCGGGTGCACCTCAATCGGCTGCTGCGCTCCGGCGGACAGGGTGCCCGCCACGAGCAGGGCGGCGGAGAGGACGGCGTAACGCATGGACATGGCTCCAGCACTTCATTCCTTCGCGGGTCAACCGGCCCAAGCCGGCCCGCCGCGCGCATTCCGCCCCTAAGGAACAGGTGACGGCCCGGCTGTCCAGCGCTTCATGCGCCGGGCGACGCGGAATTGACCGAGCGACAGCGGGCAACTCGCCGGTTTCGGCTGCCCGATGCCGCTAGCCCTTGGCCTGCCACCAGCTTTCCGCCAGCGTGCCTTGCAGGGCCAGCGTCTGCGGCCGTTCCACCTTGCGCCAGCGCGCCACCCACTGGCCGGGCGTGTAGAACAGCGGCACGGAGAACTGCGCGGAAATCAGCACCCGATCCAGCGCGCGCACGGCGGAGACGAAATCCTCCTTGCCCTGCGCCGCCAGTAGCGCCTCGATCATCGCGTCCGCCGCCTTGCTCTTCAGCCCCATGAAATTGCGCGTGCCGGGCGTGTCGGCGGCGGCGGAGCCGAAATAGAACGCCTGCTCATTGCCGGGGGAGAGCGACTGGTCCCAGATATAGGGCACCATGTCGTAGTCGTAAGTCTGCTTGCGGGCCTCGAACTGCACATTGTCGACGAGGCGGATGTCGAGCCGGACCCCGGCGCGGCGCAGCATGTTCTGATAGGCGAGCGCCAGCCGTTCCTGGTCCTTTGAGCCGACGAGCAGCTCCGGCGCGAAGGGCTGGCCGGTGGCGCGGCTGCTGAGCGTGCCACCCTTCAGGTCCCAGCCGGCGGCGGCGAAGAGATCGAGCGCCTCGCGCAGCCTTGTACGGTCGCGGCCGGTGCCGTCCGAGCGCGGCGCCTGCCAGGTGCCGTCCATGACTGCGGGGAGCACCGCGTCGGCATAGGGCGCGAGCAGCGCCCGCTCGCGCGCATCGGCGGGGCGACCCAGCGAGGAGAGTTCGGAATCGTCGTAGAAGCTGCCATTGCGGCGGTAGAGGCCGAAATAGAGGTTCTGATTCGCCCATTCGAAATCGAACAGCGCCACCATCGCCTGCCGCACCCGCAGATCCGAGAACAGCGGGCGGCGCATGTTGAAGATCAGCGCCGAATAGGGTTTTGGCGTGCCGGTGGCGATTTCCTCGGTGACGATGCGCCCGTCGCGCGCGGCGGGGAAATCATAGCCGGTCTTCCAGCGGCCGGGATCGGTTTCGAAGCGAATGTCGTAGAGGCCGCGCTTGAAGGCTTCAAACTGCGCATTCACATCGCGGTAGAAGTCGTAGCGCAGGCTGTCGAAATTGAAATTGCCGCGATTGACCGGCAGCTCCGCGCCCCAATAGGCGGGCGCGCGGGTGAGCACCACGCTTTCGCCCGGCTTCACCTCGCTGGCGACATAGGGCCCGCTGCCGAGCGGGGCCTTGAAGCTGGTCTGCTCGAAGGTCTCGGGATCGGTGGCGTGGCGGGCGAGCACCGGCATCAGCGCGAGGATGAGCGGCAATTCGCGGTCGACCACGGCGAAGGTGAAGCGGATGGCGAGCGGGCCGGTGACTTCCGCCTTCGCCACCTTGCCGTAATAGGTGCGGTGGTTTGGCCGCCCCTTGGCGCGCAGCAGCTCGTAGGAGAACAGCACGTCGTCGGCCGTCACCGGCGTGCCGTCGGAGAAGCGGGCGCGCGGGTCGATCTCGAAGGCGACATAGGAGCGGGCGGCGTCGGTCTCGACGCTGCGGGCGAGCAGGGCGTAGCAGGTAAACGCCTCGTCCGGGCTGCGCGCCATCAGGCTTTCGACGATGTTCCAGCGCACGAAGGGCGGCGCCGTGCCACGCACGATGAACGGGTTCAGGCTGTCGAACGCGCCGACCGCGCCCTGCACCAGCCGCCCGCCCTTTGGCGCGTCGGGATTGACGCTGCGGTAATGCGCGAAGTCGGGCGGATAGAGCGGGTCGCCATGCATGGCGAGGCCGTGCCGGGGGCCCGAGGGCGCGGCGCTCTCCTGCGCGCGGGCCGGCAGCGCATAGGGGTAGCCCAAGGCCGCGCCGCCGGCGATTAAGACATTGCGCGCAAAGGCCCGCCGGGTGATACCGCTCACGCATCGGCTCCTGTTCGAGATTCGGGGCGTAGTCGCCCCCCCACATCTAGCATGAACGGGACACCGATATGTCCCGGGGTCACTCTGTCGCCTCAATTGCGCTTGAGACAGCCCCACGATCGCGTTATGGCGGCGAGGCGTCCGCTGTTGTCTCTACCCGGTTCGCTCGACAGGAACTCGACATGATCCACCGCTCCACTCTCGCGCGCAGCCTGGCTGGCGCCGCCCTGGCGCTGGCCTTTGCCAGCGGTGCCGCGCTCGCCCAGACGGCGCCGGCCAAGCCGGCGGCCAAGCAGCCGGCCGCTCCCGCCGCCCAGCCCGCCGCGCCGGCCAATGGCCAGCAGGCCGGCGCGCAGCAGATCCCGGCGATTCCGATTCCGTGGATGAAGCGCTGCCGGCAGGAGCCGTCGATCAACAAGGAGGTCTGCGAAATGGAGCAGACCATCATCACCGACACCGGGCAGTTCCTCGTCCGCTTCGGCATATTCGAGGTGCAGGACGACCCGAAGAAGGCGTTCACCGTCGCTTTCCCGACCGGCCTGCTGCTGCGCAACGGCTTCCGCGTCGCCCTCGCCAACGAACAGCCGATCCTCGGCACCTTCGTGATGTGCGACGAGCGCTTCTGCCGCGGCGACATCCAGGTCGACCAGGGCTTCGTCGACCGCATGAAGAAGGCCCCCGGCCTGACGCTGCAGGTCGCCAATGCGGTCGGCCGGCTGATCTCCTATCCGATCGGCCTCGGCGATTTCGCCAAGGTCTATGACGGCCCGCAGACCGACCCGAAGGCGTTCGAGGCGCAGATCACCAAGATCCAGGAGCAGGTGAAGGCCCGCCAGGATCAGCTGAAGGCCGAGGCCGACCAGCGCGAACAGCAGACCAAGGCCGGCCTTGAAAAGCTCGGCGCCGAAAAGCTGAAGACCGCGCCGGCCCAGTAAGGCCCGCGCTCCTCCCGATACAGAAACGCCCGGCGATGAGCCGGGCGTTTTCGTTTGGGAAGGGTGTGCAAGAGGCGCGAGCTATTGCAGCCTTTCGCTGCGCACGCGCCAGCCGCCGTCACCGTCGGCCGCCAGCATCTCCGGCAGCTGCGGGTGGCGAAGCGGCTCACCCGTGGTGTCGAGTTCCAGATTCTGCTCCGAGACATAGGCGACGTATTCCGTCTCCGCGTTCTCGGCCAGCAGATGATAGAAGGGCTGGTCCTTGGTCGGGCGGATGTGCTCGGGGATCGATTCCCACCACTCATCGGTGTTGGAGAATTCCGGGTCCACATCGAACACCACGCCCCGGAACGGGTAGTGCCTGTGCCGCACGACCTCGCCGATCCGGTATTTGGCGTTGCGCTCTTTCATCCTGGACCCGTCCGCCATACTGAAATGTCCGCCATGGGGGTGGCGCCCCCGTAGCGGGCGAGGCCGGCGCCTGTCAACGCCGCTCATGCAACCGCCATGCCCGACCGCACCCGCCGCGGGCACGCCACGTCGCCATTGACCGGGGCGCGGCGAGCCGGTAGCGAGCGCTTATGGACGAGGTCCTTGCGCTCGCGCTTCCCTTCTTCGGCGTCATCTTCCTGGGGCTGGGATGCGGCCGGCTGGCGCGTATCCCGGAAAGCGGCCTCGCCTGGCTGAGTTTCTTCATCATCTATGTCGCCCTGCCGGCTTTGTTCTATTCGCTGGTGGCGCGCACGCCGTTCCACGAACTGACCAATGGCCGCTTCATCCTCGCCACCACGGCGACGACGGCGGTGTGCTTCACCCTCTCGCTGCTGGTGGGGCTGTGGCTGCGGCGCGGCAATTTGCCGGAAGCCTCCATCGCCGCCATTGTCGGCTCCTATTCCAATGTCGGCTATATGGGGCCGGGGCTGACGCTGGGCGCGCTCGGCGCTGCCGCCTCGGTGCCGACGGCGCTGATCTTCGTTTTCGACAGCCTGTTCTTCTTCACCATCGTGCCAGTGCTGATGGCCATCGGCGGGCGCGACCGCCGCGGGCTGGGCCACACGCTGCTCCTCGTGGTGCGCCGCGTGGTCACGCACCCCTTTAATGTCGCGACCTTTCTCGGCGTGCTCTCGGCCTATGCCGAATTCCATCCGCCCGCCGCGATGGAAAAGACCATGGAGTTCCTGCGCAACGCCGCCGCGCCCTGCGCGCTGTTCACGCTCGGCGTCTCGGTGGCGCTGCGGCCGATGGGCAAGATGCAGAGCGAGGTGCCGTGGCTGCTGGGAATCAAGCTCGTCATCCACCCGGCGCTGGTGTGGCTGGTGCTGAGCCTCGTCGGCGGGTTCGATCCGGTGTGGATCGCCACCGCCGTGCTGATGGCGAGCCTGCCGCCGGCGCTGAACGCCTTCATCATGGCCAAGCAGTACGACACCTATGTCGCCGGCGCGTCCGGCGGCGTGCTGGTCGGCACCGTGGTCTCGGTGGCGACCGTCACCGCCATGCTCTACGCCCTGCAGCACGACATGCTGCCGCACGGCCTGCTGCAATAGCCTAGAGGGCGATTTACCGATCAGCGCATGCTCTAAAGCGGCGCCCCCGCCAGCAGGCGCGGCACGTCGCTGGTCGGCCCCACGCCCTCGCGCATCACCAGCCGCCGCAGCCCCGGCGAGCGGCCGAGCATATAAAGCCCGAGCCCGCGCAGGCCGGCGACGGGGAGAAGATCGGTGAGCAGCGAGCGGTTGAACAGATCAATGGCGAAGCCGCGCGCGGCGACATCGCGGCGGCGGCGGCGCTCATAGGCTTCCGTCACCTCGGCGCCGCCAATGTCGCGCCCGGCGCGCACCGCATCGCTGGCGATTTCGGCGAGAGTGGCGGCGTCGCGCACGCCGAGATTGAGCCCCTGCGCGCCAATGGGGGGAATGATGTGGGCGGCCTCGCCAATCAGCGCGATGCGGCCGCGGGCGAAGTGCGTCGCGGTGCGCTGGCTGAGCGGGAAGCTGCCGCGCGGCGAATCAAGCTGCATCGTCCCGAGCAGCGAATGCGCCTTGCGTTCCATCTCGCGCGCGAAGGCGGCGTCGTCGAGCGCGGCCAGCGCTTCCGCCTCCGCCGCCGAGACGACGCAGACGACGCTGGAGCGATTCCCGGGAAGGGGCACGAGGGTGAACGGGCCGGTGCGGGTGTGGAATTCGGTAGAAATGTCGCGATGCGGGCGGCTATGGGCGAGGGTGGCAGTGACGGCGACCTGGGGATAGGCGCGCGCCGTCACCTCGATGCCGGCCGCCCGCCGGCAGGGGGAGTTGCGTCCATCCGCCGCCGCCACCAGCGCGGCGTCCACCTGTTCGCCGCTGTCGAGTTCCAGCGTCGCATGGGTAGCGCTTTCCCTGACGCCGGAGACGCTGGCCTCACGCCGTGTGATGCCGGGCGTCGCCGCCACGGCGGCGTCGAGCGCGGCGAGCAGCGCCTCGTTCTCCACATTCCAGGCGAAACCGTCGAGCCCCAGCTCGCCGGCGCGGAACTCGACCTCGGGCGCGCGGATCAGCCGGCCGGTATCGTCCACCAGCCGCATCACCCGCAGCGGCGAGGCGTTCGGGCGCAGGCGCGGCCACACGCCGAGCGCTTCCAGCGCCTTCACCGAGCCGTCCATCAGCGCCGTGGCGCGGGGATCCACCGCGCGGGGCGGGGCGATGAGCGTGACGGGCAGGCCACCCGCCGCCAGCGCCAGAGCGGCGATGAGGCCGCTGGCGCCGCCGCCGACCACCGCCGCCCGCTGTCCTGTGTGCAGTTCGGATGACATGTGAACCTCCATGTGCATCACCGGGACTATAAGCCGGACCTGGAGTGTGGGATAAGCAGCCCGGCGTGGTCTGGCAATGCGGATCGCGGCGGGCGCATGTTATATGTCAGATGTTGAAGAGGCAGGCGGCGATCCCACGGGTCGCACGGTCGGGGGAGGAGAGCCGGTGGCGATGACAACCAAGTCGCTCAGTGCGGGGCCGGCCGGACGACGCACGCTTGCTTTCGCCGTCCACATCTTCACCGCCTCCGGGGCGGTTTGCGGCCTTATGGCGCTGATGGCGGCGGTGGAAGGCCATTGGGCGATCATGTTCGCCTGGCTCGGCATCGCGCTGTTCGTCGACGGCATTGACGGCACCATGGCCCGGCGGGCGAAGGTGGGCGAGGTGCTGCCGCGCTGGTCGGGCGACACGCTGGACCTCGTGGTCGACTACCTCACCTATTGCCTGGTGCCGGCCTTCGCGGTGGCGAGCGGCGGGCTGATGCCGTTCTGGCTGGCGGTGGCGGCGAGCGCCACCATCCTGCTCACCAGCGCGCTCTATTTCGCCGACACCTCGATGAAGACCGACGACCTGTATTTCCAGGGTTTTCCGGCGGTGTGGAACGTGGTGGTGTTCTATTTCTTCCTGGTGCCGCTGAACCCGTTCGTGATCGCCGGCATCATCGCGCTGCTGGCGGTGCTGACCTTCCTGCCGATCAAGTTCGTGCATCCCTTCCGCGTCGTGCGGCTGCGGCTCGTCACCCTCGCGCTGCTGGCGCTGTGGGCGGTGCTGGCGGTGATCGCGGTGCTTGAGGACATGCGGCCGGATGTGTGGGTGACGGTGGGCCTGTGCGCCTGCGCGGTCTATTTCGCGCTGTTCGGGGTGATTCCGGTGCGCAAGCGCGCCGCCGGCCCGCAGGCCTGAGCGCCGGCGGCCTTCCCCCTTCCCCTTCGCGTCAGGAGAGCACGATGGTCGTGGCGATTCGCATCCATGAAACCGGTGGACCCGAGGTCCTGCGGCTGGAAGAGGTGACGCTCGGCACGCCCGGCGCGGGCGAGGTGCGGCTGCGCCACACCGCCATCGGGCTCAATTTCATCGATACCTATTTCCGCAGCGGGCTCTACCCGGCGCCGGGCGGCCTGCCCTTCACGCCGGGTAACGAGGCGGCCGGCATCGTGCTGCAGGTCGGCGAGGGGGTGAGCGGGTTCAAGCCCGGCGACCGCGTCGCCTATGGCTCGGCGCTCGGCGCCTATTGCAGCGAGCGCATCATGTCTGCCGCGCCGCTGGTGAAGCTGCCCGAGTCCATCGCCGACGAAACCGCCGCGGCGATGATGCTCAAGGGCATGACGGCGCGCTATCTGCTGCGGCAGACGCATAAGGTGAAGGCCGGCGACACGCTGCTGGTGCATGCGGCGGCAGGCGGCGTCGGGCAGATCCTGTGCCAGTGGGCGACGCATCTCGGCGCCACCGTCATCGCCACGGTGGGCTCGGCGGCGAAGGCGGAGATCGCCAAGGAGTGCGGCGCCGCCTATGTCATCAATTACAGCGAAGAGGATTTCGTCGCGCGGGTGAAGGACATCACCGAAGGCGCGCTGTGCGATGTCGTCTATGACGGGGTGGGGCAGGCGACCTACCCGGCCTCGCTCGACTGCATCAAGCCGCGCGGCCTGTTCGCCAGCTTTGGCAACGCCTCCGGTGCGATCACCAACTTCAGCCTGCTGGCCCTGTCGCAGAAGGGCTCGCTCTACGCGACGCGGCCGACGCTGTTCACCCACATCTCCACCCGGGAAGACCTGCTGGCGAACGCCAACGACCTGTTCGAGGTGGTGTCGTCCGGTGTGGTGAAGATCCCGGTGAACCAGCGCTACGCCCTCGCCGATGCCGCCGATGCGCATCGGGACCTGGAAGCGCGGCGCACCACCGGGTCGACCGTGCTGCTGCCGTGACGGTATCTCGATCCGGCAGACTGACGCAAAACGCGCCAGTTTTCGAAATTTTCGGACCAGACTTTAGGCTTGCCCCGCGTGCCCGCCATGCCATGCTGCCGGCTCGTAACCCCACCAGCGTGCTGCGCATGACCCTTTCCCGCCACCTTGTTTCCCCGACTTCACGCCCGCGCGGTGCCGGGCACCGCGGCTGTGGCCGCTAGGGCGGGGCGCGGGGATGGGGGAGGCGGCACGCCAGCCGGAATCGCTGCTCGAAGCGGTGGAACTCACCAAGCGCTTCGGCGCGCTGGTGGCCAATGACCATGTGAGCCTCGCCATCCGCGCCGGCGAGACGCATGCGCTGCTCGGCGAGAACGGCGCCGGCAAGTCCACGCTGGTGAAGATGATGTGCGGCCTGCTGCAGGCCGATTCGGGCGAGCTGCTCTATGAGGGCACGCCGATCGTGTTTCCCGACCCGGCGAGTTCCCGCGCCAAGGGCGTCGGCG
Source organism: Ancylobacter polymorphus (assembly GCF_022836935.1). Taxonomy (NCBI): domain Bacteria; kingdom Pseudomonadati; phylum Pseudomonadota; class Alphaproteobacteria; order Hyphomicrobiales; family Xanthobacteraceae; genus Ancylobacter; species Ancylobacter polymorphus. Next base: position 3,381,401 of record NZ_CP083239.1, on the reverse strand, counting down.
TCGTGTTCCAGCATTTCGCGCTGTTCGACGCGATGACCGTGGTGGAAAACGTCGCGCTCGGGTTGCCCGGCCACCAGCCGCTTTCCGTGCTCGCCGCCCGCATCGACGATTGCGTGCGCCGCTATGGCCTTGCCGTCGAGCCCTATCGCCGCGTCGGCGAACTCTCCGTCGGCGAGCGCCAGCGGGTGGAGATCGTCCGCTGCCTGCTCGGCGATCCGCGCGTGCTGATCCTCGACGAGCCGACCTCCGTGCTCACGCCGGACGAATCGGAAAACCTGTTCCGCACCGTGGATGTTCTCACCGGCGAGGGCCGGGCGGTGCTGTTCATCAGCCACAAGCTGGACGAGGTGCGCCGGCTCTGCCACCGCGCCACCGTGCTGCGCGGCGGCAAGTTCATCGCCGAGGTCGATCCCAAGCGCGAATCCTCCGCCAGCCTCGCCCGGCTGATGGTGGGGGCGGAAGTGCCGCGCACGCCGCGCGTGACGACCCACGCGCTGGGCGAGCCGCGCCTCTTGGTGCGCCACCTCAACCTTCCCGGCGACGGGTCGCGCGGCTCGGCGCTGCACGACATCAATATCGAGGTGCGCGCGGGCGAGATCGTCGGCATTGCCGGTGTGGCGGGCAACGGCCAGACGGCGCTGTTCAACGTGCTCTCGGGCGAAACCCTGGTCGAGGATCAGGAGAGCATCGTCATCGACAAGGTGGCCGCCGGCGGGCTGGGGCCCACGGAACGCCGGGCGCTCGGCGCCGGCTTCGTGCCGGAGGAGCGGCTGGGCCATGCCGCCGCACCCGATATGCGGCTGTCCGACAATGTGCTGCTGACGACCCATGGCGACGGCGAGATCGTCACGGCGGATGTCATTCGCCGCACCACCCTGTTCGGCCGCTTCCAGAAGATCGTGAAGGGCTTCGACGTGCGCTTCGGCGGCAAGGACCCGAAGGCGCGGCGGCTGTCCGGCGGCAATCTGCAGAAATTCGTCATCGGCCGCGAAGTGCTGCGCAACCCGGTCCTTATCGTGGTCGACCAGCCGACCTGGGGCGTGGATGCCGCCGCCGCCGGCTTCATCCGCACCACGCTGCGCGAGCGCGCGGCGCAGGGCTGCGCCGTGCTGGTGGTGAGCCAGGACCTCGACGAATTGCTGGAATTCACCGACCGCATCGCCGTGATGAGCGAGGGGCGCCTCACCGCGCCGGTGCCGGTGGAAGAAACCTCGCGCGAGGCGATCGGCCTCGCCATGGGCGGCGCCCATGGCGCGCATGACAGCGACGCGGAGGGGGAGGGCCACCATGCCGCTTAGGCTCGAACGGCAGGAGAACATCTCTCCCCTGCGCCACGCGCTGGCGCCCGTCGTGGCGCTCCTCGTCACGCTGGTGGTCGGGGCCTTCATGTTCGTCGTGCTCGGCCACGATCCGGTGCGCGCCTTCGCCATCTATTTCATCGACCCGCTCGGCGATCCCTACACGCTGCAGGAACTGGTGGTGAAAGCCGCCCCGCTGCTGCTGATCGGCGTCGGCCTCGCCTTCTGCTACCGCGCCAATCGCTGGAACATCGGCGCGGAGGGCCAGTATGTCGCCGGCGCCGTGCTCGGCTCCTGGCTGGCGCTGGCGACCCATGGCACCGAGGCGGGACCCTGGGTGCTGCCGGCCATGCTGGTGCTCGGCGCCATTGGCGGGGCGCTGTGGGGGCTGATCCCCGCCTTTCTGCGGGTGCGCTTCGGCTCCAGCGAAATCCTCACCAGCCTGATGCTGGTCTATGTCGCGCAGCTCGGGCTCGATTATCTCGTGCGCGGCCCCTGGCGCGACCCGCAGGGCTTCAACTTCCCGCAAAGCGTCACCTTCGACGATGTGGCGCTCATGCCGCTGTTGATGGGCGAGGGGCGGCTGCATGCGGGCATCGTCATCGCGCTGCTGGCGGTGATCGCCGCCACCTTCGTGCTCGGGCGCACGCTGGTGGGCTTTTCAATCGAACTCGCCGGCTCGGCGCCGCGCGCCGCCGCCTTCGCCGGCTTCGACGAGAAGCGCGTGACCTATGGCGTGTTCGCGGTGTCCGGCGCGCTGGCGGGGCTGGCCGGCATCATCGAGGTGGCCGGGCCCATCGGCCAGCTGCAGCCGACGATCTCGCCCGGCTACGGCTTCACCGCCATCATCGCCGCCATGCTCGGCCGGCTGCACCCGGTGGGTATTCTCATCGCCAGCCTCGTGCTCGCTCTGACCTATATTGGCGGCGAGGCGGCGCAGATCAGCATGCGCCTTCCCTTCGACGTGACCCGCGTGTTTCAGGGCACGCTGCTGATCGCCATTCTCGCGGCCGATGTGCTGGTGCGCTACCGCATCCGCCGGGTGGAGGGAGCGACCCATGCTTGACGCGGCGATCCTCGGCGCGGTGCTCGCCAGCATCGTGGCGGCGGCGACGACGCTGCTCATCGCCTCGCTCGGCGAACTGGTGGCGGAACGCGCCGGCACGCTCAATCTCGGCGTCGAGGGCATGATGATCGTCGGTGCCGCCGTCGGCTATGCCACCGCCTATGGATCGGGCAGCCTGCTGCTCGGCACGCTGGCGGCGGTGCTGGCGGGGGTGCTGCTCTCGCTCGTCTTCGCCGGCCTCGCCATCTGGCTGGCCACCAACCAGGTCGCCTCCGGCCTTGCCACCACCATTCTCGGCCTCGGCGTCGCCGGGCTGATCGGCTCCAATTTCGTCGGCACCCGGCTCGACGGTGCGCCGGAGCTGGTGATCCCCGGCCTGACCGACCTGCCGATCATCGGCGAGGCGGTGTTCGGGCAGAATGCCTATGTCTACGCCTCGCTGGTTCTGCTCGCCGCCGTCACCTACACGCTGGCGCGCACCCGCATCGGCCTCGTGCTGCGGGCGGTGGGCGAGAACCACGCGGCGGCGCATGCGCTCGGCCACCCCGTGCGGGGCATCCGCACGCTGGCAGTGATGTTCGGCGGCGCCTGCGCGGGACTCGCCGGGGCGCATCTCTCCCTCGCCTATACCCCGTTCTGGGCCAGCGACATGACCGCCGGGCGCGGCTGGATCGCGCTGGCGCTGGTGGTATTCTCCGCCTGGCGGCCGCTCTGGCTGCTCGGCGGCGCCTATCTCTTCGGCGCGGTCTCGATCTTGCAGCTGCATGCGCAGGGGTTCGGGCTGGGCATTCCCTCACAGCTCTTGTCGTCGCTGCCTTATCTCGCGACGATCGCGGCGCTGGTGGTGATCTCGGCGCTGAAGCACGGGCAGGGCGCGCCGGCCTCGCTGGGCGTGCCCTTCGTGCCGGACCGCTGACGACGACGACAGACCCGGCCGCGCCACGCGGCCTCCCGGCGCGCGAAGCGGTCGCGCGTGCCGGTGATCCCTCCGGCCGCGACTGACGGAGCGGAGACGTTCATGCGCAAGATTCTCTCCATGGCGGTGGCCATCGCCTCGGGCCTCGCCCTCGCCGGGGCGGCGGCGCCGGCCAAGGCGGCGGAGAAGCTGAAGGCGGCCTGGGTCTATGTCGGGCCGGTCGGCGATTTCGGCTGGTCCTACCAGCACGACCAGGGCCGCCTCGCGGTCGAGAAGAAGTTCGGCGACAAGGTGGAAACCACCTTCGTCGAGAACGTCTCCGAAGGGCCGGACGCCGAGCGCGTGATCGAGCAGCTGGCGCGCGCCGGCAACAAGATCATCTTCACCACCTCCTTCGGCTTCATGGAGCCGACGCTGAAGGTGGCCAAGCGCCATCCGAACGTCTATTTCGAGCACGCGACCGGCTTCAAGCGGGCCAAGAACGTCTCGACCTACAACGCCAAGTTCCATGAGGGCCGCTACGTCCTCGGCCAGATCGCGGCCAAGATGTCGAAGACTGGCACGGTGGGCTACATCGCCTCCTTCCCGATCCCGGAAGTGATCTCCGGCATCAATTCGCTGATGCTGGGCGCGCAGTCGGTCAATCCCGACATGAAGATCAAGATCGTCTGGGTGAATTCCTGGTTCGACCCGGCCAAGGAAGCCGACGCCGCCAAGGCGCTGATCGATCAGGGGGCGGACGTCATCTCCCAGCACACCGACAGCCCGGCCGCCATGCAGGCCGCCGAGTCGCGCGGCGCCAAGGCGTTCGGCCAGGCCTCGGACATGATCAAGTTTGGCCCGAACGCGCAGCTCACCGCCATCGTCGATGACTGGGCGCCCTACTATATCGAGCGCGTGCAGGCCGCCCTCGACGGCACCTGGACCTCCACCGACACCTGGGGCGGCATGAAGGATGGCGAGGTGGTGATGGCCCCCTACACCAACATGCCCGACGACGTGAAGAAGATGGCCGAAGCCACCCAGGCCGCCATCACCTCCGGCGCGCTGCATCCCTTCAAGGGCCCGATCCTCAACCAGAAGGGTGAAGTCGTGGTGAAGGAAGGCGAGGTGCTGGCCGACAAGGACATCTTGTCGATGAACTGGTACGTGAAGGGCATCGACGACGCCGTGCCGGGCAAGTAACGCCGCTCCCTTTGGGCAGACCTTTCGGCGGCGCGGCGCGGTCCGTGCCGCCGAAGTCGGCAAAGCCGGCGCCCTAGGCGATGGCGCGGGCGGGGAACGTGTTCCCGTCCGGGCCGCACCGCCGTCTCGATCCGATGACGTTTCCCGTGGACAGCGCAGACGCCGGCGCCGCCACGTCTTCCCCCGCTTTTCTCCCGATCTTCGCGCCGCCGCGCCCGGACGCTATGCTGTGGCGCCGGCGCTGCTTCAGCGCGCGGAATCAACGGCCCCCGGCGGTGGCGGCCCAGGCGGAGCGGTGAGGTGAGCATGTCCGGCGACGATGACGAACTGGCGCGCGAGGTCGACTTCCTCAAGGCGCTGGTGCGCGTTCCCAGCGACAACCCGCCGGGCGACTGCGCCCCGCATGCGGAAGTGGCGGCGCAGTTGCTGGAAGAACTCGGTTTCACCGTCGAACGCCACGCGGTTCCGGAGCCCTTCGTCCGCGCGCATGGCATGAAATCCGTGGTCAACCTCATCGTTCGCGAGCGCTTCGGCAGCGGCAACGGCCCGGTGATCGCGCTCAACGCCCATGGCGACGTGGTACCGCCGGGCGAGGGCTGGACCTACGACCCCTATGGCGCCGTGGAAAAGGGCGGGGCGATCTATGGGCGCGGCGCGGCGGTGTCGAAATCCGATTTCGCCACCTATGCCTTCGCGCTGCGGGCGCTGAAACAGCGGCCGGAGGGCCTGGACGGCACGGTCGAGCTGCATTTCACCTATGACGAGGAGGCCGGCGGCTTTGTCGGGCCGCAATGGCTGCTGGGGCAGGGGATCAGCACGCCTGACCTCGCCATCTCCGCCGGCTTCTCCTATGCCGTTGTCGTGGCGCATAATGGCTGCCTGCACATGGAAATCGTCGTGCGCGGCAAGCAGGCCCATGCGGCCATGCCGGAGACCGGCGCCGACGCGCTGGAAGCCGCCACAGCCATTCTCAGCGCGATCTATGCCGAGCGCCGCCAGCTCGGCAGCCGCGTCAGCGCCACGCCGGGCATCGGCTCGCCGAAAATCACCGTCGGCCTCATCTCCGGCGGCATCAACACCAATGTGGTGCCCGACCGCATCGTGCTGCGGGTCGACCGCCGGCTGACGCCGGAAGAGAATGGCGAGAGCGTCGAGGCGGAACTGCATGCGCTGGTGGAGGGCGCGGTAGCGGGGCAGGCGGGCATCGAGATCGAATGCCGCCGCCTGATCCTCGCCGAGCCGCTGCGCACCCTGCCCGGCACGGAGCGGCTGGTGGAGACGATCCAGCGCCACGCGACCGAGGTGTTGGGCGAAACCCCGCCCGCCACCGCCGTGCCGCTCTACACCGATGCCCGCCACTACACGGCGGCGGGCGTGCCCACCGTGCTCTACGGCGCCGGGCCGCGCTCCATTCTGGAAGCCAATGCCCATGCCGCCGACGAGCATGTGCGTATCCGCGACCTGAAAGCGGCGACCCAGGTGATCGAAGCCGCGCTGCGCGACCTCTTGAACCCCTGAGGCGGAGACGCGAACGTGACGTGGACCCGCCTCTTCGTCAGCGAGTATTTCCCGCTGTTCGTGGCTTTCGTCGCCATCGTGCCGCTGCTGGCGGGATGGGCCTGCTACCGCGTGGCGATGCACCCGCGTCTCGTCGCGGTGTTCGTGCCGCGCGACCTGCAGACTTCCTATCTCGGTGCGCTCACTTTGCCTTTCGCGCTGTTCCTCGCCTTCATGGTGAGCGACATCTGGAACCGCGAGACGCTCTACGCCAAGACCGTGCTGCAGGAAGTGCAGAAGCTCGACGCCATGCTCGATGTGGCGCGTGTGTGCGGCCCGGTCTGCGCACCGATCGACGACGCGGTGGGCGTCTATGCCCGCGCGCTCGCGCGCTATGAATGGGACGAGGGCTGGGTGCGCCCGCAGGCCGAGGTCTCAGCCACCTTCGAGGCGCTGGTCGACGCCATCGGTCGGGCGGAGGCGGATTCCGCCATTCCGACCTATATCCGTTCGGTGCTGCTGACCGGGCAGATCGAGCTGCGCCGGCTGCGCACGGATCGCTACTTCATCCTGCACGCGGATCTGGCGCCACATCGCTGGATCGTGGTGATGGTGCTGGGCCTGCTGTCGCTGGTCGGGCTGGCGGCGCTGCATGTGGGCAAGCCCTATCAGCTCATCCTCGGCCTCTCGACCTTCGCCATCGCCTTCTCGATGACGCTGGCCTACACGGTGGTCCTGGCCTGGCCGACCGTGGACGAGAGCATCATCCCTTCCGAACAGCTGCGCCGGGTGCTGGAATAGCCCCGCCCGGCGCCGTGCGGGCGGTCAGTACCCGACCGCCGTGCCGTGCAGGTCATAGGCGTCGGCACGCTCGATCTTGACGGTGACGATCTCACCGACGCGCAGCGGACGGCGGGCGGCGACATGCACCACGCCGTCGATTTCCGGCGCATCCGCCTTGGAGCGGCCGATGGCGACGGTGGGGCCGACGCTGTCGATGATGACCTGCTGGCGGGTGCCGACCTTGCGCTTGAGCCGGCGGGCGCTGACGCGCTGCTGCACCTCCATGAAGCGCTTCCAGCGCTCCTCCTTCACCTCGTCCGGCACCATGTCGGCGCCGAGCGCATTGGCGGGGGCGCCGTCCACCGGCTCATATTTGAAGCAGCCGACCCGGTCGAGTTCAGCCTCTTCGAGGAAGGCGATGAGTTCTTCGAACTCCGCCTCGGTCTCGCCGGGGAAGCCGACGATGAAGGTCGAGCGCAAGGTGAGATCCGGGCAGGCGGCGCGCCAGGCCTGCACGCGGGCGAGCGTCTTCTCGTTCGAGGCCGGGCGCTTCATGCGCTTGAGCACAGTGGGGGAGGCGTGCTGGAAGGGGATGTCGAGATAGGGAAGGATCACGCCCTCCGCCATCAGGCCGATGACTTCGTCGACATGGGGGTAGGGGTAGACATAGTGCATGCGCACCCAGGCGCCGAGGCCGCCGAGTTCGCGCGCGAGATCGAAGAAGCGGGCGCGGACCTCGCGGTCCTTCCAGGTGCTCGGCGCGTAGCGCAGATCGACACCATAGGCCGAGGTGTCCTGCGAGATGACGAGGAGTTCCTTCACCCCCGCATTCACCAGCCGTTCCGCCTCGCGCAGCACATCCGCCGCCGGCCGGCTGACGAGATCGCCGCGCAGCTTCGGGATGATGCAGAAGGTGCAGCGGTTGCTGCAGCCCTCGGAAATCTTGAGATAGGCGTAATGGCGCGGGGTGAGCTTGATGCCCTGCGGCGGCACCAGATCGACGAAGGGATCGTGCTGCGGCGGCACCGCCTGATGCACGGCGGCCAGCACGCTTTCATATTGCTGCGGGCCGGTGACGGCGAGCACGCCGGGATGCACGTCGCGAATCTGCTCGGGCTCGGCGCCCATGCAGCCGGTGACGATGACCTTGCCATTCTCCTTCAGCGCATCGCCGATGGCGGCGAGGCTTTCGGCCTTGGCGCTGTCGAGGAAGCCGCAGGTGTTGACGATGACGAGATCGGCGCCCTCGTGATGGCGCGACAGCTCATAGCCTTCCGAGCGCAGGCTGGTGATGATCCGTTCGCTGTCGACCAGCGCCTTCGGGCAGCCGAGCGAAACGAAGGAGATGCGCGGCGCCTCACCGCGCGTGGAGGAGAGGGCGTCGGGGGACGCGATGTCGGCCATGATCGTGGGGGTACCCGGCATTTCAGGATCGCGAGGCGTTACGGCACGCCGCCCGATCCGTCAACTGCGCCGGGCGCGGCCCCGCCATGCCGAGCTCCCTCTCACAAGCGTCCCCGACGCGGCTCTCAGGCCGCCTGGTCTTCCATCGACTGTGCGAGCACGCTCTCGAACAGCTCGACCTCGGGATGGCCGAGATAAAGCGGCTTGTTGGCGCCGGCGCTGCCATGCGCCTTGCGGAACGCTTCCGAGCGCGTCCACGCCTCGAAATCCGCCCGCGACGCCCATTGCGAATGCGAGGCGTAAAGGGTGTGGTCGTCCTTGGTGGGACCGCGCAGCAGATGGAACGACTTGAAGCCCGGCACGGTGCGCAGATGGCTGTCGCGCTCGCGCCAGACGGTTTCGAAATCGGCTTCCGAGCCGAGCTTCACCTTGAATCGGTTCATTGCGAGGAACATGGCGCTCTCCTGTGTTTGACCCGGCAGGGCAGACTTAACCCATGGTCGCGCCAAGGTCGATGCGGCGCAGGGCGGCACGGGCCGCGCGCAAAAAAGAAGGGCGGCTCGCGCCGCCCGCCAATATCCGGGAGAGACACATCCGGAACTGGGCTTACTTCAGCTTGTCGACATCAATGCCGAAGGTGACGGCGCCGATGGCCACATCCTTGTCGGAGATGGTCACGCTGACCTGGGCGATCTTCTTGCCGTCCTCTTCCTCGACCTTGTCGACGAAGATGGTGCCGGGGCCGACCGCATAGGTCTTCTGCCACTTCGCCTCATCGGCCTGCCAGAGGTCCGAGGTGCCGTCGGTCTGGCCGACATTGAGGCCGCGATTATCCATCACGAACGCCTCGGTGATGACACCGCCGGAGGCATCCTTCTTCTGGATCAGGAATTCGGACAGCTTGTTCTTGCGAACCGGGTCGACCACCGCCGGGTCCTTGGCGACCCACGCCTTGTCGAGGGCGATGATGTCTTCCTGCATGAGGCGCTTATGCGCCTTGTTCGAGTCGATGACGGCGGTGATCACCACCGGGTCGCTGAGCCAGGGGACGATCTTCTCCTGCACATAGGCCGTCGCCGGCTTCACATGCGCCGCCTGTTCCTGCGCGAAGGCGGGGGCGACGGCGAACAGGCTCGTCGCCGCAGCGAGGGCGACGAAGGTGCTGCGGATCTTCATTGGCGTTTCCTCCTCAGGACGGTCTTCTGCCGTCCGTCCGCAGCGTAGCATGATGTATCGGCGGGCACGCAAGAGGTATTCGACGCTGCATGGCAGCATTAATAATGCCATTAATTCGCACAAGCGAAATAATTCAGCCGCGAATAGTATATTCTTTACTTATCCGGTCAGGGTGGCAACAATTCAGCCGCGCGCCGTGCCGGAAAAGCGCCGCACGCGCCCGACAGAAGGTCGCGACAGCTGACCAAGGGGAACAAGCACGCTGACGACGCTTTTCTATTGGCTGGCGCGCCTCCGGTACCTGCGCACTAACCATCAGCCATCGTCTGGAATGCCGCATTACATGTACGATGTTCGGTATTCTTCATGGGGGACATCACGGTTTCACGCAAACGTGTGAACGCCCTTCCGCCCTAATTGCCGCGATCCGCCATGGTCGTGCCCGGATACTTCTTGACTGCGTCATTTGGGTGCCAAGATAGTCAGCCTAGGATGTGCCTGCCCGTCGAGGGTCACGGCCCCACCTCCGACGGGTTTCACAAAAGGCCGAAACGGGAGGTTCACATGACCAACATTGTTGAAGGCCCCGCCTTTCGCCCCGAACCGCTTCACCTGCTTATCGGTCAGGAGGACCTGACCGTCGCCTCGCTGGACGAGGCCATCGGATTCATCCGTTCGCTGCGTCACGACCGCCTCGGCCGTTTCGCCGAAATGCTGCTCACCCAGCTGGAATCGGCCCGCCTGCCGCAGCAGAAGAGCGACGCCTGGGTCGCCTTCGCCACCTGGACGCAGGCCTGCCAGCTGCGCAACGACGCGCACCACTGGAGCCGGGCCGCGTAGCGGTAACTGGTTGGCGCGCGGAAAGACATATGCACTTCCCGCGCGCGAGCATCCCGGCAAAGCGATGGCGGCGACCGCGCGGTTGGGGTAACGGTGGCGATGGGGGAAGAGCGATCCGTTAGTCGAGCAACCGATTTGAAGCCTGTCACTGCCACCGTCGCCGCGCTCGCCGTCGGCGCTGCCCTCATCGCCCCACCGGCCGCGCTGGCCCAAACCAGCCGGCGCGCCGAACAACCAGAACCGGCCTCGCCCGCGCCGGCTTCTCCGCCTGTCGTCCTGCTTCTGGACGGTCTCGGGGTCTATGTCGAAAGCGACTATATCGGCGTCTCCGCCTTGACCCGGCCGCTGGCGCGGCAGGGTTTCCAGACCCGCACCGATTCGCATCTGATGATGAAGTCCAAGGGGATGGTGCCCGATGTCATCATCGGCCATTCCATGGGCGGGGAGAGCGCCCTGCGCTACGCCACCGAACTGGCGCGCGCCGGCTACAAGCCGCCGCTCGTCATCACCATCGACGCGGCGCCTGCCCCGCCGGCCTGCACCGTGCCGCGCTGCATCAACATTGCGGGTCCCGGCTTCGCCAATGTGCGCGGCGCCCGCAACATCAGCGCCTGGGACGCCGGCGCGCGCTTCGTCAACCACGCCCAGCTGCCGACCCACGCCGCCGTGCAGGAGCTGATCCTGCGGGAGACCGGCGCCTTCATGGCCGCGTGGAAGGCCGGCCAGCCCAAGATCGCGCGCAGCGCCAAGCCGGCCGCGCGGCAGAATGGAGCGGAAGCCGCCGCTTCCGCCGAACCCGCTCCGCCGCCGTCCGCGCCGAAAATGTGGACCATGCCGGGCTGGACCGTGCCCGACTGGGCGACGCCGGGCGCAACCGGCACCCGCCAGGGCGGCTGAGCGGCGCCAGGGCCGGGCAGGGCGTGCGTCAGCCCTGGCTGTAGCGCAGATGGTCGATCAGCGCCCGCAGCTTGGGCGCGAGATTTCGGCGGCTCGGATAGTAGAGATAGAAGCCTGCAAAGGGCGGGCAATACGCCTCCAGCAGCGGCACCAGCTCGCCACGGGCGATGTAGGGCCGGAAGGTCTCCTCCATGCCGAAGGTGAGACCGCCCCCGGCCAAGGCGAGCTTGATCATCAGCGCCATGTCGTTGGTGGTGATTTCCGGCGCGACCGCGACGGTGAAATCCCGGCCGTCTTCCGTGAACTCCCAGCGATACGGCGCCTTCTGCGGCGCCGGCCGCCAGCCGATGCAGCGGAAGCTGGCCAGCTCCCGCGGATGCGCCGGCGCACCGGCGCGCGCGAGATAGTCCGGGGCGGCAACCACGATCTGCCGCTGTTCGGCGGAGACCGGCACGGCGATCATGTCCTGCTCGATCACCTCGCCGAGCCGCACGCCGGCGTCGAAGCCTTCGGCGACGATGTCGAACTCCTCATCCGTCACCGTCACATCGAGCTGCACCGCAGGATGGGCATCGGCGAATCCCGCCAGCAGCGGGCCGGCGAGAAAGCGCTCGGCGATGGAGGAGACGGCGAGCCGGAGCTGGCCACGCGGCGCGCTGGCGTGATCGCCGGTGCTCTCAACCGCCGCCTCGATCTCCGCCAGTGCCGGGGCCAGCGCGGCATGCAGCCGCTCGCCGGCCTCGGTGAGGCTGACGCTGCGGGTGGTGCGGCGCACCAGGGCGAGCCCCATCGTCGCCTCCAGCCGTCCGATGGTCTGGCTCACCGCCGAGCGGGTGACGCCGAGGCGGTCGGCGGCCGCACGGAAGCTCCGCTGCTGCGCCACCAGCGCGAACACGGCGAGGGCGTTGAGATCCGTCGGCATTGGTAAGCTACGCTTTCCTCTGTGTCGCCCGGTCGGCGGCTACTCGCGACAATGCCGTCTGACTACCTTCCTGCCAACACCAAACACACGGAAGGAACAGCAACATGGCTTTGGAAAAAACGACTCTCGACAAGGTGGTCCTGATCACCGGCGCCTCCAGCGGCATTGGTGCCGGCATCGCCCGCGAACTCGGCCGCGCCGGCGCCCGCCTCGCGCTGGGCGCGCGCCGCACCGACCGGCTCGACGCGCTGGCCACCGAGATCGCCGAGGCGACCGGCGCCGAGGTGATGACCCGTCGGCTCGACGTGACCGACCGCGCCGATGTCGCCGCTTTCACGGAGGCGGCGCGGGCGCGCTTCGGCCGGGTAGACGTGCTCATCAACAATGCCGGCATCATGCCGCTCTCGCTCATGGCCTCGCTGAAGGTGGAGGAGTGGGAGCGCATGGTGGATGTGAACATCAAGGGCGTGCTCAACGGTATCGCGGCCGTGCTGCCGGAGATGACCGCGCGCGGCGCCGGCCACATCGTCAACATCGCCTCCATAGGCGCGCTCTCGGTGGTGCCGACGGCGGCGGTCTATTGCGCCACCAAATTCGCCGTCCGCGCGATTTCAGAGGGGCTGCGGCAGGAGAACCGGCAGCTGCGCGTCACCTGCGTCCATCCCGGCGTGGTGGAGAGCGAACTCGCCGACACCATTACCGACCCCGCCGCTGCCGAGGCGATGAAGAGCTACCGCGCGATCGCCCTGACGCCGGACGCCATCGGCCGCGCTGTGCGCTTCGCGCTCGAACAGCCGGACGATGTCGATGTCAGCGAAATCGTCGTCCGCCCCACCGCCAGCACGTGAGGAGGCGGGCATGACGCATCCCCTCCGCCTGCTGACACGCCGCGCCGCCCTGGGGGCGGCGCTCCTCACCTCACTGACCGGAGTCATTCCTGCCATGACGCAGCCCTCGACCGCGCAACCCGCCTCCGCCCAGACCCCGCCCGACCGCGATCATCCCTATGTCGGGCTGTGGGTCACCGCCGATCGCTATGTCAGGCACGAATTGCTGCCCAATGGCCGCTATGATGAGGCGCGAGGCTCGCGCGAGAGCGCCTATCGCGGCCGCTACGAGGTGCGAGGGACGCAGATCGACTATTGGGACGACACCGGCTTCACCGCCGACGGCGTGTTCGTCGATGACAATACGCTGCACCATGGCGGCATGGTGTTTCGCCGGGCGAAATGAGGCGGGCTGAGCCGGGCCGGGGCAACACCGCAGCGATGACGCAGACGAGGGGGAGGGGCGGGCGCGGCGACATGCCCGCCGCCCCTCCGCCGCGCCGATCGGGCGGGGGAACGGCTTGACGAGCAGGCACCGGCTGGGGCATGGCTCGCCGGCGATCCCGCCCGGCCTGCCGGGCCCGAACCCGACGCATGACGGGCGGCTTGCCTGGCGAAGCCGTTTCCTTGGCAGGCTGTCTCCTAGTGGGGCTGCCTTAGCTGGACGGAGGGAGCCCGGTGCCGATCCGGTGCCAGGTTCGGAAGCGGATCGCCGATGATGTCTGCCGCAACGGCCGATGTTGTCACGGGGAAGGGTGGCCGAGTGGTTTAAGGCAGCGGTCTTGAAAACCGCCGTGGGTTCACGCCCACCGTGGGTTCGAATCCCACCTCTTCCGCCAGTTTCGTTTTTAAGATCAATGCCTTACGGCACTCTCCCGGCGCGCAACAGGGCCTCAGGTTACCGGGAACAAACGGCGACAGATCGCACCGGAATGCACGTTTCGGCGCAAGAAGTCCCGAAATAGTCCCGAACGGCGTTCACGGGGTGTTCTCGGTCTGGAGCGACTGGTCGCCCTTGGCCTGGCCTTCCGGAAGGAAGCCGCCAAGTCGAATGAAGCCAATGCGTTATCCCGAAGTGGGAAATGAATCCGTCGCACCGGCTCGCAAGCATTTGCAACACCGCTCTTTCCCACCTCCGGCCTAGGTCGGCTCCTCCCTCTCGAATTGCGCACTGACCACCTTGTCGGTGCAAATCCACAGGTGGCTCGTCGCCGAGTCGGCGAAAGGGTAAGGGCCGCTTGGCTCGCGCTCACCGCACACGCGGCAGCGCATTCGCTTGCGCACATCGTGGATGGTCTCGCCCGGGCGCGCCCATAGCTCCATCACAGAGGCGCGGACATAGACGCCTCGGTGGCCGCAGCGGCATTGAAATCCGACCAAAGGGCTGGTGTTCCGCATGAGAACATACTGAGAACGCGTCCGCCGAGAGTCAACGCCGCCGTTTGCTCCGCGGATTGCCAACCGGGCCTGCCGTGGCAGGCTGCACTGCGGTCTCAGCAGCTAGGATGCCCGCCTCGGCCGAGGCGGCAATGAGCGCGTCACGGAATGCCCCTGCGGTGCCATGCCCGCCTAGCGCGTCGAGGGCCGCCACCTGCGCCGCCCGGTGCGCCAGTGTATCCATCATCTCAGGCGGCCACTTGATCAGCAGGAAGTTAGCGGCGCCTTCCACATCGCCGAGCGTGCGCCGCGTGGCATTGCCTTCCCATACATGAACAGGTGCAATCGGTATCATCCTGACTCAACACCGATCCGGCCTTCGGGTTGCCGGCCGATGTGCGAATCGTCGATAGGGATCGGATGCAGCCATACGAGATCGTGCGGAAGAAACTCATCAAGACGGATGGCGAGTGGCGGATAGCGCCGGAGCCTCCACCGGCAGACGCGCGCACATGGATCGGCAACCTCGCCTTTGTGCCTGGCGCTGCGACGGAGGTTCGGAAGAAGGTCGACGCGATCAAGATCAGCTTCGCCGCCGATGTTCTGCCGGCCGAGGGGGGCGCTTGGGTGTGGGCGGGCATCAGCGATCTAGAGAAGATCGTCCGCGCGCTCAGGACGGAAGGCTAGCACGGGCGGCGCCGCGCCTTCTGAAAGGAAGGCGCGGCGGACCTATAGAGATGGACTACGAGCGCCCAGTGAGCGTCGGGTGGCGCATCATCCCAGGCTTAGGCGCTCCGCTAGGAGGCAAAAGCTTCTGCAGATAAGGCAGGGCAGCAGGGTCGCGAGGCGAAAAATACTGTTCCGCGTACTGCGGAATCCAGACCGTCTCGACAAACTCAATGAACAAAGGAAGCATGGAGTTCGGGTATTGCCGCACAAGGCCCTCCCACTGTGGGGTCTTGTGAAGGTAGAAGCTATGAGCGTCGCAAACGCTGGGATGGTTGGCTTTCAGCCATGACGAGAAGCGGCTGCCAACCGCTCCATCGAGGCGAATTTCTTTCCCGTCGGGAGCGCGATCTGCCAGCCGATGTCCGGCCATCTCGAGCCTTCCCCACACACGCGCAACGGTTTCGCTGAGAATCGAGAAATGCCCCGCATCGACGCGGTGCCAGTTCTCATTGAAGCGCCGGATGAAAGCCGGCGTCTGCGAAAGCTCATACCCGCCGGTTTTGCGGATCGACGGCAGAACTTCCGACGTGACCCACTTCCGGAAGCGCTTCGCCTCCGGCTTGGTCGAACGAAGGATCAGAGAATAGAGACCGGACTCGCTGATGACTGTCATCTTCTGAGCGCGTCCGATGGCGTCGGTAATTCCGACGGCATCCTTTTCGTCATCGTCGAGCCTAGAAGCTGCGTCGCTCGGATTGGCGATATCCAGCTTTTTGCATACGTCCAAAAGAACGAACCAAGGCTCGCCATTTCGGTCGATCACACGGAAAGTGTCGTGCTGAGGGTCGTGAAACACCTTGAGAGAGTACTGCATTAAGGCTTCCCAAATTGGGCCGGAAAGCGCTTGACAGAACGATAACCGGTCCTATTTAAAGGACCTGTCCAATGTACCGTTCCGCAAGGCTTCCAGGCAGTTGCGGATTCAAGAGAGCCGGGGCGCCAACCCCGGCTTTTTGCTGTCCCGAGGGACAACCTGAGGCAAATGGTCGTGGCGTGATGCTTCCGCAAGGGCGGCTCGACAAGAATCTTTCGAGAATGGAACAAAACGCGAAAAAAGCGCCCCACCACCCATAATGGCAGCGGGGCGAGTGGGGTAGGCTTTGAACCGGGAGAAGTCCCGGCCGCTATCCGCGCGGCTCGCGCGAATGGGGGTTGTCGAAGAGTGAGCGCTGGGGCCGGCAGTCGGCCGAGCGCAGGTCGCAGATGAGAAGCTCGGCCGCCTCGGTCGCGGCGCTGCGCCCGATCGTGTAACGCAGCCGCACCTCATCCATCGGGAACGCTGCGAAGACGCGCCGGATCTCCGGCGTGTCGTTGATCGAGAGCAGGAACCGCCCCTTCAGGTCCGCCAGTTGGGTGGCCATGCGCTCGAACTCGCCGGGCGGGAACACGCCCGCCCCATAGTCGTCCTCGCTGCCGTGATAGGGCGGGTCGAGGTAGAACAGCACGCCCGGCCCGTCATAGCGCTCGAGGAGCGCGCCATAGGGCAGGTTCTCGATCACCACGCCCGCCAGGCGCTGCGCCAGCCCGTCGATCAGCGGGCGCAGCTTCCTGCGGTCAACGGCGGCGGATTCCAGCGGCGAGACGCCGAAGGTTTGCCCCGTCACCTTGCCCCCGTAGCTGGCCCGCTGCAGGTAGAGAAAACGCGCCGCCCGCTCGATATCGGTAAGGCCGCGCGGGTCGGTCGCCTGCAGCACGTCATAGGTGGCGCGTGCCGTCAGGAGGAAGCGGAACTGCGCTTCGAGCGCATCCGGGTGGCGCTGCACCACCCGGAACAGGTTCACCACCTCGCCCGACACGTCGTTGATGATCTCCGCCGGCGGGCGCCGGTCCCGTCGGAGGAAAACGCCGCCCATGCCAATGAAGGGCTCGGCATAGCTGCGGTGCGGAATGGCGCCGATCCGCTCGACGATGAGCGGTGCGAGGCGCTTCTTGCCGCCGATATAGGCGGCGATCGGCCGGGCAGGGCGCACCGGCCGGAGGGTATCCATCTCCATGATTTGGTAACTCGCGATAGGGCACAGTCCGTGCGCGCGCCGGCTGCGCTCGGCGGGTGGCCTTTTCGCTATGCGAGGCTGCGCGGGTTGATCTGCCAGGACTGGCCCGCGGCGGAGGGGTGTTAGCGCGCCCCAATGCCCCGCCGATCACCCGGCAGGGCTGTAAATGTCAGAATTCGGGCTTGATCTCCGGCAGCGCCGGCCAGCGGCCCTCATAGGCGTCCGCCCGCACCTGGTGCCGGGCCTGCCGGATGAAGCGCTCGATCTGCTCCATCTCTTCCAGCGTCCCTATGGCGAAGGACGAAGGGCCGGCGATGAGCAGCCGGCCCGTGGGCTTGTGAAAATCGGCCCGGAGGCCGGTTGCGGTGTCGACGATCACCGCGGCCATGGCGGCGGTCTCCATCCCGGCGGCGGGCCGTCTCGCCAGTGGCGCACCCAGCGGATCGCCGCCTCGCACAGCGACATGCCGATGAGCCCCAGGATAAAGCCCACCATCCCCTCGACAGAGGCGGGCGATATCTCCGGCGCCGCCAGCCAGCGCGCCGCGAAATGCGCGCCGATGGGCGTGCCATAGCCGGCGACAGCGGTGCCGACGACAGCCGCGCACACATGCCGCGCCAGCGAGCCGCCCGGGTGTGTCAGCGAGCGGGCCAGCCCGCCGACGAAGCCGGCCGCAAGGTGCGCGATCTTGATGCCCCACAGGGCCGGGTCAGGCGGGATATCGGCCACCACTACCCCCTCAGCGGCGGCCAAGCGGCGTCTTCGCCACCCAGCGCCCATACAGGGTCACGAGCCCGCCCACCAGCGTGCCGGCCGCCGTCGCCACGGCGATGATGGTCTCGACATCCTGCGGGCTCACCGCCAGCCCCAGCAGCCCGCACACGCCGGCGCCGATCGAGACGATGGCGCCGATGGTGACGCGGGACTGATACCAGGGCTCGGCATTGGTGGCGTATTCCACCTGCGCCGCCACCTCGCGCACGGCGGCGCTCTCGCGCACCTGCCGCTCCACCTCGGCGGCGATGAGGGGCGCCTGCGCCGGCGGCGCATCATTGCGCGGCGAGCGGATCACCTGCTGCACGATCTCCCCGATAGCGGGGAGCAGAACCGTCGTCAGAATCGGGGTCACGGCAGGTACTCCTTGATGTTGAAGCCGAGCGCGCCCAGCAGCGCCGCCAGCGCGGCAATGAGAGCGGTGATGAACGGAGCGAGCCGGGCCGCCGAGGAGGCGGGCGGCGGGGTTGTCACGGGCACCCCCGCAGCGGCAGGCACCGCGCGCGCCGTCGCCAGCGCCTTGGCGATCACCGCCTCGAAGGTGGCGGCGGGTACGAGCGATTTGTTGAGCGCATCGCCGGCGTAATAGGATTGGCCGCGCTGCAGCGTCCGGTGCGCGCCCTTGGTGGCCGCCAGCACCGGCATGGAGGCCCACTCCATCGCCAGCCGCTTACCGAATTCCTCGAGGGAGATGCGCCTGGCCACGGCGTCCGCATAACCCCGGCGCTTGAGCAGGTGATAGCCCAGCCGGTCCTGCAGATTGGCGTCGAAGATCTGCGAGCCGCGCAGGCCAAGCTCGGCCTTCAGATCTTGCAGCGTCGCCCGCATGAACTGGTAGGCACCTGCGGCGCTGGATTTGTAGGCGCGCGTCCAACCCGGCCCGGCGGCGATCACCTCGTCGATGGTCATCCGCGTCAGAGGCTTCGGCAGATGCCGCTCATTGTGGCCGAACAGCGTGTCATAGGCAGTGGCGTCGCGACGGCCCGTCTCGGTTTCACGCATGAAATCGAGCAGGATCGCGGCGCCGGCGGGCACCGTGGGGTCCATTGTTATTCTCCCGTTGGAAATGAAAAAGGCCGCCTGAAGGGGCGGCCAAATAGGCGGGGTCGAGAAGCGAATACCGCTCGGGGTTCGCTACGTGGGCTGTTTCAGCTATAGATAGTGGGCTCGCTCATATGCCCGTCAGGCTTGTGAGTGGGCGGCCGGGCGTGGTTGCGGGCGCGCCCGGCCTCTCACGCGGTGCGTGTCGGTCTAAGCGGCCACGACGGGCGAAAGCCCCAGCATCTGGGTCGCCGTGATGCCGTCAAGGCCGACGACAGCGACTACGCGGCCTGGGGCCGCTATGCGCTCGGCTAAATGCCTCAACGAGCGCTTAGGCCAGGCGCGTGAACCCGTGGGCCACGCAGACCGCGTTGAGGTGGTCCGAACCCCACAAGATCGGCATCTCCGGGGCAGACGGGTCGGGGGAGAAATCAGCTATCAGGGCCTCGATGACGGGTCGCAGGACGGCCTCGGGCAGGGCCTCGGGATAGACGCCCTGCCTCGCCGCCGCGATCATATCGATGAAGGCGGGCCACACATCAGCCCGCAGACCCATGTGTGTCGCGTCGGCCCCGTCATCGGCGGCGAGCGGGATGGTGTAGGACACGGGTCCCCACCCCATCGCCGCGCCGATCTGGTCGCCTGCGTCCTTAAGCGCCATCGGCAGTATAAGCACCGCGCTATGCATTACCATTCCTCCTCGGGGCGAAGCTCTCGGACGGAGATGTTGTCGAACACCCCGGTGTCGCCTGCCGCTGCGCTGTTGACAGCCAAGCCAACGAACATCGTCGCGCTGGTTGCGACAAACACTTGGTCGACGGACCCGGTGATCTGAAAAATCTCGGTGGCAACGCTCGACGTGCCTACGCCGATACGCCCGCCGCTGATCACCTGCCCTCTGATGCGGTATGCCCTCCCGATCACAGCGCTAAAGGACTGGATTGCGCGACGATTTGTGCCGCCGGAAGGGTTTGTCACAACCAGCTGTCCGGAAACTGCGGCAAAGGTAGCACCGCTGCCGGAAGACCAGTTGCTTGCGTCAGTGTTGAACGTGCCGTTTAGGATTAGCTCCGGACCGGCTTCAACCAGCAGCCCCTTCGCCCCGCGCTCTTTGTGGTAGCTCAAAAGCCATT
The DNA here is from genome assembly GCF_022836935.1 of Ancylobacter polymorphus. Taxonomy (NCBI): domain Bacteria; kingdom Pseudomonadati; phylum Pseudomonadota; class Alphaproteobacteria; order Hyphomicrobiales; family Xanthobacteraceae; genus Ancylobacter; species Ancylobacter polymorphus. The sequence continues at coordinate 3,361,542 of NZ_CP083239.1, read as the reverse complement.
TACGCTCGGCAGCGGTCAGGGTCCTGCCGATCACCGCCCATCCGACCACATCACCAACCGCCCGCAGGATGTTTGACACACCCCCGGTATAGGAGGTCGGGCCAAGCTGGAATGTGCTGCCAGCCGCGTAGCTAGCCGGCGCTATGACTGTGCCGTCCCGCCCCGCAATGACCACGTCACCTGTCACCGCCTGCGGCAGCACTGTATCTAGCCGGTCGTCGGATAGGTCTAAGCGCGCGAAATAGTAAGACGGGACACCTTCTTCGGTGGTGATGAGACCATTCAAGCTGACCGACTGATAAGGGGTCAGATCGCCATTCTCGATTTGCAGTTTGCCGATGTTGATCGAGCCTGTGCCGGGAACTAAGCGCAGGTTGGCTGATGTGAGTGCCTTGAACGAACAGCGATATCCACCTGCGACCGGCTGCATCGCTGCGTCAGTCGTATTGTTGCCGCTGCTTGCCACGCCGGTAACCAGATTGAAACTGGCAGTGATTGCACCTCCTGTAGAGCCAACTCCGATTGAACCTGATGTGCCTGCCGAAGCGAAAAAAGATACGGTCCTGCCCGATGCAATCGGGGCCGACATCTGAAGGATGCTAGCACCAGAAATGCCGGTAAGCGTAGCGCCAAACCCGATCCCATCCAGCACAAACGTTGCGCCGTTCACCGTGCTAGGAGACGATCCTTCGAGTAGGTCACTACCAAGGTATATGTTCCGCCGGTCCTTCGGCGCGCGCCCAATCAGCGGCCGAAGCGAAACCGACGACTGGCGGGCGTGTGTGGCGTGTATCCTGTCCGACACAAGCGCGATTTGCTGCTCCGGCGCGGTCGCAGGGTTGGTGCCGGCCGTGTCCTGAAACAGCGACGACAGGTCGAAAGCATCGTAAGCGACGCCCGGCTCACCGTAGCGGAAAAGGTCTTGCAGCGTCGGTAGGATAGCGGTCTTGCCCAAGTTGGGATAAGTAAGCGTCGGCATCAGGGAGCCCTCCCGTCGATCTGCACCAGCATCACCCACGGTCCAGTGAGCGTTCCCCCGCCCTCGCGATGCACCGACACCTGGTCGCCCTTGGCCAGCACGAGGCCGAGATCGGTGATAGTCGTCACCCCGGCCCCCAGCGCGATGCCGCTGCGGACGGTGGTACCATTCTTGCGCACCGCCAGTGTCACGCCCGTCGCCGTGCCCACCAGCATTTCGGCGCGCAGGTACTGGCACGTCGCGGCGGCGTGGTAGTCCCGCGTCACCCACCAGCCGCCGAGGCCGGTGTCGACCGTGTCGCTCACCACCAGCACCAGCGGCTCGCCGGGCGCGCCGGGGGTGCCTTGCGCGCCGGCGGGGATGGAGAATGCCAGCTTGGGCTCCTCCGGCGTGCTCCCCGGCCCCAGGCTGACCTCAGCCGGCTCCCCCGGCGCCAGCGTGGTGGTCGGAAGGATCGCAATATCTGGCGTCAGGCCCGTGTCGCCCTTCGGGAGCCCGAAGACGAGCTTTGGGGCCTCGGGCGTGCTGGTGTGGTCCAACGTCACGCGCGCCGGTTGCCCGGGCGCAAGCGTGGTGGTGGAGAGCACCGAGATATCGGGGGTCAGGCCGGTGCCGCCCCGAAAATCGGTTGCCTCGGAGATATCGTCCACCAGCCCGCCAGAGCCGAGATACTGCCCCACAGCCGGCTTGTCGCCGCCCCCGCCCGTCCAGTCCGCGACCCGCATGACGACGCTGGCGCCGTATTCCTCGGCCGCGAACAGCGGCGCCCAGCCGCGCGGGCCCTGGATGCCGGGGACTTCGACAATACTGAGGCTCGCGGTGAGCATGTGGCCGGCGCGGCCGATCGTGATGTATCCCGCTGCAATCTTTCTTCGGGCGGCTCCGCTCAAAGCGAACAGATCGACTGTCGTCAGACGGCCTTCGGGCAGGCGACCAATCAGATCGGCACCATAGGCGACGACGACGCCATCAGGCAGATCCAGCGAGAGCCCGCCATTCTGGGTCGAAAGCAGGATCGGCGTGCCCCGCTGGTTAGGAAGAACCTCCATCTCTAAGGTAGCACCGGTCAGATCCCGCCCCTCAAGCCGGATCGTCACTGTCAGCCCATCCTCGCCGGGATACATCGGGAGGAGTATTTCGTCAGACGCCATAGCGGCCTCCGTGAATGTCGATGGTGAGCCGGGCGCGCCCGTCAGAACGAATAGGGGCCGGACCAGCCGGCGGCTTCCTTGCGCGTCAGGGTGAGCGGATAGCCCGTCTCCACCCGCAGCCAGAAAGACCCGGTGGGCGGCTGCGGCGCCAGCGCGTCGCGCTGGGCAATCGTGCCGCTGCCATAAGGGGCGATGGCGCACAGCGACAGGTCGCGGATCACCTTCACCAAGGCGTTGCTTGCGAAGAGCGCGTCGGCGGCAAGCGCGCTCTCGCGGGTGATCACATAGGCCGACCCCGCCACGCTCGGCCCCTGCCAGGCGAAGGCGAGCTTGCCCGCCCCGTCGGCGCTGATCTCGCGGATCGGCGCGCTGTAGCTCGCGCCGCCCGCCGCCACCCACAGCGTGCCGCCGGCCACGCCATTGACCAGCCAGCCCGTGCCGGCGCCAGTGAAGTCAACCGAGCCATGGACGAGCGAAATCGTGCCTTCCTCATAGAGGGAGGGTGAGACAGGCATGGCGATGTCCTTTGGGTCTAGAAATCCGAGACGTTCATGGTGGCGAACGCCGTCAACGTGCTCGAAGAAGCGCCAAGCCACGTGTACTTGTCTCGCGCTGAGACGTAAGCGTTCATGGTATCTTGCGGCACCCACTTATCTATTGTGGTGTTGAATATTCGCTTGTCGAACTCGCCTGAATAGCCGCACCCGCACCACCAGTCGCCTGTGGCATTCTTGTAATGCAGAAAGAAAGCAAAGGGTAATCCTGCGCCAACGGGCGGGGGAGCCGGTATGTTGTAAGCACCAAACGGTCTTGATGCCGGTATTTGCTCATACGCCTTGATGTAGGGGGTCAGTCGATCTGAGCGAAATATGTAATCCGTCTGACTAGCCAGATCGAAATGCACATCGTGCTTGGTGACAACCAAGCCGGTTGCCGGCGAGTAGTGCCAACGTCGCACGCCCTCGGTCGAATCCACCCCGCCACGATAGGCGGGGTCCGTCGCAACAACCGCGAAGCGGAAATTCGTTACACCCGTCCCGCCGGTCAGCATGATCCGGCTCGGATTGATCCAGTAAGCCGAGCACGCGATGCCACCGGCATTGGTGGTGAAATAGACGATGACGGGCGGGTAATGCGGATACGACCCCTCAAGATCGACGAAGCCAACCACCGGGCCTGAGCCCGTCGCCAGCACCGGGTCTGCCATGGGATCGGAGAGCGCTAGGCCTGAGCTCGCACATTGGCCGGTCTCCGCGATCTGGAAGACGTTCTTTTTGGTCGCAACCGTCATGTCATCAATGCCGGCGGTCTCGATCACGGCGCCGGGCCGCGACACAAACAGGCCACGGCCATGCAGCGGGTGATTGCCGAGGATGAAACCGTTCGTCCCCGAATCCTCGGGTGACGAGGCGTTATTGCCGAAGATGAAGTAGACATAGTCAACGCCGCTCAGCTGCGGCGACAGAAGTATGAATGCGGTGCGAAGGCTGACGCCGCACTGCCGGTATCCACGCTGATAAGCCTGCGTCCGGGTCACGCCGCCGGAGATGTACTGAAGCGAGCCGGACCCGCGTCGCGCCCATGCGAGAACGGGACGGACAAGGCTACCGCTCGACGGCAGCAGCTTCACCCTTCGTGTGGCGCCACCGGCGTAGTTCACAGTCAGGTTCGACAGCGAGGCGGCCGAGACCACATTGTTGTCGATCAGGCGGAAGGCATTAGGCCATGTGCTGTCGAAGGTGACGTAGCGCTCATCGAGGTTGATGTTCTCAACATCTTGGCCCGGGAGGCACGTCCGCAAACGCGTGACGCCGCCCAGGTTTCCCAGCAGAAAATCCGCCATTCAGCTGGTCCCGGTGATCGTGCCGTTGGTGATATCGATCCGGAGCTTGGCGCCGGGGCCGCCCTTGATGAGGCCCGTGGTGATTTCGCCGGCGTCGACCGAAAGCGAAGAGAGATTGGGCACCTTTAGAAACCCGACATTGATCACCGCTTGGTCCGTCGCACCATCGATCACGAAGAGTGGCGCCACCGCTCCCGTGACCGGGTTCAGCACCAGGAACTGATCAGCGAAGTTGGTGATGCGCGAGAATGGCATGCCGGCGGTGAAGCCGGTTTCCCAGGCGGTGCCGACCTCCACCCACTCATCTTCCATTGTGGCCCGCATGAAGATGACCAGTCGCGCGACCACGTCGCCGCTGCCGGCGATCACTTCCATCTTCCACAGGCCTTCGCCGGCGATGTTGCCGACCTGGGCGCTGAGGGCGCTGACGACCGCCGCATTGGCGTTCACGACGCCATCAAGCTCGGTTACCGAGGCCGAGAGGCCCGTGAGAGCCGCGGCATTGGCGGTCCCCGCCCGCACCGCCACTGCCGTCTCGCGCGCCTGCGCTCCCATGCCGGCGGCGGTTTGCCTCACCAGATCGTCGAGCCGCTGGCCGGCCGCGTTGATGTCGGCGCGGAGCGACAGCAGCGCCTGGTAGGCATCGCCCTTGATCTGGTCGAGATACACTCCGAAATCGGGGTCCGGCAGTTCGCTGGTCGTGACGAGTGCGCCCACGCTCCATGCCACGGTGCGTGGCGGGTCCGTCACCAGCCGCGTGCGCACCCGGTACTGCGTCGCCGAGAGCACGCCGTCGAGCAGCGCCACCGTCTGGCTCACCGGCACGCTGCGCAGGATCACCGCTTCCGGCTGGGCAGTCGGGAAATACATCACATCGACGCCGGTGACGGTCACATCGTCCACCGCCTCCCAGGCGGCGCGAATGCCCGCCTGCATCCGCCCGTCCGTCCCGGTGAGCAGGATCGGCAGCGCGGTGAAGGACTGCACCTCGGCGAGGTAGCTCGGCGCGCCTGGCGGCAGCGGCAGGGTCACCGCAGGGGCCGAGACGCCGTCATAGATCGAGCCGTCGCGCTCCTCGAGCGTCAGCTGCACATTGCGCGGCCCCTCGCCGTCGAGCGAAACCAGCGTCACCGCCTTGACGAGATACACCCGGTTGCCATAGCGCGCGCTGTTCCAGCGCACCCAATCGCCCGGCTCCAGCACCAGGAAGCGGGGGCGCAGCGTCACTTCCGCGCTCGCCTCATAGCGGTTCTCTTTGAAGTAGATCGCCGCCAGCGCCGCCCCTTGCCCCCCCACGCGCACCTGCGGGAAGTCGATGGTCAGGTCGCGGTTGCGCCGGTCGAGCGCCAGCAGCGCCGGGCTGGTCTGCGTCTCATAGTCCACCATCGACCAGACTTCGTCCGGGCTGGCGACCTTGCCGGCTACCGAGTTGACGAGCTCGCTCATGGAGCGCCGCGCCTGCCAGCGCACCGGCGCCGTGGCGATCAGGTCGTCATCGGTGAAGGTGATCGCCACCGGCTGGTCGTGGCCGACGACAGGCCAGGAGCCGGCGATGCCGTCCACCGTCGCCGCCCCGCACGCCATCTGGATCGAGGCGATGTTCTCCCCATGCTCGGCGGTGCAGTCCAGCATGATCGAGCAGCGGTAGCGCGGCCCGTACTCGGTCGCCTCATCGCTGATATTCGCGGCAGGGGTCCACTTGTCGAGCGGTAGGTCGGCCGGCGCCATGCCCATGCCGCAGAACATGTCGCCATTGATCGCGAAGCCCCGCCGGTAATTGTATTCGATCACCTGCGGGTTATCGCTGAACTCGTGCGTGGTCGGGTCATCCCAGCGATGCGGGCCGGAACCGCCGACGGTCGAATCCTTGCGCCAGTCATAGAGCCGCGCGCCCCGGAACTCGAAGAAGAAGTCGGGGAATGACGAGTTGCGCTCGTCGTTGAAGGTCATGCTCACCAGCACCGCCGTCTGGCCGATGCCGATATGGTTGGCCGTCCAGCGCCCCGCCGGGTTGGCGAAATTGACCAGCGGCGACAGCGCCGCCGTCTGCCGGCCGTCGAGAAACTTGATCCACACCAGCCCGGCAAAGGGGCCGGTCATCACCACCCGCCCGCGCGCCGGGCTGCTTTCCGTCGGCTCCAGCGTCACCCACTTGCCGTTAATGGCGACGCGCGACAGCCCGTCGCTGGGGTAATCCGACAGCGTGTAAAGCTGGTGCATCTCATAATTGGCGGGGCCATAGGTGCTGCAATAGGTGTCGTGCCCGGCGATCCCCACTAGCCCGCAGGCCACCTGCCGCTGCACGGCGCCGCCATATTGCCGCTCATACAGGACGCCCCCGGGCGTCTTCGGCGCCTTGTTGGCCAGCGCCTTGGAGGCATAGCTCGCCGCCACGCTAAGGCCGATTCCGAGCACCGCCTGACCGACGACGCCAATGCCGGCGACGAAGGAGCCGACAGCGGTTACCGCCGTGCCGATGGCGGCGACGATGGGCGCAATGACAGGCATCAGGCCACCCGGAAGGCGCGGGTGACAGAGGAGATCGGCAGCACCAGCGCGCTCGCCGGCCCGCGCGTGAAGAAGCCGGCGCCGGTGAAGACGCCGCCCGACACCTCGCCATTGCCCTGGTGGATCACGCCGATATCGCCGCGCTGCGCTTGTGCCACCGGAATGGCGGGGAAGCGGTCGGCAAAGGCGTCTTCCACGGTCAGGAAGCCATGGCGGCGCAGCACCCGGGCGGCGCCCTTGGCGGTGCGGTAGCGCCGGGCATCCCGGAACATCCGCGCGCCGGTCACCGCCTCAACGGCGTCGTCGGCGATCGCATAGCAGTCGCTCACCCCGTACTGCGTCGGGAGCGCGAGGTGCTTCTCCACGACGAGCCGGAGCCCTCGCTCCCAGCCTTGGACGCGCATGGCCGAATTCCTGATTTGTAGAAGTGTCAGACGTTGGTGACGCCGGCGATGAAGCCGCGCCCGGCGACGACGGGCGCGCTGCCGGAAACGGTGCGCGCGCGGCCCCAGAAGATTTCTTCCCGGCCGCGCATCGCGCAGTGCTCGAAGAACAGGTCGCCCGGCGCGCGCCGCGCCTGGTCGGCCACGGTGCGCCGGCGCTCATTGCGGCGGGTATAGTCCAGCGCCCGGCTCTCGCAGGCGGCGGTGATGGTGTAGCCGGTCGACGGGTCGTCTTCGTGGGCGATCACGTCGACATAGCCGCGTCGCATCGGCTGCACATGCAGCAGCGCCCCCGTGTCCGGGTGGAAATAGGCGTCGTACACGGTCACCGGGCGGTCCCGGTAATCTTCCGCCTCGATGCTCTGCAACACCGCCGGCGTCAGCCCGGCGGGGGAGGCGGCGAGCGTCACCGTGAAGCCCCCGGCCGAACGGTCGACATCCCCGGCAAGGTCCGACACCGAGATCAGCCCGCCCGGCTGATAGGTCAGCCCCGCCCAGGTCAGCGGCTGCTGCGCCCGGATGAAACCATACTGGCCGGACCCGAAGGCGAAGCGGATCATGCCACGGATGGAAATCCGCCCGGCGTCCAACAGGGCGAGCACGTCTTCGGGCAGCACGATCATGGCCTAGATCCTCTGCCAGGCGGAAAAGGTGAAGGTGCCGAGGCTCGGCAGCGCGCCGTTCTCATCGCCGCCGCTGGTCCAATCGAGCACGAGCTCACACACCGGCCGCCACAGCCGGACTACAGCGTCGGGCGTGAACAGCGCCGTATGCAAGAAGGGCGCGACGGTCACGGTGGCATTGCCCGCGCCGTCGGCCCCTGCCGCATCGATCACCTCGTAATAGCCCCGGCGCAGCGGCGCCCCCTGCTCGATCCCTATCCGGTCGCCGGGGGTGAAGCGGTATTGCGCCGGCAGGCCGGAGAGGGTGAGCACGCCACCCGCGCCGAGCGTCACCACATTCGCCGTGCCATCCCAGCCGGCCTTGATATCCACCGGGGAGCGGGCGCCGGCATAGGCCAGAGGCGCGCGGCGGCGGGTGTCGAAGGCGAGGAAGCTGCGCAGCCCGCCCTGCAGGCTGATCTTCCACGCGCCCCATTCCGCACGCAGCGCCGGGCGCAGCGTGTAGGTTTCCCCCGCGAACAGCCACACCGGATCGTTCACCTGCGTCAGGTTCGCGAAGGCGCCCTTGCCGGAAGGCGACATGGCGACGTTCTCGGCCAGCGTGAGCGTGCCGCTGCGCAGGCCGCATTCCGGCAGCGGGCGCGGAAAGGTGAGCGCCATCACACCCTCACATTGCGCATGCGCGCGTTGCGAATACCCTTGACCGCGAGGCCGGGGATTTCCCGCTTCAGCTGCACGACTTCGGCCCGCAGGCGCGCCAGTTCCGGGCCGTCGGCTCCCGGCGCGTTGATCGAGATCGGCATCGAGAGGCTCAACCGGTCACCGCCGCGCCCCATGCCCGCCAGCGAAGGGATGCGCGGCGCCGAGCCCACGAGGCCGCCGGCGGCCATCTTGCCGATCCGGCCGGAATTGATGGCTTCCAGCAGCGGGGCGAATTTCTTCGCCTGCGCCGCCCGCACCACATACTCACCATCCGACAGCATCATCGGGATGCTGTCGCTGGTGCCGGTGCCCGGGCCACGAATGCGCCCGCCCGTGGCGGCGCGGCCGATACCGCCGCTCACCGGCCCGCCCTGCGCCATGCCGCCGAACAGCTTGGCGAGGAACCCGCCACCGGCCGGGTCGAACAGCGCGTTCAACGCCATGTCGAGCAGCTTGTCGGCGACATTGTCGAGGGCATTGGCGAGCGATTCCGCCGCGCTCGCCCCATTCAACAGCCCAGAGGCCAGATCATCGGCGAAACCCCGCGCCAGATCGTTGGCATCGTCGAACGCCTGCTGCGCCTTCTCCAGCGCCTCCACCTGGCGGCCATAGGCGGCCGACACATCTTCGATCGCCGCAATCTGGTCGGGCGCCAGCTGAATGCTTTCGAGATCGGTCTCGCCCTTTCGCCGCGCCTCTTCGCGCAGATCGGCAAGGGCGCGCTGCTCGAGGTCAATTGCCATGCGCCGCGCCTCCTGCGCGGCGATGCTCTGGCCGATCATCTGCTGTTCCGCCGCGAGCGCTGCCGTGCGGTCTTGGACGGCCTGAATATCCTCCCGGAGACGGTCCGATGCCGTCCGCCGCCCAACCTTCGTGGTGTCGGAAGTCACACCCGGCCCCTTGCCGTAGCCGTCGCTCGTTGCTGCCAATCCGGCTTCGGGGTTCGCCAGCCGCTTCTGGAGGTCCGCCAGTTCAGCCTTGCGCTTGGCGATCTCGGCGAGCGCCGCATCGATCTGTTTGTTTGCGAAATCCTCGTTGGTGGCAGCGAAGGCCGCCGCCTCGCCGAACATGGGCGTGCTCTGTGCGGCATCCCGCACAGCCTGGGCCGCCTTCAGCTGAGCTTCCGCGTTCTCAACCGCAGCTGTCGCGCTCGCCAGATGGGCTTTAGCAAGAGCCTCGAACTTTGCCTTGGCGCCATCGGCCCCACGCTGTGAGGCCGCGAAGGCGTCAGTCAGTTCGGAAACGGCATTTTTATGCCGTTCGGCCGCTTCATCCGCCTGGTCTTGGCGCATGGAAAGAAGCAAGAGACCGGCCGAGACCGTGCCCAGCAAGATGCCGATAGGGCCGAGCGACGCGGTGAACGCGGCGCCGACAGCGGTACCGGTACGAAGGGCCGTGAGTAACGCTCCGAGGGCGACCACAGCATTGCCCGCCGATATGACCAATCCCGCGAGCGCTCTGCCCGAAAGAGCACCGGCAATGATTGTCGCAAGCGAGACAGCACCGTCGGCGACAGTGCCGAAGTTGGCCGCCAAGAGAAGTAGTGCGCTGACAAGCCCGCGGCTCGCGCCTGCGGCCATGTCTGCGTTGCCGATGTAGGCCGTGAACTCATTGTTCACGGTGGTGATCGCATCCTTGATCGTGGCATTGGTCGCACCGAACTGCGCCGCCACTTTCGGCTGAGCATTCAGTATCGCTTGGAAAACGCGATCCGAGGTGAGCTTGCCCTCAGCGCCGAGGTCCTTCAGTCCGGCAATCGTCGTCTTGAACTCATCGGCGATTGCCTGCGCCAGAATGGGCGCGTTCTCCCGGAGGGAGCGCAGTTCATCGCCCTGGAGCACGCCGGAACCGAGCGCCTGCCCCAGCTGAAGGATGCCGGCGGCCTGTTCGGAGGCGGACGCGCCGCCAGCCTTGAAGGCCTGCGCCACGATCTGCGTCGCCGCTGCGATCTCCTGCTCGCTCTTTGCCACCCCCGACGCCGATCGGATGAGCCGTGCGTACAGGTCGACATAGCTCTCAAGATCGGTGCGGGCCGCGTTGGCGCCGTCTTTCAGCGCATCAAGGCTTCGGGCCTGGACACCGGCCGAAGTCGCAGCGGCGCGGACCTTGTTGCCGGCCTCTGTCCAAGCGTCGGCATAGGCCGCGATCTCGCGGACGCTAAGGGCTGCGCCAATACCGGATAGGGGCGCGAGAAAGGCGTTCGCCGCTTGCTTGCCGATGCTGTCCAGCCGGCTTGCCATCTGCGCACCCCGGCGCTCGATTTCCCCGGCTTGGCGGTTCATGATGCCGACGGCGCGGCCCATCTGCCGGTCAAAGCTGCGGATATCGGCCGAAATTTGAGCGACAAGGCGCTCAAGGTCGGTAGATGCGGCCATCGCGGGGGAGCCTTATGAATCTGTTTTGGTGGGTAGTCGGAGCCATCGCGGTGCTGGTGATCGGGATTCCGATCCTGATGGCAGTGCGGAGAGCCAAGGCCCGTGAGGAGGCGGAAGGTTGGCTTAAGGCGTCTGGCGTTGCCGAACACGTCACCGGCTTGAGCAGCGGCGACGCGATCGGCATCAACTATGCGACTAAGACCCTCGGCGTCGTTGCAGGAGGGAATCGTTATCTCGTCGAGATGCACGGCATTATTTCCGTCGAACTCATCGAGGACAGCGACACCGTGTCGAGGGTCAACAGGAGCGGACAGATCACCGGCGCTGCGGTTGGTGCGCTGGCGCTTGGCGGTGTCGGCGCTCTCATCGGTGGCCTATCGGCCGGGCGCACTTCGAAGACCAAGGTGAGCAAGCTCGCCTTGCGCATCTTCACCGACAGTCCGCATGTGCCGGTGATCGAGGCCTGCGCCTACCAAGGCCCTGAAGTTGATCGATCTGGCATCGTCTATCGCCAGGCGGAAGCGGAACTTCTGCCGTGGTTCGGCAGGTTGCGCGCCGTCGTCGAGCGAGGCGTCGCCGCCTGACGTCAGATGCCGAGCCAGTCCGCGAGATCGTCTTTCTCGGCCTCGCTTAGCTTGCTGCGGGCATCGGGATCATGAGCCTGCGCAAACCCTTCAACGGAGGCCATGAACTGCCACATGGACATTCCGTCGATCTGCTGTGGTGTGAAGCCCATAACGGCTCCTGCGCCATAAACGGCGGCGAATCTGAACTTTCCGTTCGGGAGGCTATCCAACTCCTCCCTTGATCCGCCGCCTACGGTTTTCCCAGCGGCTCATCCGGGGCGCCGACCAGCGCGGCGCCGAGAACCGCGTAAGCTAACGCGGCGTTCTCGACGGGGAGGCGCCCGCTCTCATCACCCAGCCAACTCTCGACGATCCGCAGGGCCTCGACATGGGTCATGCCGGCGCCAACTAGGCCCAGCAGAAGCACCACCGAGACATCGTCGGCCTTCCACTGGCGAGCGCCGAGCCGGTCCAAGATCACGAAGGGTCCCGCGTCGCATGCCTCCTGCAACGCGACCAACTGGCCCCAGCCAAGCCGAAACTCGAAATCGGTGCCGCCCACGCGGCTGACCAATCGTGCATCGCGGCTCATCGCAATCAGGCCCCCGGGATGGTGCTGGTTTTCACCAGTGCGCCATCGCCTTGCATCTCCACCGAGACGGTGACACGCCCGGCACGCTCGGCGCTCATGCCGAAATTGCTCAGATGCGCGTGGCCGACGAAGGTCACGGTGCCGGAGGAGAATTCGATCTCCACCTTGACCGGCACCGAAGCGGAACTGTCATAAGCATCGAGCCAGGCGTCCACCGATCCGGCGGCGAGAAGGCCCTCGCCGGAAATGTTCCAGTCCTTCGACTGCACGTCGCGAGCGAGGTCGACAGCAGCGTCCGGGTCCGCGCAGTCGGGAATCTCGATCTCGGCAAGGTTCTTGATGAGGTTGAGCGCCTTCGAGGTGAAGCCGCAGGGCGCGGCATAGACGGTCGGCGTGGCGTCGTTGCCCAGCAGGACACGGAACTTGCCGAAGCGGGCGGTTACAGGCTGCGCCATAATGGCCTCCAACAGAAAGGCCCGCACGGAGGCGGGCCGGATGACAGGGCAAAGGTCGGGTCAGTCGGCGCTCTCGATCACGCCGGAGAAGGTGATGGCGGCCTGACTCATCGTGCCGCCCCGGTCCCGGAATACCCGGGTGATGCGATGATCGAGGCTCACCAGAGCGTTCTCGGTCAGCGCGAAATCGCCGATCATGGCTTTGCGCACCGCCGCACCGAGCCGGCGCACCTCGACAAAGCCGGGCGCCTCCGACCAGCAGTCGATCTGCAACGCGAATTCGTAGGCCCCAATGCATTCGGCGCTATCCTCGGCCGCCTCGCTGGGGCCGATGGCGATATAGGGGCGGTCGGCACCGAGAGGCACATCGTCGAACACGCGCCCGCCGACGAATGCCACCACGCCGGCATCGGCCTTGAGGCGAGCCACTACGGCACCCTGCAATTCCAGCAGCGGATCGGTCATGAGGTGGAAACCTTTCTCGCGGCATTCCGCATCGCCTTGCGGATGCGGCTCTTGGCCCGCTTCCTGTTGGCGCGGAAGGACGGGTAGAAGAAGGGCTGCGCCCGTGTTCCGGGGTGCTGTGAGCCGGCGAACAACCCGCCAACGATGTGCGGCGCGGTGCCGAACTCCACCCAGCGGGCATAGAAGGCCTCGCTGTTGCCGGCATAGACCGTGATCGTCAGCCCCTTGCCGAGGGCGGAGCGGGCCACCTTGCCGAGCGTGATGGAGCCGCGCGGCGGCGCCCCCCACGTCCAACCGATGCTGGCGCGCAGCGCGCCGTCATCTTCCGGGGCCAGGGAGCGCGCGAGGCGCACGATCTCATCCGCCACGGCTTCCATCGCCGCGCGGATCTCGGCCTCCGCCACCTTGGGCAGGCGCTTGAGCTTCCGCTCCAGCTTCGCCAACCCGAGGATCGTCGTGCGGCGCGCCATCAGCCCGGCTCGCCTTGGGTGACGAGAATGTCCAGCCACAGCCCCAGCGCGTCCGGGTCGGTCGGCGGCGCGGTGATGGCGAACACCCGCGAGGCGTCGCGCGCGTCCACCACGCGCCAGTCGCTCGCCACCAGCCGCGTCTGGCTGCTCTGGCGCACCGTCAGCACATAGGGCTGCACACCCTGCAGGCGCGAGGCCATCACCTGCTCACCGCCCCGCAGCGGCCTCAAGCCGGCGGCGACGGTGAAGCGGGTGACCCAGGCCCCGCGCGTGTTGCCATAGCCATCATCGACCACGGCACGCGACTGGAAACGCACCCGCTCCCGCAGGCGCCCGGCACCCGTCTGCCGGCTCATCCGAGCACCCGAAAGGGGCCGAGCAGACGCCGCACGCTGAAGGGAACCTCAAAGCGTTGCGCGTCGGTGCCTTCCTCTCGGTTGTTGAACCACTCGGCGACCATCATGCGGATGGCGAGGCGGAAAACCTCCGGCATCTCGGCGTCTTCATAGCCGGCGGAATAGGTGACGCTGACGGCGTCCGGCCGGCAGGCCGTCGCGGGCCATGATCCGGTGGGCGCGAGGATGGTGGCAGCGACGACATAGCCGGCCTCGGGAAGCGTCGTCTGCTCCCCGGCGGGATCGCGATACTTCACGCCGGTGACGGCACGCACCGGCCCATAGGGCAGGCGGACGCGCCGGGGGAAACCGGGGAGGTCGAGCCGCAATGTCTGCCGGGAAATCGATCGGCCGTAAATGTTCGGGGGACCGTCGAAATGGGCCTGCGCAGCGGCGATAAGCGCCGTGATGGTGGCGTCTTCGTCCCCATGATCGACATGGAGCCACTCGCGCGCCTCCGCCAACGACACCAGCGGCGAGAGGGCCCCGATGCGGGTGATGATCACGCCCGCACCCGCTTGTTGCGCGGCGCGGCACCTTCAGCCTTGTTCTGCACGGGCGCTTCAGCCTTGGCCTCGCGCTCGCCAGCTTCCGGCGGTGCCAGCACGCCAGCGCGGACCAGATGAGCCACTTCGTTCGCCTCGGCCGTCCGCGTCTCGCCGCGTTCATAGAGCCGCTCGGCCATGTGCCGGCGGGCAACCGCGTATGTGACCTTCGCCATGGGCATCTCCTGATGGATGAGCGGAGGCGACCGGGGCCGCCTCCGTTGCTGTCGTGATCAGGGCGTGGTGGGAGCCGGCAACTCGCCGTAGACGAAAGCTTCCGGGCGATACACCGCCAGCGCCAGACGCTCCTCGCCGAGCACGGTCACCAGGTTCTTGGTGAAGTCGTCGTTCTCGAAACCGACTTCAACGCGCGCGTCCCAGCGGTCGAACACCTGGGCTCCGAGCCGGAAGGCGCCGGTCAGGAAGTCGCCCTGCGCCATGGCCTGGGTGGCGACGACAGGCAGGTTCCAGAGAGTGGGCGCCAACGTGCCCTGCGGATTGCCGACGATGTAGCGGCCGAGCGTATCCTTGGTGAGCTCGATCGCGGCCCAGTCGATGGGGTGGAGCACATGGCCCGTGGCGGGATATTCGGCCAGCGCCGCTTGCAGCATGGCCAGGCGAAGAGTGTCGATAGCCGTTTCGCCATCCGGAGCGAACGGGGCGGAATATGGCGAGGCCTGCGGCACGATGCCATGCAGATTCTGGCCCGTCCCGTCGCCGTTCAGAAGCTGCGCCTCTTCCTTGTAGGCGAGACCGTAGAGCAGGCGCTGATCGATGATCGAGCGCAGCTGCGAGAAGTCATCGAGAATCTGGCGCGAGGCCTTCATCCAGTGCGCGATAACCTTCGCACTGGTGGTGACGAGGCCGAACTTCAGGTCCGACGACGGCTTGGCCGCGCCCTCCGCAACCGGCGCCGCGTTGTTCACGAATCCCGTCTCCTTGACGTACTCCAGAGAGGAGCCGTCCATCCGGCCGGGGGTGATCAGGTCGCGAACGGTAAGGCGGCGCTGGGGAAGTTCGAGAATGCCGGGCAGGCGGGTCGTCTGCACACCGGCCCCCGCCGAACCCGCGGCGTTCGAGGTGGCCGAGGTGATCGTGGCCTTGATGCGCATGTCGGCGCGCCGGCCGCCGGAGGGCGCGGCGGCAAGGTTCTTCACGCCCTCCTGTTCGATGAACTGCTCGCCGATCGACTTCTCGGCGGCGGGGCGCGTATCGCCCTGCGCGAGCTTCTGCTCGATCTGGGCCACCTGCTCGCCGAGCGTGTTCATCTTGATCAGTGCTTCGTCGGCCCTTTCTTTCAGCGAGGCGCTGGCCATCTCGCCGGTCTTGGCCTTGCCGAGAGCCTCCTCGGCAATTGCCTTAACCGCGTCGACCGAGTTTTTGAAGGCGGTCTTCACTTCATCCGCCAGCTGGGCCGCAGTCTTCGTGCCGCCGTCGTTCGGAGCGTCGAAGCAGATGATGGGAGCGCCACGCCACAGGGCAGCACCGAGGCGGGCCACCGAGCCCGCACCGCGAAGGGTGGTCGTCATGTTGATATCCTCAGGGGAGGTGGTCGGGTTCAGCCGCCCAGAAGCGCCTTCAGGAAGGCGGCCGGTTCATTCGCCTTCTCGCCCTCGGACTCGCTCCGAATGGCCTTCGCATAGCCGACAGAGGCGATCTGTACGGCCATGGCCTTCGGGACCCCTGCGTCACGCAGGATGTCCTCGAATTCCTTGATCGGCATGGGGTCGCCATCGCGCAGGCGCCGGGCGAAATCCTCCATGCGGTCGGCGGACTTCACCGACTCCACCCGCGCGCGGCGGTTGGCCGGGAATGACACGAGGCTGATCTCGTGCAGATAGAGCTTCTTCAGCAGGCGCACCGCGCCGTCCTGATCGGTATCTTCCTCGCGATACCCGATGGACAGTCCGCCAATGGCCGACGCCTTCAGCAGCGCATGCGCCTCGCGCGCCTTCTCGACCTCGAGCACCAACCGACCCTTGCCCCACAGCCCCTTGGCGTCTTCGGCCAGATCTTCCCACACGCCAATCGGCTGGTACGGGTCATGCTGCCACAACATCAGGACGTTGGAGCCCTCGCGCTTATGGCGGGCCAGGCTCTCGACGAAGGCGCCTGGCATGACCTTCTCGCCATAGCTGTCGACATTGCCGAAAACCGAGCCATAGCCCTCGAAAGTGCCGTCATCGCCGAGCGCCTTGACCTGTAGCGCAAAGCTCTTGGTCTTGTGCTGGCCGGAGTCCTTGATCTTCATTCCGGGTTCTCCCGCGGCGGCCGGTCCTCATCGTCGATCGCAGGCCCGCCGTTGTCGCCGATGCCGCGCGCCTCGGTGATGGGTATGTTTTGGGCCTGCATGCGGGGCACGTCGCCCCCTTCCACCGGCGGCAGGCCTTCCAGCCGGCGCACATAGTTGATGGTGAACACGCCAGCGTTCAGCATCGCCACGTAATAGGCGGCCCGTGCCTTCGAATCCCCACGCAGCAGGCTCTCGAAATTGAAGCCGACCGTGATCCCCGCTGCGCGATCTGCCGGCGTCAACAGCTGCTTCTCGATCGCCGCCTCGATCCGCTTGGCGCGGCGGCGCAGCGCGAAGCGCTGGAAGCCCAGCGTCTGCTGCTCAATTCCCGTGCCCCAGCTGGTCGACTTCTCGGTGTGTCCAACCATGAAGGGCGGCACGCCGAAGAGCCGGCACACTTCCTCCACAGAACGCGCGCCGGATTGCAACATCTGAGCATCGTCCGGCTTCATCTGGATGGCTTCGGCCTTCACGCCGCCCTCGGCCACATAGGGGCGGCCGGCATTGGCCGCGCCCATGTACTTCTCGACGAGGATGTCGTTGGCGAGCGTCCGCTGTTCCTCCGTGAGCCACTCGGGGAACACGAGTTGCACCGTCGGGCGCATCCCGTTCTTGAAGAAGCCGCCGGCCGAGCGGTCGATAGCCTGCGCCAGGCCGAACACATTCCGGCCGAAGCTCAGCGTCGACATGCCCCCGAGCGGTGAGCCACCGAAGCCGCGAATATGCAGCACCTCCGCCGCCGGCAAATCGAAGCTGCCGAATTCGTCTGTCCAGCGATACCAGAGGCCGCCACTGCGCTCGCGCCGCACCGCGACAAGGTCCGGCATGACCGGGATCAGGGCAACGATGCGCGCTCCCGAGCGGACGATGCGCACATAGGCATTGCCCCAAAGCTCGAGGCTGACGCATACGAACTCCCAGAAGTCGACGGCGGTCTGGTCGGCATTGGGGCTGTCATGCAGCAGGCGGTAAAGCGGGTGGTCGGGTGCCTCATCCGCTACCCCGGAGGCGGTGCCGCGATAGACCAGAAACTGCAGCGAGGCGACAGTGCCGGCCAGCAGGTTGACGCAGGCCCACGCCGTCGAAAGCGCAAGCGTGCCGCGCCAGGTCACCACCTCGTCGGAAAAGCCCGTGTGTCCGGTAGGATACCACCCATCCGGCCGCAGCGTCGTCATCAGCCGGGTCACCTCGGACTTGCGAGCAAGCCCCACGGCGCCGAGCATCTTCGTCATCACGCTCATGCCGCTGCGCCTTTGAGTGACTTGAAGAACCCAGCCATCCCAGCCCCCGCCGCCGTCGGGTTCCAACTCATGAGGATGGCCGCGCAGAGCATGGCGATGAACGGGTCAATCTTGGCGCGGCCGGCCGCCTGCTTGGTGGCCATGTTGCCGTTCGCCTTCACCTCGACCTTCACGTTCCCCACGCACCAGTTCATGAGCGCCAGCCCGGCATGGCTCACCGTGTCGTCGCTCAGTTTGTGCTCAAGCCCCCAGAGGGCAGGCGAAAGAGCGGGGCCTTGGAGCAGCCGCCTCAGCATCGGGCCTTCGATCCCGCAGGCGGCCAGCGTATCGATCAGCGCGGCGATATTGTTCGGGTCGAACCCCACCGCGTCCTTCGCCGGCAGCAGGCCCTCGCTCTTCAGCAGCGCCACGATCGCTGCGATCTCGGCCAGGTACTCACTGACTTCGGCAAAGGTCAGCGAGCCCTCGGCCTCGAAATCGTCCAGCGTCGCCGCTATATCCTTGCGCACCTCGCGAACGTTCGGGTGTGCATAGGCATGGCTCCAGACAAGCCAGCGCCTGGTGACCTTCTCGCGACCGATGACGCACAGCCCGAAGAGGTCATCAAGGCCGCCGCCATCGAGCCCGACGACGGCCACTTCGCTCCGGGCAATAAGGGCTTCGAGGGTCAACCCGGTATCCGCTCGAAGCTCCCAATAGTCCGCGCCGCGCCATCCATCGTCAGCGATGCCGACGCCGATTTCGATATTAAGATGTTGCGAGGCCCACACCTTGATGGCGTGGTCGCCCTTCTCCTGCTCCGAATTCCAGTCGGCAATCAGGCTCGGAAGCTGCACCGAGCGGCCGAGGTTCGGCATCACAAGGCCCCAATTATCGGGGTCCTTCCACTTCGCCGGGTCTGCGGCGATGTCGCGCGGGAACTCGTAAAGGATCGGCAGCATCTGCCGGACATCGCGCCCGCGGTACTCGCCGTCACGCATCTTGCGGGCGAACTTCAGCTCGTCCTTGAAAGCGCCGACGGGAGCGGCGTCGCTCTGCGTGGTGGTGATGATCAGCAGCCCTTCCGGCGTCTTCTCAAGACCGCCCCGGATCTGGCGCATGACCTTTGTCGTGTGGGCGTTCCGTCCCAGCAGATGCAACTCGTCGACTAGGGCAGCGATAAGGATGCTGCCCGTCAGGATGTTCACGTCGAACGTCTTGACCCGAAGCTCTGTGCCGTTGGCCTGATCCACGATCGTCTTGATGTGGTCGCGTGGCAGAAAGCGCCGCTTGAGTTCGGGCTTGCGGTCGATCATGCCGACCGCCTTGTCATAGGCGTTTTCCGAAATGGCCTGCGTCGGCGCGACGAAGAGGGCCTCCGCCCGGGGCCGGATGTTCATCAGCATGATGATGAGCAACAGCCCGGCGCTATACGTCGTTTTCGACTGCCCCTTCGGGAGCATCGCGAAGATGTCGCGGATGTACCGAACGCGGGCAACAGGGTCCCATGAACCGAAGGCCGCGCGGACGATCTCGCGGAACCACAGTCCACAGGCGTCACGCATCGGCGGGGTGCCCGGCACGTCCGGCAATTCCAGTTCGTCGAACATGGCAAGCGCCAGTTCGGCCTCTTCGCTCATCAGCGGCAAATCAGGGATGAGCGAGCGCCCGCTGCGGATACGGTCTTCCCAATCGGGGCAGGACAGGTCCCACATGGCGCTAGTTGACCTTGCCCTGACGCTGGGCGATCAGCTGGCCGAGGGTGGAGCCGGTGTCGGGGCGTTGGGCGGCAGCGGCGGCGGCTTCCTTCTTGCCCAGCTTGGGCGGCTTCGGTGCCGCTTTGGCCGGGGCACCGCTGGAGCGCCCGTAGAGCATCATGTCGTTCCGTTCGAGGAAGCGATCGAGATGCTTCATCGCCGCCACGTTGCCCTTCTCGACTTCGGCCCAGAGCAGTTCGACGCGCCGCATGTCCAGCCGGTCACGCGCCACCTCCCGATACTTGAGCTCAGAAAAATAATGCCGGCGAAAGGTCGGCAGGGTGATGCGCAGAGCGCCCGCGATCCGCTCATTACTCCAGCCAAGCGCCAGTAACATACTGACACGCCTACGGTTTTCGTTGGTCGGGACATGCTGCGGCCGGCCCCGACCACCCCGGCCTTCCGGCACCGGGTCGCCGAAGAGGTCGAAATTCCCAGCCATCGAAAAAAAACCTGCGAATGAGGGGGACGCGGGTACGCGGGCGAGGGGGGCTCCAGACTTTCTGGCCCCCCTCCCGTCGCCGCGCTTAGAATTAGTAGGGTTATGCCCGCCTTGTGGGCTTAGGCGCGCCTAGTGCCAGACGCCGCGCTGTTGCAGCGAGGCCTGTTCCTCGCGCTGCTTGAGCTTGTCGTGGCAGGGCTTGCACAGCGTCTGCAGGTTGCTCTCATCCCAGAACAACGCCGCGTCGCCGCGATGCGCCTTGACGTGGTCGCACACGAGCCGAGACGTGTCCGCCTCGATCCGTCCGCACTCCCGTCGCTGGCAGGTGTAGAGGTCGCGCAGCAGCACCTTGAGCCGAAGCGCCCGCCACCGAGCGGTGTTGTACCAGGCGCGCCAAGGCGCCGCCCTTGCTCGCCCCATCAGCACCCCCAGACATGCGAAAGGCCCGAAGCGTTTCCGCCCGGGCCTCTTTATCCGTGCACAGTGAGCACCAAATGTAAGGCGCAAGTCAAGCCCTCGTCACAGCCACCCCGCGCAGTGACGGGAGAATGCGCCTTTGCGGAGCGTCCGGCTCCCATGGGCGGGCCGCCCGCTTGGGCCCGGTGACCCGGTGCGCGTCGAGCGATTCGGCCAGCAGCCCCACCAGCGCCATCAGCGCGGCATGCCACACCTCATATTCGGCACGGTCGCAGGCCGCGTAGACCGGCGAGGGCACCAATTCCATCTTGTGATAGGCACCGGGGAAAGGGCGCCGGCGACGCGGGCACCAGCCGTCTACCTCGTGTTCGACATAGCCGATGATCTCGCCGTTGACCGTCTGGGCTACCTTCCGCTTCATGAACCACTTGGCGTGGCCACGGTCACCGCCTCGCACCCGGCGATACTCGATCGGCTCCGCCTCCCAATCCGGCACCGTGCCCATCATCGCGTGCTTGCGCACCAGCCAAGCCGGGGACGCCTTGAACCGCAACCCGCCATCCTCGCCCCGCACCGCCAGCCGGTCGAGCGCGTCGCTCACCGTCTTGGCCCCGGCCTCGCCCCAGCCATCCGCCGGCGCCATATCCGCGAAGGGCCACCAGCCCGCCGGCACGTCGAGGTGCAGCCCGTCCAGTTCGGCAACGGCGCGGTCTACCAGCAGCGCGTCAGGGTGCGGGCCATCCAGCGCCGTCATGTCCGGAGTCACGCCATAGACGTTTCGCACGTCCCGGCCGTCGATCACCGTCCCGAGCGTCGCCCACAGGGACATGGTAGCCCAGCCGGCCCCGTGCCGCGCCGGCGCCACCGGCTCCGCCGGCACCTTCGGCAGCTCTGCCCGATACGCCCAGATCAGCAGATCCTCGATATCCATGGTCGTCTTCATCGCCGGCCCCTGTTGCTGTCCAACCTGTCCAACCTTTTCAGAACAGAAATAAGAGGTTGGACGCTCGCAAAGCCTTGCGGCTGCTCGCTTTGTCCAACCTGTCCAACCTGTCCAACCTAAAAGCCGCCTCCGGCGCCGTGAGAGCGGGGCCTTCGGCGTAATTTACATTCCCGGCGCGGCCTTCACGCGCGCGCGGGCGCACATGCACGTGCGAGGAAAAAGGTTGGACAGGTTGGACAGGTTAGGCAGCGCTTTGATATCGCTAGCGTTTCTGCGTCCAACCTTTCGGCCCGCGTCCAACCTAGGTTGGACAAAGGCGCCTCTACCCCTTCAACCCGATCTCTCTCACGGCTCGTCATCGCCCCAATCCACGGCTTGGCCGAGTTCTCTCACGAAGGCGTCGCGGCAGTCGGCGAGGCTGGGCATGACAAAGCACCAAGAGCGCCGCATCACGCCCGGCTCTACCTCGATCGTGAGCCGGCGTTTGATGATGCCGGGCACCAGCTTGCGCAGCTTCATGCCTACGGCCGTCTCTTCCGCTTTGCGCCGGATGCCGATCTTGTCGGAGATATCGAGATAGTCGGCAAACAGCGCGTCGCACGACACCTCTTCAAGCCACGTCGCGCAGTTGCGGGTGCTGGTGCCCTTTTCCAGCCGCCCGAACCACCAGGATTCGATGCTGTCGAGCGAGCGGAGCTTCTGCTCCAGCAGGCCGCCGGTGCGGGGTATCTTCCGAAGGTCCACCTGCGAGAGGTCGAAGTGCAGCAGGTCATGCAGCAGCGCCTCGCGCCCCCCGGCATCAAGCTCTTCGTCCATCTCGCGGAAATAGTCGGTGTTCTGGGCACAGCGCGGGTTGATGTCGAGCACACAAAAGCGCCGCTCATCCTTGCCGGCCGGCACCACCCAGTCCTCATTCGAGGTCATCATCAGGCAAACGAAATTGTCGATGCGGATGGGGTCGATGCCCTTGTTCTCGATCATCTGGAACTTGGACGTGACGAGCCCCTTCAGCCGCCCTTCGGCCGCCTTGTCACCCGCCCACACGGCTTCCTCGGCTTGCAGCAGCAGGCAGGACGCCATGTGCGAGTTGAATTGCCCGGTGATGTAGCGCGGGTCATCGACCGAGAAATAATGGGCGGCGATCAGGCTTCCCATCACCTCGCCCACCTTCGACTTGCCCACGCCCATCTTGCCGCGCATCACCAGCGCGGTGCCGATCCGCTCGCGCGGGCGCTGCATCATGTGCGCGAACCAGCCGAACACCCAGCGGTACAGATCAGGGTCGCCATCACAGACATTGTTGATCATGTGGTCGCGCAAAATCGCGTAACTGCCGCCATTTCGCGGTTCCACGGCAAAGCCGCGCCACAGGTTGAGGTAGCCTTCCGTCGCCTGCGCATCCGGTCCGGGGTTGAACTCGATTCCCTGAAACTGCCGCCGGTCCCGCGCGCTCAACCAGCGCGTCGCCCAGGTCACCACCTTCAGGTCGCCCTGCGGATTCACCGTCTCGGTGAAGCGGTTGGAGAACCACTGCTTGAACGCGTCCACGGAGATGATGCGCAGCCGGTCCTCGATCGGCCCGGCCGTCTGCTCACGCACCATCACGGCCTTGGAGCCCATCAGCACCAGCGCCCATTCGGCGTTCATGTCGTCGGTGGAATAGCCCATGGCCCGCGCCCGGGCCGGTGCGTCTTCCTCGCCCGCATCGCCCGCCGGCTTGCGCTTGCGGCGGGGTTTCGCGGGCGGCGCCGTCTCATCTTCGGCGGGCGCTGCGGCTTCCGGCGCCGGTGCGTCCGGCGCGACGGGCGCCAGCCCCTCCACCGGGTCCACCATGCGGGCGATGGCCTCGAAAGCCTCGTGCTTCGGCTGTTCGCCCATCACATCACCATGCTGTTGAAGTCATGGCCCGCCGGGGGCCACAGGGTCGCCACGCGGCGCCCCGGCACCAGGTGCCGGCGCTCCGCCCGCGCCATCGTCAGGCGGGTGGTGAACGGGTCGCTGTCCCCGTCGCCGAGAAGGCGCAGATCCATCACGCTGTCGGGCACCGGCACCGCGGCCGAATCCATGTCCGGTTCCGGCCCCGGCACCTGCTTCACCCGCCCGGCCGGCGTGCGCTCGCTCGGGTGCGGCACGCGGCTATGGTCCGCTGCGCGCCCGGCGAGATTGCCGAGGTCGACCGAGGTCCACATGGCGAGCCCGTCCAGCGCCCGCCCGGTGCACGCCAGCGCGGTGAAGACGGTCAGCACCGTCTCGATCCCCTCGCCGAGGATCAGGCGCCCCGGCGCCGCATGGCGCAGAAGTTCGATCCGCCCGCCCGCCTTGCTGCCGCGCACCTTCTTGGCCGGCAGCTTTTCGCCCGTGTCGGGGTGCACCAGCGCCAGCTTGCCCTTGGGGGCATCGAGGTCGATCCAGGTGATATGCAGCCCCGCCAGCCGCCCGTCGGCGCCGGTAATGGCCGCCAGCATGGCCGGCCCCTCGTGCAGCCGGCGCCAGTTCTTCCGCCCCGCCTCATCCTGCCCATGCTCGAGATAGGGCATGGCCGGGTGCGCCCGCAGCGCGGCGCCGGCGGGCCAGTCCACATGGCGAATGTCGCGCAGATAGGTTTCCACCGGCGTGCCCGGCAGTGGCCCCGCCGCCTGCCAGAACTCCCAGCACCGCTTGCGCTCCGCCTCGCGATAGGCGGCATTCTTGGCCTCATCGGCCGCCTTCTTTTCCGCCGCCGCGCGCGCCCGCCGCGCATCCTCCGCCGGGTCGGTTTCCTGCGCCCCGCCCAGCCAGTCCACGGCCTCGCGGAAGCCCAGCTTTTCCACCTGCTGCACAAGGCGGATCACGTCGCCGCCGTCCTGGCAGCGCGCGCATACCCAGCCATCGTCCCAGCACTCGAAAGAGGTGGAATCCTTGGCCGCCCGATCAAGCGAATGGATAGGGCAGGGGCCGACCATCCGCCCCTTGCGCGCGCCACGGCGCAGGCTCACCCACTTGCCGGCGACATCGCAGCAGGAATTCCGGGCGCGCAGATCCGCGAGGGAGCTTTCGGAGATCATTCCGCCGCCTCCATCTGCCGTGCGGCAACCGTGCTCCACTGCGCCGCCATCGCGGCGGCAAGGCCCTCATAGGTGCGGCTGCGGTCTCTCCAGCGGTCAGGGCCGGGAGACGCCCGATGCACCTTCGACCACGCCTTGTGCTCTTCCGTGCCGCGCGCCGGCGGCGTCAGCTTCTTGGTCGGCACCAATGGCGGCAATCCGCGCAAGTGGAGCCCAGTTGCCTTGAAGGCCGGGTCGCCAAACCACCACGGCTGCACGGTCTGCGGCTTCGCCCAGTTGCGAATCCGCTCGCGCGCATAGCGGTGCATCACCGGGTTCTCGACACACACCCGCTCCACCGGCGCGTTCCAGCAGTCGGAGAACAGTGCCGCGCCGGCGTCGAGTTCGGCCCACATCTCCTCAAGCGTCCGGCGCGGCGGTGCCTTGCGCAGCCAGCGAACCCCGCTGTTGCACAGCCGCGTGCAGGGCGGGTGCATCACCGCGAGGAGGTCCCACCCCTCGGCGAGATGGTACCGCACATCGCCGATGATGTGCCGGTTGCTGCCATCTTTGGCGGGAAGCACGTCGACCGACCAGACATCGTGCCCATAGGCCGCAAATGCCCGGCGCACGACACCAGAGGTTTCGCAGCCGATCAGTATGCGCATTGGGGCAGGATGGTCGATCGGGGAAAGCACTGCAGTCATGCCGCCACCCTCTCGACAACCGGGAGGCGAACGGGCAGCGTCGAGATATGAAAAGGATGCCTTTCACTGCCGATCTCGTGGCATTGGCCGCGTTGCTGCTCTCGACTGCAGTAATTGTCATCGTCTCCGTCCGCGGTCCGATCGCCGCGACTAACGATGGCGCACTTGCCTTCTGGGGCGGCATTCTCGGGGGCGTGGTTGGCGGCCTGCTGACCGTTGCTGCAGGTACGCTCGCACTCAGAGCCGCGAGCGCTTCCGAAGAAGAGAAGAAGCGTCAAGCTCTTCACATAGTGGGCTACAACTACAGCCAGTGGTCGAAGTTGATAGAGGGACTTCAAGACGATGTAGTCCGATTTCGCTCTATCAAAATTGGACCAAGCTACGTTACCGATTATGCCGATATTGAATATCTCGGAGAGACATGCAGGTTGCATATAGCACTTCAAAATCGGCATACGGAAATAATAGCTGCCAGAATCGCGCAAAACGCCGTTTCTATACTTTCGTACGATGTTATTACAGCATACTTTGAAGCCAATAATGCAATTGTTGCGTTGGTTGGAAGTCGTAGGAGGTTGTTCATGTATGTAGAGCAGCTTACGAGCAGCACGGTAGCCCTCAAGGCTCAAATTGAGGAGAAAGCCTCGAACGCTTTGAG
This sequence comes from Ancylobacter polymorphus, assembly GCF_022836935.1. NCBI lineage: Bacteria > Pseudomonadati > Pseudomonadota > Alphaproteobacteria > Hyphomicrobiales > Xanthobacteraceae > Ancylobacter > Ancylobacter polymorphus. Next base: position 3,335,970 of record NZ_CP083239.1, on the reverse strand, counting down.
AGAATATTGTGACGATATCGATGCGGCCGTGAAAGCCACGGCCAGTCTGGGCCAACTGCTTCCGCGCCACCATCATACTCCCCCCGCCTGATCGAACTTCCCGGCCTCATTCCCCCACACGTCCCAGCCGGGCCGGCTCTGGCGGGAAAACAGGCTGGCGCGCCGCGCCTGCGGCCACGCCGCCTCGCAGCGGGCGTAGAATTCATCGGGCTTGCGGGAGTGCTCGCGCGCCAGCCCGTCGAGCGAATCCGCTTCCAGAGTTTCGACAAGGTTGGGAAAGCTCGCCCCGCTCCAGTCGCCGCCGGGCAGGCGGGCGATGATGTAAGGCTCGTGCAGCGAGCGGGCGACATAGCCCGGCCCCCATTGCAGCTTGCCGTTGACGGTGCGCTTGGCCCAGCCGCCGCCGGTCACCGGCTTCAGCCCCCAGCCGCGGATGACATCGACATGCGCGCCGATGGCAACCAGCGGCCACGTCGTCCACATCACGCACACGCCGCCTGGCGCCAAAAGGTTGCCCACCGGCAGCGCGGCGATATCGGCCAGCGACATGGTGGCGTATTGCGCCTGCGGCGACTTCGCCTCGCCCTTCGCCGAATACAGGTCGAAGTTCCACGGCGGATCGAGCTCGACCACGTCATAGGCGAACATGCGCAGGGGTGAGAAAGGCCAGGTCACCGCCCCATCTCCCGCATGAGCGCCGTCGTCAGGCGCTCCCATTCCTTCGGTGACCAGATGCCTGCCCCCGGCGCCAGCGCGCGCTCGACATAGCCGGCGCTGATGCGCAGCCGCCGGGCGATCTCCCAATGCGGGCGCCCGAGGGCGTGCATCCGGCGCACCGCAGGCACTACCCGGCGCCAGGGGCGCTTGATGACAAAGATCACCGGCGTGCGCGCGAGCATGGGTCACCACTGCGTCCGACTGCCGAGCTCGGCGCACTGCGCCGCCGGGCTTCCCGCGCAGCCGGCGGCCGGCTGCAGCCGCCGCCACGCCAGCGGGCGGGCATCATTGGGGGAAGGCACCGCATCAGCCGGCGGCGCCTTGTGCCGCGCGGCGAGCGCGGCCAGCAGCGGGTCGGTGCCGCCGCCCGCCCTGCGGCAGTCGAGCGGGCCGTCTTCGCTGTCGTGTCCGATGCCGAGAAGGAACGCCCTCTGCTTCGCCGCGTCCGGCGAGCGCCGCCCCAGCCCTTCCGCTTCCATCAGCGCGACAATGCGGGCATAGGGCAGCCCCTTGGCCACCAGTCGCCGCAAGGCCGCGTCCATTTCCTCGGTCCATCCGCGCGGGTGCCGGCCCATCACCGCCCCCCATTCGCCTTGGCGGAAAGCCGGGCATAGAGGCTCGACATCGCCATCAGCGCGTCGCGCACATCGGGCAGCGCCGCGCGGGCCTCAGCGGGGGTGATCTCCACCCCGCCATCGGAATCCATCGCCGCGCTGGCGAAGATCTTGGCCGCCGCCTCGCTGGTCTCGCGCATGGCTTCGGCCGTCAGCTGCACAGCGGCGTCACCCTCCGGCGGCGCGGGCACGAAAAAGCCGCCGGCACACGCGGCGAGGTACGCTGCCGCCTCGGTGCAGCGAAAGCGCTCGGCCAGTTGGCAGGCGTGGGCGAAGGCGAACTCGCCCGGCTGGTCGGGGTCCATCTGCCGGTACAGAGTCGAGCGCGCGATGTTGAGAAAGCCCAAGGCGAGGATCATGCCCTCGCTCGGCGCCCCGTTCGGCCCGTGCTCGCGGCCGATCTGGTCGAACATCCGGTCAAGCGCCTCATGGGCGGAGCCGATGGCGGGCCGCTTTGTCATGCCGGCACCCCGCCTATCGGCAACAGGTCACGGCCGTAGCCCGGCAACGCCTCGCACAGGGAAGCGGTGGCGCGCAGGCCAACGAGAATGGAAACCCCGCCATCGCCTCGTGCAGGGTACTGGTAGACTTCGAAGAGTGCAGAAGCGCCAAAGCGGCGGAACGCGGCATACGCCTGCTCGTTGAAAGCCCCTTCGGCAGCCAACGCTTCCAGACGGTTCAGCAGGCGCATGGCGCCGGCGCCGTCGAAATGAAGACTGACCTTCAAGGGTCTCATTTTGCCAAGGCGCGCGGGCGCCTGCTCGCACAGGCCGCTCATGCCGCCACCTCGTCACTGAGATTTTTCGCCGCCGGATTCTCGTTTTCGTCCGCCATCTCCGGTGCGAGGGTCGGCGTGTCGGGGCGGGGAACGCCGGCAGGCCACTCCGCCCCCTCCGGCCAATTGGCCGAGAACCAGCCCATCACTTCGTCGTACTTGCGGACAGTGAAACTCGCTCCAGCGCCTACCCGGTCGAAGAAGCGCCAATCGCCAGCGGCCAACGTGGCGACGCGAGCAGTGCTGAGTTGGCGGGACGCGGCGAAGCAAGCGAGGCAAGTGGTCAGGTGAGCGCGGAGGTGCTGTTCCATGGCCGGCATGATGCCGGATGTTTCCGGTTTTGCAACAGGAAATATCCGGCTCGCCTGTTGACCCGTTTAGCCGGATTATTCCGCCATGTCTGACGAACTGAAAAATGCTGTGGCAGCGCGGCTCGAGGAGGCAGGCCTAGTCCCTACGCCGGCGGCGTTAGGGGCGGGGCTGGAGCGGAACTTCATCACCGACATCCTGAACGGGAAGAAGAAAAACGTTCGCGGTGACAACCTCGCCAAACTCGCCCGGGCGCTGAACTGGACGCCTGCCGAACTGCTAGCCGCCATTGCCAAGGGCGGGGAGGTTGGCACGAGCGAAGCTAGCGCACGGCCACCACAGTCCGCGCCTAGAGCGTTATGGCAGCCGGTTCCAGATGCTTTGCCGCAGCTGGTGCCCGCTCCCGTGGTCGGCGTCGCCAGGGCGGGCATGTTCGAGCCAGTGGACGAGCTGGCCAGTCAGGAAATGCAATGGGTTAACGTGCCGCGCGATGAGGATTTTCCGCAAGCGCGTCAGATGATTTTCGACGTTGAGGGCGATTCAATGAACGCCCTAGCGCCAATGCCCATCCTCGATGGGTCCCGAGTCGTCTGCGTTGACTTTGAAGATTTGCAGGGGCGGGTCCCGCTGCAAGACGGGATGATCGTCGTTATTGAGCAGCAGATAGCTGATGGCGCCGTGCGTGAGTGGTCTGTTAAGGAAGTTGAAATTAAAGACGACCGTGTTGAGTTTCACCCACGCAGCACCAATCCGAAACATAAGCCCATTATTATCGATACCGATCTAGACCCTTCTGATACTCGCCAAGTCCGCGTTCTCGCAATTGTGCGGAGCCTTCTAAATACTGTGGCGCTGAGCCGGACGAGGCGCTCACCCAAGCGCTAATCAAGCCGCGCCACTGACTTGCTGGCCCCGTTCAGTGACGACGGATGCTGTTACGATCGATCCGATCGTGCCTTGGCAGCGCGTGCACTGAAATCTCAGATCCGACAGCAAGGCGCTCTCCAAGAGGTCATCAACAGTGCGCGGCGCGTCGTCTTCCTCGGGCACGTTGAGGTGTGCGACGTGGTCTTTCCGGCAGTTGTGGCAGCGGACGCACAGTTTGAAGACGGCTGCATACCCCAACCCTAAGGTCATTTTGGCACCTCCGACAATCGACAATGTTCTTGTTTCGTACTCATATTGCGGCGGGCGTGAGGCCGTGTCGAGTCGAATCGCTAACGGAGAATGAAAGCAGGATTTATCCGGCTTACTTGATTGACAGCCGGATAAATCCTGCTTAGCGTTCGCCCCAATCCACGCGATTGGGAGCGACGCATGCACCCCGCCCATCATGAATCCGCGCTTGTCGCCTTCTTCCGCCGCCATGGCCTTGTCGCCCCCCACACGGAATGTGACGGGCTGATCGAGCGCCACGGCCTGGTGCTCGCCATGGGCTTCGCGATGCGCGAGGCGCATTTCCGCGCCACCCCGGCGGAGGGCGGCGCCTTCGCCTTCGGCAACCACGTCTTTCCGGTTGACGACTGGATGGCCGCCAGCGGCGATGCGCACGCCTTCGCCCAGCTGGTGGCCGAGATCGCCGACACCCGCTGCCTGGCGCGGCCCGATCGCCCCTATGAGGCGCTGGTTGACCGCATGGCGCTGGATATGCGCCGGCTCGATCTCGCCGGCATCTCCGTCACGCCGGATACGCTGGCCTGCGAAGGCTACGCCTCGGCGGAAATCACCGAGACCGGCGTCACCGCCGCCCAGCTGGCCGAGGCGATGAAGGTCGCGCAGTCGCGCTACTGGCAGTCCCGCAAGACCAAGGCCGAGGAGGCCGCCGCCGCCCGCACCCTCGAGGCCGCGTAATGGGCACCGTTGCGGCCATCGTCGCCGCCGTGGCCGCCTGCGCCCTCATCGGCGTTGCCGCCGCCATGGCCTATCACCTGTGCTTCGGCATTGCGGAGGATGACGGCGAATGAGCCTCCCGCACCGCGTCTGGGAGCAGTCCCGTTATGGCCGCGCGCTCGATCTCGTCGAGCCGCACGCGGAACAGGTGAACTTTGCCGAGATCGCGGACCAGCTGTCGCTGATCAATCGCTATGTCGGCGCCTCCACCGTGGCCGTCTCGGTCGCCAATCACACGCTCATAGCCTTCCGCGCGGCCGAGCGTGCCGGCGCCACGGAGCGGGAGAGGGCGCTTGTGCTGCTGCACGACGCGCATGAGAGCCGCATCGGCGACAAGGCCACCCCGGTCAAGTCGATGGAATTCGCCGTTGCCCGGCAGATGTTCGGGCTCGCGGGCGAGGACACGCTGCGCCAGGTGATGGCGGAGGTGGAGCGGCGGCACGATGCCGCCATCTATGCCGCCGCCGGCATTGCACCGCCGAGCGAGGCGGAGCGCGCCTTCGTCAAGCACTGCGACATCGTCGCCCTCAACACCGAGCGGCGGGATTTCCTCGCGCGCCCACCGATGCCGTGGGGCGCGGACATCGAGGCCGTGCCGGCGCTTTCCAGCCGCCAGCGCCTTCTGCCGCCGCCCACCGCGTCGCTGGAACTGCACGCGCTGTTCCTCTCTCACCTGCCCGGCGCCCGCGCGCAGAGCGCCCGCGCCGCGCCCATCACGCAGAGGTCCGCATGAGCCTCGCCCAGGATCGCCAGCGCCGCCGCCAGTTGGCGGAAGACTATGCCGCCCGGCGCCGCAAGTTCGCGCCGATTTCGGAGGTGGAGCAGCAGCTCAAGAAGCTGACACACCGCCTTCTGCGCAGCGAAGTGGCGGAGGCCAAGGCCGCCCGCCGCAAGGCCAGCGCCGCCACCCGCGCCGGTAGCCTCGCCGCCGATCTCGATCTTTTCACCGTTAACCACGGCTGACCGCCGGCCCGCAGGGGATTCCTATGACCACGCGCATCATTCGCAGCCTCTTTCAGGCGCTCGGCCTCTCCAATCGGGGGCGCTTCGAAGAGAAGGCCAACGCCGAAATGCAGCGCCTCATCGACGCGCTGCAGGAGCACCCCGACGAGAAGGCCAAGGGCACGCTCACCCTCACGATCGAGTTCGTGAAGCTGGGCGATCGCATGGACATGAAGCCCCAGGTCAAAGCCAAGCTGCCGGAAGAGAAGGGCTTCACCTCCACCCCGTTCTGGGTGGTCGAGGGTGGCCTGTCCGTTCAGCACCCCAGCCAGTCCGACATGTTCGGCGGCCCGTCCGAGGTCGGCGAGCGCCGCCGCGCGGCCGAGCCCGCCTGATTTCCCGCCCTCGATTCACCCCGCTGACAGGAGCACCCTCCCGTGTCCATCACCGAGCACAAGCCGGACCTGCCGCCCGCGGCATCCGCGCGCTACATCGCCGAACTCGCCCGCGACGCCGAGGCGCCGACCGTTCTCAGCATCCCCACTGCGGGGCTGGGCGCCGGCCTGCCGGCTACGGTTCCGGCCCTGTGGGACCGCAAGAACCAGCGCGTCATCCAGGTCTTTGACGAAATCGAGCGCTATCGCCAGGGGCCGGCGCGCATCAAGGGCACCGCTGTCGTCGACACGCTGGAAAGCTTCATCGGGCTGGTGAACCGGCACAAGAGCGATGACAGCGTCATCTTCGCCGCGACGTCGTGGCCTAAGCCCTCGCTCACGGCGGTGATCGACTATTACACCCTCACCCACGGCACGGCGCACAAGCAGCACCGCGTGGCCTATGCCTTCCCTCTCACCGAGGAATTCAAGGCGTGGGTGGCCGGCAACGGCAAGCCGATGGAGCAGCAGGCCTTCGCCGAGTTTCTGGAAGAGCACGCGGCCGAACTCTCCGCCCCGTTCGAGCAGGAGAAGACGGATTATCAGCCCCTCTTCAAGGAGCGCTTCGCCCTGCCGAATGAGCTCCTCGAACTCTCCCGGCACCTCGAGGTCAATGTCGGCGCCAAGATGAAGCAGGGCTACCGGCTGCAGACCGGCGAGCGGCAGATCGTGTTCGAGACCGAGCACATGAATGCCAAGGGCGAGCCGATCGATATCCCCGGCATCTTCATGATCCAGCTGGCGCCCTTCGTCGATGGCGATGTCGTGCGCATCCCGGCCCGCATCCGCTATCGCGCGGGGCAGGGCGTGGTGACGTGGTTCTACCAGCTGTACCGCTGGGAATATTGGCTGCGCACCCGCGTGCAGAACGATCTGCTCAAGGCCGGGAAAGACACCGGCCTGCCGACCTTCGAAGGCTCCCCCGAATCCTGATCCTCCCCCCGGCGCTTTGGCGAGGCGCCGGGACCCCTGCCGGGCGGCGCCCCGCGCATGCGCGCCGCCCGGCCTTTCTCTTCCCCTTCGCGCCGCGGGACACGCCGCGAACCGAGCCGGGCGGCAGGTTGATCGCGCCCAGCCCCGTCGCCCGGCTCACCCCATCCCCCTCACGCGAGACGCAGATCATGAACATCACCGTCGAGCGCGCCGCCTTCCTCGCCGCGCTCCAGCGCGCCCACCGCGTCGTCGAGCGCCGCAACACCATCCCCATTCTCGCCAACGTGCTGCTGCGCGCCGAAGGCGGCAGCCTCACCCTCATCGCCACCGATCTCGACATCGAGATCGAAGACACGCTGCCGGCCGAATGCGCGGCCGAGGGTGAAATCACCCTGCCGGCGCACACCTTGCTCGACATCGTCCGCAAGCTGCCCGAAGGCGTGCAGATCAAGCTCGAATTTAACGCCGAGAAGGGCACCGCCACCCTGCGCGCCGGCCGCTCCCGTTTCTCGCTTCAGGCGCTGCCGTCGTCGGAATTCCCAAGCCTCTCCCGGGTGGAAGACGGTGCCGCCTTCGAGGTGCCCGGCCACGCGCTGGCCGACGTGCTGGACCGTGTGAAGTTCGCCATCTCGACGGAAGAGACGCGGTACTACCTCAACGGCATCTATCTGCACCGCGACCCGGAGGGCTCCGGCAAGCTGCGCCTGGTGGCGACGGACGGGCACCGCCTCTCGCTCGCCTCGCTGGCCGTCGAGGGCCTGCCGGACTTCCACGGCGTCATCGTCCCCCGCAAGGCGGTGGATGAGCTTTCCCGCATGGCCCAGGCGGCAGAAAAGGCGTCGCTCGCCTTGCAGATCTCCGGCGCCAAGCTCGCCGCCACCTTCGGCCGCGCCCGCTTCACCACCAAGCTGATCGACGGCACCTTCCCCGACTATGGCCGCGTCATCCCCGCCGGCAACGCCTTGGTGGCCACGCTGCAAGCGGAAGAACTGGCCTCCGCCGTCGATCGCGTCGGCACCGTGTCGAATGAGCGGGGCAGGGCGGTCAAGTTCACTTTTCAGCCCGGCAGGCTGGTGCTGGAGGTGGTGAACCCCGATGCCGGTAACGCCTCGGAAGAGCTTGATATCGCCTATGCCGGCGAGGAAATGAGCATCGGTTTCAACGGCCGCTACGTGGGCGATCTGCTCACCGCCACGGCCAAGACCGGCCCCGTCGAGATCGCGCTCAACGATCCCGGCTCCCCCACCATCTTCCGCCGCGTAGAGGCCACCGACGCGCTCTGCGTCCTCATGCCGATGAGGGTCTGAAAATGGCAACCGCTCGCGTGAAGGTCACGCTCGAAGTCGAAGTCAGAAGTTCGTGGGGCAATGAATGCCGGCTCGAACAGGTCGAGAAACAGGCCACCGACGACGCCCTAGGCGCGCTTCGGAATGGATTGCGCGACCGCTTTACGATCATCGGGGCCCCCGAGGTTATCTGCATCCTGGTGCCCACCAAGGGGAAGCTCTGACATGAGCGACAACCCCGCCCGCCCGATCAACAAGGCGCTGTTCTATCTCATCGCCCTGTCACTGGTGGTGCTCGATTTCCAGCACACCGGCCTCATCCCCCGCGCCCTCGGCGCCCTGTTCGGAGGCGGCTCATGAGCAAGAACAGCCGCCGCCACCGCCGAGCCTATGTCGCCGGCGCCCACACCGGCATCGCCCGCCTGCGCGCCGTCATCGCTCCGCTGCTGCCGGCCGATGCCCGCCCGGCGCTGGAGAAGATGGCCGCCAACGTCACCGCCGAATTCCCTATGCCGCCCGTCTGGCGCCACGACAAGGCGCCGGCGGATAAGGCGGGAGGGTGAGGCATGGCGGAAGCAGTCACATCCCGCGAAGCTGGCGAGGACGCCATTCACGCGCGCCTTCGCAAGGCAATCGAGAAGCGTGAGTCGGCATACCTCTGGGTGCCCTCTGACGCGATCACGTTCGTCCCGCGCGTCTCGCCGACCATTTACGGCGATGGCAGGGCGCTCTTCACCATCGCAACATTAAACCAGCGCCCTGCCTATTGGGTGATCCGCGCGTGCAGCACGTGGGGCTGTGGCCTCGATCGCGACGACGCACCGGGACCTGACTTCGCCCAGATGACAGACCAGATCATGGCCGATCTCGAAGAGGCATTCGGGCGTGGCCGCTGCGGCTACTCCGGCAACAGCCTGTTTTGGACCCGGAAAGAGCGCCTCCGAAACTGCCAATGTGAGGAGTGCGACGAGAAGCGGTTCAAGGCCCGCTGGCCCATGGTCGACGATTCCGGCGGCTGCTCATGGTCGCGCACCGACTGGCCCAAGGGCTTCGACACGGTGGAAAATCCGCTGTCCTGGCAGGGCAACCTCCTCGCAGGTCATTCCCCTCATCGAGGGGGTGCGCCACGCCGCGCGAATTGACCATCTGGATCGAAAACCATTGTCACCTCGTTGATGGCCCGAACGATGTGCCTCTTCAAATAGACCCTTGTTGCACCGTAATAAATCGCCGCATCATCATTGTATTCGCAACCAAACGAGCGACCGTCAATAACAATTGCGTCAGGACAGATCCCAGCGATCAGATTGAATGTGAACTTGTTTCCGTCAATCAGATGTTCAGGAGAGCTAATATGACAACACGCATTTCTTGCGACGCGTATCAGTTCGGTTACATCCTTATGGCGACCGACGTCATCCTTAAACGTTATTCTCCTTCCAAGTTTACTAGCTTTTTGTAATACATCGTTCAAATGTATGAGTATAAATGTGATCAGTGGTGCAGTGTTTATGCTATGACTTTGTGCATCAAGAAGCTTTCCCAATTCTTGTAGTTGGTAAGCGCACATATCGATTGATGTCACCGCATCCTGCTTACTCATCCAGGTCATTTCGGGCATCAGGCTTCTCCAGCACCGTACAGGGAAATGGTAACATGGCCGGCAGCGTCAACAAGGCAATCCTCATCGGCAATCTCGGCCGCGATCCCGAAATCCGCACCTTCCAGAACGGCGGGCGCATCGCCTCGATGCGCATCGCCACCTCGGAAACCTGGCGCGATAAGGACAGCGGCGAGCGCAAGGAGCGCACCCAATGGCACAGCGTCGTCATCTTCAACGAGCCGCTGGTGCGGGTTGCCGAGCAGTTCCTGCGCAAGGGCAGCAAGGTCTATGTCGAAGGGCAGATCGAGACGCGCAAGCACACCGATCAGGCCGGCGTCGAGCGCTATTACACCGAGGTGGTGCTGCGCCCCTTCCGGGGTGAAATCACGCTGCTCGATCGGCAGGAGACGGGCTCGCGCGGCACGCCGGAGGATTACACCCGCACCGATCCGCCGCGCGAAGCCGCCGGCGCCACCCGCCGCTTCGGCGACCAGGGTGCCGCGACCGATATGGACGACGAGATTCCGTTCTAGGGGAGGGTGGGGCGATGCAGGCGCGCCTGTTCAACATCGACGAGGCGGCCGAGCGCCTCGGCATCTCGCCGCGCACCTTGCGCGAACATGTGCGCCATGGCGAAATCACCTTCATCGCCATGGGGCGGGGCACGGAGAAGATCCGGCGCATGTTTGCGGAGAGCGACCTTGATACCTTTGTCGAGCGCCGCCGGAGAAGCGAGCCATGTCCGTCTATAAGCCAAAAGGGTCGCCGTTCTTCCACTACGACTTCCAGCGGGCCGGTCGTCGATTTTACGGCTCTACGGGCTGCAAAACGCGCCGCGAAGCAGAAGCCTTCGAACGCCTAGAAGCCAAGAAGGCCGCTGCCCTCCCGAAGGCCAGCGCAACCGAGCACGTGGCCATCACCCACGCCTGGGCGCGCTTTTGGGAAGAGAAGGGGCAGCACGACGCCAAGTCCGACACCACCTTTGCCCGCATGGAAGCCTTGCAGGATGGCCTGACAAAGGCGCTGCAGGCCCGCAACCGCTCCACCGCGATCAGCGAGATCGACGCCGACGTGATCGCCTCCTATGTCGCCACCCGGCGCGGCACGAAGGGGCGAAACGGCAAGCTGCTGTCGAATGCCAGCGTGAACCGCGAATTGCAGATCCTGCGCCGAATCCTCCGCCGCGCCCAGCGCGTCTGGAAGATGCCGGTGCAGCTGCCGGCGTGGGATGAGCTCATGCTGCCCGAGGCGGATGAGCGGGTGATCGACATTTCCCGCGACATCGAGGCCGACATCATCGGTCGCATGCGCCCCGATTTCCGCGCCGCAGCGCGATGGCTCATCTTGTCAGGCCTGCGCGCCGGCAACGCCCTGCCGTTCGATCCCGCCAATGTCGATTTCGCCATGGGGCTGGTCACCGTCATGCAGAAGTCCCGCAAGCCGGGCGGGCGCATGCACGTGCTGCCGATCACATCAGCCATGGCCACGCTGCTGGGCAACGAGATCGGCCACCTTCCAGATGCCGTCTTCACCTATGTCGCCCGGCGGACCCGGGAGGGCAGGGTGCGTGGCCTGCGCTATCCCATCACGCCGGAGACCTTCTATAACGAGTTCAAGGCCGCTGCGGTCGCCGCCGGCCTTCCCGATCTGCGCCCGCATGACCTGCGCCACGTCGCTGGCACTCGGACGCTACGCGCCTCTGGTGGCAATCTCCGGGCCGCCCAGCGGCACTTGGGCCACTCCCGAATCTCGACCACCACGAAGTACGCCCACTACATGCTGGACGAGCTGCGGGACGCGATGGCCGCTGCACATTCTCCCGAAGAAAATCCCGAAATCGCCGGAGGGAAGGACGATAAGCAATTGGGCGGACACAAGAAACCGGTTTCCGCCTCCCGGTCTTGAAAACCGCCGTGGGTGCAAGCCCACCGTGGGTTCGAATCCCACCCCTTCCGCCAATTTAATCGGCCCCTATCGACCCTGGCACAACCTTACGCCACTTCTGTCGGGCCGATCACTCCCCGGCTGTCGCAAACAGAAAGCCCGGAACCGTTTCCGGTGCCGGGCTCTGTCTCGGACTTTGCCTCTACCTGGCAGACCGGGTTGAGCGCCAAAATGCGCTCCCCGCTCTTTGCAGCCCTGCCGCGTCAGGCGGCGCGGCTGATCGCGAGATTGAGCTCGCCGCGCACCTCGACCTCGATTTCGAGGATCGACATCGGCGTCCCGCGCTCGAGGCGGACCTTCACATTGTCCTGCTCGCAGGGCACATGCCGGGCCACGACGGCGAGGATGTCCTCGCGCAGGCGAGAGAGAAGATCGTCCCCGCCCACCACCTGGCGCTCATGGGACAGCAGAATCTGCAGCCGTTCCCGCGCCTGAGGGGCGGTACCCTGCGAGAAAAGGCGCTTCCACAAGGTCATGCCGCCCTCCGCAGGAGCTTGCTGAACAGGCCGCCACGCGCACGCGGCGTTTCCATGGCGATGTTCTCGCCCTTCAGCCGCAGCGCCGCATCGTGATAGGCGCGGGCAGGGGCGCTGTTGGGATCATGGATGGAAACCGGCACGCCCATATTCGACGCCTTCAGCACGTCCGGGCTCTCCGGCACGATGCCGAGCAGCGGCAGGGACAGGATTTCCAGCACGTCCTCGGTCTTCAGCATGTCGCCACGCGCCGCGCGGACGGGGTCGTAGCGGGTGAGAAGCAGGCGCTTGTCCACCGTCTCGCCGCGCTCGGCCCGCAGCGTCTTGGCGTCGAGAATGCCGACGATGCGGTCGCTGTCACGCACCGAGGAGACTTCCGGGTTGGTGACGACGATGGCGATCTCGGCGTGACGCATGGCCAGCGTCGCGCCGCGCTCGATGCCGGCGGGGCTGTCGCAGATCACCCAGTCGAAATGCTGCGACAGCATGCCAATGACGCGGTCGACGCCTTCCTCGGTCAGCGCGTCCTTGTCGCGGGTCTGCGAGGCCGGCAGCAGGAACAGCGATTCCAGCCGCTTGTCCTTGATCAGCGCCTGCGGCAGGCGGGCATCGCCCTGGATGACGTTGACGAAATCGTACACGACCCGCCGCTCCGCCCCCATGATGAGGTCGAGATTGCGCAGCCCCACGTCGAAATCGACGACGACGACCTTATCGCCGGTGCGGGCCAGGGCCGCGCCGATGGCGGCGGTCGTCGTCGTCTTGCCGACCCCGCCCTTTCCCGACGTGACGGTGATGATCTTGGCCATGACTTGCTTCGCTCCTAAAGCGCGGTAATTCGCAGGGTCTCGTCTTCGGTCGACACGCGCACCGCCGTGCCGCGAAAGGCGTCGTCAATGTCTTCAGCCGTGCGGTAGATGCCGTCCACGGCGAGGAGTTCGGCTTCCAGCTTGCTGCAGAAGATCTGCGCCGAAGCGCCGAAGGTCGCGCCGGCAATCGCCCGGCCGGCCAGCGTGCCATAGACATGGATCGAGCCGCCGGCGATGATTTCCGCGCCGGCCCCGACGGAGCCGATGATGGTCACGTCGCCTTCGAGGCAGACGATGGACTGGCCGGAGCGCACGCGCCGCTCGACGATCAGATTCACCGGCTCGACCGGCTTGCGCGGCTCGGGCGCCGGCTCCGGCGCGGCAACATCGTTGATGGCGAGCGTGGCGTCGCGCCCGCCGCGCAGGATGGGCGGCATGGAGGCGTCGACGAGGCTGGGGCGCACGCCCTCCAACCCGACCAGACGGACGCCGCGCGTCGCGAGTTCGCTGATCCAGCCTTCGACCTCGGCCTTGCTCTGCGCCGTGCCGGCGAGATCGAGCACGACGGTGCGGCCGGTAAAAAAGCCGGGGGAACGCTGCAGCCAGACATCGAAATCGGCCAGCCAGGCCGACAGCGGCACGTCGGCCACCAGCGTCATCGCCATGAACGAGCGTCCACGGAAACGGATGGAGGGGCCTGTCTGACTGACTGCGTTCACCGGTCGAATCTCCCTAAGTGATGGATAGATTCAGTTAATTTTGGTTAACGAGTGGTTAATTCCGGCGTGTTTGGCGTGGAGGGCAGGCGCCTTGTCCCCGGGGACGCACGCGCGCCTGTGGCCCGCGCCGAACGGGCGTGCGTGCGGTGTTCGCAGCATCGCGTGCTCGCGGTATCAGGGGCTGGTGATGTTCAGCTTGTCGTAGATGCGCAGCGTGTGATTCTCCACCACGCCGTCGCCCGCCAGGCTCGACGTGCGCATGATCGGCCGTTCCACGGTGAGGCTCACTTGCTGGCGCCCGTGTGGCCGGGCTGTCTCCACCCAGGCACATCGATGATGTCCTTGATGGCGAGGCGAATGCCGTGCAGTGGCCCCTTGTCCTCGCCCGCGCCAGCGCGAGGGTGGCCTCGTCGGCCTGCCGTATCACCGCGTCTGTCATGGCGCGCACTCCGGCTGAGGGACGCCACTGCTAGGACCGGCCCCACTGGTGCGCAATGAGGACCGCAGTCACCAGGACCGGCGCCGGTCTGGGCCGGGCGGGGGGCATCGGCAACGCCGGCAAGCGGTGCGCCGACATTGCTTAATGTCGCCATGTCCGCCAGCATCGACACATGGATCAAGATCAGGCCCTGCGGGCTAGGCCGCCATGGATGTCATAGTCTATCACAACCGGGAATGCGGCACGTCGCGTAACACGCTGGCGCTGATCCGCCATGCCGGCATCGAGCCGCATGTGATCGAGTACCTGAAATCGCCGCCGGCCTCCGCCCTGCTGGTGCAACTGGCGGAGCGCATGGGCGGGAAGCTGCAGGCGCTGCTCCGCGAGCGGGGGACACCCTTCAGCGACCTCGGGCTGGACGCGCCTGACGTGGATGACGCCCGGCGGCTCGCGGCCATCGCCGCGCATCCGATCCTGCTCAACCGGCCGATCGTGGTGACGCCGCTTGGCGTGAAGCTGTGCCGCCCGTCGGAGACCGTGCTGGACCTGCTGCCCATCGTCCCGCGTGCCGATCTCGACAAGGACGATGGCCGTCCCTTCCTGCGCGACGAGCAGGTCGCCGCCGCCGAGCCACGCCTCGCCAAGGCGTTGCGGCAAGCCGGCCTGCCGACCGATGACCTGCGAACCTCCCCCGGCCGCTTCTTCAGCTACCGGACCCTTGGCGGCACGCTGGTCGGCTATGCCGGCTTCGAGTTGTACGGTGACGACGTGCTGCTGCGCTCGCTGCTGGTCACGCCCGCCGCGCGCGGCAGAGGGATAGGCAGCACCATCGCCCAGTTGCTGATGAGCCGCGCGTTCAACATGGGCGCACGGCGGGCGTGGCTGCTGACCGAGGGTGCCTCCGCCTTTTTCGAGCGCATCGGCTTCGCCGCCACGCCGCGCGAACAGGCGCCGGACGCCATCCGTCAGTCGCCGCAGGCGACTGCGCTTTGCCCCGCCTCAGCGCCGCTTCTCACACGTCGCATCGAGCTCTGAGGCTCATGCCGACGTTCGAAAGGGCCGGCAGCGCCTTACGCCTTGCGCGGAAAGCGGGTGCGGAAATCGGCGGCGGTGGCGTAGGAGCGCTGCGTGCCGCGCCGGGTGATCGAATCCGCCGCATAGGTCGCCGCCTCGCCCAGTGCCTCGAACACAGGCAGACCCTGGGTGTGAAAATGGGCGAAGGCACCGATGAATGCGTCCCCCGCGCCGGTCGTGTCGACCGGCTCCACCTTGACCGGCGCGACGCGGCGCACCTCGTCGCCCGACACCAGCAGCGCGCCGCGCCCGCCCATCGTCACCACCACCGTGCCGATGCCGCGCGCGGTGAGGGACTTCGCCGCCGCCTCCACCTGCGCCTCGCTCTCGACCGGCAGGCCGGTGAGGGTGGCAAGTTCGGTCTCGTTCGGGGTCAGGAAGGCGAGATCCGCCAGCCGGGCGACATCAAGGTCCGGCAGGGCCGGGGCCGGGACCAGCAGGGTCGGCACGCCCCACTCCTTCGCCCGTTTCACCGTGTGGTAGACCGTCTCGACCGGGATTTCGAGCTGCATCAGGATCAGCGCGCAGCCCTTGAGGAGATCAGCGGCGGAATCGACATCCGCCGGGGCGAGGTGGGCATTGGCGCCCTTGACGATGAGGATCGAGTTCTCGCCCGACGGCTCGACGAAGATCGGCGCCACGCCGGAGGGCGCGCCGGGCGTGCGCAGCACATGGGTGGTGTCGATGGCGTTGCGGGCGAAATTGGCGAGGGTGGCGTCGGCGAAGGCGTCTTCGCCGACCCTTGTCACCATCACCACGGGCGAGCCGAGCCGCGCGGCCGCAATGGCCTGGTTCGCGCCCTTGCCGCCATGGCCCATCTCGAAGCTCGGCGCCTCGACCGTCTCGCCACGCAGCGGCATGTGGTCGACATAGGTGATGAGGTCCATCATGTTGGACCCCACGACGGCGATCTTCGACATTTCAACCTCTCCCGCCGTCCCGCCGGGACGGCCCTTCATTCGTTCAGTCGCGAAAGCCCAGCGCGAGCGCGGCGCATTCGGCCGCGTCGAGATGACCAAGCTCGACGCTGTAGCGCGCCGTGCTCCCGGCCGGCAGGCGGATGACATTGCCCTTGGCCTTCTCCGCTGTGTAACCCTCCGGCTCGCAGGTCGCGGGGAGGGCGAAGGCGCAGACCGACTGGTCGTGTCCCGCCAGAATCCAGCGCACGGTCTTGGGAAAATCCGCCGGGCGATAGCGGGCGAGGAAGGCGTCGCCCTGCGGGCGGCGCAGCAGCATCGTCGTCGCGCCCTGCGCATCGGTGGCGAGACCGGTGAGATAGAACACCTGCTCCGGGTCGAAGCCGTCCGCCTGGCGGATAACACGGCTGCCGGAGGGGTCCGACGCCAGCGCCTCTATGCGGGCGAGATAGGTGCGGTTCGGCGCCACATGCGCCGGCACGGCGCGGCGCACCGCCGTATGGGTTGCATCGTAAGGCGCCTGCTGCAGAATCTCGCCGCCTTCGACGAAGGCGTAGTTCACATGCGCCATATACATGAGGTCCATGGCGTCGCCGGCGGAGAGGTTGGTCACCTCCATCGCCATGTCGAAACGGGCGTCAGCGGCGTGCAGCGTCACGCTCGGCCGGGCCATGTAATGGGCGCCGAAGCCCATCGCGTACTCATAGGCGCCGAACAGCCGCATCCACGGCCCGCGCGCATCCGTGCCTAACTCAATACCGGCGCTGTCCATCGGCGCGCAGGGCATCTCGCCATGGGCGGGATGCGTGTCGGTCGGGCCGGGCACGCCATTGCGCAGCAGGCCCGAATGAAAGGCGAAGCAGCCATAGGTTTCGGCGATGGTCCGCACCGGGCGCGGCGCCTTGAACATGCTGCGCATGGTCAGGTCGACACCGTCGAAGGCGGCTGACCAGATCATCTGCCCGAGATAGGGCAGCACGACCAGCGCGCCGCGTGCATTGGCGAGGCGGACGGCCTCCACACCAGTGGGGTAGCGGAACAGGCTGGCGGTGAGGCCATCATGCTCGACAGCGAGCCGTTCCGTGTCGCCGAAGCTGCGGCGGTCGAGATGGATGCGGGTCATGCGCGGTTCCTGAAAGCGTTCAACACCATGACGAGCAGCAGGAAGCCGCCCCAGATGAAGTCGATCAGATGGTTGGAAAAGCGCATCATCTGGAAGCCCGAGGCCAGCAGCATCAGCGCGATCACCGCGATGGAAATGCCGAGCACCGTGCCCTTGCCGCCGGCGGGATTGGTGCCGCCGAGCACGCAGATGAGCACCGCCTGCAAGAGGTAGGAGGTGCCGTAATCCGACTTCGCCGCATTGGTGCGGCCCGACAGCATGATGCCCGCCAGCGCCGCCAGCGTGCCGCTCAGCATGTAGGAGGCCAGCACCATGCGGTCGCTCTTCAGCCCCGCGAACACCGCCGCCCGCGGGTTGGTGCCGATGAGGAACAGGTTGAGGCCGAAGGAGGTGCGCGTCAGCATCACCGCGATCACCATAGCGACGGCCACGAAGATCAGCAGCGGAACCGCGACGCCGAACAGCTTGCCATTGCCGATCAGCCCCCAATAGGCGGGAAAGCCGACAATGGCCGGCCCGCCGGTGAGCACCATGCACAGGCCGGTGAACACCTGTCCGGTGCCGAGCGTGGCGAGGATGGGGGTGATCTTCGCCCGGGTGATCAGCAGCCCGTTCAGCGCGCCGGCGATCAGCCCGACGCCGAGCGCGAGCATCACCCCGGCCGCGACACGGGCGATCTCGCCGGCCGCGCCGGCCGTGGGATCGCCAGGGAACAGCTTGGTGAAGAACACGCCGGCGAGGATGCCGGCGAGATTGGCAATGCCGATCACCGACAGGTCGATGCCGCCGGTGAGCATGGCCAGCATCATGGCGATGGCGACAATGCCGAGTTCGGGGAAAATGAAGCTGATCGACTCGAAATTGTAGTAGCGCAGGAACTTTGTGGGTTCGAGCCAGCTCATCACTGCGAAGATGACGACCGTGATCAGAACGAGTTGCAGGATGTTGTTGTCGCGGTTGATGAAGCGCGAAAGGTCGAGACGCTTTTCCATGGTGCCCATTCCCCTCACGCCAGCGTCTTGCGGTCGCGCCAGGCGGTGAGCGCGGTGGCGATCACGATGACGCCGCCGACGACCACGCCCTGCCAGGTATTGTCCACCCGCATGATGATGAGGCTGTTCTTGATCAGGACCAGCAGGAACACGCCGAGCAGCGTGCCGAGCACCGAGCCGCGCCCGCCGAAGATGGAGGCGCCGCCCAGCACGACGGCGGCGATCACGTCGAGCTCATAGCCGACGAAATCGCGCGGATTGGCCAGCCAGATCATCGAGGCGTGCAGCAGGCCGGCGAAACCCGCCAGCGCGCCGGCGAGGCCATAGGCGACATAGACCGTGCGTCGGGTGTTGAAGCCGACGCGCTTGGCCGATTCCGCATCGTCGCCATAGGCGAAGATGGAGCGGCCGGTCATGGTGCGGCTGAGGAACCACCAGACCGCGCCGGCGATGGCGAGATAGACGAACACCATCACCGAGAGCTTGGCGCCGCCAATATCGAGGCTGGACCGGCCGAAGGCGATCAGCGCCGGCGGCATGCGGTCGATGTTGACGATCGAGGTGCCGACCAGCCCCAGCAGCAGACCACGCACCACCGAGGCCGATCCCAGCGTGACGATCAGCGGGATCATGCGGAAAGCGTGGATGAAGAAGGCGTTGGCGAGGCCGCAGATGAGCCCGATCAGCGTCGCGCCGATGAAGGGCAGCAGCACGCCCTCATGGCCATAGGCGTTCATCGCCAGCACGGTGAGATACATGGCGGCGGCGGCGAAGGCTGGGAACGACACGTCGATGCCGCCGGAGATCATCACCACCAGCACGCTGAGCGCCATGATGCCGATGATGACATTGGCGCGCAGCAGGTTGAACAGATTGTCCGCCTGCCAGAAAGCGGGATTGATCAGCCCGATCACCACCATGATCGCGGCGACGATGAGGAAAACCGCCGTTTCGGAGCGGCGCATCAGCTTGGCGAGGGTCATCATCAGCGCAGCGTCTTCAAGCGGGAATGGATGTCGTCCTCCTCAAGGCCGCGCGGGTCGAGATCGTCGAGGATCGCGCCGCGGTGCATGAGGAGGATGCGGTTGCAATTGTGCAGAAGCTCCGGCACGTCGTCCGAAATCATCAGCACCGCCAGCCCGTCCTTGACCGCGAGTTCGCGGATGCGCCGGTGGATTTCAGCCTTGGAGCCGACATCGACGCCGACGGTGGGGCCGTTCAGGATCAGCACACGCGGCCCGGTGAGCAGCCAGCGCCCGATGATGACGCGCTGCTGATTGCCGCCGGAGAGCTTGCCGACCTCCTTCTCCACATCGGTGGTGGCGATCTTCATGTCGGCGACGGTGCGCTCGGCCAGCGCGGTCATGGCGTCGTCGGAGAGGAACGGCCCGCGCGTCGCCCGCTCGATGGCGCTGGCCACCACATTGCGGGCGATGGACTGGCTCATGAACAGCCCTTCGGACAGGCGGTCCTCCGGCACATAGGCGATGCCGGCCTCCACCGCCTCCGGCACGCTGGCAAGGCGGAGTGGCGTGCCGTCGAGCAGCACCGTGCCGCGATGCTCCGGCTCCATGCCGAACAGAGCGAGGGCGAGTTCGGTGCGGCCCGAACCGAGCAGACCGGAGAGGCCGACAATCTCGCCGGCGCGCAGATCGAACGACACGTCACGCACCGCCTCGCCGACGCTGAGGTCGCGCACGCGCAGGCGCGGCTCGGCCGACGCATCGCCCGTCCAGCCATAGCGCTCATGGCCGAGATCCTGCCCCGTCATGGCGCGGGTGATGCGTGCCTCGGTGAAATCGGTCGTCGGGCCTTCCTCGACCTTGCGGCCATTGCGGAAGACGCAGATGCGGTCGGAAATTTCCAGCATCTCCCGCATCTTGTGGCTGACGAACAGCACGGCGATGCCCTTGGCGCGGATTTCACGCACCAGGGTGAAGAGCCGCTCCACCTCGCGCCCGGTGAGCGCCGTGGTCGGCTCGTCCATGATCAGCAGGCGCGTTTCGCTCATCAGCGCCCGGGCGATGGCGACGATCTGCCGGTCGGCGGTGGAGAGATCGCCCACCCGCGCGTCGAGGTCGATGGCGACATCGAGCCGGGCGAGCGCCTGCGCGCCGAGGCGGCGGCATTCGGCGGGGCTGACGAGCCGCCGCCCCTCGCTCAGCAGCCGGCCCATGGCGAGGTTCTCCGCCACGGTCAGGCTCGGGAACAGCGAGAAATCCTGATAGATGACCTGGACGCCGGCGGCGATGGCCGCGCGCGGCGAGAAGCCGGACACCGGCGCGCCGCCGATCAGCAGCGTGCCTTCGTCAAAGTCATAGACGCCGGAGACGATCTTGATCAGCGTCGACTTGCCCGAACCGTTCTCGCCGGCGAGGCAGAGGATTTCCGCCGGGGCGATGGCGAAGTCGATGCCGTCCAGCGCCTTCATGCCGGGAAAGCGCTTGGTGACGCCGCGCAGTTCGATCAGGGGTACGGCCATGGGATGCGCCCGTCGGGAAGGGAGGGCCGGCACAAAGTGCCGCCCGCCCATGCCTTTGTCAGCGAAATGAGGGGACCTTCGCAAGCCGGGGAGGGGCGCCCTTGCCCCGCCACGGCTCGCCCTGCGGGAGCGGCGCGGGACCTCAAAGCCCCCGCGCCAACCGCCGTCAGAACTTGTACTGGTCCATGTTTTCCTTGGTCACGCCGACCCAGCCCTGCCCGTAGAGCAGGTTCGGCGCGGCGCCGGCCGGGGTGGTGAGGTTCTCATAGCCCTTGAGGCCGAGATTGAGGCCAGCCTTGATCTGGTCCTTCTTACCCGAGAGCGCCATCACGGCGAGCTCGTTCATGGCGTAGCCAGCGACCGCCGGGTCCCAGAACTGGATGTACTGAATGTCGCCATCGGCGAGGTACTTGCCGGCGACGGAGGGCAGGCCGGTGCCGGAGAAGAACACCTTGCCCTTCAGCCCGCGCTCGGCGATCAGACGGCCGGCGCCGGCCGAGGTCGGCATCGGGCCGCCAATGATGCCGTTCACGTCGGGATAGGTGGTGAGGGCTTCCGACAGCCGGTTATAGTCGGTGTTGGCGTCGTCATAGGTCTCAAGACGCTGGGTGGCGAGCGCCATGTCCGGGAAGTGCTTCTTCTGGTACTCGATCGCGCCGTCGATCCACTCATTCTGCGACTGCGAGGTGAGGCTGCCCACGGTGGCGAGGTACTTGCCCTTGCCGCCCGTGTATTTGCCGAGCACTTCCATCAGCTGCGCGCCATAGGCCTTGTTGTCGAAGGCCTCCAGAATGTAGTCGGCGTTCTTGAGGTTCGAGGCCTCATGGGCGATGACCACGATGCCGCGGTCACGCGCCTTCTTCAGCACCGGCTCCACCGCTTCGACCGAGAAGGGAACGATGCAGATCGCATCGACGCCCTGGGCGATGAGGTTCTCGATGAGCTGTACCTGGGCGGCGGCGTCCGCCTGGCTCGGTCCGACCTGCCACACATCCATGCCGGTGTCGGTGCCGAACTGCTTCACCCCGTCGCGCATCCGGTCGAACCAGGCAATGCCGTCGACCTTCACCACGGTGGCGATGGAGAACTTCTTGCCGGTGGCAGCGGAAGTGATGTCCTTCGGCACCTGGCTGGTGTCCACCACGCCATCCGCAAAGGCGGGGGCAGCCAGCAGCGACAGGCTCGCCGCGAGGGTCAGTAGCGTCTTTCTCATGGATGTCCTCCCAGACATTCGTTGATTCTGATGGCGTTGGCGAAGGGCAGAGATGCCGCCCCGGTGGCAAATCGGCCGGAACGGCTCAGTAGCCGGCATTCGCGACAGGCGTGGCGCCCGCGACAATGGCGATGCTGGCGCTGGCGCCGATGCGGGTGGCGCCGGCGTCGACCATCGCCCAGGCGGTGGCGGCGTCCCGCACCCCACCCGACGCCTTCACGCCCATGTGCGGCCCGACGACCCGGCGCATCAGCCCGATGTCGGCGACGGTCGCGCCGCCGGTCGAAAAGCCGGTCGAGGTCTTGACGAAATCGGCGCCCACCTCCTGCGCGAGGCGGCAGGCCTCTTCCTTCTGGGCGTCGGTGAGCAGGCAGGTCTCCAGGATCACCTTGAGCACCGCGCCGCGGGTGGCTTCGCGGACACTGGCGAGATCGGCGCGGCAGCGCGCGAGATCGCCTTCGATCAGCGCGCCGATGTCGATCACCATGTCGATTTCCTGCGCCCCGGCGGCGATGGCCAACCGTGCCTCGGCCGCCTTGGCCTCGGCCCCGCCGGCTCCCAGCGGGAAGCCGACCACCACGCAGGTCTTCACCGGCGTGCCGGCGAGTTCATCGGCGACGAAGCCGGCATGCACCGCGTTCACGCACACCGAGGCGAAGCCATGGTCGCGCGCTTCCGCGCAATAGCGCGCAACTTCAGCGCGCGAGGCTTCCGCCTTGAGAAGGGTGTGGTCGATGATCCCGGCCAGGGCGCGGGAATCGCGCAGGGCTGGTGCGTTTGCTGCCATGTGACGTCTTCACCCGGTCAATTTTGTTATGATTATCACAAGATTTGTTGCGAACATTTCACGGCACACTTGACGAGTCAAGGCGGACCGCCAATGAAGGTGGGGGATGGGGAGCGACGTGAAGAAACCCGAGCGAATCCGGCGGTTGGACGAGCGGTTGCGCGCCGTGGGCGTGCTGCATCTGCGCGACGCCGCCCAGCATCTCGACGTGTCGGAGATGACGGTGCGCCGCGATCTCGCGAGCGCGCCGGAACTGTTCAGCTATCTCGGCGGCTATATCCTGCCCGCAGGCAGCGAGCGCGCCTCGACCTACCGGCTTGATGCGGAATTCGACGCCCATGCCGAGGCCAAGGAGGCGGCCGGCCGCGCGGCGGCGCGCCTTGTCGAGCCGGACGACACCATCTTCATCGATTGCGGCACGACCACGCCGCGCATGATCGACCATCTACCGATGACGGGCCGGCTCACCGTCATCACCTATGCCATGAACATCGCCACCCGGCTCGCCGGGCGGCCGAACACGAGCCTGATCCTGCTGGGCGGGCTGTTTCACGCCTCGTCGCAGAGCTTTTCCGGCGAGGAGGCCCTGCGCAGTCTGGAACGGCTCGGCATCAGCAAGGCGTTCATTTCCGCCGGCGGCGTCCATGCCCAGCATGGCGTCACCTGTTCCAACTTCCACGAGGTGCCCGTGAAGCAGGCGGCGCTGGCGCGGGCGGCGGTGGCCTATCTCGTCGTCGACTCCAGCAAGATCGACAAGATCAAGCCCGCCTTCTTCGCCCGGCGCGACCAGTTCGCCCGCCTCATCACCGAGGCGGACGCGCCGACCTGAAGCAGCCGCTAGAAGCGGTAGGTCACACCCATGATGGGTCCCTGCATCAGCACGTCATAGAGAAACGCGCCGTTCTGGTAGTCGACCGACAGCGCGCGATAGCCGGCGCGCAGGGCGAGATTCTCGTTCCACTGGTAGTTCACCGTGGCAATGGCCTGCCAGGTGAGCTTGGAGCCGACATCGAACCCACCGATATCGCCGACCAGCGTCAGGCTCCACGGCCCGCCAAGCTGGGCGAGCACGCGGGCGGCGATGACCGGATCGACCCAACTCTCGGCCTGGCTGTACTCAAGCCCCGAGGGCAACAGGCCGGGATCGACGGTGAGCCGGTTGTTGAGGTGCCAGTAGCGCAGGCCCGCGCCGGCATCGACATCCAGCGTGTCCGATTCGTAGAGGCGATAGAGCACGTCGCCCTGCAACGTCAGGCTGCGCGATCGGATTTCGAAGCCGGCGTTATAGGGGCCGGGCAGGGTGCCGGACGGCGTCACCTGCGTGAACATCAGATCGGCGAGAAAGCCCCAGCGCCCCACCCGCATTTCGCCCGAGCCCATGACCGCGCCATTGAGGTCCTGCAACACGTCGCGGAAGCTGAGGTCGATATTGGCGGCGGGCAAAGGCGGCAGGGTGGAACTGGTGCCGTGCAGCGCGCTGGCCCAGAGATACATGGTGGCGGAGAAGGTCGGCGCATCCGCGTCGACGACCGGCGCGGGCAGGCTCACCGCCGGCGAGGACGGTTCAAGATCGGCGGCACCGGCTGGCGCGCCGCCGACAAGGGCCAGCAACGCCGCGCCGAAGAACGGTGCGGCGGCGGAAGGGCCAAGGGCCCGCAGGCGGGGCTCGCGCATCAATCGTTCTCCAGACCCATCTCGTAGAGCGCCTCGCCGGGCTGCGCCAGCGGTGCGGAAAGCGTAGCCTTCAGCGCCGCGCTGTAGAAGAGCGGCGGTGCCATGGTGCGGGCGAAATCCACCACACGCTGCTGCAACTGAGCAACCTTATCCGGGTGAGCGGCGGCAAGATCGTTGCTCTCCGACGGGTCTTTGGCCAGGTCGAACAATTCGACCTTGGGCGGCAGCGCGACGTGCCATACCAGCTTCCAGTCGCCCTCGCGCACCGCGCCCTGGGTCGGATCGACATTGTAAAGCAGTTCCGCGCGTCCGGGCTGACCGGCGGCCAGCACCTGCCAGACATCGCCGCCATCGAGCGGCTTCGCCTTGCCGAGGCTGGCGCCGGCGAGCTTGGCGAGGGTGGGGAGCATGTCCACCACATGCATCACCCCTTCCGCCGCGCCCGGCGCGATCCGTCCGGGCCAGTTGGCGAGGGCGACGACACGGGTGCCGCCCTCATAGAGCGTGCCCTTGCCCGCGCGCAGCGGCGCGTTGCTGGGCGGAAGGTCGCCCGCAACCGCGCCCTCGCCGGCGAACATCTTGTCGCGCGTGCCGCCATTGTCGCTGTGGAACACGATCAGCGTGTTCTCGCGCATTCCCTGCGCGTCGAGTGCCGCCACCACCTTGCCGATCTGCTCGTCCATGGCGGTGATCATCGCCGCATAGGCCCGGCGCTGGGGGTCCGCGATGTCCGCATAGGCATCGAGATAGCGCTGCGGTGCTTGATAGGGCGTGTGCGGCGCGGTGAAGGCGAGATAGAGGAACAGCGGCGTCTTCGGATCATGGCCGGCGATCTGCCGGATCGCATCGGCGCCGAACAGCTCAGTGTCGTAGCCCTCTTCCTTCAGCAGCGTGTTGTCACGGTACCAGTCGGTGACGCCGTGCGCCTCGTGCTTGAAGTGGTCGATCTCGCCGACCAGCGGCCCGTAGAAGTAATCGAAACCGCGCTGGCGCGGCCAGTATTTGCGGTCGGCATGGCCGAGATGCCACTTGCCGACCAGCGCGGTGCGATAGCCCACCTCCTTCAGCGCCTGCGGCAGCAGGAACTCATCGGTGGCGAGGCCGTAGCTTGCTCCGGAGGGGATGACGCCCACCTGCAGCCCGTAGCGCAAGGGATAGCGCCCGGTCAGCAACGCCGCACGGGTCGGCGTGCACATGGGCTGGGTGTAGAACTGGCTCAGCGTCGCCCCCGTCGCGGCCAGCGCGTCGAGATTCGGGGTGCGGATATCGGAGCCCCGGAAGCCGACATCGGCGAAACCGAGATCGTCGGCGACGATGTAGAGAATATGCGGGCGCGGCGCCGCCTCCGCCCGCGCACCGGAGGAGAGCAGCGACAGGCCGGAAACGGCGGCGAGGAAGCCGGCGCTGCCGGCCAGCACATCGCGGCGGCTGGGCGCACCGGCCGGCGCGGCGGGGGGGAGGTCACGATCAGTCACGGCAGTTCCTCGGCTTCGGCGCGTCACAGGGGGCGGGCATCAGGGGCGACACGGCGGATGCAGCGGAAACCGATATGCACCGAGGCCGTATCAAGGGTCTGGGGTTGGCGGGCGGCCGGGCGGTAGCGCCGGCAATAGCTGGGCGCACACAGATGCGAACCGCCCTTGAGCACCTTGCGCGGCGCCAGCGCCCCCGCCTCGAGCGGATCGACGCTGTCCTCGCGCCGCGCGCCGCGCGGGTTGCGCGAGACGCAGCACGCCTTGGCGGAGGGGAGGGACGCGGCATGGCTGGAGGCGTACCAGTCGTCGGTCCACTCCCAGACATTGCCGATCATGTCGAAGACGCCAAAGCCATTGGCGGGATAGGCGCGGACCGGCGAGGTACCGGCATAGCCGTCCTCGGCACTGTTTTCCCGAGGGAACGCGCCCTGCCAGGTATTGGCGCGGTGGACGCCTCCCGGCACCAAGGTTTCGCCCCAGGCAAATTCCGCTCCCTCAAGCCCGCCGCGCGCGGCGAACTCCCATTCCGCCTCGCTCGGCAATTGCTTGCCGCACCAGCGCGCATAGGCGAGGGCGTCCTCATGCGCGACATGGACGACGGGATGATCCTCAAGGCCGTCGAGGGTGCTGCCAGGCCCTTGCGGGTGGCGCCAGTCCGCGCCGGGCACGAAGCGCCACCACTGCGTCCAGTCCTCATATGGCACCGTATGCTCAGGCGCGGTGAAGACGAGCGAGCCGGGCACGAGCAGGCGCGGATCGGCGTCGGGATAATCCGCCGGGCAGGGGTCCCTCTCCGCCAGCGTCCGGTAGCCGGTGGCGGCGACGAAGGCGGCGAACGCACGGTTGGTGACCGGGGTCGCGTCGATGAAGAAGCCGTCGACGCTGACTCGGTGGGCCGGCTCTTCCTCGGGATAATGCCGATCCGAGCCCATGGTGAACGTACCGGCGGGGATCCACACCATGCCGGGTGCCCTCAGCGCCCCGGCATCGGCAGGCCCCTCGGCCAGAACTGTCAGCTGCATCGCGGCTCCGCTGTCTTCCCGCCGGCACCTTCCTCGCGGGGCCAAGCCGGCGTCGCGATCCGGAAAGACCGCGGATCAGGAACCTAGCACCGCCCCGTCGGCCCCCTCAATTGCCATTTCGCGCCAGACGGACCGGCGCCAATGGAGCGGCGCGGTGCCTTCCCAGCGATGGAAGGCGCGGATGAAATGGGCGGGATCGCTGTAGCCCAGCTGCCGGGCGATGGACGCGACGGGGAGCCGACTCCCGGCGAGGCACTGCCGCGCCTGCGCCTGCCGCCACTGATCGACCAGAACCTCGAAACGCAGGCCGAGCGAGGCGAGACGCCGCTGCAGCGTGCGCGGCGACAGACCGAGGCTACGGGCGGCATCGATCAGCGACAGCGTGCCGGCAAGCGCCGAGGCGGTGATGATCCGTTCCAGCGCCGCGACCAGCGCGGCATCGTCGTGCCGCCGATACAGCACGACCGGCGTCGCGGCGCCGTCGAATTGCGTCCATGCGGCCCCGAACAGCGGGTTCGGGCGGTCGAGCCATGCCGCGTCGAAACCGATGACGAGCCCCTGGCCGTTGCCGAAGGAGACATCTGCGGCCAGTGCGTCCTCATAGGCGCGGACCGGCGCGCGCGCCTGGTGCGGCAGGCTCACGCGCAGCGGGCCGGCCTCGGCACCGGCCAGGGCGCGCAAGGCCCGGACCATGAAACCGGCGACCCCGTCATTGAGCACGGCGCTGTGGCCTGGATCGCTGTCTTCGAAACTGTGACGCCAGAACGCCCGTCCGCCGTCTTCATCAAGCTGGAGACGCACCCCGCCCTGAAGGGTCGGCATATGCCGGGCATGGGCGGCGAGGCTTTCGCGCAGCGTACGGCCGGAGAACAGCGCCCGCCCGGAGAGGCCCAATCGCGCCGGCTGCGCGCTGGCGGCGAGGGCGAGACCCAGCGTCGGTTCGCCCGCCCGCCGCGCGGCCTCGTGCAAAACGGTCGCGATCTGGCCGCGCGCGACGATATCCTCGCCATCAAGGGCGCCCGATATGCCGGCCCGGTCCAGCAGCGGCGCAAGTTCCAGGCCTTGCGCCTGCGCGGCCTGCGGCAGCATGTGCAGCAAAGACAGACGGATCGGGTGCCGGTCCCACATCAGCTCGGTTCCAACGCCCGTCTTTTACCGAAGATGGGCTCCAGTTCCGCCCCCCTCAGCGGCCGAAACTACCATCCCCCTTAGCCGCTTGCCTAGCGCCGCCGGAGGGAGGGCGCCGCACCGTCAGCGCACCGACAACCGCACGAGCCAGAGCTTGGTCTCGCGTGTCAACGGCGGCGCCTGGTAGGTATGAATCAATGGCTGGTGATGCAGATCGCACCCATAATAGACCCGGCCGAGCCCCTACTGCCGCAGAACATCACCTTGCCACCGCTCGACAAGGATCAGATGGTGGGCACCGGGAAGGTCAGCCCGCCACTGTCCACCCGACCAACGGTCATTGGCCGAACAGGCTGGCGTCCGACGCCTCCCAGTGCAGCCGCAGGTTGGTGCCATTCGTCACATCGTCGGCACGTGCCAGGCGCGCGGGCATGCGCATGTTGACGCTCGCGCCCCAACCCGTTGTCAGCACGAAGTGGTAGGTTTCGCCAATGAAGGTGGCATCGGACACAACCACGTCGATGCCGGGCCCATTCCCACCTCCGAGCGGCGACAGACGCAGCCGATCGGGCCGGATCATCAGGCCGCCGCGCTCCCCTGCCTTGACGGCCCCGTGCACCGCGACGCTCTCCAGCGCGCTGCCATCCGGCAGCGTGATGTCCGCGAACCCACCTTGGCTGCGGGTGATGGTACAGTCGAGAAAATTGGAATGGCCGATGAAATCGGCGACGAAGCGGGTTCGGGGCGTCTCATAAAGCTCACGGCCCTTGCCGAGTTGCTCGATTTTTCCGTGGTTGAACAGGGCGATGCGGTCGGAGAGGCTCAGCGCCTCCTCCTGGTCATGGGTGACATAGAGGATGGTCACCCCCGTCTGCCGGTGGATGCGGCGGATCTCGTCCTGGATTTCCTCGCGCAGCTTCTTGTCCAGTGCCGAGAGCGGCTCGTCCATCAGCAGCAGCGGCGGGTCGTAGGCCAGCGCCCGCGCCAGCGCCACGCGCTGCTGCTGGCCGCCGGAGAGCTGGGCGGGCATGCGGCCGGCGAAACTCTCCAGCCGCACCAGCGCCAGCATCTCCTCGACCTTGCGGGCGATTTCCGCCGCCGGGCGCCGGCGCACGCGCAGCGGAAAGGCGACGTTCTCCGCGACGGAGAGATGCGGGAACAGCGTGTAGCGCTGGAACACCATGCCGATATTGCGCTTGTTCGACGGCTCGGAAAGGATGCTGCGCCCCTCCAGCCGCACATCGCCGCGCGTCGGCTCGAAGAAGCCGGCGATCATGTAGAGCGTCGTGCTCTTGCCCGAGCCCGAGGGCCCAAGGAAGGTGACGAACTCGCCCCGCGCGATCTCCAGCGACACGTCGCTGACGGCGGTGACATTGCCGAATGTCTTGGAAATATTGGCTATTTCCAGAAAGCTCATGAGCGGTCGTCCTTGCGAAGGAGGGCGGCGGCCGCCATGAGGGCGGCGGTCAGGGCGATCAGCAGCGTCGAGACGGCGGCGATGACCGGGGAGAGGTCCTGCCGCAGCGTGCCGTAAATGCGCACCGGCAGCGTCTGCAGATCGGGGCTCGCCATGAAGATGGCGATCACTACCTCGTCCCAGGAGGCGAGGAAGGAGAAGATCGCCGCGCTGATCAGCCCGAGGCGGATGCCGGGGAGGGTGACACGGATCTTGGCTTCCAGCGGGCTGGCGCCGCAGACGATGGCGGCGGTTTCAATATCGCGGTCAAACCGTTCCAGCGCATTGGAAATAGCGATGATGGAGAAGGGCAGGGCGATGACGAGATGCGCGAGAACGAAACCCAGAAACGTGCCGTTCAGGTGCAGCCGCAGGAAGAAGGCGTAGAGGGCCACCGCCAGCACCACCACCGGCAGGATCATCGGGGTGAGAAACAGCGCCCGCAACGCCTGCCGGCCGCGAAACGTGCCGCGTGTCAGGCCGAAGGAGGCCATCAGGCCGATGCCGACCGACAGCACCGTCACCACGGCGGCGATCTTGAAGCTGGTGAGGAAGGAGGCGATCCATTCGGGATCGTCGAACAGCTCCTCATACCAGCGCAGCGTCCAGCCGGGGGGCGGGAATTGCAACCATTGCGAGGAGCCGAAGGACAGCGCGACGATCAGCAGGATCGGCAGCAGCAGATAGGCGCCGACCAGCAGGGCGATGAGGCTGAGGGCGACCCGCCAGGGGCCGAGACGGGCGAAATCCAGCAGCATGGCGCCTAGCCCCTCGCCTGGCCGAAGCCGAAAAAGCGCAGCTGCACCATATAGATGGCGAGCGTGATAACGAGGAGCACCAATGCCGCCGCCCCTGCCAGCCCCCAGTCGAGCAGCGACTGCACCAGTTGCGCGATCAGTTCCGCCAGCATCATGTTGGCGGTGCCGCCGAGCAGGGCCGGGGTGATGAAATAGCCAAGCGACATGACGAACACCATCAGCGCGCCGGCGGCGATGCCGGAGGCGGTGAGGGGGAGCATGACGCGGGTGAAAGCCTGAAAACGGCTGGCGCCGCAAAGGGATGCGGCCTGGAAGATGGCGGGGTCGATGGAGCGCAGCGTGGCGTGCAGCGGCAGGATCATGAAGGGCAGCATGATGTAGGTCATGCCGATGGTGACGCCGACAAGGTTGTTGATCAGCGGCAGCGGCTCGGAAATCAGGGCGAGATTCATCAGCGTGCGGTTGATGATGCCGGTGCGCTGGAGCAGCACCATCCAGGCATAGGTGCGGGCGAGCAGGTTGGTCCACATCGACAGGATGACGATGGCGAACAGCAGCCGCGACCAGAAGGACGGCGCGATCGCCAGGAACCAAGCCACTGGAAAACCGAGGAGAACCGTCACCACCGTGACGGTGAAGGCGACAAGGAAAGTGTTGCCGAGCACCTTGAGATAGGTCGTCGAGCCGAAGAAGGTGGCGTAGTTCTGCAGCCCCGGCGCGGGTTCCAGCACGCTGCGCAGCAGCAGGGCCAGCACCGGAATCACGAACACCAACACAACCAGAGCGAGCGCTGGCAGCACGGGCGCGAAGCCCCGTCCGCCCCGCCGGGCGGCTGGGGATTGGGGGGCCATCGGTACGTCGGTCACGGTCATGAGGGCTCGATCACGGCGGTTCGATGAGTGCAGTGAGGTGGACGATGAGGCCGAGGAGGACGGAAGGGTGCGTTCCTCCTCACCCGACGCCTTTCCGCGCTCCCTGTGACGGGGAGCGCGGATCGCATCCGGCGATGATCCGCCGGCTCACTCCGCCTGCCAGGCGTACCAGCGCTTGCCGATCTCGTCGCGATGGGCGGCCCAATAGCCCATGTCGAGATTGATCTGCGAGGCGGTGTGCTTGTCGGGCAGGTTGGCGGCCACGTCCTTCGGCATCAGCGCGGCGGACTTCACATTCACCGGCGCATACCCGCTCTCGGTGGCGAAGCTCGCCTGTCCCTCGGGGCTGGTCGCCTCGGCAATGAACTTCATCGCCGCTTCCTTGTTCTTCGACCCCTTCGGCACGACCAGCATGTCGGCGGCGGTCAGGTTCTGTTCCCAGGAAAGGTCGACCTTCTCCCCGCTCTGCTGCAGCGCGAAGATGCGCCCGTTCCAGAACTGGCCGATCGGCGCCTCGCCGGAGGCGAGCAGCTGCTGCGACTGCGCGCCGGTGCCCCACCAGACGATGTCCTTCTTGATGCTGTCGAGCTTCTTGAAGGCGCGGTCGAGGTCGAGCGGATAGAGCTTGTCGGCCGGCACACCATCCGCCAGCAGGGCAATTTCCAGCACGCCCGGCGCCGACCATTTGTAGAAGGTGCGCTTGCCGGGGAAGGTCTTGGTGTCGAACACATCCGCCCAGCTCTTCGGTGCCTTTCCCTTAAGGCTCGCCGGGTTGAAGCCGAGCACGAAGGAATAATAGAAGCTGCCCACCGCATGGTCGGTAACGAAGCGCGGGTCGATCTCGCCGCGCTTGACGATGGAAAAGTCGATCGGCTCGATCAGCCCGTCCTTGGCGGCGGCGGCGGCGAAATCGGCTTCCACATCCACCACGTCCCAGGAAACGTTGCCGCTCTCGACCATGGCTTTCAGCTTGCCATAATCGGTCGGGCCGTCCTGCTTGACGGTGATGCCGGTTTCCTTGGTGAAGGGCACGGCCCAGCTCTTCTTCTGGGCGTCCTGGGTGGTGCCGCCCCAGCTGGTAAAGACGATGGAACCCGACTGCGCCACCGCCGCACCGGCAAGGCCGGCGGCGAGGGCGAGGGCGGCAATTCCGAGGGCACGGGATGTGCGCGACATGGTGGTCCCCTTTGGTTGGCGTTCGGTGTGGAAGGCGGCGCCTTGGGCGCTCGTGTCGTCTTGCGTCGGGCGGCGGCGAAGCGCCGTCAGTCGAGCGGCGAGAACGCCGTCGGCAGCAGGATCTTGTTTTCCATGGTCTCGATCAGCGCCTGGATCTTCGGCAGGAAGGTGAGCCAGGCGGGATCGGCGTTCAGCCGCGCCCGGCGGGCGGCGCGGTCATCGAGGCTGGCATAGGCCCAGATGTGGACGATCTCGTTCAGCGGGCTGATCTCGCTGGTGAAATAGCCGACCAACTGGCCGAGATGGCTCTTCTGCAAGGCGATGCCTTCTTCCGCCACCAGCTTCACATAGGCGGGGACGGCGCCGGTCTTCAGCCGGTAGGTACGCATCTCGTAGAGCATGGCTTGGCCTCAGCGCATGACGAAGGGGTCGTCGATCGGCGCGTCGGAGGTGCGCAGCCAGACCGATTTGGTGCGGGTGTAGTCGCGGATCGATTCCGCCCCGCCCTCGCGCCCGAGGCCGGAGAGGCCATAGCCGCCGAAGGGCACGATGGGAGAAACGGCGCGGTAGGTGTTGACCCAGACGATGCCGGCGCGCAGACGGCGGATGAGCCGGTGGGCGCGGGTGAGATCGCGGGTGAACACACCGGCGGCGAGGCCGAACGGGCTGTCATTGGCTTTGGCGATGGCGTCCGCCTCGTTCGCGAAGCCGATGACGCTGAGCACCGGGCCGAACAGCTCTTCTGCCGCGCAGGGCAGCTCATTGCCGGCGCAGGCGAGGATGGTGGGAGCGTAGTAATTGCCGGAGGCGAACCCCTCCGCCCGCTGCCCGCCGGTCACCAGCGCGGCACCGGCTTTGAGGCTGGCGGCGACGACCTGTTCGATATGTGCGAGCTGGCGCGCGGTGGCGAGCGGGCCCATCTCGGTCGCCGGGTCCTGCGGGTCGCCGATGCGGATGCGGCGCGCCTTCTCGGTGAGGATGGCGAGCAGCTTGTCGCGCACGCTTTCCTCGACGAAGAGGCGCGAGCCGGCGACGCAGCTCTGGCCGGAGGCGGCGAAGATGCCGGCCACCACGGCATTGGCGGCGCTTTCCAGATCGGCATCGGCGAACACCAGCACCGGCGATTTGCCGCCGAGTTCCAGCGTCGTATAGGCGAGGTTTTCCGCCGTGTTGCGCACCACGTGGCGGGCGGTGGCCGGCCCGCCGGTGAAGGCGACGCGGGAGACGAGCGGATGGGCGGTCAGGGTGCGCCCGCATTCCTCGCCGAAGCCAGTGATTATGTTGACGACGCCGGGGGGAAAGCCGGCCTCGTGCACCAGCCGGGCGAAGGCGAGCAGCGGGGCGGGGCCTTCCTCCGACGCCTTCAGCACCACGGTGCAGCCCGCCGCCAGCGCCGGGCCGAGCTTCACCGCCGAGAGGAAAAGCTGCGAGTTCCACGGCACCACGGCCGCGACGACGCCGATGGGCTCGCGGCGCAGCCAGGCTTCCATATCCGGCTTGTCAACGGGCAGGTGGGCGCCTTCGACCTTGTCAGCGAGGCCGCCAAAATAGCGATAATATTCCGCGACATAACCGATCTGCGCCCGGGTCTCGCGGATGATCTTGCCGGTGTCGCGGGTCTCAAGCTCCGCCAGTTCCTGCGCATGGGCGGCGACGAGATCGCCGAGCTTCATCAAGAGCTTGCCGCGCTGGGTGGCGGTGAGGTTCGCCCATTCCGGCGCGTCGAAAGCGCGGTGGGCGGCTTCCACGGCGCGGTTCACGTCGGCGCTGGTGGCCGCCGGCATCACCGCCCAGGGCTGGCCGGTGGCGGGGTCATCGCTCTCGAAGCTGGCGCCGCCGGTGACGAAGGCGCCGTCGATATAAAGCCGGAAATCGTCGCGCAGCGCGGTCATCGCTTCATCCTCACGCAAAGGCCGGCATCACGTGGCGGATGAAGCGGTCCAGCGTCTTCGCCTTGCGCGCATGGCTGATGCCGGCGTCGATCCACAGCGAGAACTGGTCGAAGCCGAGCGCCTCATAGCCCTTCAGCCGGGCGATCACCTCGTCGGGCTCGCCGATGACGAGATTCTTGCGCACCACCTCCGGGGCGAAGTGCGGGGCGGCGGCGCGCTCCTCCGGGGTGAGCGGCGCCATGATCGCCTGATGGATCGGCCGCTTATTGGCGAACCAGGCGCCGAACAGCCCATACCAGGCGGAGAGATCGTCGGCGAGCTGGTCAGCCTCGGTGGGGGAATCAGCCACGAAGCAGTGCTGCAGCAGCATGATCTTCGGGCGCGGCACCTGCGGGTGATCCGCGACCGCCGTGTTGAACCGCTCCATCAGGCTCGCCACCTCGCCATCGCCCGAGGCGAGCGGCGTCACCTGCACATTGCAGCCATTGGCGACGGCGAAGGCGTGGCTGTTGGGGTCGCGCGCGGCGATCCAGATCGGCGGGCCGCCGTGCTGCACGGGCTTGGGCGACGCGGTGGAGGTGGGGAAGCTCCAGAACTGGCCTTCATGGGCGTAATCGCCCGCCCACAGCTTCTTCACCGCCGGCACCAGCTCGCGCATGCGCAGCCCCGCGCCCATGGCGTCGAGGCCGGGCAGCAGGCGCTCATATTCGAAGACATAGGCGCCGCGCGCGACGCCGAGATCGAGCCGGCCGTCGCAGGCGATATCCATCATCGCCGCCTCGCCGGCGAGCCGGATCGGGTGCCAGAACGGGGCGATGACATTGCCCGTGCCGAGGCGGATGGTCTTCGTCTTGGCCGCGAGATGGGCGAGCTGGATGAAGGGATTGGGGGCGATGGTGAAATCCATCGCGTGGTGCTCGCCGATCCACACCGTCTCGAAGCCCGCGCCCTCGGCGGTGAGCGCCAGTTCCTCCAGCTCGGCGAACAGCCTGGCATGGGGAATGGCGGGATCGGTGCGCTCCATATGGACGAAGAGGGAGAACTTCATGGCGGTGATCCCGGTGTCTCAGCCGTGCGGCGCGGGGGTGGCGAGGGGATGGACGACGCCCTGCGCGGCATCGCCGACATAGATGCCGAACGTGTCCTCGCGGCGCTCGCGCAGATAGCGCGCGAGCATGGAGCGCGTCGCCTCGTCCGGCAGGCGGGCGAGATCGACCGCGTCGAGCGGCACACGCACCGCGCCCGCCGACGCGGAGGGGGTGCCCTCGAAGCTGCCGCGGTAATAGAGCGACACGGTGGGAGGGGCGTCGCCCGTGCCGGGCGTCTCGAACACAGCAAACAGGAAGCCGAGCCGTCCCTCGACGCCGAGCCGGGCGAGCGCGCCGCGCAGGCTGCGCGGGTTGGCGGCCGGCTCCAGGCAGGAGCCGGTGGGCAGCGACAGGCCGCCCTTGCCGTCTTCCACCATCAGCAGCGCGCCGTCCGCTTCCAGAATGGCACCGACGCGAGCCGGCTCGTCGCGCCTGGCCAACGCCTGCAGGCCGAGCGAGACATCGACATAGGCGCCGCGGCAATAGCCGAGCGGGGCGACATCGCGCGCGCCGAAGCCGCGGACATGGCCGATGAGGATCACATGGTCGCCGGCTTCCACCACCTCGTGGCGCGTGCAGTCGAACCATGCCGCCGCGCCAGAAATGACCGGGCTGCCGGCCGGCCCGAGCTGCCAGGGCGCGCCGGCGAACTTGTCCGGCGATTTGGAGGCGAACAGCGCCGACACGTCCTTCTGCTCCACCGCCAGCACGGAGACGGCGAAGTGATCGGCGGCGGAGAACACCGGGAAGCTCGACGCGGTTTTCGCCAGGCAGACGAGGATCAGCGGCGGATCGAGCGAGACGGAGGAGAAGGAATTGGCGGTGAAGCCGCGCATCTCGCCCTCTTCCGTTCGCGTCGTCACCACGGTGACGCCGGTGAGGAAGGCGCCGAGCGCGCGGCGGAACGCTTTGGCGTCGAACGGCGCGGCCGGCGCGGCGAGGAAGGCGAGGAGCCGCGCGTTCACCTCGGCGGGATGGGTCAGCGTCATCATATGGCGCGCGCCAGCCAACACCACGGCGGCGCCGTGCGGGGCGAGCGCCGCCATCGCCCGCGACATGGCGGGGGTGGAATTGGGATCGCCCTCGGCGGTCATGAACAGCGCCGGCATGGCGAGGCCGGCGAGCCGGTCGCGATGGGCGTCGTCCGAGGCGGCGAACAGCGCATAGGTGCGGGCATAGCCGACGGGATCGCCGGACGCGAGCAGAGCGGAGACCTGCGCCGCGCTCGCCTCAAGCTCCAAAGGCACCGGCGCGCCGAACCAGCGCGCCACGGCGGCTTCATGCGAGGCGGCGCGGCCTTCCGCCTCCAGCGAGCCGGCGCGGGCGGTGACGACCGCGCGCTGTTCCGGCGTGCGGCAGAACACGGCGTTGAGCGCGGCGACGGCGCGCACCCGGGCGGGATGCGCCAGCGCCACCTCCAGCGCCACCAGCGCGCCCATGGAATGGCCGACCAGCACGGCGGAGGGCAGGCCCAGCCCGTCCAACAGCGCGACGACCTGATCGGCGTAATCGGAGAGGCGCGCATCCTCCGGCGGCAGGCTGGAGCCGCCATGGCCGGGCATGTCGAGCGCGACCACGTCGTAAAGCGCCGCCAGCGCGTCGATCTGCGGCGCCCACACTTCGCTCGCCATGCCGACGCCATGGATCAGCACGACGGCCGGGGCGCCGGCCACGCCCGCGCGGCGATAGGCGACCTGCGCGGGGGCGCCGTCGCGGCCGGCAGAGGCGAGGAGGCGCCGCTCAGCCATGGGAGCCGCTCGCCGGGGCGGCGTCGAGGCCCTGGGTGGAGCCGAGTTCCTTCAGGTCCTGATAGCGGTCGCCGATGCGGTGATGCGGGCGCCCGCCAATGGAGGCGCCGAGCGCGACGACGATTTCGTCCGGCGCCGGGGCATCATTGATGGCGAACTGGATGGTGAGGTAATGCGAGCGGCGCCCCTCATCCAGCTTGTCCATCAGCGGAATGGCGATGGAAGCGTTCGGCCCGCCGCGCGTATTGGTGAAGGCGAGATAGCTCTTGGCGCCGACCGCCTTGCGGTAGTGATTGCCGAAGCGCAGCGTGTGGATCAGCGCCGAGGCGTGCTCCACCTCGCCGGACGTGCCGACGATCGCCGCCTTGCCATAGGCTTCCACCGCCTCGCCCGAGCCGGCCATGCGCAGGATTTCCTCGGTCAGCAGCGCGCCGAGCTGGGGGGCGATGTCGTGAATCTCCGGCTTCAGGTCTTCGACAAAGCCGCGCCCCGCCCACGGATTGGTGAGCACCGCCGCCGCCGCATAGAGCCGCAGCGGCGAGGCGGCGGCGCGGCCGCCCTCGATGAAGGTGGTCTCGGCATAGGTGACGAGCTTGCGCAGCTGCAACGGCATGATCTGTCTCACGAAAGACGGGCTGAGCGGCGCCGTGCGGGCAGTCGTCCAGCGACGATGGCTTCAAGTTCCGTATGATGGTATACCATAAGACAATCGAGTCAATTGTCATCCCGCGCCGCTCGGGCGACAAGAGGCGGGAACGGAGACAGAGATGGTCGCGACAACCGAATCCACCGCTGCCGGCGAAGAGATGAAGGTCGAGCGCAGCGTGCCGACGCTGCGCAGCCTGACGCTGGAAAAGATGCGCGACGCCATTCTCGATTTCCGCTTCAAGCCCGGTGAGCGGCTGGTGGAGCGCCAGCTGTGCGAAAGGCTGGGGGTGAGCCGCAGCGTGGTGCGCGAGGTGCTGCGCCATCTCGAAGCCGAGGGGCTGGTGGAAACCATTCCGCATCAGGGCCCGGCCGTGACCAAGCCCGACCCGGCGCAGGCGGCGCAGATCTATGAAATCCGCGCGCTGCTGGAGAGCGAGGCGGCGCGGGCCTGCGCGCTCAACGCCCCGGAGGCGGCGATTGCCGAGCTTGGCGGAGTGATCGACGAGATCGACGCCGCCTTTCGCACCGGCAGCCCGCGCGAGGTGCTGCGGCGGACCACGGAATTCTACGAGAAGCTGTTTGTGGCCGCCGGCAAGGAAGTGGCGTGGGAGGTGGTGCGCTCGCTCAATGCCCGCATCAACCATCTGCGCTCCATGACCATCGCCCAGCAGGGCCGCCATGCCGACGCCATCGCCGAGATGCGGCGCCTCCATGGCGCGCTTATGCAGCGGGACGGGGAGGGCGCCTATGAGGCGAGCCGCGCCCATGTCGCCACGGTCGCCCGCCTCGCCGGCGCCATCCTCGCCCGCATCTGAGCGCGCCTCCCCCAACGCGACGGCTTGCCAGCCGTGCCGCGCGCCGGCTATCTCCCCCGGCCCGCGCGAGGGCAGGGGAAGAAGGGCGGCACGCATGGACCCGATCAACCGCGTACTCGGCAGCCTGCCGGCGGACCTCATCGTCACCGACCCGGATGTGGTCGCGCGCTATCTCACCGATTTCCGCCGCTTCCGCACCGGCGCCGCCCGCGCCGTGCTGCGCCCGCGCTCCACAGTGGAGGTGCAGGCCATCGTT
This sequence comes from Ancylobacter polymorphus, assembly GCF_022836935.1. Taxonomy (NCBI): domain Bacteria; kingdom Pseudomonadati; phylum Pseudomonadota; class Alphaproteobacteria; order Hyphomicrobiales; family Xanthobacteraceae; genus Ancylobacter; species Ancylobacter polymorphus. The sequence continues at coordinate 3,297,484 of NZ_CP083239.1, read as the reverse complement.
GCGCTGTGCGCCGAACACCGGGTGCCGCTGGTGCCGCAGGGCGGCAACACCTCCTATTGCGCCGCCGCCACGCCCTCGTCCGACGGCGGGGAACTGGTGCTGAGCCTGGAGCGGCTGAACGCCGTGCGCGCGATTGACGCCGCCAATCTCTCGCTCACCGCCGAGGCCGGCTGCGTGCTGAGCGTGCTGCAGGAGGCCGCCGACGACGCCGGGCTGATGCTGCCGCTCGATCTCGGCTCGCGCCAGTCCTGCCAGCTCGGCGGCACGCTCTCCACCAATGCCGGCGGCATTTCCGTGCTGAAATACGGCATGGCCCGCGACCTCGTTCTGGGGCTGGAAGCGGTGCTGCCGGACGGGCAGATTCTCGACGTGCTGCAACCGCTCCGCAAGAACAACACCGGCTATGACGTGAAGCAGGTGCTGCTCGGCGCCGAGGGCACGCTCGGCATCATCACCGCCGCCTCGCTGAAGCTGGCGCGCAAGCCGGCGCAGACGGTGACCGCCTTCCTCGCCGTCGAGGAGATTGGCGCGCTGACCACGCTGCTGGCCCGGGCGCAGACGCTCACCGGCGAGAACATCACCTCGTTCGAATATGTCTCGCATCATTCGCTCGGCCTTCTGCTCACCGCCCAGCCGGGGCTGCGGCATCCGCTGGAGACGGCGGCGCCGCATTATGTGCTGATGGAGGCGCAGAGCTGTTCGCCGCTGCTGGGGCTTGAGGAGGCGATGGCCGCCTTTCTCGAAGAGGCAATGGGCGAGGGCTGGGTGAGCGACGGCACGCTGGCCAATGGCGGGCAGCAGCGCGACCAGCTCTGGTACTTACGCGAGCATATTCCCGAGGCGGAAGTCGCCAATGGCGGCTCGCTCAAGCACGATATTTCCGTGCCGACCTCGGCGCTGCCGGACTTTATCACGCGGGCCAGCGCGCTGGTGGAGGAACAGGGCGCCGGTGGGCGGCTGTCCATCTACGGCCATGTCGGCGACGGCAATGTGCATTTCAACGTCGTCGCCCCGGTGGGGGCGGAGCCGTCCGTTTACAAGCCGTGGTTCGAGCGCGAGGTGTCGCCGCGCCTCTACGACCTCGCCGTGGCGATGGGCGGGTCCTTCGGGGCGGAATACGGCATCGGCACCGTCAAGCTCGACCTGCTCGACCGCTATGGCGACAAGGCCAAGCTGAGCCTGATGCGGGCGCTGAAAGCCGCGCTCGACCCCGCCAACATCATGAACCCCGGCAAGGTGGTGCGGGGCTAGCTGGCGGTGCCCGCGCCGGGCTGCCAGTCGGTCATGGCAAGCACATGGCCGCCGAGCTTCTGGAAGGCGCGCTGGCGGCAGGAGAAGACGATGATCTGCTGGTCGCGCGACTGGCGGTGCAGCGCGTCGAACATGCGCTCGATGCGGTCATCGTCGGAATAGACCAGCGCGTCGTCGAGAATGACCGGCGCCGGCCGCCCGTCGCGGGCGAGCAGACGGGCGAAGGCGAGGCGGGTGAGCACGGAGAGCTGCTCGCGCATGCCCCCGCTCAGCCGTTCCACCTCCTCCTCATGCCCGTTGCGGCGCAGCGTCTGCGGGAGCAGCGTCCTGTCGTCGAAGGTGATGGCGGCATCGTCGAACAACAGCCCGAGCAGCGGCGAGAGTTCGGCCATGACCGGCCTCAGATAGAGATCGCGCGCCTGCGCCCGCGCCGCCTCCAGCGCGGTGGCGAGGCGCTGCAGCACCCGCACCTCGGCCTTGAAGCCTTCCGCGCGGGCGGTGGCGGCGGCGAGCGCCTCTTTCGCCTCGCCCCACATTTCCTCCACCGCCTCGTCCGCGCGGGTGCCGATCTGCGCATTGAGCCCGGCAAGGGTCTCGCGCAGCGTCGCCGCTTCCTTCGTCGCGGCTTCCTCCACCGAGCGGGCACGGCGCAGCGCCGCCTCGGCCGTGGCGAGATCGAACGCGCCGGCGCGGTGGCGCTGCATCTGCGCTTCGGCATCCGTGAACAGGCGTTGCAGCTCGTCGCGCCGGCGCGCCAGTGCGTCCGCGCGGGCCGGGCGCGCGTCCTCCGGGCCGAGCAGGGCCGCGATCTGCGCGTGCTCGGCCTTCAGTCCGGCAAGCGCCGTTTCCGCCTCGACGAACGCCTCGTCGGCGCGGGCGCGCAGCGGCTCGGCCGCCCGCAGCGCCTGCCGGGCGAGGGCGCGCCGCTCCTCCGCCGCCGCGAGGGCGGCGCGCAGCGCGGCGGGCTCGTCCTCGGTTTCGGGCAGCTCCGCGCCGAGCCCGGCGCCCGCGGCCACCTCCTCGCGCAGCCGTGCCAGCCCTTCCGGGGCGAGCAGGGCGAGGCGGGCCGGCCCCTCGCGCCGCTCGGTTTCGATCTGCTGCGCCCGCATCTGCCGGGCGCGGGCGGCGGCGAGGTCCTCGACCCCCAGAGCGGAAAGCAAGGCGCGGTGGCGCGCCTGCGCCTCTTTGAGCCGGCTATCGGTCGGCGCAGCGCGGTTGGAACGCAAAGTGAGCGTACCGAGGCCGGGCAGGGTGAGCCGCGCCTGCCCGTCATAGCCACGCTCCTCGCCCTCGCCCAGCGGCGTGCCGTCCATGAGCAGGGGGGCGGCGTCGGGCGCGTATTCGATGGTCACCGAGGGGCGTGCCGCCTCTTCCACCGCGCGGCGTTTGGCGATGTCAATCTCCAGCGCCTGCAACTCGTCGAGGCTGCCGGGCGGCAGCTTGGCGAGGGCTAGCGCGGCATCGGCGGCTTCCAGCGCCTGCCGTGCCGCTTCGGCGGCGGCGAGCCGCTCGGCCAATGCCGCCTGCCGCGCCCGTGCCTCGCGCGCCGTCGACGCCGCCTCGGCACGGGTGAGACGCTGGCGCGCCGCATCCTCCGCCGCTTCGGCTGCGACAAGCTCAGCCTGCACCCGTTGCAGCTCCGCCCCGGCGGACTGGCGCCGCGCCACCGCCGCCGCGCGCCGCTGCTCGGCCTCGGCCATCGCCGCCGCATGCGCCTGCGCCGTGGCGAGCACGTTGCGATAGGCGGTGAGTTCGCGCTCGGCGGCATCGCGGCGCTCGCGCGCCAGCCCGGCCTCGGCCTCGGCGGCGCGCAGCGCCTCGCCCTGCGCCTTGGCGGCGTCGAAGGCGGCCTGCGCGCTCTCCACCGCGCGGTGCCGCGCCTGCCGCTCCTCCTGCTGGTCCAGCTCGGCGAGCCGCTTGAGCGCCTGCGCGCGCCGGTCCAGCGCCTCACGCAGCGCCCGCACATCGGCGGCCAGCCGCTGCTCCTGCTCGATCAGGCCGTCGCGCGCGTCGAGCGCGGCGGCGTAGCGCCCACCGGCCTTGGGCCGGCCGGTGGCGGTGACGAGATCGGCCAGCGCCGCCTGCGTCGCCGCCATGATCTCCGCCATGCGCCGCCCGCCGGTGACGGCTTCGACCTCGCCCTGCACCGATTCCAGCAGGCTGGCGCGCACCTGCTTCTCGCTGTCCTCTTCCGATTTGCTGCGCTTCTCGATGCCGGTGAGGCCCTGCCGCACCCAGAGCAGCCCGGCCGGCCCGGCAGTGCCGCCCCGGATCAGCCCGGCGATGAAGGCCTCCGCCTCGTCCGCCTGCGCCAGCAACCGGCCGGAGGCGAGATCGGTGACGCGGGCGAAGCGGCCGCCATAATATTGCTTGGTGAGACGGAAGCGGCCCGCCTCGGTGGCGATGTCGGCCTCCACCAGCGGGCTGCCGCCGCTATAGGGCCGCAGCCGCTGCACATCGCCCGGCGTGCCGGAATGCGGCTGGAAGAACAGCGCGTGCAGCGCCTCGAAGCTGGTGGACTTGCCGAATTCGTTCACCGCGCACAGCACGTTGACGCCGTCGCCAATGTTCTCGATGGCGACTCCACGCTGGGCGAAGCGCTTCACATTGAACAGCCGCAGCGCGGAAATCTTCATGGTGCGCTCGCCTGTGCCAGGGAATAGAGCCGTGCCAGCGCGGCACGGGCCACGTCGCGTTCCTCGGCCGAGCGGGCGAGGTCGCCCGCTTCCGCCAGCAGCGCATCGGCCGCCGCGCGCAGCGCGCCGCCCCGGTCGATGCGGTCGAGGTCATCAGGCGCGCAGGCGGTGGCAAGGCCGGCGGCGTCGAGGTCTAGAAAGGCGAAGTCCGGCGCGGCGGCGGCGACCGCGCGCTGCAGCGCCGCCTGCCCTTCCAGCCCGGTGCGGCCGGTGGCGACGAGCCGGGCCAGCGTCTGCCGGCGCGCGCGTTCTTCCGGCAGCAGCGCTGCCAGCGCCGCTAGGGGGTCGTCGCCCTCCAGCAGATGCAGGTCGAGTTCGCGCCAGGCGAAGCTCGCGGTCGGGAGGGCCTGCACCTCCGGCAGCGCGTCGACACCGGCGAGACCGACCGCCAAGGCCGTGCCCGGCGCCGCGTGCTTGAAGCGGTCCGGCTCCGGCGTGCCGCTGTAGCGCGTGCGCGGGTCGACCTCCACCGCCCCGTGCCAGTCGCCGAGCGCGAGATAGGCGAGGCCGGCGCGGCGGGCACGGTCTGGGGCGATCACGTCGCCCGCCACCGCGTCCTCCGAAAACGAGCGGATGGCGCCATGGGCGAGACCGAGGCGCAGCGTGCCCTCCGGGGTCGGTTGGGCGTCCATCCACTCCGTGAGGTCGCGGCCGGGCCGGCGGGTGGTGCAGGGGGCGGGCAGCAGCACCACGCCCGGGGCGAGTTCGAGCGGCCGGGGCTCGGTGGCGAGGATCACATTATCAGGCGCTTCCGCCTTCAGCGCCGCCCAGAGCGGCGCCGCCTGCAGCGAATCATGATTGCCCGGCAGCAGCACCCACCGGAGCGGCGCGTGGTGGCGCATTTCCGCCAGCGCCTGCCGCCGCACCTCCGGCGCGGGGGTCTCGGTGTCGAAGCTGTCGCCGGCGAGCAGGATGGTGCCGGCGCCCTGTTCGCGCGCGTGCTGCGCCAGCCGGGCGATGACGCCATGGCGCGCCTCGCGCAGCCGGCCGGGCAGATCGCCGGCGAAATTGCCGAAGCGCTTGCCCAGATGCAGGTCGCTGGAATGCAGGAAGCGGAACATGGCGCGCCGGGTGTGACGAGGGATGCGGACAACCGGGGTCCCCCAGCGCGCCGCCCTTGTCAAGCGGCGGGACGGCGGCCCGGCCGCCCCTAAAGGCGACCGGGCGGTCTCCGCTCAGGCGCGGCGCTGGTTGTACACGTCGAGGCAGACGGCGCCGAGCAGCACCAGCCCCTTGATCACCTGCTGGTAGTCGATGCCGATGCCCAGAATCGACATGCCGTTGTTCATCACGCCCATGATCAGCGCGCCGATGACCGCCCCGCCGACACGGCCGACGCCGCCATAGGCCGAGGCGCCACCGATGAAGCAGGCGGCGATGACGTCGAGTTCGAAGCCGAGGCCGGCTTTCGGCGTCGCGGTGTTGAGCCGGGCGGCGAAGACGAGGCCGGCCAACGCCGCCAGCACGCCCATATTGACGAAGGTGAGGAAGGTCAGCCGCTCGGTCTTGATGCCGGAGAGCTTCGCCGCCTTCTCGTTGCCGCCGACGGCATAGATCTGCCGGCCAATGGTGGTGCGGGTGGTCACGAAGGCATAGAGCGCGATCAGCGCCGTCATGATGACCAGCACATTGGGCAGGCCGCGATGCGAGGCGATGAGATAGGCGAAATAGAGAATGACCGCGAACAGCAGCGCGTTCTTGGCCAGGAAGAAGCCATAGGGCTCGGTGTGGATGTGGTGGGCTTCCTGCCGGGCGCGGCCGCGGAAGTTCAGCCACACCATCGCCAGCGCCAGCATGGCGCCGATGGCGAGCGAGGTGGGGTAGAGGTTGCCGGCATCGGGGATGAGTTCCGGGATGAAGCCGGAGGACAGCTTCTGGAAGGTGGGCGGGAAGGGCCCGACCGACTGCCCCGCCAGGATCGCCAGCGCCAGCCCCTTGAACACCAGCATGCCGGCCAGGGTGACGATGAAGGACGGGATTTTGAAATAGGCCACCCAATAGCCCTGCGCCGCGCCGATCAGCCCGCCCAAAGCGAGGCAGATCAGCGTCGCCGGGATGAAATGCAGGTCGAACTTCACCATCAGCACCGCCGCCACCGCGCCGATGAAGCCCGCCACCGAGCCGACCGAGAGGTCGATATGGCCGGTGACGATGACCAGCAGCATGCCCAGCGCCATGATGACGATGTAGCTGTTCTGCAGCACGAGATTGGTGAGGTTGAGCGGGCGCAGCAGCGTGCCGTTCGTCACCACCTCGAAAAAGATCATGATGGCGAAGAGCGAGATCAGCATCCCGTATTCGCGCAGATTGTTTTTCAGGAAGCCGGCGTGGCTCGCCTTGTCCTTGAGAGCGGTGTCGCTCATGCCAATGCCTCCATGGGGCGTTGCTCTCCCTTGCGCATGATGGCGCGCATGATCTTCTCCTGCGAGGCCTCCGCGCCGGGGAACTCGCCGACAAAGGCGCCCTCGTTCATCACGCAGATGCGGTCGCAGATGCCGAGCAGTTCCGGCATCTCGGAGGAGATCACCACCACGCCCTTGCCGGCATCCGCCAGCTCGTTGATGATGCAATAGATTTCATACTTGGCGCCGACATCGATGCCGCGCGTCGGCTCGTCGAGGATCAGCACCTTGGGGTCGGTGAACAGCCATTTCGACAGCACCACCTTCTGCTGGTTGCCGCCGGAGAGCTTGCCGGTTTCCTGGAACACGCTGTGGCAGCGTATGCGCATGCGGGCGCGGTAGTCGGAGGCGACGCGCAATTCCCGCATGTCGTCGATCACCCGGCCCGGCGCGACGGCCGGCAGATTGGCGAGGGTGACGTTCTTGCGGATATCCTCGGCCAGCAGCAGGCCGAGCTGCTTGCGGTCCTCGGTGACATAGGCGAGGCCGGCATCGATGGCGCGGCGCACGGTAGAGAGGTCCACCTCGCGCCCCTCCATCTCCGCCCTTCCGCTGATCTTCTGCCCCCAGGAGCGGCCGAAAATGCTCATGGCGAATTCGGTGCGGCCGGCGCCCATCAGCCCGGCAATGCCGACGATCTCGCCGCGCCGCACCTCAAAATCGACGTTGCGGATCACCTGCCGCTCGGAATGCAGCGGGTGATAGGCCGACCAGTCCGTCACCTTGAAGATCGGCCCGCCAATGTTCGGCTCGCGCTTGGGGTAGCGGTGTTCGAGATCGCGATCGACCATCTTGGAGATGATGCGGTCCTCCTCCACCGCGCCCTCATGGCAGTCCAGCGTGTCGACGGTGCGCCCGTCGCGCAGCACGGTGATGCGGTCGGCGACCTTGGAGACTTCGTTCAGCTTGTGCGAGATGAGGATGGAGGCGATGCCCTGCGCCTTGAACTCCAGAAGGAGGTCGAGCAGCGCGGCGCTGTCCTTTTCCGACAGGCTGGCGGTGGGCTCGTCGAGGATCAGCAGGCGCACCTTCTTCGACAGCGCCTTGGCGATCTCCACCAGCTGCTGCTTGCCGACCCCGATATTGGTCACCAGCGTGTCCGGGGACTCGTCGAGCCCCACCTTGGCCAGCAGTTCCTGGGTGCGCTTGTGCACCGCGCCGCGGTCGATGACGCCGAAGCGGCCGGGCGGGTTGGCGATGAAGATGTTCTCGGCGATGGAGAGCAGCGGAACCAGCGCCAGTTCCTGGTGGATGATGATGATGCCCAGCGCTTCGGAGTCGGTGATGTCGCTGAAGCGGCGCTCCTCGCCGTCGAAGACGATGGCGCCCTCATAGGAACCGTGCGGGTAGACCCCGCTCAGCACCTTCATCAGCGTCGACTTGCCCGCGCCGTTCTCGCCGACAAGGGCATGGATCTCGCCGGGCCGGACGGCGAAGGTGACATCGCTCAGCGCCCGCACACCCGCGAAGTGCTTGCTGATGCCCTGCATTTCCAGAAGAGCGTTCATGGATCGGTCCAAAGGCCGGGGCCGCGCCGGCGGGGTGCCGGCGCGGCGTTCGGCAGGTAGGGGGATCAGTTGATCTGGCCGGGCTTGTAGTAGCCGGAGCCGATCAGCACGGCTTCCCAGTTGCTCTTGTCGACGACGACCGGCTTGAGCAGGTAGGACGGCACGACCTTGACGCCGTTATTGTAGGTCTTGGTGTCGTTGACCGTCGGCTCCTTGCCGGACAGGGTGGCGTCGACCATGTCGGCCGTCACCTTGGCGAGTTCGCGCGTGTCCTTGAAGATGGTGGAATACTGCTCGCCGGCGAGGATCGACTTCATCGACGGGACTTCCGCGTCCTGGCCGGTGACGACGGGCATCTTCATCTTGCCGGAGCCATAGCCCACGCCCTTGAGCGAGGACAGGATGCCGATGGACAGGCCGTCATAAGGCGAGAGCACGCCGTTGAGCGTCTTGTCGGAGTAGTAGGCGCTGAGCAGATTATCCATGCGGGCCTGGGCGGTGGCGCCGTCCCAGCGCAGGGTCGAGACCTTGTCCATGCCCATCTGGCCGGAAGCGACCTTGAGCGTGCCGTTGTCGATCAGCGGCTTCAGCACGGACATGGCGCCGTCATAGAAGAAATAGGCGTTGTTGTCGTCCGGCGAGCCGCCGAACAGCTCGATGTTGAACGGGCCCTTGTTCTCGGGATAGCCGAGGCCCTTGAGCAGCGACTGCGCCTGCAGCACGCCGACCTGGAAATTGTCGAAGGTCGCGTAATAGTCGACATTCGGCGTCTCGCGGATCAGGCGGTCATAGGCGATGACCTTGATGCCCTTGTCATGCGCCTGCTTCAGCACGTCCGACAGGGTGGTGCCGTCGATGGAGGCGATCACCAGCACCTTAGCGCCCTTGGTCACCATGTTCTCGATCTGCGAGAGCTGGTTGGGGATGTCGTCCTCGGCATATTGCAGATCGGTGTTGTAGCCGCGCTCCTTGAGCACCTTCACCATGTTGTCGCCATCGGCGATCCAGCGGGCGGAGGATTTGGTGGGCATGGCGATGCCGACCGTGCCCTTGTCCGCCGCCGAGGCGGGGAGGGCGAGGGCCAGCGCGCCCAGCGCGAAGGCGGTTGCGGAGAAAAGCGTCGTCAGGCGTTTCATCGTCAGCTCCTTGAGCGTTTCAGCTTGGGTGTTTTCAACGGCCGCCTTGGGCGGTCCGGATTGTTGGCGGGGAAGCCCGCAGGAAGGCGCGCGGGTCATCCGCCGCCTCGTGTCTCGATCGGAAAGGCCGCGTCATAGGCCGCGACCATGGCCCGCGCCTTCGCCCGCACCTCGGCGGCGGTGGCGCCGGGCCGGTACAGGCTGGAGCCAAGGCCGAAGGTGCGGATGCCGGCCGCCGCATAGGCAGCGAACTCGTTCTCGCCGACCCCGCCCACCGCGCCCACCACCGTGCCCGGCGGCAGCACCACCGAGATCGCCTGGATGATCGACGGCCCAAGCAGATTGGCGGGGAAGAATTTGAGCCCCGACGCCCCGGCCTTCAGCGCGGCGAACGCCTCCGTCGGGGTCAGCACGCCGGGCATGGTCACCATGCCGTGGCGGGCGGCGCGGGCGATCACCTGCGGATCGACATTCGGGCTCACCATCAGCCGGCCGCCGGCATAGTTGAGCAGGTCGACCTCCTCGATGGTGAGCACCGTGCCGGCGCCGATGAGCACGCCCTTTGGCGCGAGGCGGGCAGCGGTCTCGATGGAGGCGAAGGGGTCCGGCGAGTTGAGCGGGATTTCGATCGCCTCCAGCCCTTCCTCGATCAGCGCGCCGACAATGGCTTCCGCCTCCTCCGGGCGCAGGCCGCGCAGAATGGCCACCAGCCCGCGCCGCAGCTGCGGCCAGGGCACGCGGGGAGCGAAGGGGGCGTTCATTCGGTGGTCCTTTCCGGCCGGAACGCCTTGAGGGCGGCGGCGTGCAGACCGGCGCGCACGCAGTCCTCGGCGTCGTGGAGGGTGACGGCGGCGAAGCCGGCGCGTGTCAGCGCGGTGCGGTAGAGCGCCGCCGCCGCGCCGGAGGCGATGAGCGCGACCGGGCAAGCGCCGGCAAAGTGCCGCGCACCCGCCAGTTCCGCGCCGATGAGCAGGCCGGACAGCCGCGCCAGTGTCGCCTCCGGCGACGTGCCCTCCAGCAACCAGCCGGCCCGCAGGCGAAACAGGTCGCGACCGAGCAGCTCCGGCGCGGCGAGGCCGTCATCGACGCCGCGCACGAAATACGTCGAGGCGGGGTCGACGGGCGGCGCTACCTCCACCGCCGGCGCGACGACGGAGCCGCTGCGCAGCAAATGGAACAGTTCGCCGGTGAGAAAGGTGGCGAAGCCGGTGACCGTGCCGCCTTCCACCCTCACCCATTTGCAATGGGTGCCGGGCAGGCAGGCGACGCCTTCGAACCCGTCGCGGATCAGCGGCAGAAGCTGGGTTTCCTCCCCGCGCATGACATCGGCCCCCGCCGCGCCACGCTGGGCAATGCCGGGCAGGATGCGGATGAGCCGCCGCGTGGAGGGCACATGCGCCGCCTTCTCGGTCAGCCCGTCGAGCCCGGCGGGGGTGGCGACATAGGCCGCCTCCACCCAGCCGGCGCGCGAGCCGACCATGCCACACATCATGACCGGCACGCCCTCGGCGATGCCGAGCGCGTCGAGATGGGCTTCCAGCACGCGCTCGAACCCCTCGGCACCCGACGCCGCGAGCCCCTGCGCGCTGCGCCGCTCGGCCCGCACCACGCCGTCGAGGTCCAGCGCCCACAGGCGGAAGCTCGACGTGCCCCAGTCCACCACAATGTGCGAGACGCCGCCCATCACCGCGCTCCCAGCCGGACGTGCGGCTCGGCGCGGCCTTTGGCGCCGATGTCGAGAAGGAAGGTGCGGCCATGCTCCGGGTCGCCGGCGCGGGCGACCTCATTCATGTCCTGCCAGGCGGAGGTGACGAGCACACGGTCGAAACCCGGCCCGACAAAGACCGGGCAGCTGGTCTGGTGCGCCGGGGTGGGCACGCTGCGGACGAGATCGCCCGCCGGGGAATAGGCGTTGAGCCGCCCCCCGCCCCAGATGGCGCACCAGATCAGCCCCTCGGCATCGGTAACGGCGCCGTCCAGCCCGCCTTCGCCGGCATGGCGGTGCAGCAGGGTGGGCGCTTCCAGCGGCAGGCCGGAACCGGGATCGAGCCGCACGCGGTAGAGTTCGCCGATCGCCGTGTCGGCGAAATAGCCAATGGCCCCATCGGGCGAGAAGCAGATGGCGTTGGGAATGGTGACGGCGGGGAACAGCGGGATCACCGCGCCGGCATGGAAGGCATAGACGGTGCCGGCGCCGGTCTCCGCCTTCCGGCCCATGGTGCTGAACCAGAAGGTGCCGGAGGGGTGGACGCGGGCGTCGTTGGAGCGGGTGCCGGGCTTGTCGGCCTCCACAGCGGCGAGCGTTTCCAGCCGGCCGCTCGCGACATCGCGCAGCATTAGCCCGGCCTCGGTGGCGAGCAACTGGCGCTCGGCATCGACAACAGCCAGCGCGCTCGCCATGACAGGCAGCGTGTGCACGGCGATATCGCCGGTCGCGAGCCGCGCCTCATAGAGCCGCTTCTCCACGATGTCGAACCACCAGGCGGTGTCGCGCGCGGCGTCATAAGCCGGTCCCTCGCCGAGATGGCAGCGCTCGGCGCAGATAAGGGTGAGGGACGCGGTCTCAGGAGCGGGCGCGCTAATGGTTGTCACGCGGCATCCCCTTGGTCTGGGCGATGCGCTGGTAGCGCACGGCGTTTTCCAGCACGGCGCCGGTTTCCAGCTGGCCGACCAGCCCGCGCTGGATTTCCTGCCACGGCGTCTGGCTGGCGGGGTAGGCATAGCCGCCGGCCGCTTCCAGCTCGGCGCGGCGGCAGGCGAGTTCCTCCTCCGGCACCAGCATGTTGGCGCTGTTGCGCTTCAGATCGATGCGCACGCGGTCGCCGGTGCGCAGCAAAGCGAGGCCGCCGCCGACCGCCGCCTCGGGCGAGGCATTGAGGATGGAGGGCGAGCCCGACGTGCCGGACTGGCGCCCGTCGCCGATGCAGGGCAGGGCATGGACGCCGGCCTTGATGAGGTAATCCGGCGCGCGCATGTTCACCACTTCCGCCGCGCCGGGATAGCCGATGGGGCCGGCGCCGCGCATGAACAGGATGCAACCATCGTCGATGGCGAGCGCGGGGTCGTCGATGCGGGCGTGGTAGTCCTCCGGCCCGTCGAACACGATGGCCCGCCCCTCGAAGGCGTCCGGGTCGTCGGGGTTGGAGAGGTAGCGCACGCGGAATTCCGCGCTGATGACGCTGGTCTTCATGATGGCGGAAGAGAACAGATTGCCGCGCAGCACGCGGAAGCCGGCCTTTTCCTTCAGCGGCTGGTCATAGGGGCGGATCACCGCCTCGTCCTGAATGCCGGCGTCGGCGCAGTTGGCGCCGAGGCTGCGCCCGTTCACCGTGAGCGCGTCCTCGGCGATGAGGCCCTGGCCCATGAGCTGGTTGACCACCGCCGGCACGCCGCCGGCATGGTAATAATCCTCGCCGAGATATTCGCCGGCGGGCTGGAGATTGACCAGCAGCGGCACTTCCTCGCCATAGGTCTGCCAGTCGTCAATGGAGAGTTCTACGCCGACATGGCGGGCCAGCGCGTTGAGATGGATCGGCGCGTTGGTCGAGCCGCCGATGGCCGAGTTCACCCGGATGGCGTTGAGGAAGGCGTCGCGGGTGAGGATGTCGGAGGGTTTCAGGTCCTCATGCACCATCTCGACGATGCGCAGGCCGGTGCGGTAGGCGATTTCCTGCCGGTCGCGATAGGGCGCGGGGATGGCGGCGGAACCTGGCAGCTGCATGCCCAACGCCTCGGCGAGCGAGTTCATCGTCGTCGCAGTACCCATGGTGTTGCAATAGCCGGTGGAGGGCGCGGAGGACGCCACCAGCTTGACGAAGCCGGCATGGTCGATCTCGCCCGCCGCCAGCAATTCGCGCGCCTTCCAGACGATGGTGCCGGAGCCGGTGCGCGCGCCCTTGTACCAGCCGTTCAGCATCGGGCCGACGGAGAGCGCGATGGCGGGAATGTTCACGGTGGCCGCCGCCATCAGCAGCGCCGGGGTGGTCTTGTCGCAGCCGATGGTCAGCACCACGCCGTCGAGCGGATAGCCATAGAGCACCTCGACCAGGCCGAGATAGGCGAGGTTGCGGTCCAGCCCGGCGGTGGGGCGCTTGCCGGTTTCCTGGATCGGGTGGACCGGAAACTCGATGGCGATGCCGCCGGCCTCGCGAATGCCGTCGCGCACCCGCTTGGCGAGTTCCAGATGATGGCGGTTGCAGGGGGAAAGGTCCGAGCCGGTCTGGGCGATGCCGATGATCGGGCGACCGCTCTGCAACTCCTCCTGGCTGAGGCCGAAATTGAGGTAGCGCTCGAGATAGAGCGCGGTCATGTCGATATTGTCGGGGTTGTCGAACCAGGCGCGGGAGCGCAGGGGCCGGTTGTTCTTGCTGGCTTTGTCCATGCGTCTCTCCTTAAGGCTCAGTCATGGAACGGCGCGACTTCCAGGCGCCGGCCCAGCAGGAAGGCGTCGGCGACCAGTTGCAGCGGGGCGAGGTCGACATCCGATCCCCCCGTCTCAACCAGCTCGACGAAGCGTTTGTAGATGTTGCGATATTCCGCCTCGGGCTGCGCGCTCAGCACCTGCCCGTCGAGCGAGAGTTCGGCTCCACCCTTGGCAAGCAGCAGTGTGCCCCGGTCAGTGTCGACCTCGATGTCCCAGCTTTGCGGCCCGGTCTGCAGGAAGTCGAGATCGGCCTCTACCTTCAGCCCGTCCGCATCCGCGAAAGCGACGGTGGCGGCGATGGGCGCGGCGCAGTTGGAGGGGAAGGACAGGTCCCCCCCGGTGACGAACACCGGACGCGGCAGGATGGTGGTGAGGATCGACAGCGCGTTGATGGCGGGGTCGAACACGCCGAGCCCGCCCGGCTCCCAGATCCAGCGCTGGCCGGGATGCCAGACGCGCACATCCTCCTTCCACGTCACCCGCACCGCGCGCGGCGCCACCTCGGCGAGGAAGGCGCGGGCCGGTTCCACCGCCGGGGCGAAGCGCGAATGCCAGGTGGCGAACAAAGTGCGCTCCGAGGCCTGCGCCGCGCTGACAAGCGGGCCGAGCTCGCTCACCGTGGCGCCGGGCGGCTTTTCCAGCAGCACATGCTTGCCCGCCGCAAGCGCCTGCGCCGCGAACGCGTGCCGGCCCTGCGGCGGGGTGCACAGCGCCACCGCGTCGATTGCTTCCCCGCTCGCCAGCAGCTCAGTGAGCGTGGCGAAATGGGCGACGCCGTCGAGCGAGGCGTTGCGGCTGGCGACCGCCACCAGCTCGATGCCCTCCGTCGCGGCGATGGCGGGGAGGTGCTGGTCGCGGGCGATCTTGCCGAGGCCGACAAGGGCGAGGCGGATCGGGCTCATGGGCGGGCCTCCCCGGCGGTTTCCGGCGCGCCGTCGACGAGGCGCGGCAGGCCGAGCGGATTGCCCGTCTGAACGGCGGCGGGCAGCAGTGCGTCCGGCAGGTCCTGGTAGCAGACCGGGCGCAGGAAGCGGCGGATGGCGAACGTGCCGACCGAGGTGGAGCGCGGGTCGGAGGTGGCGGGGAACGGCCCGCCATGCACCATGGCGTGGCAGACCTCCACGCCCGTCGGCCAGCCATTGGCGAGAATGCGCCCGGCCTTTTCTTCCAGCACCGGCAGCAGCCGGGCGGCGAGGGCGTGGTCGGCGGCGTCCAGTTGCAGCGTCGCGGTGAGCTGGCCTTCAAGAGCGGCGGCCACCGCCGCCATGTCAGCCTCATCGGCGCAGCGGATCATCAGTGAGGAGGCGCCGAACACTTCGTGCGACAGCACCGGCTCGCGCAGGAAGGCGGCGGCGTCGGTCACGAACAGCGCCGGGCGGCAGGCATTGACGCCGCCCTCGCCGCCATGGGCGAGCGCGCTGACATCAGGCTGCTCCGCCAGCGCCGCGACGCCCTTAGCATAGGCGCCGGCAATGCCCGGGGTGAGCATGGTCGCGGCCGGAGCGGCGGAAACCGCCGTGGCGGCGGCCGCGATGAAGCGGTCCAGCGCCGGGCCGGCCATCGCGATGACGAGGCCGGGATTGGTGCAGAACTGGCCGGCGCCCATGGTGAGCGAGCCGACGAAGCCGGTGGCCAGCGCCTCAGCGCGCGCGTCCAGCGCGGCGGGCAGCAGGAACACCGGGTTGATGCTGCTCATCTCGGCGAAGACCGGGATCGGCTCGGGCCGGTTGGCGGCGATGCGGCACAGAGCGAGCCCGCCGCCGCGCGAGCCGGTGAAGCCCACCGCCTTAACGCGCGGATCGGCCACCAGCGCGGAGCCGAGTTCATGCGACGTGCCGGTGAGCAGCGAGAACACGCCTTCCGGCAGGCCGGCTTCGGCAACCGCCGCGCGGATGGCGCGGCCGACCAGTTCCGACGTGCCGGGATGGGCGGGATGACCCTTGACGATGACCGGGCAGCCCGCCGCCAGCGCCGAGGCGGTGTCGCCGCCGGCGACCGAGAAGGCCAGCGGAAAATTCGAGGCGCCGAACACCGCCACCGGCCCGAGGCCGATATGGCGCAGGCGCAGATCCGCGCGCGGCAGCGGCGTGCGCGCGGGCAGGGCGCTGTCGAGGCGCGGCTCGTCGGCTCCGCCCGCCCTCACCCAGCTGGCGAACAGCCGGAGCTGGCCGGTGGTGCGGGCGCGCTCGCCGGTGAGCCGGGCGACGGGCAGGCCGGTCTCGCGCGCCGCACGGGCGATCAGCGTGTCGCCGAGCGCCTCGATATGGGCGGCGATGGCGTCGAGAAAGGCCGCGCGCACCTCCGGCGTCGTGGCGCGGTAGAGCGGATAGGCCGCGGCAGCCAGCGCCGCCGCTTCCGCCACCTCGGCCGGGCCGGCCTCAAAAAAGGCCGGTTCCAGCGCGGTGCCGGTGGCGGGATCGATCGCCTCGAACGTCGCCGCGCCGGTGAGGTCGCGGGACCCGAGAAGAGCGGCTCCGGTAAGGTCGGTCATGTCCATCGCGCTCACTTACCCCACCTCAATACCAGCGGATCGAGCCGGCGGGCAAGTTCGAGCAGGCCGGCCCGCGTCGCCGGATGCACCGGCGGCAGCGGCGCGCGCAGCGTGTCATGCTTGATGACCCCGCCTTCCTGCATCAGGATCTTGGCGGTCGCAAAGCCCGCCTGCCGGTTCTCGTAATTGATCAGCGGCAGCCAGCGCTGATAGGCGTCGAGCGCGGCCTCGCGGTGCCCGGCGAAATAGGGGTCGATGATCTGACGGATGCCATCGGGGAAGCCGCCGCCGGTCATGGCGCCGGTGGCCCCGGCATCGAGATCGGCCATCAGCGTGATCGCCTCCTCGCCATCCCACGGCCCGACGATGGACTCCCCGCCGGCCTCGATCAGCGCCCGCAGCTTGTTCGCCGCCTGCGGCACCTCGATCTTGAAATAGGCGAGGTTCTCGATCTCCTGCGCCATCTTCGCGAGGAACGGCACGGAAAGCGGCGTGCCGGCGACGGGCGCGTCCTGCACCATGATCGGAATGTCGATGGCGTCGGACACCGCCTTGTAGAAAGCGTAGATCGAGGCTTCCGGCACACGGAAGGTCGCGCCGTGATAGGGCGGCATCACCATCACCATCGCCGCGCCCGCCTCCTGCGCCCGGCGCGAACGCTCGGCGCAGATATGGGTGGCGAAATGGGTGGTGGTGACGATGACCGGCACCCGGCCCGCCACATGATCCAGCACCGTGGTCATGACAAGATCACGCTCGTCATCGGCCAGCACGAACTGCTCGGAGAAATTGGCGAGGATGCACAGGCCGTGCGAGCCCGCATCGATCATGAAGTCGATGCAGCGCTTCTGGCCGTCGAGATCGAGCCGGCCCTCGGCGTCGAACACGGTCGGCGCGACCGGGAACACGCCCTTATACGGGCCGGCGGCGGAAAGGCGGGTCATCCTGCACCTCAGTGATTGTCGCGGGGAACGGGCGAACCCGAACCCCCGACCAGAAAGTCGAAATCCGCGCCGCGGTCGGCCTGCAGCACGTGGTCGATGTAAAGCCGTTGATAGCCGCGCGCGGCGTGCGGCTCCGGCGGCACCCAGGCGGCGCGGCGGGCGGCCATCTCCTCCGCGCTCACATGCAGGTGCAGCGAGCGGGCGGGCACGTCGAGGGTGATGAGATCACCGTTGCGGACCAGCGCCAGCGGCCCGCCGGCGGTGGCCTCCGGCGCGACATGCAGCACCACGGTGCCATAGGCAGTGCCGGACATGCGGGCATCGGAAATGCGGATCATGTCGCGCACGCCCTCACGCAGTAGCTTCGCGGGAAGGGGCATGTTGCCGACCTCGGCCATGCCCGGATAGCCCTTCGGGCCGCAATGCTTGAGCACCATGATGCAGGAGGCGTCGATGTCCAGCGCCTCGTCATTCACCGCGTGGTGCATTTCCTCGACGCTTTCGAACACCACGGCACGGCCGGTGTGCTGCATCAGTTCCGGCGAGGCGGCGGAGGGCTTGATGACCGCGCCGTCCGGGGCGAGGTTGCCGGTGAGGATGGCGATGCCGGCTTCCGGCTTGAACGGCGCCTCGAAGGGGGTGATGACCTCGGGGTTCCAGTTCGGCGCCTTCTCGACATTCTCCCACAGGGTGCGGCCATTCACCGTGCGGGCGTCCTTGTTCAGCAGGCCGCGCTCGCCCAGCGCCCGCAGCACCGCCGGCAGGCCGCCGGCATAGTAGAAATCCTCCATCAGGAAGCGGCCCGACGGCATCAGGTCGACGAGGCAGTGAATGTCGCGGCCGAGCCGGTCGAAATCCGCTAGCGTGAGATCGACACCGACGCGCCCGGCGAGCGCGAGCAGATGCACCACCGCATTGGTCGAGCCGCCAATGGCGGCCAGCGCCCGGATGGCGTTCTCGAACGCTTCCCGCGTCAGGATGTCGGAGGGTTTCAGGTCCTCGTGCACCATGTCGACGATGCGCCGTCCGGCCATGCGGGCCAGCAAATTGCGGCGGGCGTCGACGGCGGGAATGGCGGCGTTCTCGGGCAGGCCGATGCCGAGTGCTTCCACCATCGAGGCCATGGTGGAAGCGGTGCCCATGGTCATGCAGGAGCCCGACGAGCGGTTCATGCCCGCTTCCGCCTCATGAAACTCCGCCATGGTGATCTCGCCGGCACGCAGCTGCTCGCTCATCGAGATGATGTTGGTGCCGGAGCCGATGATCTGGCCGCGGTAATTGCCGCGCAGCTGCGGCCCGCCGGAGACGCCGATGGCCGGCAAATCGGCGGAGGCCGCTCCCATCAGCAGCGCCGGCGTGGTCTTGTCGCAGCCCATCAAGAGCACCACGCCATCGAGCGGGTGCGCGCGGATCGCCTCTTCCACATCCATCGAGGCGAGGTTGCGAAAGAGCATGGCGGTGGGGCGCATCGTCACCTCGCCGAGCGAGGAGACGGGGAACTCCAGGGGATAGCCGCCCGCATCCAGCACGCCGCGCCGCACATGCTCGGCGAGGTCGCGGAAATGGATGTTGCAGGGGGTGAGTTCCGACCAGGTATTGCAGATGCCGATCACCGGGCGGCCGTCGAAACGGTCCTGCGGCTGGCCGGAATTCTTCAGGAAGGAGCGGTAATAGAACCCCATCTTGTCCTGCCGGCCAAACCAGGCCTGACTACGCAAAGGCTTCTTGTTGTCGTTGGTTGATCCGTCATCGCTCATTTCGGCACCCGGTCAGCCCGCCGCGCCGTGGCGGCGCAGGCCGTTGAAAATCACATTGGTCATGGCGGCGGCGGCGGCCTCCGCATCGGCATCGGCGATCGCCTCGACGATGCGCTCATGCGCGGCCACGGCGATGTCGTGCTCGCGCGCGTCGGCAGGGGCGGAGAGCACGAAGGAGGCGCGCAGCGCCGCCTCGATCACCGCGCCGACCGAGCGCATGAACGGGTTGCCCGAGGCGGTGGCCACTTCCACATGCAGCGTCAGGTCGGCCTCGGCGAAGCCTTCGGAGGCGCCGGGCTCGTCCTTCATCTGCGCGACGGCGCGGCGCATCACCGCGAGCTGTTCCGCGCTGCGGCGCTCGGCGGCCAGCGCGGCGGCGCGCGGCTCCACCGCGAGGCGGATTTCCGAGAGATCGCGCAGGAAACGCTTGTCGATGCCGGCATCGAGATGCCAGGCCAGTACGTCGGCGTCGAACATGTTCCAGGCGGCGCGCTCCCGCACCACCGTGCCGACGCGCGCTTTGGTGGAGAGCAGGCCCTTGGCCACCAGCGTCTTCACGCTTTCCCGCAGCACCGGCCGCGACACGCCGAAGAGCAGCGTCAGCTCGGCATCGCCCGGCAGCTTGGCGCCCTCGCCATAGCGGCCGGCGATGATGTCGATGCCGATGGTCCGCGCCACTTCCGCATGGTTGGAATGCGAGCGGCGCGTGGGGATGACGATGATCTGCGAGGTGTTGGGCGAGGTTTTGGGCGCGCTCATGGATGGGCTCCGGCCGGGGCGCGCCGCGAACGACGGGCCAGATGCAGGGTGAGCTGCTGGAAGGCGATGAATGCGAACAGCAGCAGGCCGGTGGCGATCTTGGCCCACCAGCTCGACAGCATGCCGTCGAAGCTGATGTAGGTCTGGATCAGGCCCTGGATCATCACGCCCAGGAAGGAGCCGAAGATGAAGCCGTACCCGCCCGAGAGCAGCGTGCCGCCGATCACCACCGCCGCGATGGCGTCGAGTTCGACACCGACGGCGGAGAGCGAATAGCCCGAGGAGGTGTAGAGCGAGAACACGATTCCCGCGAGCCCGGCGAGCACGCTGGAGAGGGTGTAGATCAGCACCGTGGTGCGCGCGACATTGATGCCCATCAGCCCCGTCGCAGTGCGCGAGCCACCCAGCGCATAGACATTGGCACCGAAGCGGGTGAGGTGCAGCAGCACCATGCCGGCGAGCACGACGGCGATCATGATCATCGCCGGCACGGTGAGGCGCGCGCCGCCCTCGAAGCGGAAGGCATGGTCGGAGAGGTGGGCGTAGAGATCGGCGGTGATGGGGAGCGATTCCGTCGACAGGAGGAAGCTCGCCCCCCGCGCCAGGAACATGCCGGCCAGGGTGACGATGAAGGCCGGCAGTTCGAAATACTGGATGATCGCCCCCATACAGGCGCCGAACAGCGCGCAGAGCACGAGGATGAGCGCGAAGGCGGCGAGCGGCGGCACGCCCCAGCGCTCGATGGCCAGCGCGAGGAACACGGTGGTGAAGCCGATGACCGAGCCGACCGAGAGGTCGATGCCGCCGGAGATGATGACGAAGGTCATGCCCACGGCGACGATGACGAGGAAGGCGTTGTCGGTGAGCAGGTTCATCACCACCCGCAGCGAGGCGAAGTTGGGGTAGATGAGCGAGCAGACGACAAATCCGGCAAGGAATACCGCAGCGGTGGCGAGCACCGGCGTCAGCCGGCCAAGGGAGCGGATCATCGGCGCGGGCCTCCGGATTTCGCGCGGCTGAACAGCACGCCGAGCCCGGCCAGCGCACCGCCGAGCCGGGGCGACTGGGCGAGCAGCACGGCGAGCACCACCACCGCCTTCACCACCAGATTGGTCTCCGGCGGAAAGCCGGACAGCAAGATGCCCGTGTTCATCGCCTGGATGATGAGCGCGCCGACCACGGCGAGCAGGATGGAGAAGCGCCCGCCGAACAGCGAGGTGCCGCCGATCACCACGGCGAGGATCGCGTCGAGTTCCAGCCACAGCCCGGCATTGTTGGCGTCGGCGCCGAGAATGTCGGCGCTGGCGACGATGCCGGCCAGCGCGGCGCACAGGCCGCTCCACACATAGACCGCGACAGTGATGAGGCGGGTGCCGATGCCGGCCAGCGCGCTGGCGCGGGGATTGCCGCCCGTGGCCTCGATCATCAGCCCGAGCGCGGTGCCGCGCACCACCAGCAGCGTCAGCGCCATCATGCCGAGCGTCAGCACGACCGGCGTCGGCAGGCCGAGCACCGACCCGCCGCCGAGAAAGGCGAGCTGCGGCGAGGTGAATGTGACGATGCGTCCCTCGGTGATGAGCTGGGCGATGCCGCGCCCCGCCACCATGAGGATCAGCGTCGCGACAATGGGCTGGATGCCGAGCACGGCGACGAGAAAGCCGTTCCACAGCCCGCAGAGCAGCCCGGCGCCGAGCGCGGCGGCGATCACGACGGGGAGGGCGTGACTGTCGGCGAGGCTGGCGGCGATGGCGCCGCAAATCGCCATGACCGCGCCGACCGAGAGATCGATGCCGCGCATGGCGATGACCAGCACCATGCCGATGGACAGCAGCGCCACCGGCGCGCCGCGGTTGAGCACGTCGATCAGGCTGCCGAACAGCCGCCCGTCCTGCACGCGGATGTCGAAGAATTGCGGCGAGACCATCCAGTTGGCGAGCAGGATCACGCCGAGCGCGAGGAGCTGAGAGGTGCCGAGACGGGGAAAGCGCATGGCCATGGTCCGCCCCTCACGCTGCCGCCGGCGGGGCGGCGGGCGCCTCGGCAATGGCGGCGAGGATGGAGGCCACGTCGATCTGCTCTCCGCCGAGCCGGGCGACATGGGCGCGGTCGCGCAGCACGATCACCTCGTCGGCATAGGTGACGAGCTCTTCCAGCTCGGAGGAAACGACCAGCAGCGCCATCCCCTCCGCGCACAATTCGCGGATCAGCCGGATGATCTCGGCATGGGCGCCGACATCGATGCCGCGCGTCGGCTCGTCGAGGATCAGCAGGCGCGGGGCGGTGGCGAGCCAGCGGGCGAGCAGCGCCTTCTGCTGATTGCCGCCCGAGAGCAGGCCGATGGGCCGTTCCGGGTCCGGCGGGCGGATGTCGAGCAGGCGGATGAACTTCGCCGCAATGGCGTCCTGCTCGCGCCGCGACAGCGGGGCGAGCGCGCCGCGCCGGGCCTGCAGCGCCAGCACGATGTTCTCGCGCACGGTGAGATCGGCGACGATGCCCTCGGTCTTGCGCTCCTCCGGGCAATAGCCGAAGCCGAGCGCCATGGCCTCGCGCGGCGAGCCGATGGACACGGCGTGGCCGCCGACTTCCGCCGTGCCGCAATCGGCACGGTCGGCGCCGAAGACGAGCCGCACCGTCTCCGTCCGCCCCGAGCCCAGAAGCCCGGCGAGGCCGACGACATGGCCGGCGCGCAAGGTGAGGTCGAAGGGGGCGACCATGCCCTCCTTGCCGAAGCCGCGAAAGGCCGCGACCGCGTCGGCGGGGGCGTCCTCCGTGCGCGGCGGGCGCTCGGTCGTCGCCTCGCTCAGCTCGCGCCCCAGCATCAGCCGCACCAGATCGAGCCGCGGCATCTCCGCGATGGGGGCGCTGCCGGCGAGGCGGCCATTGCGCAGCACGGTGATGCGGTCGCAGATGGCGTAGACCTGATCGAGGAAATGGGTGACGAAGACGATGCCGATGCCGCGCGCCTTGAGCTGGCGCATCACCGCGAACAGCACCTCGACCTCATGCGCGTCGAGGCTGGCGGTCGGTTCGTCGAGAATGAGCACGCGGGCCGACTGGTCGACCGCGCGGGCGATGGCGACGATGTGCTGCACGGCGACGGAATAGCTCTCCAGCGGCGCGGCGACGTCGATGGACAGGCCGAACTCGGCGAGCAGGGCGCGGGCGCGCCGGCGCATCTCGCCCTCGCGCACCAGGCCGAAGCGGGTCGGCTGGCGGCCGAGAAACAGGTTCTGCGCCACGGAAAGGTTGGGCGCGAGATTGACCTCCTGATAGACGGTGGCGAGCCCCATGCGCACCGCCTCTTCGGCCGAGCGCGGGGCAATCTCGACGCCGTCGAGCGCCATGGTCCCGGCATCGCGCGCCACCACGCCGGTCATGGTCTTGATCAGGGTGGACTTGCCGGCGCCGTTCTCGCCCAGCAGCGCGTGAATCTCGCCCGGACGCAGGGTGAAGTCGACGCGGTCGAGCGCCACGAAGCCGGCAAAGGACTTTGAGAAGCCGGTCACGGTCAGCAGCGGGCGCGGGGACGTTTCGGTGGCGTGCATGACGGCCTCGGAAGCGGCGGGAAAGCGGCGCGAGCCGGCCGGAGGAAAAGCCGGCCCGCGCAGGGCAGGGGCTGCGGGCGAGGACCGCAGCGGCACCTGCTCAGTAGCCGAGGTCCTTCTTGGATTCGTAGACCGCCATCGGGTTGTCGGCCTGGGTGTAGAGCTTGGATTCGGTCTGGATCCACTTCGGCGGCACGGTGCCCTTTTCCTTATAGGCGATCACCGCGTCGAAGGCGGGGCCGGCCATGTTGGGGGTCAGTTCCACCGTGGCATTGGCCTCACCCGCCGCCATGGCCTTGAAGATATCCGGCACGGCGTCGATGGAGACGGTGAGGATTTCCGTGCCCGGCTTCAGCCCGGCTTCCTTCATCGCCTGGATGGCGCCGACCATCATGTCGTCATTATGGGCGTAGACGGCGCAGATGTTCTTGCCGCCGCCTTCCGCCTTGATGAAGCTCTCCATCACTTCCTTGCCCTTGGCACGGGTGAAGTCGCCGGTCTGGCTGCGGACGATCTTGACGTTGGAGGCGCCGGCGATGCCGTCCTCAAAGCCCTTCTTGCGGTTGGTGGCGACGGAGGCGCCGACCGTGCCCTGAAGCTCCACCACATTGCACGGCTTGCCGGCGACGGTCTTCACCAGCCATTCGCCGGCAACCTTGCCTTCATGCACGCTGTCGGAGGTGACGGCGGTGAGATAGAGCTCCTTGCCGGAGGGGTCGATGTCGCGGTCGAGCAGCACGACCGGGATCTTCGCCTCCTTGGCCTCCTTCAGCACCGAATCCCAGCCGGTGGCGACCACGGGCGCGAGGAAGATGGCGTCCACGCCCTGGGCGACGAAGGCGCGGATCGCCTTGATCTGGTTTTCCTGCTTCTGCTGGGCGTCGGCGATCTTGAAATTGATGTTCCGCTTCTTGGCCTTGGCCTTGGAAACGGTGGTCTCGGCCGCGCGCCAGCCCGATTCCGAGCCGATCTGCGAGAAGCCGATGGTCATGTCGGCGGCCTGCGCGCCGACCGAGAACAGCGCGCCGGACACGGCGGACGCGAGCAGCAAGGCCCTGAAATTCATTGGCGTTTCTCCCGTGAGGTAACACCGTCGCGCCACTTGCGGGCGCTTGCCGGCCGGGAATCTATGCCACAGTCTTTCGAGACTGAATAGTCATACTGTTTGACTTTTTAACACGCGCGCGGACCGGCTCCGCGCGCCGGTGACGGCGCCTCTCCCAGCCCGCAAAGACGAAGCGATAACGAGCCGCACCGCTTGTCCGTAGAACTGCTTAGGCGCCGGCAAAACCAGCCTGGCGCAAGCCCCGGCCCGAACCTTGCGCGCTTCCTGGACGCAAAGGGGCCTGGTGCCGGTGAACATCCATTCCATTAAATTCAAGATCATTTCGCTGTCCGCCGTCTGTGTGCTGACGGCCACCGGCGCGCTTGTCGGCTATGGCATCTATTCCGCCGCCCAGACCTCGAACTACGTTTCGGGCAGCGTCGAAAATCTTCTCGAACGCCTCAGCCAGGAATCGCTGCAGCGGCTCGCCTCCACCCAGGCCGGCATCGTCCAGACCGAGGTCGATTCCGCCTTCAACGCCGCCCGCAACATGGCGCGCGCGCTGGAAGTGGTGGCGAGCAAGCCGGATGTCGCGGGCTCGCCGCTGGAGCAGCGCCGCGCGCAGCTGAACGCCGTGCTGCTCGGCGTGCTTAAGGACAATCCGCGCTTTAACGGCACCTACAGCGCCTGGATGCCCGGCGCGCTCGACGGCGACGACAGCCGCTTCATCGACCGCAAGGATATCGGCTCCGACGCCACCGGCCGGGCGCTGCCCTATTGGACACGCGATGCCGACGGGCGGATCGCGCTGCAGCCGCTGGTGGAATATGACAGCCGCGACCTGCACCCTAACGGGGTGATGAAGGGCGGCTGGTTCATCGGCCCGCAGACCGACGGCAAGGAAAGCATCCTCGCGCCGCTGCCCTATATCGTTCAGGGCAAGCCGGTGTTCCTCGCCACAATGTCGGTGCCGATCACGCTGGGCGGGGTGTTCGCCGGCGTCGCCGGCGCCGATTTCGACCTCTCCTTCGTCCAGACCCTCGCGGAAAAGGTCGATGCCTCGATCTATGACGGCAAGGGGACGGTCTCCATCGTCACCAATGCCGGGCTGGTGGTCGCCTCCAGCGCCAAGCCGCAGGCGATCGGCGGCGCGTTCGACGCCATCGAGCCGGACGCGGCCAAGGACATGACCATTCTGCGCGAGGGCCAGTCGGCGGTGAAGGTCGACGCGGCGCAGGACGTGCTCAAGGTCTATGCGCCGATCGCGCTCGGGCGGACCGGCGCCAGCTGGTCGCTCATCATCACCGTGCCGCAGGCGCTGGTCATGGCGGAAGCGATCCACCTGCGCGACGCGCTGGACGAGCGCGCCGGCATCGACCTGTTCTGGCAGATCGTGTCGGCCATCGGCGTCACCGTGCTGGCGCTGATCGCCATGGCCTTTGTCGCCAGCGGCGTCTCCGGGCCGATTTCCCGCCTCACCGCCGCGCTGCGTCGCATGGCCTCGGGCGAGCATGTCGCCGAGATCGCCGGCGCCAACCGCAAGGACGAGATCGGCGACATTTCCCGCGCCGTCGACCAGATCCGCCTCGGCATCGAGGAGAAGGCCCGCCAGCAGGCGCTGGATGTCGAAGCCAACCGGCTGCGGCAGGATGAGGAGCGGCGGGCGACCATGCTTCGCCTCGCCGAGGGCTTCGAGAACGCCATGGGCGAGGTGGTGAACGGCGTCGGCTCGGCCTCCACGCAGATCTCGGGCGCGGCGCAGACCATGACCTCCGCCACCGCGCGCGTCGCCGGGGAAACCGGCACGGCGGCAGCGGCCTCCGAGGAAGCCGCGTCCAATGTGCAGACAGTCGCCTCGGCGGCGGAGGAGCTGGCCTCCTCCATCGCCGAGATCAAGCGGCAGACCGACGATTCCGCGCGGGTCGCGGCGATGGCGGCGAGCGAGGCGGACTCCACCGCCACCAAGGTGCGGGCGCTGTCGGTCGCCGCCGGCAAGATCGGGCAGATCATCGACCTGATCCGCAACATCGCCGGCCAGACCAATCTGCTCGCGCTCAACGCCACCATCGAAGCCGCGCGTGCCGGCGATGCCGGCAAGGGCTTCGCGGTGGTGGCCTCCGAGGTGAAGCAGCTGGCCGAACAGACCGCGCAGGCGACGGCGGAGATCGAAACCCAGATCACCGAGATCCAGGCGGCCACCGCCAGTTCTTCCACCGCCATCGTGGTCATCACCGATGTGATCGGGCAGATCAACAACATCGCCGGCACCATCGCCGTCTCGGTCGAACAGCAGGGCGCCGCCACGCGCGAGATCGCCCAGAATGTGAGCCGCGCCTCGCAAGGCACGGAACAGGTGGCGAGCAATATTCTCGGCATCAACAACGCCGCCTCCGACTCCACCCGCGCCGCGACGCAGGTGCAGGACGCCGCCGCCACACTCGCCCAGCAATCCCGCACCTTGCGGTCGGTGATGGACGAGTTCCTGGAGACGGTCCGCGCCGCCTGAGCCCGCGCCGACCCGC
Organism: Ancylobacter polymorphus; assembly: GCF_022836935.1. Classification (NCBI taxonomy): domain Bacteria; kingdom Pseudomonadati; phylum Pseudomonadota; class Alphaproteobacteria; order Hyphomicrobiales; family Xanthobacteraceae; genus Ancylobacter; species Ancylobacter polymorphus. The sequence continues at coordinate 3,271,005 of NZ_CP083239.1, read as the reverse complement.
CCGGTGTCTCCACGGACCGGGCGGGAACGGGCGGGGGACCGGGAAGTTGTTCCCTCAGCCAAGCTACTTTGGCAGGAGGAACGCCATGAAACTGTTCGCAAATACCGCAATTCTTAGCCTTGCCGGGGTGCTGACCCTCGGTGCCGGCGCCGCCGTCGCCGGCCCCTGCACGGACCGCCTCACCCAGCTGGAGAAGAAGGTCTCCGCCAGCGACGCCGGCTCCGGCCCGACCAATCTGCCGGCGGCCGGCACCACTGCCCCCGATGCGGCCACGCCGCGCGCCGGCGAGGCGCCGGGGACCGGCGGCACCACCGGCATGAACGAGACGCTGGCCGGCAAGGCCGCTTCGCCCGCCGATGTCCGCGCCCAGACCTCGGGCCAGAAGACGGCGGCGGAAGGCGGTGCCACCACCGCCGACCAGCTCGACGGCGCCATGAAGCGGGCGCGCATGGCCGACGCCGCCGGTGACGCGGCTGCCTGCGGCAAGGCGCTCGACGAGGCGGAAAAGCTGATCCCGGGCTAAAAGCGAAACGGCCGCCTCCACGGGAGGCGGCCGAACTGTTTGCGCGCGAGGGGACGGGCAGCGTCAGAGCGCCGGCCCGTCGATCACATCCCCGGCGCCAAGGGTGAGCGGGCGCGGGCTGCCGGCCTCGCCCATCTTGCGCAGCGCCGCCGCCTCGATGCGCGGGCGGTGCTGCTCGAACCGGGCGAGCCGGTCGGCGCGACTGGCGAGCGGGCTGTTCTCCAGCCGCTCCAGCGCGTCCCAGCCGACGAGGCATTCGACGATGTCGTCGTCGCCCCGAAAGAAAAACCGGATCACCTTCTGGTCGGTAACATCTTCCGCTGGCTTGGCCGAATGATGAAGTGTCATGACTACCTCCTTGCTGACAAGGACAACCCGGCAGGACGGTAGAAGTTCGCAGGCACTTCGGCGCGCATGCGGCTTTAGATCACGTTAGCGAATATTGGCCATCATGCCCCCACAATGGCATTTCATATCCAGATGCCTCGGGCACGGAATGAGAACGATGCGATGATTTCGCCAACCGACGTGACGCCAACCGACGTGACGCCAACCGACGTGACACGGCGGATCGCCGAGACGGTGGAGGCCCGCCTTGGCCGCATCGACAGCCGCGATGTCGGCATCTATCCCGTCGAGGCGCTGGGCGACGCGCCAAACTGGGCCGCCCGCATCGCGAAATCCACTGGCGGCGGCCCGGCCTACCGGCAATGGCGGCACGACCAGCTGCGCGCCGCCGTCCATGCGGTGCAGCGCGAGATGCCACGCATCAACTGGGAAGGGTGAGCGGGGCTGCGAGTGCCGAGCTGAAAGCTCGGCTCGAAAGATGAGAGTGCGTTGAGTGCCTCGGAGGGATTTGCTACATGTATCTCAGGCATGTAGCTGGGCACAATTCATGAGGCCTTCGGCCATCAAGGCGCTTGGACTGGCGGACTTTGCCGTCGTGTTGTCACGTTGGCTGATATCCGTCCTTGTCGTTTTTATGATAGTAAGTTTCTACAGATTTTATTTCAAACAAGACCGAACGCTTATTGAAGCCCTACTAATTCCAACAGCTTTTTTTGTTCCTATCGTCACGATCCTTTCGCCGATCCTTACATTGACGACGTTGCTTCAGAGGCCACTCTTGAAAGTAGAGTATCGATCAATAAAGTCATGGAAAGATATGAAAGAATTCAATCGACGCATATTGGATGCCTAGCGCCGGACAGCGACCGGATATTCGGCACGAGAATGGTTATCTCGGAGAGATAGCGCCCATCGGCAGGGCGATCAGATTGCGCGGGCTGGTGCCGACCTTGATGCGGCCGAGCAGGGCGCTGGTGCCGATATCGATCACCACCACCTCGTCCTCCGCCCAGTCGACCGCCGCCGCGCGGGTGGGGGAGGCCACCGCGATGCCCTCGGGAAAGCTGCCGAGCCGGGGCTGCTCCGGTGCTATCGCGCGGGTGCCGGCATCCAGCACGGCCAGCCGGCCGCTCTGCTGGTTGCTCACCAGCACGCGGCTTCCATCCGGCGTCACCGCCACCCCATAGGGCATGAGCCCGATCTTGACCCGAGCGATCTCGCGCGGCGCGGCGCCGGTGTCGAGGATGGAGAGATCGCCGCTCTGCACATTGGCGACATAGAGCCGGTCACTGGACGGCGAAAGCGCCAGAGCGAAGGGCGCGCGTCCCACCGGCACGGTGGCGACACGGCTCATATCGGCGACCCGCACCACGCTGACCTGATTGCTTTCGCGGTCGGCGACATAGGCGAGGGCGCCGGCCGCATCCAGCACCAGCCCCGCCGGCGCCTTGCCGATCGCCACGCGGCCGGTCTCGGCGCCGGTGGCGGCATCGAGCCGGATCAGGGCGTCGCCGCTCCAGTCGCTGACCAGAAGGGCACGCCCGTCCGGGGTGACGGCGATCCCGAACGGCTCCAGCCCGGCCTTGAACGTCGCCGTCACCCGCCGCGCCGCGAGGTCGATGCGGCTGACGAGGCTGAGATCGGGATGGGTGACGTAGAGCGTCGCCCCATCCGGGCTGGCGGCGAGGCCGGCGGGCACGGCGGCGACGCCGATCACCGCCCGCACGGCCCGCGCGTCGATATCGACCAGCGCCACCTCCGCCGCCTTCTGCGACACCACCGCCATCAGCGGGGAGGGCGGCTCGGCCCGCGAAGGGCCCGCCGCGAAGGGCACAGCAAGCGTGGAAACGGCGAACGCAAGCACGGCGCGGCGGGAAGCCGCCCCCGCCCTCACCGCGCCCCCCCCCGCGCGCCGCTCATTTGCCGGTCACCTTCGCCTGAAGCCCCTTGAGGCCCTGCTTGATGAAATCGGTCATCGCCGCCACGGCGGCCTCGTCATTGCGGTCCTCCGGCGGCTCGTTGGTGGTGTCGGCGCGGTAGAAGCGGGCATCCCACGTCACCAGGCTGCCGGCGCCATCCGGCTTCACCTCGATGGTCTGGGTGTAGAAGCTGACCGGGATCGCCTCGGCATTCTCGGTGAGCAGGCGATAGGAGATGCGGTGGGCGGCGGGGTCGATCTCGTCCAGCCCCTCCTTGATCTCACCCTTCTCCAGCGTCACCACGCGCTCGGCGCCGGAGGCGTCGCCGCCGGTGGCCTCCAGCTTTTTCACCAGCGGATGCCACTCGCCGAGGCTGCCGAAGCGGGAGAGCACGGCCCACACCGCCTCCGGCGGGGCGGCGATCACCAGCGTCTCGTCGGCCCTCTGGGGCGTCGGCCCATGGGCGAGGGCCAGAGCCGGGGCGAGGAGCAGCAGGCAGAGCGCAAACGCACGTCGTTGAAGCATGGTCGTGTCCTTTAGCGGGTGGGAAGGCGGTCGGGGCGCCGCGAGGTGGTGGCACCGAGGCCGAAGAGCAGCGCGAGGCAGAACAGCGCCAGCGCGGCGGGGATGGCGGCCGTGTCGACGCGCATCTCCACCGGGCGCGGCCGCGTGTCGGCCTCGACGGCGGCGATGAGCCCGCCGCCGGCGCCCAGCGCGAGGAAGCCGAGCCCGGTCTGGGCGGCGAGCGCGCGCAGATGCTCCTCGCGCATCGCGCTCAGATGCTCCGTCCCGGTGGCGGCCTCCCCGCCCCAGGGGGCGTTGCGCGGATTCCAGCCGGCGCGCGAGGCGGCATCCTCCGGCGGCGGACCCATGCGGTTTTCCTGCGGCACGTCCTGCTCCTCGTAGAAGCCGACCTCGCGCCCGTCCTGATCGAACTTCGGGATCGGGGAGGGGTCCGCGCCGCCAATGCCGACAAGGAGCCCGGCCACCTCGCCGGGCTTGCCGTCGAAGCTCGGCAGGGCGCCACCGGGCAGGGGTGGGGCCTCGTGCCCATCGGTCATGAAGATGAGGTCGGCCTTGAGCCCGGCGGCCAGCTCGAGGCCCGAATGCACGCCGCGCGCGACATAGCTGTCGCCCTCCCAGGCCATGCGCCAGTCGAGATCGTCGATGGAGCCGGCGATGGCGGCGAAATTGCCGCAGACTTCCGCCGGCTCGAACAGCAGGAAGCTGCGCCGCTCGGTGAAGATGGCGAGGCCGAGACGCGAGCCGCAGGGCAGGCCGGCGAGGATGTCGCGCGCCGCGCCCTTGGCGGCGGCGAGGCGGGTGGCGGGGCGCCCCTCGCTCAGCGCGTCGCGGACATTCATGCTGCCGGTCACGTCGACCACCACCAGCACGTCGCGCACGGTGCCGGTCTGGACGATGCGCGGGGCGAACAGCGCGGCGAGGATGGCGAGCAGCGCCGCCAGCAGCAGCCAGAACCGCCAGTCCCGACGGTGGCCGAGGCCATGGCTGGTCGCTGCGCGCCCCCTCATGGCAACCCCCGCGGCAGGCCGGGAAGGTCGGTCCACAGCTTCTTCACCGCCTCGGGCGGGAGTTCCTCGCCCTCCAGCTCGATCTGCGGAAAGTCGCGCACCAGCCGCATGGCGATGTCGAGATTGTATTTCGCGTCCCAGAAGCCGGGATCGAGGGTGAGGGCGCGGCGGTAATTGTCCTTGGCGAGCCGCACCAGCGGAATGGCAGGGTCGATGCGGTTGGATTCGAGATGGTTGAAAGCCACCCGCAGCCGGGCATTGGCCATGTCGTAGAGCGCGGCGACGGCGAGGCGCCGGTCCGCCCCGCCGGCGAGCTGGTTGAGCAGCGGCTGCGCCTCGTCCAGCCGGTCGCGCGTGGCGAGGAAATGCAGCCGGGCGAAAACGAGTTCCGGCGGGTCCTCGGCGCTGATGGCGAGGTCATGGCCGGCATTGAGCGACGCGATGAGGCCGTTGTCGCGCTCGACCACGATGAGCCGGGCGCCGAGCCAGGAGGCGGCGGCGAGACTGGCGAACAGCACGGTCCCGGTGGCGAACAGCGCCAGGCGTCTCAGCCTCATGCGGCCCTCCTCAGATCGGCGGCGGGAAGCGGCGTCGCGCCTGCCAGCCGGCGGCCCGCCGGGCGCAGCTGCCGCTCGGCCAGCTTGGCGGCCAGCAGCAGCGCCACGGCGAGGGCGGCGACGAGAAAGGCCGGGCGGGCGAGATCGCGGCGGGGAATGCGCTCGGCATAGCGGATCGGCCGGGTTTCCTGCCGGTCGATCTCGGTGATCGCCTGCGCCACCGCTTCAGGGCTGGTAGCCTCGAAGGCGCGGTAGGGCAGTCCGAGGCTCTGCAGGAACAGGTGGAGATGCCGCTCCGGATTGGCCTGCGCGGAATCATCGCCCGAGGCCGGCACGTCGTAAATGCCCTGCGCCCCGCGCGTGCGCAGGAACAGCCAGTAGAGATGCAGCGGCGTGCGTGCCGCCGCGTCGCGCAGCGCCTCCTGCACCCGGCGGTCGATCAGCGCCGCGCCATCCGACACCAGCAGCACGGCGCGCGAGGCTTCGTCCGTGTCGTCGGCGAAAGAGGAGAAGGCGAGCGCCAGTCCGCGCCCGACATCGGTGAAGGCGAGGCCCGGCCGGTCGATGGCGTCGATCGCCGCGTCCACCACCTCGTGATGATCGGTCAGTGGCAGCACCGGCATGGGCGAGGTGGAGAAGGCGGCCACCGCGATGCGGTCATGCGGGCGGCGGGCGACGAACTCCGCCAGCAGGCGCTTGGCGGCGGCGGATTTCGATTCCTGGTCGCCGGTGGGGGCGCGGCCGGCGAAGCTGTTATCCATGCTGGAGGACCGGTCGAGCAGCAGCACGAGATGCGCGCCGGTGCCCTCGCGCTCGACGCTCTGCTCGCGCCGGTGCAGGCCGGCGAGCCCGAGCACCAGTGCCACCATGGCCACGACGCCGGCCAGCCGCAGGCCCACGCCCATGATCCGCGACAGAGGATCGTCCGGGATCAGGCTCGTGGCGGCGATGCCGCGCCGGCGGAAGGGGGTGGCCAGCAGCGGCAGCACGGCGAGCAGCAGCAGCGCCAGCATGGCGGGGTGATCGACGCCCCAGCCGCGCGTCAGCCCGTCCCAGACGGCGCCGGCGGCGTTCATGCCGTGCCCCGCTCGACCGCGCGCAGCCGGCGCGCCAGCGCCACCAGCTCGGCCGGCGGCAATTCGCGCTGCGCCCCGGCGGGGTCGGCACCGAAAAAGGCGCGGCGGGAGGCAGCGAACAGGCGGCGCACCTCCGCCTCCGCCGTTCGGAAGGCGGCGTGGCGCTCGAAGAAGCCGGGCAGGTCCTCGGCGAACACACCCTTGCCGTCGGTGGCATCGAAGGCCCGGTGCAGCGTCTGCAGCGCGCGGGTGTAGCGCGGGTCGGCCAGCGCGGGATCGCCCGCCGGCGCGGCCAGCCCTGACGGTATCGCCCGCGCCGCCCGCGCGAAGGGGCGCGACCGGCGGTGGCCGAACGGTCCCCAGCCCATCTGCCAGGCGAGGAGCAGAAGGGAGAGCAGCGCCACGCCGAGCGCGAGCAGCAGCCCACGCGTCAGCGGCGCCGTGGGCAGCGGACGCGGGGCGATGTCCGGCCGCAGCGCCATGGCCGGGCCCGGCCCAGTGGCGACGATCTCGCGCAGCGGCGACATGAGGAACGACCAGCTCGGCACGTCCACCGCCACCCGCCGCTCGCCATCGACGGCGAACAGGGCGACGGCGGGGATGGTGAGCCGGCGCGGCTCCAGCGGCGCATAGAAGGTCTGGTAGACGAGGTCGAGCGTGTAGCGGTGGACGCCCTCACGGACGCCCCTGTCCTTCACCCGCACATCCCTGAGGTCGAGCCAGTAATTGAGCGCGCGCGGGGTGGGCAGCGAGGCGGAATCGAGCACGAAAGGCGCGTCGAGCGCGATCTCGGCCGTGAGGGTGAGCGTGTCGCCGATGACATGGCCGAAGCTGCGCGGGGCGTAGAGTTCCACGCCGCGCAGCTGGGCGAGGGCGGGGGCCGCCGTCAGCGCCAGCACACTCAGGGTCGCGACGAGGCGGGCAAGCCGGCGCATTTAGCCCTCCATCAGCCGCTGGGCCAGCGCGTCGGTGTCGAGCGCGTCCTTGAGTCCAACCGGGCGCAGGCCACGACGGGCGAACAGCGCCGCCAGCGCCGCCTGCCGCTCGCGCGCCGCGCGCAGCCAGCGGGCGCGCAAGGCCGGGCGCATGAAGACGAGCCGTGCCGCGCCGGTCTCCAAATCTCCGAGTTCGATCAGCCCCCAGCGCGGCAGGTCTTCTTCCACCGCGCCGTCGCGCAGCACGACGGGGACCACATCGTGCCGCCACAGCGCGTCGAGCAGGCGCTCGATCTCGGCCGCCGGCATGAGGAAATCCGACACCAGAAACACCAGGGAACGACGCCCCGGCAGGCGGCCGGCGGCCTCGAACAGGCCGGCCGCACCGGCGCCGCGGGGTTGCGCCGCCATCAGCCGCTCGCGCACCTCCGCCTCCAGTCCGCGCCGGCGCGACAGCGTCAGGCTGGCGGCCTCGTTCACCGCTTCGTCGCAGCCGAACAGCGCGAAAGTGTCGCCGGAGCGCACGGCGGACAGCGCCAGCAGCGCGCCGAGTTCCGCCACAGGACCGGCCACCGCCGCGCCGAAGCGCATGGAGCCGGAGAGATCGACCAGCATCGCCACCGGCACGGCGCGGCGCGGCGCAAACTGCCGCACATGCAATTCGCCATAGGGATCGCGCAGCGAGACGCGCAGGTCGATGCGGCGGGGATCTGGCTGTCGCAGCAGCGAGACATGGCGGCGGAACTCACCCTCCGCGCCCTCGCCCCGCCCGGGATGGGCGCCGGGAAAGATGCCCTCCGGCCGCCAGCGCAGGCGATAGGGAAGCGGGCGCAGATCGTCGGCGGTCGGCGTGTCGCGCGGCGTCGCCGTCATGGCGCCGGCACCCGTTCGAACACGCCGGCGATGAGCGCGGCGACGATGGGTTCGCGGCGCATCTCGTAGACCGGATCGGTGAAGATGCGGTGCGCCATGACTTCGGGAAACACGGCGCGCAGATCCTCCGGCACCACCATGTCGCGCCCTTCCAGCCACGCCCGCACACGGGCGGCACGGATGAGGTAGCTCATGCCGCGCGGGCTGGCGCCGCCCTGCACCACCCGGTCCATCGACACGCCCTCGATGGTGAGGCCGAGCGCGCCGGGATGGCGCACGCCTTCCCACAGCGCCAGCGTGTAGGCTTCCAGCGCCGGGCTGGTGCGCACGCCGATCTGGATGGCGCGGGCGACGGTGCCGAGCGCCTGCGGGTCGAGCACGCCGCTCTCCACATCCATCAGCAGCGCGTCGACATCGTGGAAGCGCGGATCGAACACCAGCGCGCGCCGGGCTTCCTCCGCTTCCGGCATCGCCACCTGCACCTCCATCAGGAAGCGGTCGCGAGCGGCGGCGGGCAGTTCGAAGGTCTCCTCGCGCTCCACCCGGTTGCGGTCGGCGAAGACCTGCACATGCGGGAAACGGTATTCGCGGTTGAAGGCCGAGACCGAGCGCTCCGCCATCAGCCGCAGCAGCAGCGAATGCACCTGGGGGCGGGCGCGGTTGATCTCGTTGAAGAAGAAGATGGAGAGGTCCTCACCCTGGCGCAGCAGCGGGCCGGGGTCGATGCGCGGCTTGCCGTCCTCGCCGAGATGGGCATGGTAGACGAGATCGCCCGGCATCAGGTCGATCGTGCCCTCGATGCGCTCGAAGGCGCCGCCGATGGCGCGGGCCATGGCCCGCAGCAGCGTGGTCTTGCCGACGCCGACATCGCCTTCCAGCAGCACATGGCCGCGCGCGAAGGTGGCGATGGTCAGCAGGCGGATGACCCGTTCCTGCCCCAGCACCACCTTGCCGATCTCGCGCTCGAAGCGCAGCGCGTGGGCGTGCCAGTCCGCCAGCACGGAATCGGGATCGCGGACGAGATGCATGGGGGGAGCCTCTCAGGCGGCGGGCGCGGGCCGCTTGTGCCGGAAAAGGGCGCGGCCCACGCCGGACGGAGGGGACCCCGCCCGGCGTCGGCCGCGCCAGTTGCCCACAAACCGGGCGGCTTGCCCGGAGGATCGCGGGGCGGACAGGAGAATATCGTCCGCCCGCAAGTGGGTTCTCGAAGAACAGAGCCGTGCGGCCGGGGGGTCAGTTCGGGATCTTGCTCACGTCGTAGACCCACTTGCCGGTCTTCTCGAAGTTGGCGACGCGCTGGGCGTTGCGCGCTTCCATCGCCTTGATCGATTCCGACTGCTTGTTCAGTTCCTTGGGATCGTGCTTGGGATCGTATTTGGAGCCCGCCACCTTGTCGGGATAGCCGGGCTTGGGTTCCCAGCAATTGCCGGGCGCCTTGCAATTGGTGCCGTCATAGGCGCTGGCGCCGCCCACCAGAGCGAGGGACAGCACGCCGGCGCCGGCGAGGGTCATGGCGAAGGTGAGGCTGCGGTCGATGATGCTCATGTCAGTCTCCTGGTCGTTTTCCACCCGTCATCAACCGACCGGTTCAGCCGGCCGGCCCGCCGCACGCCGCGGGCAGCTCTTCGGCTGGCTCAACGTGCTTGGCGTTCGCGTCGAAGGGCTTGAACTTGCTGCGCTGCTCATCGGTGAGCCACACGGCGCCCTTCGGATCGTCCTTGTAGAGATGCCGGACCCAGGCCATGGCGAGCAGCATCTCGTTCATGTTCAGCGCGCCATACATCGGGCCCATCTGGCCGTTGGCGCCGCCGAAGATCGTCTCGAACAAGCCCTGGTCGGTCTCGTTCTTGGGGTAGGTCCAGTAGGAATCGTTGAGGCCGGGGCCGATCTTGCCCTCGCCATAATGGCCGTGGCAGCCCGAGCACATGGACAGGAAGATCTCGTGCGCCTTGGGCAGGCAGACGGGGTCTTCGTTGTAGATGTTCTTGCCCGTCTCCAGGAAGACCTTCACCGCCTTGGTGTCGCGTCCCTCTTCCGGCGCCTCGGACAGGTCGAGCGGCTGCCCGGTGACGGTGTTACTGAGCATGATCGCGGCACGGGCACCGAACCCGACCACACCGGCTCCGAGCGCTCCGGCGAGCAGCAGCGTAGCCGCCTTCTTGGTGAAAATCGTCTTCGTCATCGAATCTTGTTCACATCCAGAGATCAGGGGCGCACCGCGGCCCGGCAGACACGCGGTGCGTCGGAGGCCATGGTCAGGTATTCGGCTCAAGCAGCGGAATGCCTTCCTGGGTGAGGATCTGCTCGATCTGCGGGCGCGCCTTCTCCAGCGCTTCGTTGATCTGCTTGACCAGTTCCGGGTCGTTCTTGCGCACGCCGATGGCCTGGTCGTAATGCATCGGGATCGGCGCATCGTTCGGCCGGTCGATGTCCTTGGTGATCACCGTGATCCGCAGCGGGGTGGACGACGCTTTCACATAGCGCGCCACCTCGGGCGCGAAGGCGATGCCGACATCGGCCTCGCCGCTGGCGACCTCGGAGACGATGCGGTCGCCCGGCACCTGGACCCACTGGTTGCGGCGGGATTTGAAATTGACCAGCGAATACATGTAGGCCGCGTTGTCCTCGAACCGGCCGATGCGCTTGAGCATGGTCTCGGCGGGCGAATAGAAGCGCACCGCGAAACGGGCCTGGTCCTTGATCTGCTGGTCTTCCCAGTCGCTGGCGGTGATGTTGCGGTCGGCCTTGGTCACCAGCACATAGCCGGTGCGGTAATAGGGCTTGGAGGCGAGCACGCGCTCGTCGCCGACATCGACGCCCATCACGACGTCGCAGTTGTTCTTGTCGAGCTGGTCGCGCACGAGATAGATGCCGGGCTGGTCGGTGCGCACGAAGACCGGCTTGCGGCCCATGGCCTGCGCCAGCACGATGGCGATGCGGTCCTCGAAGCCGCTATTGTCGGCGGCGGAGAACGGCGCTTCGGCGTTCGAGGCGCAGATGCGCAGCTCGTTGGGATTGCGGCCGGCGGCCTTGTCGGCCTCGACGGTCGCGGCGCGGGCGAGCCCGGCAAAGGCAAAACCGGACAAGGCGAGACCGGCGGCAAGGGCGAGCCGGCTGACGACCTGTCGTGTGGACATCGGGGAGCCCATGGCGAGTCCTCCTGGACGGGATTTCGGGTGCGGAAGGTGCTGTGAGGCAGGGGCGGGCAGGGGACGCGGCACCGGCAGTGAGCCCTTGTCGGCGCGCGTCCCCTTTCCCTAGGCGACCGGCGGCGAGGCAGCCGCCGGACACCCGGCCTTCGGGGACAGCGCCGCCCGCCGCGCTTTGCGGCCGGCGGCGTGTCAGGCGAAGGATCAGCCGCCGCCCTGGATGACGTTGGTCGAGTATTCGCCAACGTTCGGGTCGCTGTAGGGGCCGTCGCCATTGAGCGAGAACACCATCACGCCGCCACCCATCTGGGTGTAGTGCTGGAGCTGCTTGAAGGCGCCCACCGAGCCGAGGCCGGCGGTCGGGTCGTTGAGGTCGAACACCAGGCCGACGCCCGGCCAGCCACCGACGCCGTAATAGATGGCGACGAACTGCTTGCCATTATGGGTGTAGGTCATGGGGTGGCCGATCACGCCGGAGGGAAGCTTGAACTTCCACAGCAGCTCGCCGGTGTCGCTGTCGCGCGCCTTGATGAAGCCGTCCAGCGTCCCGTAGAACATCACGCCGCCAGCGGTGGCGAGCGTGCCGCCCCAGGCCGCGAAGCGTTCCATCACCTGCCACTTGAACTTGTTGTTGATGGCGTCATAGGCCTTCACCTGACCGAGACCTTCATAGGTCTGGCGGTCACCCTTCGGGCCCGGATACATCCACAGGGTCGCGCCGACGAAGAACTGGCCGGCACGGTAGGGAAGCATGAAGGGCTCCCAGTCCATGCAGATGTGGTTGATGCCCATGAAGAAGGACTTGCGCTCCGGATCGTAGGAGTCATGTCCCTGGTTGTGGTAGCCCATGGCCGAGGGGCAGATGTCGCGGCCCTTGTGGTCCATGCGCGTGCCGAATTCCGGATCGCGCTCGGGCAGGCCGGTCTTCAGGTCGACCTTCTTCACCCAGTTGACCGTGTCGTCGATCTTGTCGGCCGAGACGAGGTCGCCATTGGTGCGGTCGAGCGTGTAGACGATGCCGTTACGGTCGGGATGGGTGAGAAGCTTGCGCATCTTCCCTTCCTTGTCCTGCTGCTCGGAGAGCATCATGACGTTGACGCCGGCATAGTCCCATTCGTCGTGCGGGGTCTTCTGGTAACCGAACTTGGCGTTACCCGTGTCGATGTCGCGACCCCAGATGGTCATCGTCCACTTGTTGTCGCCCGGGCGCATCGTCTCGTTCCACGGCGCCGGGTTGCCCGAGCCGTAGTAGAAGAGGTTGGTACCGGGGTCGAAAGCGTACCAGCCCCAGTTGGTGCCGCCGCCGATCTTCCAGGCCTCGCCTTCCCAGGTCGCCTTGCCGAGGCCCTTCTGGCCGTATTGCGGGTTGGCGCTGTTGAAGTCGTCGGCGAGGCGCACTTCCTCGTCCGGCCCGGTGGCATAGGCGCGCCACTTCTGGGCGCCGGTGGGGATGTCATAGGCGGTGACATAGCCGCGCACGCCGAGTTCGGCGCCCGAGGAGCCGATCAGCACCGAATCCTTGACCACGTAAGGCGCGATGGTGAGCGTCGAGCCGACCTTGATGTCGGAGTTTTCGAGCTTCCAGTACTCCTCGCCGGTCTTGGCGTCGAGCGCGACCACATTGCCGTCGAGCTGGGTCTTGATGATCAGCGGGCCGACCTTGCCGTTGCCCGGCCAATAGGCGAGGCCGCGATTGACCACGTCGCAGCACGCCACCGCGCGGGCGGTCGGGTTCTGCTTCGGCTTGTGCTGCCAGAGGATCTTGCCCGGATCGTCCAGCCCGACCGCGAAGGTCGTGTTGGGGAAGGGCGAGTGGATGTACATCACGCCGTCGACGACGAGGGGGGTGCCCTCATGGCCGGACAGCACGCCGGTGGAGAACGACCAGGCAGGACGCAGCTGCTTGACGTTCGCCTTGGTGATTTCCTTGGCTTCGCTGTAATTGTTGGCGTTGTAGTTCTTGCCGGTCATCGGCCAGTTGTCGGTGCTTTTCGACAGCTCGACGAGCTTGTCGTTGGCCACCGCCGGCGCCGAGGCGCCGAGGCTCATCGCGGCCGCCATGACGGCGGCGACGGAGAGCGCGGACACCGAAGTGTGCAGTCGGCTCATTGGGTCTTCCCTCGCGTTTCCTACTTCCCAAGCCGCCCCGCTGCGCCCCGGCTTTGCCGTCGACGTGCGGGTCTCTTTTATCCCTCGCCGCGCCCGCTCATTCGTGGGCAGTTCCATGAGATTGTCTAAGGGAGCGGCGGAGAATTCTTATGATTTTCTAAGAACATTGACTGTTCTGGGAGTATTGTTCGCTGCGCTCGGATTTATTGTCTTTAGGCAGAATGGAAATTCGGGGCAGGAACTTTTTCCCGTTCGCACAGATAACTCACCCACCACTGCCGGAAGCCTTGCCCAAATCGCACGAAAATGCTTCTCTGACAGCGGGTTGAAGCCTTATGCTGCACCCCGGACGCAGGCTTTGCCGATGACGCTGGCGCCGGCACCGCCGGAGCGGTACTGTTACGGAACGCTGTTTGCGGCCGTTCTCATAAGAAGTTCATAAGTATAGATGAGCAGCTCGCCCTTTTCCCTTCTGCGCCTGTCGCTGAGCGCGGTCCTCGCTCTCGGCCTCGCCGGCTGCCCGGGCGAGAGCGAGCCGGAGACGCGCGAGCCGGAGACGCGTGAGCGGGTGGCCGCGCCGGAGGCCAGCGCCATCGCCCGCAAGACCTGGCTTCAGCCGACCGACGACACCGATCCGGAGGTCTGGCTCGCCAGCCGCGACGCGGGCGCGGATGTGGCGGCGAACGCGCCGGCGGCGAAGGCGTGGCACGATGTGCTCGACGCCGCCGATGACCGCTTCGGCGAGACCGGGCGGATGATCGCCAATCGCGCGGTGCAGCTGGAGACCATGCTGTCGGAGATCGGCATCAAGGAGACGGCGCGCGAAATCATCGCCGATTTCTCGACATTGGCGGGGAAGGGGTCCCGCGCCGGCTTCAGCGATCTGTGCCAGCACTATTACAATCTGCGCAAACAGGGCCTCGACCGCACCGCCGCGCTGGCGGCGCTGGCCGAACAACCCGCGCTGAAATCCGGGAATCCCGCACCGTGACCGCCTCCGGCACCGCCGCACCTCCCCCGCCCTCCTTCGGCCTATGGCAGCGCCGCTCGCTGCGCTGGCAGGTGCTGGCCGCCATCGTCGCCATAAATCTGTGCGCGGCATTGGTCGCGGTGGTGGTCATCATCGCCAATGCGCGCCGCGCCACCGAGGCGGAAATGCTGTCCTCGCTCGCCGTCGCCGAGCGCTTCGTGCAGGAGACGGTGGAGCGCCTCGCCAGCGAACAGGGCGCCACCGGCTCGCTGGCGCAGCTGCCGCTGCACATAAGCGGGCTGCGCCATGTCCGCATCCGCATCGAGGACCGCGCCGGCACGGCGCTGGACATAGCCCCCGCCGAGAGCGAACCGCATGAGGGCGAGGTGCCCGGCTGGTTCACCTGGCTGGTCTCGGCGGAAGGGCAGGAGGTGGTGGTGCCGATCGTCGAGAACGGCGCCACGGTGGGGCAGGTGAGGGTGGCCGGCGAGGCCTCCGACGAGATCGCCGAAGTGTGGGAGGACATGTCCGACCTCGCCCTGCTGGCCGCGGCGGTGAACATCGCCATCCTTGCCGCGCTCTATCTCGTGCTCGGCCGGCTGCTGATGCCGCTGCGCACACTTTCCGCTGGCCTGTCCGAGCTGGAGGCGGGCCGGTTCGAGCACCGGCTCGACCCGCCGCGCGTCCGCGAGCTGGCGGTGATCGCGGAGCGCTTCAACGCCCTGGGCGCGGCACTGAAGGCGGCGCGGGAGGACAATGGCCGGCTCAATGAGCGGCTGGTGAGCGTGCAGGATGACGAGCGGCGGCAGATCGCCTCCGATCTGCATGACGAACTCGGCCCCTGCGTGTTCGGGCTGCGGGCCAATCTCGAATCGATCGACCGCCTCACCGCCCGCACCGAGCCGGCCCTTGGCCAGCGCATGGGCGAGCGCATCGCCACCATGACGGAGATTCTCGACCGCATTCAGGGGCTCAACCGGCGATTGCTGCGCAAGATTCGCCCGATGGCGCTCGGCCATGTGCCGCTGGCGGCGGTGCTGGCGGATCTCGTCGCCGATTTCGAAAGCCACTCGCCCGGCCGGCGCATCACGCTCTCCGCCGAGGGGCTGGCGGAGCGCTACGGCGACAGCGTCGACATCACGCTCTATCGCTGCATCCAGGAGGCGGTGACCAACGCGCTACGCCATGGCGATGCGCGCAACATCGCCATCACCGTGCGAGCCGACCGTCGCGCCGGCCGGATCGACCTCGCCATCGAGGATGACGGCACCGGCATCGCCGCCGGCGCCCCGCACGGCTTCGGGCTGATCGGCATGGAAGAGCGCATCAGCGCGCTGGGCGGCACATGGCGTATCCTGCCCGTCGTGCCGAGCGGGACGCGAATCGACGTGACGATTCCCGCCCAGCCCTATCAATTCGGCCTGTCGGCCGCTCCGGAAAGGCTTGCCGCCCAATGACCTGCGCGCTCGTGATCGACGACCACCCCATCGTGCTGCAGGGCTGCCGCCGTCTGCTGGAAGATGCCGGCGTGGAGCGGGTGCTGGAAGCCAGCACCGTGCTGACCGGCTATCGCCTGTTCCGCCGCGAGCGGCCGGATGTGGTGATCGTCGACCTCGCCTTGCAGGGCAACGGCCTCAGCGGGCTGGTGCTGGTGCGGCGCCTGCGCATGCAGGACCCGCGCACGCCAATCCTCGTCTTTTCCATGCATGGCGATCCCGTCATCGCCAGCCGGGCGCTGGAAGCCGGCGCCAATGGCTATGTGCTCAAAGACACCTCCTCCGGCGCGCTGCTGGAAGCCTTCGAGCGCGTGCGCAAGGGCCAGCCCTATATGAGCCACGACCTCGCCTTGCAGGTCGCCATGCTCGGCTCGCGCAAGACCGCGCCGCTCGCCGACATCACCCCGCGTGAATTGCAGACGCTGTCGCTGCTCGCCGAGGGCAAGGACTACACCCTCATCGCCGACGAACTCGGCATCAGCTACAAGACGGTGGCCAACACCTGCTCGGCGCTGAAGGCGAAGCTCGGGGCGAACAGCCTGCCGGAACTGGTGCGCTGCTCGATCCAGTATCTCTCGACCTCGCCCGTCGGCGCCGGCGGCCGGCCACGCGTGATGTGAGGAAGCGGCGAACCGCGCGACATGACGGTTCCGTAATGTGGCGGGGCCGAACTGTGGCGGGGGTGCCTTGGCACCGGTGGCGGCGGTGCCGGAATGTCGTTGCCGCTTCGTCACTTACACTTCGTTCACCATGCCGAGCGATGCGCCGCATTTTCGCCCCACTCGGACAGCCTCCTGAGAGACACCAAGTCGGATTGCCGGTATCTTGCCGGAGATCTTGAGTGCAGCGCGTCGGCCTTCGCCGGGATTCTTCCGCCGGAGACGGCGCTCACAGACGGTTCGGGGTGAATGGGGACATATCCTGCTCTTGCCGAGGCCTGCCGCCGCCGCGTGGCGGATCAGGCCTTTGTCCGGTTCGGCCGGGTCGCCGCCCTGTGCGGCATCGGCCTGCTGGTGGCCAACTGCACGGGCGGCCCCAGCCTGACGAGCAAGATCGATCCGAAATACGGCGTCTCCGCCAGCCCGCGCGTGGTGCAGCCCGGCCAGCCCGTGCCCAAGGGCGGCGGCACCTATCGCGTCGGCAAGCCCTATGTCGTCGCCGGCAAGACCTATGTTCCCGCCGAGCCGGACAAGTACAAGGCCGAAGGGCTCGCCTCCTGGTATGGCGACGATTTCCATGGCCGCCTGACCGCCAATGGCGAAATCTTCGACATGAACTCCATCGCCGCCGCGCATCCGACGCTGCCGATGCCGTCCTATGTTCGGGTGACCAATCTCGACAATAAGCGCTCCATGGTCGTTCGCGTGAACGATCGCGGGCCGTATCACGACAACCGCGTCATCGACGTGTCGCACCGCGCGGCCGATCTGCTCGGCTTCAAGAACAATGGCACCGCCCGCGTGCGGGTGGAATATGTCGGGCGCGCGCCGCTGGAAGGCTCCGACGACATCCAGCTCGCCTCCACCCTGCGCATGAACGGCAAGCCTGCCGATGCCTCCACCGTCATGGTGGCGTCCGCCGGCCCGCTGCGCGGCCTGACCGCCGCCAATGTGCCGGTGCCGCCGAGCCGTCCGTTCGATCTCGGCGAACCTGTGGAAGAGCAGCAGGTGGCCGAGGTGGCCACCCTCTACCAGCCCGTTCCCGCGCCGGCCGCGCCCGCCCGCGTCGCCGCTGCGCCGCATCCCGCCGCTGTCGCCGCGCCCCGCCCGGCGGTGGTCGCCGCCGCCCTGCCGGCCCCGCGCCCGGCCGCGCCGGCCAAAAACGTTGCGGCGAACAGTGCCCCGGCCAAGACCGCCAAGACGACCAAGCCCGCTGCCGCGCCGGCAGGCGGAGTGCAGGTTGCGAGCCTGCAGCCGGCCCGCACCGCCCCGGCCCCCTCCACCGGCGCGCCCGCCGGCTGGATGGTCGGCCCGCAGCCGGTGATGGGTTATGCCCCGACCGCCAGCGATGGTCCGGTCGATATGGGTCGCGGGCTGTACTGACGCCCTCCGGGTGCCTGCGTTCCGGCAAGGCCGCATCGCTGCCGCATTGCGGTGGCGACCTCCGGCTGTTAACTCTGCCCGGAGCCGGGGAGGACCGACCGTGAAGCTGTTGCGCATCCTGTTCCCGCGCCGCCATTCCGTCCAAGGCGGGCATGTCACCGGCGGAATCGCCGCCGCCCTGCTGGGTGTGCTGCTCCTTGCCGCCGGCTTTTCCCCCGCTTCGGCGCAGACCGCGCCGGACATCCAGGCCCCGCAGGCGATCCTGCTCGACTATGACAGCGGCTCAGTGCTGTTCGAGCGTGCGGCCGACACGTCGAGCGCGCCCGCCAGCATCACCAAGCTGATGACCATGGCCGTGGTGTTCGGCGAGATCACCTCCGGCCGGCTGTCTCCGGATCAGGAATTCAAGGTGAGCGAATATGCCTGGCGGCGGGGAGGGGCCCCGTCGGGCGGCTCCACCATGTTCGCGGCCGTCAACAGCATGATCAAGGTCAGCGACCTGCTGCGCGGGGCGATCATTCCCTCGGGCAATGACGGGGCGATCGTGCTGGCGGAAGGCATTTCCGGCAACGAACTTGCCTTCACGGGGAAGATGAACCAGGAGGCCAAGCGTCTCGGCCTCACCGGATCGGCCTTCGTCAACGCCAGCGGTCTCGCCGATCCCGACCAGAAGACCACGCCGCGCGACATGGCCAAGGTCGCCATCCACATCATCCGCGACTACCCGGACCTCTATAAGATCTACAGCGAGCCGGATTTCCTCTGGAACAAGATCCGCCAGAACAACCGTAACCCGCTGCTCGGCATGAGTCTGGGCGCGGACGGCTTCATGACCGGCTACCAGAAGGATGCCGGCTTCAACCTCGTGGGTTCGGCGATCCAGAACGGGCAGCGGCTCGTCGTCGTCATCATGGGCGCCAAGAGCGAGAAGGAGCGGGCCGAGGATGCGCGCAAGCTGCTGGAATGGGGCTTCCGCTCCTTCGAATCGCGCACCCTGTTCGAGGCCGGGCAGATCGTCGGCGAGGCAACGCTCTATGGCGGCGAGCGCAACGGCGCCCCGCTGACCAGCGACACGCCGATCCGGGTGCTGATTCCACGCAATGGCGACGAGAAGCTGGTGGCGCGCATCCGCTTCGAGGGGCCGATCCCGGCGCCGGTGGAGAAGGGCGAGGTGCTGGCGCGCCTCATGGTCTATCGCGGCGAGCAGCTGTCGCTGGAGGTGCCCCTCGTCGCCGCCGAGACCGTACCGGCAGGCCCGCTGTGGCGCCGGGCGATGGACGGTGCCTATGAACTGATGGTGAGCCTGCTGCGCCAGGGCTACGCCAAGATCACCGGCTGAGCATGCCGACCCGCACGCCCCCGCACGCGCCCGATTCCGCCGAGAGCACGGAGAAGCCGCCGGCCACTCCGCCGGCCAAGCCCCGCCGCACGGCGAAGCCGAAGACGGCGAAGGACACGCCTGCCGCCAAGCCCGCGCCCGCCAAGCCCAAGGGGAAGAAGACGCCGGCCCCGCGCACGGCCTCCGCGCGCGCCAAAGCCACGGCGCCGGCCACGGGGCGCTTCATCACGCTCGAAGGCGGGGAGGGGGCCGGCAAGTCGACTCAGGTCCGCCGGCTGCTGGCGCGGCTGCAGGCGGCCGGCATCGACGCCGTCGGCACGCGCGAGCCCGGCGGCTCCACCGGCGCCGAAATCATGCGCCATCTGATCCTCTCGGGCGCCGCCAAGCCGCTGGGACCGCTGGCCGAGGCGACGCTGTTCGCCGCCGCCCGCGCCGACCATCTCGACGCCACCATCCGCCCGGCGCTGGCGCGCGGCGCATGGGTGGTGTGTGACCGCTTCGCCGATTCGACCCGCGTCTATCAGGGCGCGCTCGGCAATGTCGATCCGCGCCTGATCGCCGCGCTGGAACAGGTGACCGTTGGCGAGACGCGGCCGGACCTGACGCTGATTCTCGACCTGCCGGCGGAGGAGGGCCTGGCCCGCGCCGCCGCCCGTTCAGGCCAGGGCGCCGACCGTTTCGAGAGCGAGGGGCTGGCCTTTCACCGCGCCTTGCGCGCGGCATTTCGCGCGCTGGCGGAGAGCGAGCCCGAGCGCTGCGTGCTGATTGATGCCCGCGGCACGCCCGAAGCGGTGGAAGAGGCGATCTGGCAGGCGGTGTCCACCCGCCTGAAGCTGCCTTCCCCGCGCCGGAGACGCCGGACATGAAGGACGCGCCCCCGCTGGAAGGCGACCGCTTCGGCACCGCGCCGGCGCCGCGCGAGAGCACGCATCTCGTCGGCCATGAGGAGGCGCAGGCGATGGTGCGCACCGCCTGGGATGCCGGGCGGCTGCCGCATGCGCTGCTGATCGGCGGGGCGGAAGGAATCGGCAAGGCGACGCTCGCCTATGCCATCGCCCGCTTCGTGCTGTCCGGCGGCGCCGCGCCGGCGCATTCCCTCGCCGTCGATGCCGGCCATCCCGCCGCGCGGCAGGTGGCGGCGCTGTCGCATCCCGATTTGATGGTGCTGCGGCGCACGCCTAACGACACCGGCAAGCTGCCCTCGATGATTCCGGCCGAGCAGGTGCGCCGGGTGCGCAGCTTCTTCGGCTCCACGGCGGCGCTCGGTGGCTGGCGGGTCTGCATCGTCGACACGCTGGACGAGATGAACGCGCAGGGCGCCAATGCGCTGCTGAAAACGCTGGAGGAGCCGCCGAACCGGGCGCTGTTCCTGCTGGTGAGCCATGCGCTGGGCCGGCTCTTGCCCACCATCCGCTCGCGCTGCCGGATGGTGCCGCTGCGCGCGCTGTCGGAAGGGCAGGTAGTGGAGGTGCTGGAAGGGTTGAGCGCCCACATGCCCGGCCTCGACCGCAGCCGCTTCGCGGAGGCGGCGGAAGCCTCGGGCGGCAGCGTGCGCGAGGCGCTGACGCTGATGGAGGGCGACGGGCTCGCCGTGCGCAACGCTACCCGCGTGCTGCTCGACGCCCTGCCCGATGTCGACCCGAAATCGCTGCACGCGCTGGGCGAGAAGCTCACCGGCGACCGGGGAGGGGCGTTCCAGAGCTTTGTCGGCACGGTGGAGGGCTGGATCAGCGACCATGCCACCGGGCGCCGCCAGACCGCCCGCGTTCGTCTTGCACGCCTCCCGGAGGTGTGGGAGAAGGTTCGCCGCGCTGCGGTCGACGCCGATGTCTACAATCTCGACCGCAAGACCCTCGTCTTCCGGATCTTCGCGTCGCTCAACGAGGCCCTGCGCCCCTGATCGCGCGCTGGTCGCTCCGCAGGATACCGCCGTGAGACCCGCCTTCTACATCACCACCGCGATCGACTACCCCAATGGCGCGCCGCATATCGGCCACGCCTATGAGAAGATCGCGTCCGACGCGCTGGCCCGCTTCAAGAAGCTCGACGGCTTTGACGTCTTCTTCCTGACCGGCACCGACGAGCACGGGCTGAAGATGGCGCAGACGGCGGAAAAGCAGGGTCTGACGCCGCTGGAATGGGCGACGAAGAACGCCACCCGCTTCCAGGAGATGGATGCGCTGCTCGGCGTCGATTATGACCGCTTCATCCGCACCACCGACGCCGACCACATCGCTTCCAGCCAGGCGATCTGGCAGCGGATGGTCGAGAGCGGCGACATCTATCTCGGCGCCTATTCCGGCTGGTACTCGGTGCGCGACGAGGCCTATTACGCCGAGGACGAGACGACGGTGAACCCGGACGGGGTGCGCCTCGGCCCGCAGGGCACGCCGGTGGAATGGACCGAGGAGAAGAGCTATTTCTTCCGCCTCTCCGCCTATCAGCAGAAGCTGCTCGACTATTACGACGCCCACCCGGACTTCATCCGCCCCGAGGTGCGCCGCAACGAGGTGACCAGCTTCGTGCGCAGCGGGCTGCAGGACCTCTCCATCAGCCGCACCACCTTCTCCTGGGGCATCCCGGTGCCGGGCGACGAGGCGCATGTGATGTATGTGTGGGTGGACGCGCTCACCAACTACATCACCGGCGTCGGCTATCCCGACACGGAAAGCGCCAGCTTCAAGCGCTACTGGCCGGCGAACCTGCACATCATCGGCAAGGACATTATCCGCTTCCACGCGGTGTACTGGCCGGCCTTCCTGATGTCGGCAGGGATCGCGCCGCCGAAAACCGTGTTCGCGCATGGCTTCATCCATAATCGCGGGGAGAAGATGTCGAAGTCGGTCGGCAATGTGATCGACCCGTTCGACCTCGCCCGCGCCTATGGCGTCGATGCGCTGCGCTATTTCCTGCTGCGCGAAATTCCCTTCGGCCAGGACGGTTCCTACAGCCACGAGGCCATCGTCGCCCGCACCAATGCCGACCTCGCCAACGACCTCGGCAACCTCGCCCAGCGCTCGCTGTCGATGATCGCCAAGAATCTCGGTGGCGCGTTGCCGGCGCCCGGCCCCCTCGCCGAGGATGACGCGACGATTCTCGCGGCCGCCGACGCCATGGGCGCCAAGGTGCGCGAGGCGATGGAAGGTCAGCAGATTCATAATGCGCTGGCCGCGATCTGGTCGGTGGTGGCGGACGCCAACCGCTACTTCGCCGGCGCGGCGCCGTGGGAATTGCGCAAGACTGACCCGGAGCGCTTCGGCACCGTGCTGTGGACCACGGCGGAAGTGGTGCGGCAGGTGGCGCTGCTGGCACAGCCCTTCATCCCCACAAGTGCCGGCAAGCTGCTGGACCTGCTGGCGATTCCTGAAGAGGCACGCAGCTTCGCCAGCCTCGGCGCGGCCGGAAGGCTTCAGGGCGGCACGGTGCTGCCGGCGCCGGTCGGGGTGTTCCCGCGCTATGTCGAGCCCGAGGCGCCGGCGGCGTCATGATCGTCGACAGCCATTGCCATCTCGACTTCCCGGATTTCGCCGCGGAACTCGACGACGTGGTCGCGCGGGCTCGCGCGGCCGGCGTCGGCCGGCTCGTCACCATCGGCACGCGCGTGCGCCGCTCGGGCGAGGTGAGGGCGATCGCCGAGCGCTTCGACGATGTGTTCTGCTCGGTCGGCACCCACCCGCACAATGCCGGCGAGGAAGCGGATGTGACGCTGGACGAGATTCTGGCCGCCGCCGACCATCCCAAAGTGGTCGCCATTGGCGAGGCCGGGCTCGATTATCACTACGACACCGCGCCGCGCGACGCGCAGGCGGCCGGCTTCCGCCGGCATATCGAAGCGGCGCGGCGCACCGGCCTGCCGCTGGTGATCCACGCCCGCGACGCCGACGAGGATGTCGCGGCGATCCTGGAAGAGGAAAGCGGGAAGGGCGCCTTCGCCTTCGTGCTGCATTGCTTCACCGCCGGGCCGGACCTCGCCCGCCGGGCGGTGGCGCTGGGCGGCTATGTCTCCTTCTCCGGCATCCTCACCTTCAAATCCGGCGCCCCGCTGCGCGAGATCGCCGCCAGCCTGCCGACCGACCGGGTGCTGGTGGAGACGGACGCGCCCTATCTCGCGCCCAACAGCCGGCGCGGCAAGCGCAACGAGCCTTCCTATGTCGTGGAGACCGCCCATATACTCGCCGAGGCGCGCGGAGTGTCCTTCGACGAGATCGCCGCGCTGACGACGCAGAACTTCTTCCGCCTGTTCTCCCGCGCATCCTAGAGGCTTCCGCTCCCCATGGCGCTGACCTTCACCATTCTCGGCTGCGGCTCCTCCGGCGGGGTGCCGCGAGTCGGGCAGGGCTGGGGCGTGTGCGACCCGAACGAACCACGCAACCGCCGCCGCCGCTGCTCGATGCTGGTCGAGCGCCTTGACGACGGCGCCGAGCGGCCGACGCGGGTGCTGATCGACACCTCGCCGGATCTGCGTGAGCAATTGATCGACGCCGGGGTCGACCGGCTCGACGCCGTGCTGTTCACCCATGAACATGCCGACCACACCCACGGCATCGACGATCTGCGCCCGCTGACAATCCTCAACCGCCGCCGCATCGACGTGCATGTCGATCCCGAGACCTCGGCGATGCTGCACCAGCGCTTCGGCTATTGCTTCGAGACGCCGCCGGGCAGCGACTACCCGCCGATCCTGACCGAGCACCGTTTCCACGCCGGTGACACCATCCGCGTCGCCGGGCCCGGCGGGACGGTCGAGGCGCAGGCGTACCGGCAGTACCACGGCAACATCATCTCCTATGGCTTCCGCATTGGCGGGCTGGCCTATTCCAGCGACCTGCACGATCTGCCGGAGGAAAGCCTGGCTTATCTCGCCGACCTCGATGTGTGGATCATCGACGCGCTGCGGCCCAAGCCGCACCCGACGCATCTGTCGCTCAGCGAGGCGCTGGCCTGGATCGAGCGTATGCAGCCGCGCCGCGCCGTGCTCACAAACCTGCACACCGATCTCGACTACGCCACGCTGACACGGGAATTGCCGGACGGCGTGGTCGCCGCCTATGACGGCATGAAAATCACGCTCTGACAGTCATTTAACGTGCCTTTCTCACCCACGCGACCTCCCCCGCCCATAAGAGTGTTTTCCATAATATGTCTTCTGCGAATCACTCGGAGGCGGAATTGACGCCCTCCCGCGACATAGAGCGCCTGTTGGAGATCATGGCGGCACTGCGCACGCCGGAGACCGGCTGCCCTTGGGACCTTGCACAGGACTTCGACACGATCGCGCCCTACACGATCGAGGAAGCCTATGAGGTGGCCGACGCCATCGCCCGCGGCGATCTGGACGACCTCTGCGACGAACTCGGCGACCTGCTGCTGCAGGTGGTGTTCCACGCCCGGCTGGCGCAGGAGCGCGGCGCCTTCGATTTCGGCGCCGTGGTAGAAGCGATCACCGCCAAGATGATCCGCCGCCACCCGCATGTGTTCGGCGACGCGCGTGGGCGCGACGTGGCGGCGGTGAATGCGGCGTGGGACGCCATCAAGGCGGAAGAGAAGGCGCGGCGGGCCGCCCGACGGGCGGCGCGGGGTCTGCCGCCGGAGCCGGGGCAGGGCCGCACGCTGGACGGGGTGCCGGCCGGCGCCCCTGCCCTCACCCGGGCGGTGAAATTGCAGGACAAGGCGGCGAAGGTCGGCTTCGACTGGCCGGAGGTGCGGCCGGTGCTCGACAAGATCCGCGAGGAGATCGACGAGGTGGAAGCCGAGATCGCCGCCGGCGACGCGAAGGCGGCGGGGCAAGAAGTCGGCGACCTCCTGTTCGCGCTGGCCAATCTCGCCCGCCATCTCGATGTGGACCCGGAGGCCGCTCTGCGCGGCACCAATGAGAAGTTCACCCGCCGCTTCGCCCATATCGAGGACCGGCTGGCGCAGGCCGGGCGCACGCCGACAGAGGCCAGCCTCGATGAGATGGAGGCGCTGTGGCAGGAGGCCAAGACGGCGGCGAAGACGGCGGCGCCGAAGGAGTAGGGCAGAGGGGCGCCCTGCCCCCGCACGCCCCTCCGCCGTCATCCCGGCCGAAGCGAAGCGCAGAGCCGGGAGCGCCCGCCATCACCACGCGATCCCGGATGGGCCTTCGGCCGTCCGGGATGACGACGGGCCCTGGCGCCTTATCCCCGGATGCGCCGCGCGCCGAAGCGACGCTCGATCTGCTCGGCACGGTCCGGCGGCACCCGCACGGCGAGGTGCAGCCGCCCTTCCGCGTCCTCGCGGCGCTCCAGCACTTCGCTGTGGCGATAGAGCCAGCTGAGATTGCCACCATCGGCGGCGGCGAGATCGACGGCGAGGCTCACCCGCTCGCGTGAGAGGCGCTGCGAAATGGTGGCGAGCAGCGGCTCCATGCCTTCGCCGGTGAGCGCCGACACTGGGATCGGGCGGGCATCGCCCTCGCGGCGGGCGGCGGCGTTGAACAGCCCTGCCCTCGCCTCCGGCTCCAGCCGGTCGATCTTGTTCCAGACCTCGATGACGCGATGGTCGTCTTCCGGGTCGATGTCGAGATCGGCCAGCACGCTCTTCACATCATGGGCCTGCGCGTCCGCGTCCTCATGCGCCATGTCGCGCACATGCAGGATGAGATCGGCCTCGATCACCTCTTCCAGCGTCGCGCGGAAGGCGGCGACGAGCTGGGTCGGCAGATCGGAGATGAAACCGACCGTGTCGGACAGGATCACCTTGTCGCCGGTGGGCAACTGCACCGCCCGCAGCGTCGGGTCGAGCGTGGCGAACAGCAGGTCCTGCGCCATCACCTCGGCGCGGGTCAGCCGGTTGAACAGGGTCGACTTGCCGGCATTGGTGTAGCCGACCAACGCCACCACGGGATAAGGCACCTTCTTGCGGCTGGCGCGGTGCAGGGCGCGGGTGCGCTTGACCTGCTCCAGCTCGCGCTCGATCTTGACGATGCGCTCGCCAATCAGCCGGCGGTCGGCCTCGATCTGCGTCTCGCCGGGGCCACCGAGAAAGCCGAAGCCGCCGCGCTGGCGTTCCAGATGGGTCCAGGAGCGCACCAGCCGGCTGCGCTGATAGTTGAGATGGGCGAACTCGACCTGCAGCACACCTTCCTTGGTGCGCGCACGCTGGCCGAAAATTTCGAGAATGAGCGCGGTGCGGTCGATCACCTTGGCCGACCACGCCTTTTCGAGGTTGCGCTGCTGCACCGGGCTGAGCGGGGCATCGACAAAGACCAGCCCCGCCTCCTCCGCCTTCACCAGCCCGGCGATTTCCTCGACCTTGCCACTGCCGAGATAGGTGGCCGGACGCACCTGCGACAAGCCCACAAGCGCGCTGCCGACAAGCTTCAGATCAATGGCGAGGACGAGACCGACCGCCTCGTCGAGCCGCGCCTCGGGCGAGCGGCGCACGCCCTCCTCCCCTGCCCCGCGACGGGTCAGGTGCGGAACGATCACCACCACGCGGGTCGCGTCGCCTTCGGTTTCATGCTCGACAGGCAGGCCGGCGGCACGACCGGCGGACGACGTGCGGGAGGGCTTGAACTCCAAGATCAGCCCTTCTCGCCGGTCTCATCGGGTTCGAACAGCTGAACCGGATGGCCGGGCATGATGGTCGAGATCGCGTGCTTGTAAACGAGCTGCGAATGGCCATCGCGGCGCAGCAGCACGCAGAAATTATCGAACCAGGTGACGACTCCCTGCAGCTTCACGCCATTGACCAGGAAGATGGTGAGCGGCGTCTTGTTCTTGCGGACGTGATTGAGAAAGGTGTCCTGGAGGTTCTGCGAACGTTCCGCGGCCATGGTTTTTTGATCCGTTTGTTTGTTGTTGCTCGTAGGTCGGCGCGGTCGTCCTGCGCTCTGCGCCCCGTCCGGGAGCGGTCAAGCACAAAGACGTGCGCCCCAAACATGGCATAGCATGTCTGGCGCGCAAGATGCTTTCGCCAAGTTGGTTCCCCTTGGCAAGGTCTTTCCGCACCCGCCTGCCGGCCGGGCGGGCAGAATTACCTGTGTCAGCGGGCGATTTCGGCAAGCCGGTGGTAGTTGGCGCGCAGGGCGCGCGCCACCGGGCCGGGCCGGCCGTCGCCGATCGCCTGCCCGTCGATTCGCACCACCGGGGTGGCGAAATTGGTGGCCGAAGTAACGAAGGCCTCACGCGCGCCCAGCGCTTCCGCCACGGTGAAGGGGCGCTCCTCGATGCGCAATTGCAGCTCGGCCGCCACCTCGAACATGACCGTGCGGGTGATGCCGCGCAAAATGCCAGACTCCGCCGGCCGGGTGACGAGCCGCCCCTCGGGCGTGACGATCCAGGCATTGGTCGAGCCGCCCTCGGTGACATGGCCGCCCGCATCGACGAACCAGGCTTCGCGCGCGCCGGCCTGCTTCGCCGCCTCCTTGGCGAGGACGTTCGGCAGCAGGCCGACGGTCTTGATATCGACCCGCTCCCAGCGATTATCCGGCACGGTGATGACGCCGATCCCCTGCTCCGCCGCCGCCTCGCCCTTGGCCGGGTCAATCGCGCGGGCGGTGACGACGATTGAGGGCGGCGTCGCCGGATCGGGAAAATAATGGTCGCGCCGGGCGACGCCGCGCGTGACCTGCAGATAGACGAGGCCGTCGCGCACGCGGTTGCGGGCGATGGTCTGGCGCAGCACCACCCCGAGCGCGGCAAGCGACATAGGCAGCCGGATGCGCAGTTCGCCGAGCGAACGCACCAGCCGCTCCATGTGGCGACGCTCATCCACCATATGCCCGCCGCGCACCTCGCAGACTTCATAGACGCCGTCGCCGAACTGGTAGCCGCGATCCTCCACATGCACGCCCGCCACGGCGTGCGGCACATAGGCTCCGTTCACATAGGCAATGCGCGACATCGTCCGTCCTCAGCCCGGTCTCGGTATAGCCACCCGTTCGCACATCGCATGAACATGGCGACTCAGTGGCTTGATATATCTGCCCTTTAACGTCGCCAGAGGGCGAAATTGGCCAGCCCCAGCACGACCAGAATCTCCAGCCGCCCGAGAATCATGGCCAGGGCCAGTATAAGCTGCGCATAGGCCGGCAGCGCGCCCCAGTCCGGCCAATTCACGTCCGGCTGCCAGTTCACGGAATAGACCGGACCGGCATTGCTCAGCGCCGTCACGACCGCGACGAAGGCCGCTTCAAAGCTCGGCATGGCCGGCGCGAGCGCCACGGTTAGCGCGCCGATCACCGTGCAGGCGACGCCGAACATAATCCAGATCGCCTTCATCATCTGCAACGTCACATTCTGCTGCCCGAGACGACGCGGATGCACGGCGCTGGGATGCACCAGTCGCTCCAGTTCGCGCAGGCTCTGCAGCACCATCACCCCGGCACGGTAGATCTTGATTCCGCCCGCGGTGGAGAAACTGGCGCCGCCGATGAAGACGACGGTGAGCACCACCGTCACCGGCAGGCTGGCAAAGGCGCCGGCATGCGGCTCGATGCCTGTCGTGGTGACCAGCGCGACGGCGGTGAACAGCCCGTCCTCCAGCGCGATCGGCAGCGACAGGCCGCTGCCCAGCGTGCGGAAACCAATCGCCGCGGCAGCAATGCCGAGGCCGAGGCAAAGCGCGAAAAGCACAATGTTTTCATATTGTCCGAGCGCGAGGCGAAAGCGCCGTGTGAGCAGCATGCGCTGCCAGAGCAGGCTCGTGCCGCCGATCAGCATGAAAACGATCAGCACCGCCTTGATGCCGAAATGGCCATAGGCGGCGATGCCGTCCGCATCCGGCAGCAGGCCGCCGGTGGACAATGCCGCGCCGGCGAGGCCGAGCGCCTCGAACAGGCGAAGACCGAGCAGGAACAGCAGGAAGGTGCACAGGAGCGTGGCGCCGAGATAGATCGGCAGCACGAGGCGCAGCGCGTCGTCCAGCGTCATCTGATGGGTGACGCCGAGCAGATTGGCGCGGGCGCTGCGGTCCGGCAGGCCGCCGAGACCGGCGGGGCCGAGCACGGCGACGAAGCCCACAAGGGTGAGCAGCCCGCCCGCCCATTGCAG
Organism: Ancylobacter polymorphus; assembly: GCF_022836935.1. Classification (NCBI taxonomy): domain Bacteria; kingdom Pseudomonadati; phylum Pseudomonadota; class Alphaproteobacteria; order Hyphomicrobiales; family Xanthobacteraceae; genus Ancylobacter; species Ancylobacter polymorphus. Next base: position 3,242,124 of record NZ_CP083239.1, on the reverse strand, counting down.
CGTCAGCAGCCAGCCCAGCGTCGCCCGCGGCACCTTGTCGAGATCATGAATCTGGATCGGCCCGGTGGTGGTGAACGCCGCCACCGCCTCGAACCAGGCATGCACCGGCCCGAGCGTCGTGGTCGCGGCGATCGGCACGGCGGCGATGATCGGCACGACGAGCCAAAGCAGCAGCAGCAGGCCATAGGCGGCGAGCCGGTCCAGCCGCCCGGCCCGGTTGCGCACGGCGAGATGCACCGCCCCCGCGCCGAAAACGGTGAGCAGCGCCGTCATCAGGAACACGTCGGCACCGGGCTCGCGCCGGAACAGCGACACCAGCGCGGCCAGCAGCAGGAAGCCGGCCATGACGCCGGCCGTCTGGGCGCTGTAGCGGGCGACCGCGATCATGAACCGGGGCCTCTCTCAGAAGAATTCAAGGCTGACCCGGAACAGCTGTTCGACCCGCTTCACCTTGTCGGCGAGCGCGAACATCACCACCCGGTCACGCGCCTGGATCACCGTGTCGCCGCGCGGCAGCATGACCCGCCCGGCGCGGATGACCGCGCCGATGCGCATGCCGTCGAACAGGTCGAGTTGGCGCAGGGGCTTGCCTACCAGCGGCGAGGTTTCCAGCGCCTCGGCCTCGATCACCTCGCCGGCCCCGTTCAGCAGCGAATGCACGCCGCGGATGCGGCCCTTGCGGACGTATTGCAGCACTTTGGAGACGGTGATCTGGCGCGGATTCACATAGGCGTCAATGCCGAGGCCGCGCGCGAAGGCGGGATAGGCTGGGTCGTTCAGCAGCGACAGCATGCGCTTGGCGCCAAGCTCGCGCGACAGCAGACAGGAAAGGATGTTGACCCGGTCGTCATTGGTCACCGCGATCATGGTGTCGGCATCGCCGACCGCCGCCTCCTCCAGAATGGTGCGATCCAGCGCGCTGCCGCGCAGCACCACGGTGCGGTTCAGCTCCTGCGCGATCTCCTCCGCGCGGCTGATCTTGTCCTCGATGATCTTCACCCGCGCCTTCGGGTTGCGCTGCTCCAGCTCGCGCGCGACATAAAGGCCGATATTGCCACCGCCGCCAATGACGATGCGCTGCGCCGGCGGCTCGTCATGGCCGAAGATCGAGAGGGTGCGGCTCACCTGGTCGGTATGGGCGACGAAATAGGCGAGGTCGCCGGCCAGCAGCGAATCGATGGAGCGCGGCACGAAGGTCTTGCCGTTGCGGTTGACCGCCACCACCACCGCCCGCAGGTCCGGGAACAGATCGGTGAGCTGGCGCAGCGGCGTGTCGAGGACCGGGCAATCCTCCTGGCAGCGCACGCCCACAACGACGACATTGCTGTCGTTGAAGCTCACCGTATCGACGGCGCCCGGCAGCGAGAGGCGGCGCAGCACCATCTCGCCCACTTCCAGCTCGGGCGAGATCACCACATCGATCGGCAGGTGGTCGCGCGAGAACAGGTCGCGCCAGTGGCCCTGCAGATAGCTTTGCGCGCGCACGCGGGCGATCTTGGTCGGCACGTCGAACAGCGCATGGCCGACCTGGCAGGCGATCATGTTGACTTCGTCGTGCAGGGTGACGGCGATCAGCATGTCCGCCGCCTCCAGCCCCGCCCGGGCCAGCACGTCGGGATGCGAGCCATGGCCGACAAAGCCGCGCACGTCGAGCGTATCGGTCACCGCCTGGATGAGGCGGGGCGAGGTGTCGATGATGGAAACGTCGTTCTGCTCAGCGGCCAGACGCTCGGCAATGCCGAACCCCACCTGCCCCGCGCCGCAAATCACGACCTTCATGACGTCCCCCGCTCCTGCCCGCCGGCGCCAGTGGGTTTCCGCGAACGGGCCTCCGGCATTTCCTGGCGAGTCTCTCTATAGCAGGTTCGCACGGCGCGGCAGACGCCGCAGCGTCCCGCCCGCACATCTTCCTTTACCGGAAGCGGCAGGGCGGCGGCGGAAGGCGCTCAGCCGATGCCCAGCGCCTTGAGCTTGCGGTGCAGCGCCGAGCGCTCCATGCCGACGAACTCCGCCGTGCGCGAGATGTTGCCGCCGAAGCGGCTGATCTGCGCCACCAGATATTCGCGCTCGAACACTTCGCGCGCATCGCGCAGCGGCAGGCCCATCAGATGCTCGCCGCCCGTGCCGCTCGGCAGGCTCGGCACCAACGCGCCGACATCCGGCGGCAGCATGTCGGCGGTCACGGGCGCATCCGCCTCGCCGGAGGCGAGGATGAGCAGGCGTTCGATATTGTTGCGCAGCTGGCGGACATTGCCCGGCCAGTCATGCGACTGCAGCACGGCGAGCGCGTCGTCGGCGACACGCCGGCGCGGCAGGCCGGTGGACTGCGAAATCTGGTCGAGGAAGAATTCGACCAGCTCCGGCACGTCCTCGCGCCGCTCCGCCAGCGGCGGCACCCGCACCGGCACCACGCCAAGCCGGTGATAGAGATCCTCGCGGAAGCGCCCTTCGGCGATCTCTTTTTCCAGATTGCGGGCGGTGGAGGAGATGATGCGCACATCCACCGAAACGCGGGTATTGCCGCCGACGCGCAGGAAGTTCTGGTCCACCAGCACCCGCAGGATGCGGTTCTGGGTCTCGCGCGGCATATCGGCGATTTCGTCGATGAACAGCGTGCCGCCATGCGCCTCTTCCAGCGCGCCGACCTGACGGCCCTGCCCTTCGCCCAGCTCGACACCGAACAACTCGACTTCCATCCGCTCCGGGGTGATGGCGGCGGCGTTGATGACGACGAACGGCCCGTTCGCCCGCTGCGAGGCGGCGTGGATCATGCGGGCGGTCAGCTCCTTGCCGGAGCCGGAGGGGCCGACGATCATGATGCGGCTATTGGTCGGCGCCACGCGCTCGATGCCCTGGCGCAGCTGGTTCATCACCGAGGACTTGCCCACCAGCGCCTGCGTCACCGCCGTGCGCTGCTTGAGGTCGCGCACCTCGCGCTTGAGCCTCAGCGTCTCCAGCGCCCGGTCGGCGACGAGGATCAGGCGGTCGGAATTGAACGGCTTCTCGATGAAGTCGTAGGCGCCCTGCTTGATCGCCGCCACCGCCGTCTCGATGGTGCCGTGGCCGGAAATCATCACGACCGGCACGTCCGGGTGGCTCTTCTTGATGCGCTCCAGCAGTTGCAGCCCATCGAGCTTCGAGCGTTCCAGCCAGATGTCGAGGAAGACCAGATGCGGGCGGCGCGCCTCGATGGCGGCCAGCGCCTCGTCGCTGTCCTTGGCGGTGCGGGCGCCATAGCCCTCATCCTCCAGAATGCCCGCGACCAGACCGCGAATATCGGCTTCGTCATCGACGATCAGGATGTCCGTCGCCATTCGTCAGTTCTCCTTCAGCCGACCACACGGGGGGTGGGGGCCCCGCCGTTGCCTTTTCCGTCATTGGCGGCGGTGGGGCCGCCGTCGCGCGCGAAGTGCAGGCGAATCCACGCGCCCCGCCCTTCGGGCGCATCGTCGAGCTCGATGCCGCCGCCGTGCTCTTCCATGATCTTTCCGACGATCGCGAGGCCGAGCCCGGTGCCCTTCTCGCGCGTCGTCACATAGGGCTCCAGCAGCCGCGCCCGGTTCTCGGTCGGCAGGCCCTTGCCATTGTCGACAACGTCAATGTCCACCATCCGCTCGGTGGCATGCACTTTCACCTGAATGCGCGCCGGCTCGGTGCGCTCTTCCGCCGGCACCGCCGCCAGCGCCTCGGTGGCGTTCTTGATGATGTTGGTCAGCGCCTGCGAGACGAGGCGGCGATCGAAACGGGCGACCACCGGCTGCTCCGGCAGTTCGAGGTCGATGACGATGTCGGGATTGCCGACCCGCATGAGGAACACCACCTGCCGCGCCGTCTCGCCAATGTCCTGCGCCTCGGCGACGGGCTTGGGCATGCGGGCGAAGGAGGAGAACTCATCCACCATGCGGCCGATATCGCCGACCTGCCGGATGATGGTTTCCGTGCACTGGTCGAACACTTCGCGGTCCTCGCCGATCACCTTGCCGTAGCGCCGGCGCAGCCGTTCGGCGGAGAGCTGGATCGGGGTGAGCGGGTTCTTGATCTCGTGGGCGATGCGGCGGGCGACATCGGCCCAGGCGGAGCTGCGTTGCGCCACCACCAGCTCGGTGATGTCGTCGAGCGTGACCACCCAGCCATGTTCGGCCTCGCGTGACTGCTCGGTGGTCACGCGCACCGCGATCACGCGGTCGCGGCCATTGCGGGTGAGCGTGGTATTGGCCTGCACGCTGCGCTCGCCCGGCTCCATCGCCTGGGCGAGCAGCGGCGCCACTTCCGGCACGACCGCGCCAAGCTCGGTGCCCAGCACATCCGCCTCCACCACGCCGAGCAGCTTCTCCGCCGGGCGGTTGATGATGGAAATGCGCCCCTGCGGATCGAGGCCGATGACGCCGGCGCCGACACCGGAGAGCACCGCCTCGGTGAAGCGCCGGCGGGTGTCGATCTGGTCGCGGGCCTGAACGATGTCGTCGCGCTGGGTGCGCAGCTCCTGCGTCATCTTGTTGAAGGTCTCGGCAAGGCTCGACAGATCGCCCTCGGTGCGGCGCACCGGCACCTCGACGAACAGATTGCCGGCGGCGACGAGATCGGCGGCGCCGATCAGGCGGCGGATCGGCGCCACCAGGCGGTTGGCGAAATTGATGCCGAGCCAGACCGCGCAGAGCAGCACGGTGAGCGAGATCACCGCATAGAGCACCGCGAACGCCACCTGCACGCCGACGCGCTGCTGTTCGAGGTTGCGATAGTCGACGACGGCGGCCTGCGTTTCCTTGAGATAGTCGATCACCTTCGGATCGACGGCGCGGGCGACGTAGAGATAGAGATCGCCGAAATCCTTCAGCGGGATCACCGCGCCGACATAATCGGCATCGCCCGGAAGATAGATCAGCGGCTGTTCGTCGGTTGCGTCCTTTAGCGCCAGATTGGCCGGCACGACGAATTCGCGGCCGACACGAATGGTGGCGCGGTCGATGACCTGCAGGTCCTTGTCGATGATCATGGCGGCGGGCAGGCCGCGCACTACCGCCTGCGCGGTCAATGCCTGGCGGAAGCGGCTGCGGTCCTGATCCCATAGCGGACGGATGCGCTGGAGATCGCGCGCCATGCCGAGTACGTCGCCGCGGATCGAATAGGCGTGCTCGCGCACATAGGTCTGGGCGACCGACACCGCATTGTCGACGATGGCGCGGGTGCGCACCGAGAACCAGCGGTCGAGCCCCTTGTCGAGGGTGATGCTGGCGAGGATGGCGACGAGCAGCGCCGGCACCACCGCCACCACGCCGAACAGCCCGACCACGCGCACATGCAGCCGCGCCGCCGCCCGTCCGCGCTGGCGGGCCTTGACGATGCGCCACACCTCGCGGCCGATGATGCTGAGCAGCACCAGCGACATGACGCCGTTAAGGCACAGGACGACGATGATCACGTCCTGCGAGGGCACCAGCGGGGTGATGCCGATGAGGATGATGAAGCTCGCCAGCGCGATGAGCAGCGCCAGCAGCACCGCCAGCGGCGCCAGCCCCCAGAGCGAGAAACGGAAGCCCATCCCGCCGAGGTCGAGTGCTTCGTGCCGGTCCGTTGCGCCGGTCGAGGTGTCGCTCATCCATCACCCTGTTGGCGGCGGGAATCAGCCCGCCCGACTGATGCAGTGATACGACACTGGTGCAAAAATGTGACAATGATGAGCCGCCCCCGCCTTTATTCGCGAGGGCGTAAGGCGCTCACCGACTGGTGCGGATTATCTGGATGTCCAGATCCCGGATCTTCTTGCGCAGTGTGTTGCGGTTCAGGCCCAGCAATTCCGCCGCCTTGATCTGGTTACCGCGCGTCGCCGCCAGCGCGGCGGAGAGGAGCGGATATTCCACATCCTTGAGGATGCGGTGATAGAGGCCCGGCGGGGGCAGATTCTCGCCGAAGCCGCCGAAATAGGCGTTGAGATGACGCTCCACCGAGGCGGAGAGCGTTTCGTCCTGGCCGTTTTCCTCCGGTGTCGGCGGTGCCACCGGGGTGGAGAGTTCCGCCTCGATGATCGAGCCGGTGATGACTTCCTGCGGATAGAGCGCGGCGAGGCGGCGGATCAGGTTCTCCAGCTCGCGCACATTGCCCGGCCAGCGGTAGCGCTTGAGCCGGTCGAGCGCGGCAGCGTCGATCTGCTTGCGCGGCAGCCCTTCGCGCTCGGCCTGCAGGAAGAAGTGTCGGGCGAGATCCGGCACGTCCTCCGCGCGTTCGCGCAGCGGCGGCAGACGCAGCGGCACGACATTGAGGCGGAAGAACAAATCCTCGCGGAACAGACCCTGCTGGATGAGGATGCGCAGGTCCTTGTTGGTGGCGGCGACGATGCGCACATCGGTCTTGATGGCGGTGCGCCCGCCGACCGTGGTGTATTCGCCCTGCTGCAGCACGCGCAGCAGCCGCGTCTGCGCCTCCATCGGCATGTCGCCGATCTCGTCGAGGAACAGCGTGCCGCCTTCCGCCTGCTCGAAACGGCCGGCCGAGCGCGCATTGGCGCCGGTGAACGCCCCCTTCTCATGGCCGAACAGCTCGGATTCGATGAGGTCGCGCGGAATTGCCGCCATGTTGATGGCGACGAACGGCCCGTTGCGGCGCTTGCCGTAATCATGCAGCGCGCGGGCGACCAGCTCCTTGCCGGTGCCGCTCTCGCCCGCAATCATCACGGTGAGATCGGTCTGCATCAGCCGCGCCAGCACGCGGTAAATATCCTGCATCGCCGGCGAGCGGCCGACGAGCGGAATGTTGTCGGCGTCCTCGCCCAGACCTTTGAGCGCGTTCTCCGGCTTCTTCGGCTCGGACAGGGCGCGGCCGACGATGGAGATCAGCTCCTTCAGGTCGAAGGGCTTGGGCAGATATTCATAGGCGCCCTTCTCCGAGGCGCGGATCGCCGTCATGAAGGTGTTCTGCGCGCTCATGACGATGACCGGCAGATCGGGGCGCACCTTCTTGATGCGCGGCAACAGGTCAAACGCGTTCTCGTCCGGCATCACCACATCGGTGATGACGAGGTCGCCGTCGCCCTGGCTGACCCAGCGCCAGAGCGTCGCCGCGTTGCCGCAGGAGCGCACCTCATAGCCCGCCCGCGACAGCGCCTGATTGAGCACGGTGCGGATGGCAGCGTCGTCATCGGCAACCAGGATACTTCCCGTCGGCATGGCGGTTCTCAACTCTTCTCGTCACCGCGGCTGGCGCGGTACATGGGCATGAGGACACGGAAGGTGGTGCGGCGCGGCTGGCTGTCGCATTCGATGATGCCGCCATGGTCGCCGACGATCTTCGCCACCAGCGCGAGGCCGAGGCCGGTGCCGGTCGGCTTGGTGGTGACGAAGGGATCGAAGAGGTGCGGCATCAGGTCTTCCGGCACGCCGGGACCGTTATCGCGCACGCAGAATTCCAGCGGCAGGCTCACCCGCGCCGGGGCGCCGGGCATCATCAGCCGCACTCCGGGGCGGAAGGCGGTGGTAAGCTGGATCTCACCATCGGGCGAATCGCCAATGGCTTCGGCGGCGTTCTTCACCAGATTGAGGAACACCTGAATCAGCTGGTCGCGATTGGCCAATACCGGGGGCAGCGAGGGGTCGTATTCCTCGACGAAGCGGATGTGGCGGGCGAAGCCGGTGGTCGCCAGCGTGCGCACATGTTCCAGCACCGCGTGGATATTGACCGGCTCGCGTTCGATCGGCCGCTCGTCGGAGAACACCTCCATGCGGTCGACCAGCTTGACGATGCGGTCGGCCTCGTCGGTGATCAGCCGGGTCAGCGAGCGGTCGTCGTCGCTGGCCGAGAGTTCGAGCAGCTGCGCTGCACCGCGAATACCCGAGAGCGGGTTCTTGATCTCATGCGCCAGCATCGAGGCCAGCGCCGTCACCGAGCGGGCGGCGCCGCGATGGGTGAGCTGCCGGTCCATCTTGTCGGCGATGGTGCGCTCCTGCAGCATGATGACGACATGGCCCGCCACCTCCGACAGGGGCGCGACATGAATGTCGACGATGCGCTCGCCGCCATTGCGCGGCGTGCCGAGATCGACCCGATACTCGTTCACCGCCGCGCCGCGCGTGCGCACCTGCTCCACCAGCGACAGGATCGGGCTGCCAAAGGGCACGAATTCCTGAAGCCTGTGCCGCACCAGAACCGCCAGCGACGCCTCGAAGAAGGCTTCAGCCGCCACATTGGCGTCCACCAGCCGGTTGTCTTCCGCAACCGTGATCACCGGATGCGGGAGCGCATTCACGACGGCTTCCGCGGTCGCGCTGCCCGCGCGCGGGCCAGGCCGTTGCGAGGAAACCGAACTCATGCAGCTTCTCTCCATCCAATGTCGTCATAGGCGTCGCGGAGTCCGGTGACGACACGCGCCGGATCCTCGAGGGTGAGAAGGCGCTGGCGCCAGCCGGTCGCCATTTCCGGCGGACGGCCGGCACTGGCGACCGCTGCGGCGAGCGACCAGCCGATATGCTTGCGGGCGCAGCGCATGCCGAGTTCGCGCCCGTAATGCGACAGCCAGCCCTCATAAAGCTCGACCAGCACGTCGCGCTGTTCGGCCAGCGGCGGGTCCGCCGGGACGAGGCCGTTGCGCAAAAAGGCGGCGACCTGGCCGGGAAACCAGGGACGCCCCTGTGCGCCACGGCCGATCATCACCCCATCGGCACCGGAGGCGGCGAGCATGGCAGTCGCGTCCTCCACCGCCACGAGATCGCCATTGGCGAGCACCGGGATCGAGACAGCCTCCTTGACCGCGCGGATCGCCGCCCAGTCGGCGCGGCCAGTGTAGAACTGGCAGCGCGTGCGCCCGTGAATGGTGATCATCTTGACGCCGAGCGCTTCCGCACGGCGGGCGAGTTCCGGAGCGACCGTCGCCGCGTCGTCCCAGCCGAGGCGGGTCTTCAGTGTCACCGGCACGTCCACCGCCTCGACCACGGCGGCGATGAGCCGGGTCGCGAGATCGAGGTCGCGCAGCAGCGCCGATCCGGCGAGCCCGGTGGTGACGCGCTTGGCCGGGCAGCCCATGTTGATGTCGATGAGCGCAGCGCCGGCGGCTTCGGCGAGGCAGGCGGCGCGGGCCAGCGATTCGGGCTCGTTGCCGGCCAACTGGACCGCGTGGACCGCCACCCCTGCCCCTTCGGCTCGCAGCACCGTCTCCTCATGTCCGGTTTCAAAGGCGCCGGCGGCGACCATTTCGGACACGGCGAGCGAGGCGCCATAGCGCAAGGCCATGCGCCGCATCGGCGCATCGGTAATGCCGGCCATGGGCGCGAGCACCACCGCCCCCGGCAACGCGACGCGGCCGATGTGAAGATTGCCGACGGGAGAAGAATAAGGGGTCAAGCGGCGATCACTCGATGCACATTAAATAAGCCCGACCAGCGGTGCCTAGATAATAGCCATGCTGAGCGTGTCATCAACCCATGCGAAGGGCGTAAGCCAAATCTTTTGCAATGAGACGCCGCTTTTGCGCTAAACGAGCCGGCAGGGCAAGTCTGGGCTGCGGCGGCGGCAGTCAGCAAAGGGGCGGAAACCGAGGCGATGCGGACGGACGTGATCGTGGTGGCGGCAGGCAGCGGCCTGCGGGCGGGCGAGGGGCGGCCCAAGCAGTATCGCCCGCTCGGCGGTGTGCCTGTACTTCGCCACACGCTGATGGCCTTTCTCGGCCAGCCCGGTGTCCGCCATGTCCTGCCGGTGATTTCGCCGGAACATGCCGCCTTGTGCGCCAGCGCCCTCGCCGGCCTCGACGGCGTGCTGCCGCCGGTGGCGGGCGGCGCGACGCGGCAGGCCTCGGTGCGCGCGGGGCTCGACGCGCTGGCGCAGGACCCGCCCGACCTCGTGCTGATCCACGATGCGGCGCGGCCTTTCGTCTCGCCCCGGCTGGTGGCGCAGGCGATCGCCACCGCCGCTGCGGAGGGCGCCGCCGTCCCAGCCCTGCCGGTGGTCGACACGCTGAAAGCGCTTGCCGCGGACGGCTTCCTGACGACCGGCCCGGATCGGAGTGCCGTGCGCGGCGTCCAGACCCCGCAGGCGTTCCGCTATGACCTCATCCGCGCCGCGCATCGCGCGCAGGCGGGCGCGGACGACCTGACCGACGATGCCGCCGTGGCCGAGGCCGCCGGCCACCGCGTCGCCGCCTTCCCCGGCGACCCCGCCAATTTCAAACTCACCACGCGGGAGGATTTCGTGACCGCCGAACGCCATCTGCTGGCCGAACTCGCCGATGTCCGCACCGCGACCGGCTTCGACGTGCATGCCTTCGGGCCCGGCGACCATGTGATGCTGGGCGGCGTGCGCATTCCCCACGAATTCGCCCTCGCCGGCCACTCCGACGCCGATGTGGTGCTGCATGCCCTCACCGATGCGCTGCTCGGCACCATCGGCAGCGGGGATATCGGCCATCATTTCCCGCCCTCCGACCCGCAATGGAAGGGCGCGGCCTCGGACCAGTTCCTCGCCCATGCCGCCGCTCTCGTGCGCGCCGCCGGCGGGCGTATCGCCCATCTCGACGCCACCGTGATCTGCGAGGCGCCGAAGATTGGCCCGCACCGCGAGGCGATGCGCGCGCGGATCGCGGCCATCGTTGACATTTCCGTGGCGCGCGTCAGCGTGAAGGCGACGACCAGCGAGCGGCTTGGCTTCACCGGGCGCCGCGAGGGCATCGCTGCGCTGGCCGCCGCGACGGTGCGCCTGCCCTGGATCGACTGAGGAGACGGCCATGGATGACGCGGAGCGAGCCAGCGAATTAGAAGCGATCCGGGTGCTCGACCTGTGCCGGGCGCGCGGACTGACCGTCGCCACCGCCGAATCCTGCACCGGCGGCCTCGTCGCCGCCGCCCTCACCGCGATCGCCGGCTCCTCGGACGTGGTGGACCGCGGCGTCGTCACCTATTCCAACGCCGCCAAGCGGGAGATGCTTGGCGTCTCCGCCGCGACGCTGGAGGCCCATGGCGCGGTGAGCGAAGAGACCGCGCGCGAAATGGTCAGCGGCCTTCTGCGGGTCGCCGGCACCTCGCTCGGCGTCTCCGTCACCGGCATTGCCGGCCCTGGCGGCGGTTCGGACGCCAAGCCGGTCGGCCTCGTGCATTTCGCCGCCGGCACCGTTGAGGGCAAGGTGATCACCCGGCGCGAGGTCTTTGCCGGACAGGACCGGGCCGGCGTCCGGCGCCTCGCCACCCTCACGGCCCTCGCGATGCTGGCGGAACTCACTGGCACGCGGGACTGAGGGAAGCTTCAGTTAAGGCTTGTAATGCCGGTCGAGAGAGCCGACGTAGCGTCGAGGTAACAGGTTAAAGGCGTCAATGCGGCTGGCGATTGTCTCGCATATCCCGGTCTATCCGACGACGGCCGGCAACCGGGCGCGCGTGCTTGGGCTGGTGCAGGCGCTGTTGGGCCTCGGCCATGAGGTGATCTTCATCCAGATCCCCAGCGGGCCCTACGACGCCGCCGAAAGCGTCGCCCGCCACGAAGAGCTGGTCGGCCGCGGCAACTACTATGACCTCACCCGGCTATCCGCGCCCGCCCGCCTCGCCAAATGGCTGAAGGTGTTTCCGGTCCGGGCGCTGTCGCGCGTCTCGAAGGCCCTGGGAATCTACACATCCTGGCGGCACTGGCGCCCGCTCGATTCGCACATTTCGCCCGAGACGGTCAGGGCCGCGCAGGCGCTCATCGTCGCGCGCGGCTGCGATGTCTGTCTGGTCGAGTATGTGTTCCATTCGGCGGTTCTGGTCGGCCTGCCCGCGCCGGTGCGGACACTGATCGACACGCATGACCAGTTCTCCAACCGACATGTCGGCTATGCCGCCAACGGCCTTGGCGGCGCCCATTGGATTTCGCTGCGCCCCGAGGCGGAACGGCGGGGACTGATGCGCGCGGACGGCGTGCTCGCCATCCAGGAGGATGAGGCGCAGGCCTTCACCCGGATGCTGCAAGGGCAGCCCTCCCCGCCTCTCGTGCGGGTCGTGAGCCATTTCCTGCCCGACATCGAGCCGCGCACCGACCACGGCCCGCCGCACCGGGCGGCGTTTGTCGCGTCCTTCAATAGCGCCAATGTTCAGGCCTTGAGCCTTTTCCTGCAACGGGGCCTGCCGGAAGTCCTGCGTCGCGACCCCGACTTCCGCCTGATCCTCGCCGGCGGCATTTGCGGCGAGGTGCCGGACCATCCGCAGATGGACAAAATCGGCCGCTTCGAGCGGCTGAGCGACGTGTTCGCACGCGCTCCCATCTCGCTCAACCCGGTGCTGAGCGGCTCCGGCGTTTCGGTAAAGGCGCTGGAATCGCTCGCTGCCGGCGCTCCTGTCATTGCCACGGAGACCGGCGCGCGCGGGCTCAGCGCGCTGGCCGGCGAAGGGTTGCGCATCCTGCCGGACGGCGACTGGCACGCCTATGCCGAAGCGCTCACGGCGCTGACGCTGGACCCGGCACGCTGCGTGCACGCCGGCGAGCAGGCGCGCATTGCGGCGGCGGATTGGAACCAGCGCCAGCGCATGGGGCTGCAAGAACTGCTCGGCGATGGGACGCCCCTGTATTCATAGTGCTCTGTCGACTCGTCCGCGGACCCCATGTCATTACCGCACCCCATGTCATCACCGCAGCCCACCCTCGTCACCATTGCCACCGACGGATTTCAGTATCTCTGGCTGCACTGCATCGAAAGCCAGCAGCGTTATGCCGCCCGTCACGGCTACGACCACCAGCTGATGACGACGAATGCCTATCCCACCCTTCCTCCTCATTGGGCGAAGGTGAAGGCATGTCGGGCTCTTCTGGTGGGGGGCCACGACGTTTTTCTCCTTGATAGTGACGCCTGCATCCGCGCCCATGCCCCGCGCTTCACCGATCTGTTGGAGCGGGAGCCGGGCTGCGACATCTTCATCGCCAACGGGTGGTCCGGCCGGCCGAATTCAGGCGTCGTCCTGTTCCGCGGTGGCGCGGGTTCTACGGCCCCTGCCTTCCTGGAGCGATGCCTCGCCAACCGGCACAAGGAACTGCCTGAAGAAGACCGGGTCACCGCTCATGGCGAGAATGGTCACTTCATCCATTTCCTCAAGGACGAGCCGTTCCGTTCGAAGACGTTCATTCTCGATGACCGCTGGAACAAGATCGTGCCGCCCGCGACCTCCGGCGATTTCATCATTCACTATACCGGACCGATGCGGGCCCAAGGCGGCGCGATGGACGGTTGTGTGCCGCTCCCCGCCCCCGCCCTCTCGCGCCCGCCATCTGGCGACTGGGAACGGCCTGCCTATCGCCGCCTGCTGCAGCGGATAAAGGCCCGGCTCGTCAAAATGAAGGGCGCCGAAGGCGCATCGGGACCCGGCGAGGGCAGCCCCCCCGCCCTGCCGGCCCCGGCAGCCTCATTGATCCGACACCTGCTCAGACCAGGCGATGGGGTCCTCGACGCCGGCACGCGCAATGAGGCCTTCACGCACCACGTCGCCGCCGCTGTCGGCCGCGAAGGTCAACTGCGCACACTGGGCAGCGGATGCCCCCTCGACATGCTCCTGTCCGCGCTCGATGCGCGGCCGGCGACCCTGCTCAGGATCGACCTCGAACCGCTTGGCGTTGAAGGACTGAAGCGCCTCGGCGTCGCGCTCGCGGCGGGACCGCGGCCCTATCTCATGCTCGACCTCGTTCCCTCCCGACTGGAGGCAGGTGGGGCCACTTTGGGGGACGTGGCGGGTATCCTGTACGACAGCGGTCTTGTCTTACGCGAAATCAGGGATGACCATACGCTTGGCCCCAGGGGCTTCATGGATAAGACATGTCCGAAGAGCTACCTTGCCGCAGATGACAAGGGCTGGCGCGAACTGGAAGCGCGCTTGAAAGGGCCGGAGCCTTGATGGTGCGCGGACACCGCCACCAGCGCGTGAAGGGGTCCGGCACGCAAAGGACTGACCTTAGAGGCGAGGCAACTGGGATGAAGATAAGGCTGGTCCTTGGCCACCCCGCCGACGATTTTGGCCCTGAAGTGCGGGAAGGACTGCTGATCGAAGCGCTTTGCGCGAGCGGCCATGATGCACTTGCCTATCGAATTGCCGCGACCGAGGGGAAGAACAACGCCTTCATCCGTCTGTTCGCGAACGATGCCCAGCACGGCTCAGACCCCCATGCTGCCTATTCGTCTGCGTTGCTGGACCAGATCCGAGAAGATCAGCCCGATGTTCTCATCGTCAACGGGCCGGATTACCGCGCCGTCTATAGCGCTATCCGGGCGGTAGGCCCAAAGGCCCTTATTGTGTCGATTATCGGAGGGGCGACTACCCATCGCCGGCATGATCCAAGGGTTCATATCGTGCTGGAAGAGTATGACGGGCAGATCGCCCCCGCGCGATCCGCTTATGTTCGGCTGCAGCACAGGATGTTCTTTCCAAAGCTCATCCGGTGGGATCTTGCGCAACTTCCCGGGCCGCGCACCACGCCCTACGACATCGTTAATGTGGGGTCATTCATTCCGATCAAGCGGCAGATCGACCTCCTGCCGCTCGCCGACACGTGGCGTCTTTGCTTCGTCGGCGACGGGCCAGAGCGCGGCAACGTCGAGCGGCAGGGGAATACGCTAAATCGGCCTGCGTTTCTTGGAAACGTCGGGGCGGCGGATGTCTATGCGGCCATTCGGCAGTCCCGGCTCATGGTCCACCCTTCCACCTCCGAAGGCTTCCCGCGCGTCTTCGCCGAGTCGCTTTCGGTCGGCGTACCGGTGGTGGCGCGGCAATCGACATTCCGCCATCTCCCGCCCATTCCCGGTATCGTCCTGGCTCCCGACCCTGACATTCTGTCCGTCGCGTCGGCCATCCTGAATGATGCGGAGCGGCTCGACGCGCTCGGTGTGGCGGCGCGCGCGTCGGCTGAGCGCTGGTCCCAAGCGGCACTGGACAGCTCGATCCAGCACTTCATCTCAATAATTGAAAGCCTTGAGGTGACCTATCGCCCGAGCCTTAGGGAACGCCTGCGCCCCTATGCGGAAGACTTCGTGGACGCTTGGCGGCAGCGGCAGGCCGATGCCTAGCGCATCGGGCACTGACCGAGCCCCCTGACACGGGGCCTCGCCCTACCCCACCATCTCCCGCCGGCCATACACCTCATCGGCGCGTTGCTCGAAGGCTTCGGCGAAGCGGCGGAAGGCGGCGTCGAACATCGCGCCCATCAACAGGCCGAGCGTGCGCGAGCGGAATTCATAGGCGATGTAGAACTCGACCTCGCTCGCCGCCTCGCTCTCCGGCCGGAAGGTCCAGCGGTTCTCCAGCCGGCTGAACGGGCCGTCGAGATATTCCACCACGATGGACAGGCGCGGCCGGTCGAGCGTGACCCGGCTGGCGAAACTCTCGCGGAACATCTTGTAGGCGACGGTCATGTCGGCGACGAGGATGTCCACGCCCTCCCCGCTCGCCACGCGGCGGCGCACATGCAGGTTCTCGCACAGCGGCACGAATTCCGGGTAGCGCTCCACATCCGCCACCAGGTCGAACATGTCGGTGGCGGAGTGGCGCACGCGCCGCTTATTGGTGAAGGACGGCATGGTCAGGCGGGAACCGTGACGGACGCCACTCCCGCGCCCACGGCCGCCTTGCCGGCCCGCGCCGCGCGCAGCCGGGCAAAATCCTCGCCGGCATGGTGGGACGAGCGCGTGAGAGGGCTCGACGACACCATGAGGAAGCCCTTGGCATAGGCCACCGTCTCGTAGGATTTGAACTCCTCCGGCGTCACGAAGGCCATGACCGGGTGGTGCTTGCGGGTCGGCTGCAGATATTGGCCGATGGTCATGAAGTCGATATCGGCGGAGCGCAGATCGTCCATCAGCTGCAGCACCTCGTGCCGCACCTCGCCCAGCCCCACCATGATGCCCGACTTGGTGAAGATGGACGGATCGAGTTCCTTCACCCGCTGCAGCAGCCGCAGCGAATGGAAATAGCGCGCGCCGGGCCGCACCTTGAGATAGAGCGAGGGCACGCATTCGAGATTGTGGTTGAACACGTCCGGCCGCGCCTCGACCACCACTTCCAGCGCCCCCTCCTTGCGCAGGAAATCGGGGGTGAGAATTTCGATCGTGGTCTTCGGGCTGGTGGCGCGGATGGCGCGGATGGTGCGGGCGAAATGCTCGGCGCCGCCATCGGCGAGATCGTCGCGGTCGACCGAGGTGACGACGACATGTTCCAGTCCCAGCCGGGCCACCGCATCCGCCACCTTCTGCGGCTCGTCGCGGTCCAGCGGGCCGGGCATGCCGGTGCGGACATTGCAGAAGGCACAGGCGCGGGTGCAGGTGTCGCCCATGATCATGAAGGTGGCGTGCTTCTTCTGCCAGCACTCGCCAATATTCGGGCAGCTCGCCTCCTCGCACACGGTGACGAGGCCGTTGGCGCGGACGATGTCCGCCGTCTCCTGCCAGCCGGGCGTGCCGGGGGCGCGAACGCGGATCCAGTCCGGCTTCTTCAGCACCGGCGTTTCCGCCCGCTTCGCCTTCTCGGGATGGCGGGGCTTTTCCAGCGCGCGGTTCAGAGTGTTGAGAACGACGACCATTGACGGCTTTCCCGGACCGCAAGGCCGAAGCGGCCTTCAGGGTCCTTCCTAGTTCAGGGCCGCAGCGGCGTCGACCGGCGCCGCTGCACGACGCCCCTGCGTCAGCGGCGGAACAGGCCGAGCAGGAACAGCAGCACGATGGCGCCGACGGTCGAGACGATCAAGCTCCCGATCCACCCGGCCGCGACATTGATGTTCAGCGCCGAGAACAGCACGGCACCGAGAAACGACCCGATGATACCGACGATGAGATTGGTCAGCAGCCCGTGGCTGCGCCCCATCGTCCGCTCGGCGATCCAGCCGGCGAGAATGCCGATGATGATCGTCGCAAAGAACCCCACGCCCGTCATGTCCCGTCCCCATCAGGCCGTTGTTGCGCATGCATGTGGCGTTCCGCGCGGCCGAGAACAAGGGCGGCACGCGGCCGCCCTCCCCTCAGACGTGGATCGCCCGCCCATAGGCGCTGAGCACGCTCTCATGCATCGTTTCAGAAACCGTCGGGTGCGGGAAGACCGCGTTGATCAGCTCTTCCTCGGTGGTTTCCAGATTCATCGCCAGCACGAAGCCCTGGATGAGCTCGGTGACCTCGGCGCCGACAAGATGCGCGCCGAGCAGGCGGCCGGTCTTGGCGTCGAAAATCGTCTTCACCAGCCCGTCCGGCTCGCCCAGCGCCACCGCCTTGCCATTGCCGATGAAGGGGAAGCGGCCGACCTTGATCTCGTAGCCGGCTTCCTTCGCCTTTTTCTCGGTGAGGCCGACGGAAGCGATCTGCGGCATGCAATAGGTGCAGCCGGGAATCATCAGCTTGTCCATGGCATGGGCATGCTTGCCGGCAATGGCCTCGGCAGCGATCACGCCCTCATGCTCGGCCTTGTGCGCCAGCATGGGCGGGCCGGCGACATCGCCGATCGCCCAGACGCCCGGCACATTGGTGCGGCACAGGCCGTCGACCACCACGCAGCCGCGGTCGGTCTTCACGCCGAGCGTCTCAAGGCCGAGATTCTCGATATTGCCGACCACGCCGACGGCGGAAATCAGCCGCTCGGCGGTGAGGGTCTCGACCTTGCCGTCGGCGGTCTCGATGGTGGCGGTGACGCTGTCCGCGCCCTTCACCACCTTGGAGACCTTCGCACCGGTGAGGATCTTGATGCCCTGCTTCTCGAAGCGCTTGCGCGCGTGCTCGGCGATCTCGGCATCTTCGACGGGGAGGATCTGCGGCAGCAGCTCGACGATGGTCACGTCCGAACCCATCGTCTTGTAGAAGGTGGCGAACTCGACGCCGATGGCACCGGAGCCCATGATCAGCAGCGACTTCGGCACGCTCGCCGGTGCCAGCGCCTCGAAATAGGTCCAGATGAGCTTCTTGTCCGGCTCGATGCCCGGCAGCGCGCGCGGGCGGGCGCCGGTGGCGATGACGATGTTCTTGGCGGTGTACTCGCCGGCCGCCAGCGCGCCCTTCGGCGCCGGCTCGGCCACAGGCGCCACCGTCACCTTGCCCGGCGCGGTGAGGCTCGCCTGCCCCCAGATCACGTCGACCTTGTTCTTCTTGAGCAGGAAGCCGACGCCATTGCTCATCTGCGCCGCAATGCCGCGCGAGCGCTTGACGACGCCTGAAATGTCGACGCCGAATTTCTCGGCGACGAGGCCGTAATCCTTGGCGTGCTCGATATAGTGGAAGATCTCCGCCGAGCGCAGCAGCGCCTTGGCCGGGATGCAGCCCCAGTTCGGGCAGATGCCGCCAATATGGGTGCGCTCGATGACGCCGACCTTGAGGCCGAGCTGCGCCGCGCGGATCGCGCCGACATAGCCGCCGGGGCCGGAGCCGATGAAGAGAACGTCGTAACTGTTCGCCATGATCGTTCCTCAGACCAGCATCGACATGGGCTTTTCGATGATCGCCTTGAAGGCGCCGATCAGCTGCGCGCCCATGGCGCCGTCCATCACCCGGTGGTCGCAGGAAATGGTGACGGTCATGACCGTGGCCACCGCCAGCTCACCCTTCTTCACCACCGCCCGCTGCTCGCTGGCCCCCACCGCGAGAATGGTGGCGTGCGGCGGGTTGATGATGGCGGTGAAGTCCTTGATGCCGAACATGCCCAGGTTCGAGATCGCCGAGGATCCGCCCTGATATTCGTGCGGCATCAGCTTCTTGTTGCGGGCGCGGGCGGCGAAGTCGCGGGTCTCGTTGGAGATCGCCGACAGCGTCTTGGTCTCGGCCTTGCGGATGATCGGGGTCAGCAGGCCCTTGCCGCCATCGATCGCCACCGCGACGCCGATGTCGGAATGCTTGAGCTTGAGGTAGCGGTCGCCGCCCCACACCATGTTGGCATCCGGCACCTGCTGGAAGGCAAGCGCATAGGCCTTGATGACGAAGTCGTTGACCGAGAGCTTGTAAGCCGGCTTGCCGTCCTTCTCCGGTGCCGCCTTGTTCAGCTCCTCGCGCAGCTTCAACAGCGCGTCCACGTCGCAGTCGACGGTGAGGTAGAAAGTCGGCACCGTCTGCCGCGCCTCGGTCATGCGCTGGGCAATGACACGGCGCATGGCGTCGAGCGGCACTTCCTCATAGGTGCCGGCCTCGTAGAAGGTCTTCACCTGCTCCAAGAGCGCGCTGTTCGACACCGGTGCCGGCGCCGCGGCCGGGGCGGGCGCGGCCGCGGCGGGAGCGGCTGCCGCCGTCGCGGGCGCCTTGGCGGCGCCACCGGCGGGAGCGGCCTCGACATCGGCGGCAACGACGCGGCCATGCGGACCGGAGCCCTTCACCGAGGCGAGGTCGACGCCCTTCTCCTTGGCGAGGCGACGCGCCAGCGGCGAGGCAAACACACGCTCGCCGGACGCGGCGGGAGCCGGAGCCGCCGCGGGGGCGGACGCGGCCGGGGTAGCGGCGGCCGGCGTGGCTGCCGCCTTCGGCGCCTCAGCCTTGGGAGCCTCGGTTTTGGGCGCTTCCGCTGGCGCCTTGGCCGGGGCCGCGCCGCCGCCGGCGGCCACCGCCTTCACGTCCTCACCCTCGGTGGCGAGCACGGCGATGAGCTGGTTCACCGGCACATCGGCGGTGCCTTCCGGTACCACGATCTTCGCCAGCGTGCCCTCGTCGATGGCCTCGACTTCCATCGTGGCCTTGTCGGTCTCGATTTCAGCGATGACATCGCCGGGGGCGACCTTGTCGCCCTCTTTCTTCAGCCATTTCGCGAGGTTGCCCTTCTCCATGGTGGGAGACAGGGCCGGCATCAGGATTTCGATCGACATGGCGCTTCTCCGACCTCAGCGATAGGTGACGGCGCGGGCGGCGTCGATGACGTCCTGCACCGACGGCAAGGCCAGCTTCTCCAGATTGGCGGCGTAAGGCATGGGAACGTCCCTGCCGGTCACGCGCAGCACCGGCGCGTCGAGATAGTCGAACGCCTTCTCCATCAGCTGGGCGACGATCTCGGCGCCGACGCCCGACTGCGGCCAGCCTTCCTCCACCGTCACGCAGCGCCCGGTCTTCTGCACCGAAGCGACGATGGCGGGCACGTCCATCGGGCGGATGGTGCGCAGGTCGATCACCTCGGCCTCGATGCCGAGCTTGGAGAGCTCTTCCGCCGCCTTCAGCGCGTAGTTCATGCCGATGGACCAGGACACCAGCGTCACGTCCTTGCCCGGACGGGCGATCTTCGCCTTGCCGATGGGGACGATGAAATCGTCGAGCTTCGGCACCGGCGAGGAGTGGCCGTAGAGGATCTCGTTCTCAAGGAAGATGATCGGGTTGGGATCGCGGATCGCCGCCTTGAGCAGGCCCTTGGCATCCGCCGCCGTATAGGGCGCGATCACCTTGAGGCCGGGAATGTGGCTGTACCAGGCGGTGTAGTCCTGGCTGTGCTGGGCTGCGACGCGCGCCGCCGCGCCATTGGGGCCACGGAAGACGATGGAGCAGCCGATCTGCCCGCCGGACATGTAGTGGGTCTTGGCGGCGGAGTTGATGATCTGGTCGATCGCCTGCATGGCGAAATTGAAGGTCATGAACTCGACGATGGGCTTCAGCCCGGCCATCGCCGCACCGACGCCGACGCCAGCGAAGCCGTGCTCGGTGATCGGCGTGTCGATGACGCGGCGGGCGCCGAATTCCTGCAGCAGGCCCTGGGTGATCTTGTAGGCGCCCTGATATTCCGCGACTTCCTCGCCCATGACGAAGACGTCGGCGTCGCGGCGCATTTCCTCGGCCATGGCGTCGCGCAGCGCCTCGCGCATGGTCTGGCTGACGAGCTCCGTGCCTTCGGGCACGTCCGGCTCGGGCAGCGCCTCCGGCTGGGGCGGAGCGGCGACGGCGGAATTGACCACGGCGGGCGTGGCCGGCGCCGCAGCGGCGACCGGCGAGGGCTCAACCGGAGCGGCGGCAATGGGCGGCGCCGATTCGGCGGCCTGCGGGCTCGGCATGCCGATGGCGGCGGCGTCTTCGCCGTCGGCGAGAATGACGGCGATCGGGGTGTTCACCGCGACATCCTGCGTGCCCTCGGGCACCAGGATCTTGCCGAGGGTGCCCTCGTCAATGGCCTCGACTTCCATCGTGGCCTTGTCGGTCTCGATCTCGGCGATGACGTCGCCGGACTTGACCTGATCGCCCTCTTTCTTGAGCCACTTGGAGAGGTTGCCCTTCTCCATGGTCGGCGAGAGGGCAGGCATGAGAACTTCGGTCGGCATGGCGGCGTTCCCCAGAGAAACGTGCGTCAAAACTCGCGCGTCACGGCTTCGGTACCGGAAGCACCAGAGTGAGATTGCTGTAGACGGCCATCGAGGCGATGGCGACGAGAAGGGCGGCGAAGAAGGCGACCAGCATCTTGTTCAGCACGGTCGCTTCGGCCGAGGTGGCGCCCGCCAGATACCGCGCGCCGAACGGCCAGAACACGGCCGCCAGGACACGCGGGACGGAGGAGCCGGCGACGCGGACGATGCCGAGGGCAACGCGCGCCGCGAGAACCCACAGCACCACCGCCGCCGACACACCGGCGACGAGAGTGACCCAGAAGATGCTGGCCAGCATCGCGCCGCGCTCAGCGCAGGATGTCGGTGTAGAGCTCGGACGGGTCCGGCTCCGGGTCGGTGCTGGCGAAATCCGCCGCCGCGTTCATCTGGTCGCGCAGCTCGGCATCGATCGCCTTCAGCTCTTCCTCGGTGGCCCACTTCTTTTCCAGCAGGCGGTTACGCACCTGCTCGATCGGATCGTGCTCGGTGCGCATCTTCTGCACCTCCTCCTTCGACCGGTACTTGGCCGGGTCGGACATGGAGTGGCCGCGATAGCGGTAGGTGAGCATTTCGAGGATGTAGGGCCCCTTGCCGGAGCGCGCGAACTCGACCGCGCGCTCGCCGGCCGCCTGCACCGCCCGCACATCCATGCCGTCGACCTGCTCGCCGGGAATGTTGAAGGAGGAACCGCGCTTGGAGAAATCGGTCTGGGCGGAGGCGCGGTTCACCGCGGTGCCCATGGCGTATTTGTTGTTCTCGATGATGTAGACGACCGGCAGCTTCCAGAGCTCCGCCATGTTGAAGCTCTCATAGACCTGGCCCTGATTGGCGGCGCCGTCGCCGAAATAGGCCAAGGTCACATTGCCATTGTCGCGGTAGTGATTGGCGAAGGCGAGGCCGGTGCCGAGCGAGACCTGGGCGCCGACGATGCCGTGACCGCCGAAGAAGCCCTTCTCGATGCTGAACATGTGCATCGAGCCGCCCTTGCCCTTGGAATAGCCGCCGCGGCGGCCGGTGAGCTCGGCCATGACACCCTTGGGGTCCATGCCGCAGGCCAGCATGTGGCCATGGTCGCGATAGCCGGTGATGACCTGATCGCCCTCCTTGAGGGCCGCCTGCATGCCGACGACGACGGCTTC
This sequence comes from Ancylobacter polymorphus, assembly GCF_022836935.1. Lineage (NCBI taxonomy): Bacteria > Pseudomonadati > Pseudomonadota > Alphaproteobacteria > Hyphomicrobiales > Xanthobacteraceae > Ancylobacter > Ancylobacter polymorphus. Next base: position 3,219,769 of record NZ_CP083239.1, on the reverse strand, counting down.
CTGGCCGATATAGAGATGGCAGAAGCCACCGATGAGGCCCATGCCGTAGAGCTGGCCGGCCTTTTCCTCGAAGCGGCGGATTTCCAGCATCCGGCGATAGGCCTCGAGTTCCTGCTCCCGGGTGAACTCGACAACCGCCGCCGTGCCGTCCGTCCGCCGCGCGGAGCTCCGGGCTGCGGCCCGGGCCGGCGCTTTCGCGGTGGGGGCTCTTCCAACGGCCGATTTGTTGGCGGCAACTGCCATGGCGCATCCTCAGCTCGGGGACAAAGTCGGCACGTTAATAACGCACCTTCGCTGCCCGCGCTACGCGCTCAACGCAATGCTGCGACGCACAACATGTTGTGCGCGCAACGGTTTCCGCAATTAAACTCAATTTCAGTTCAAACGAGCATTTAGCTCAAATCAAGTTAAGCGTCTGGAATAGCGTCATTTCCTATCGGAACGACGCTGGCATACCAGACTTCCGCGTCGCCGATGAATTTTCGGTCAATTGGCCTGCGCGCTGTTCGGAACGCGCAGCAGCACGAGATCCTTGGGATGCACGAGGTTCAGCAGCACGCGCGCCTGCTCGTCCAGCATGTCGGCATCGACCAGATCGGGCGACATGAGCGCCACCTTGGCCTGCAGCGCCTGGCGCTGCGCCCGCAGCTTGTCGCGCTCCTGTGTCAACTCCGCGTGCTGCTGCTCGAAGTTGCGGCGGGCCAGAAGCCCGTATTGGCCATTATAGCCCTGGAAGGCGAAATAGCCGACGAGCGCCGCCGCTCCGAGATGGAGGATGACGGTCTGGAAGAAGGAGCGCCAGCGGGTGCGAATGATCATGAGGCGAGCCTAGTCCGGCGCGGTTGAGGGCCGGTTAACGCTAACGACCGAAACCCCTCTTTTCGCAGCGCACTCAACCTCCCGCATCGAGCCTGCACCGGCTAGCCGGCGGATGCCGGGAACGTGACACCGCCAAAGGCGCGTCGCTACCGCCCTGTGTGTCATTTTGGACAGTGACGAGGGTCGGGGACTGCTACCGTCTGGCCTGCCAAGCCGGTGTGGATCGACGCCGAGCCTGAACCGGAGCAGCTTCCCCGGTGGATCCGGCCCCGGCCGGACGCACGGAGGCCGATGCATGACCCGTAATGTCGAAGAACGCGCCCGCGCTCTCTGCGCCATGGACGCGCAGATGGCGGCCGTGCCGCCCGACGAGATTCCGGCGCTGGTGGAGCGCCTCTGGCCCATTGCCGCGCTGGAGATCAGCGGCGGCCTGTTGGAGCCGGACGCACCGCAAGTGCCCGACCTGCCGCGCCTCAGGGCAGAATACGAACGGCTGAAGCGCTGACCAAGCCAGCGCCCTCGCAAAGCCTGCCCCGACAAAAAAAGCCCCCGTCCAGGACGGGGGCTTTTCGCATTCTAGGGCAGGTGCGCCGGCTTTCAGGCCAGCGACTTGATCGCCGAACGGCCGGCGTAGATCGCCTGCGGGCCCAGCTCCTGCTCGATGCGCAGCAGCTGGTTGTACTTGGCGGTGCGGTCCGAGCGGGCCAGCGAGCCGGTCTTGATCTGCCCACAATTGGTGGCGACCGCGAGATCGGCGATGGTGGAATCCTCGGTTTCGCCCGAGCGGTGCGACATGACGGCGGTGTAGCCGGCCTTGTGCGCCATCTCCACCGCGTTCAGCGTCTCGGTCAGCGAACCGATCTGGTTGACCTTGACCAGGATCGAGTTGGCGACGCCCTGCGTGATGCCGGCCGACAGGCGGGTGACGTTGGTGACGAACAGGTCGTCGCCCACCAGCTGGCACTTGGAACCGATGGTGTCGGTGAGCAGCTTCCAGCCCGCCCAATCGTCCTCGGCCATGCCGTCCTCGATGGTGCAGATCGGGTAGCGGCCGACGAGATCGGCGAGGTACTTCACCTGCGCCTCGATATCGCGCACCGCGCCCTCGCCTTCATAGTCGTACTTGCCGTTCTTGAAGAACTCGGTCGAGGCGCAGTCGAGGCCGATGAACACGTCCTCGCCGGGCTTGTAGCCGGCGGTCTCGATGGCCTTCACCACGAAGGCGAGCGCGGCGTCGGCGGAGGGCAGGTTGGGGGCGAAGCCGCCCTCGTCGCCCACATTGGTGTTGTGGCCGGCGTCCTTGAGCGCCTTTTTCAGCGTGTGGAAGATTTCCGCGCCGGTGCGCAGGCCTTCGGCAAAGGTCGGGGCGCCGACCGGCAGGATCATGAATTCCTGGAAGTCGATCGGGTTGTCGGCATGGGCGCCGCCATTGATGATGTTCATCATCGGCACCGGCAGGGTGCGGGCGTTCACGCCGCCGACATAGCGGTAGAGCGGCAGGTCGCGGGCGGCGGCAGCGGCCTTGGCGAGCGCCAGCGAGACGCCGAGAATGGCGTTGGCGCCGAGGCGGGACTTGTTCGGCGTGCCGTCCAGCTCGATCAGAATCTGGTCGATGGCCGGCTGGTCCTCAGCGTCCATGCCGCCAATGGCGTCGAAGATCTCGCCATTGACCGCTTCGACAGCCTTGAGCACGCCCTTGCCGAGATAGCGCGCCTTGTCGCCGTCACGCAGCTCGACAGCCTCATGCGCGCCGGTGGAGGCGCCCGAGGGGACGGCGGCGCGGCCCTGCGAGCCGTCTTCCAGCATCACATCCACCTCGACGGTGGGATTGCCGCGGCTGTCCAGGATTTCACGCCCAACGATATCGACGATGGCGGTCATACGTTTCCCCAATGCTCAACTCGGTCAGGATGGTCGAGGCGCTTCTACTCCGGCCATGTGACATGCGAAAGAGGTGCCAGCGACATATCGCCCGCCCCCTCCCCCAGGAGACCGCCGCCATGACCGACATCGCCGACGGCACGACCCAGCTCGGCCGCCCCACCAACCTGCCCGCCAGCCCGGACGAGGCGGTGCTGGAGAAGGTGCCGAATCCGCACCCAGGCACGAATTACGTCGCCCGCTTCACCGCACCGGAATTCACCTCGCTCTGCCCGGTGACCGGCCAGCCGGACTTCGCCCAGCTGGTGATCGACTATGTGCCGGACGGTTGGCTGGTCGAATCGAAATCGTTGAAGCTCTATCTCGGCAGCTTCCGCAACCACGGCGCCTTCCATGAGGACTGCACCGTCGCCATCGGCCTGCGGCTGCACGCATTGCTCAGCCCGCGCTGGCTGCGCATCGGCGGCTATTGGTACCCGCGCGGCGGCATCCCGATCGACGTGTTCTGGCAGAGCGGCGCGCCGCTTGAGGGCGTGTGGCTGCCGGACCAGGGCGTTGCGCCCTATCGCGGGCGGGGGTGAGAGCCGCACACCGTCATCCCGGACGGCCGCAGGCCGATCCGGAATGACGGCGCGAGGTCCCTACTCCACCGTGACGGACTTCGCCAGATTGCGCGGCTGGTCGACATCGGTGCCCATCGCCACCGCCGTATGGTAGGCGAGCAGCTGCACCGGAAGGGCGTAGACCAGCGGGGTGATGAACGGGTTCATGTCCGGTAGCACCAGCGTCGCCTCGGTCTCCAGCACCGCCTGTTTCGCGCCGGCCTCGTCGGTGATGAGAATGATTCGCCCGCCGCGCGCCGCCACTTCCTGCATGTTCGACATGGTCTTTTCGAACACGGCGTCGTGCGGGGCAATCACCACCACCGGCATGTTCTCGTCGATGAGCGCGATCGGCCCGTGCTTGAGTTCGCCGGCGGCATAGCCCTCGGCATGGATATAGGAGATTTCCTTGAGCTTCAGCGCCCCTTCCATCGCCAGCGGGAAGGAGGTGCCGCGGCCGAGATAGAGCACGTCCTTGGTCTTGGCGAAGCTGCGGGCGAGGTGCTCGATATCAGGGCCGAGATCGAGCGCACGGTTCATCAGGCGCGGCACTTCCACGAGCGCATGCACCAGCGACCGTTCCTCCTCCACCGAGAGCACGCCACGCGCGCGCCCGGCCGCGACGGCCAGCGCCGCCAGCGTCGCCAACTGGCAGGTGAAGGCTTTGGTGGACGCAACGCCGATCTCAGGCCCGGCCAGCGTCGGCAGCACCGCATGCGCCTCACGGGCGATGGTGGAGGTCGGCACGTTCACCACCGCGAGCAGGTGCTGCTTCTCCTGCCCGGCATAGCGCAGCGAGGCGAGGGTGTCGGCGGTCTCGCCGGACTGCGAGATGACGATGGCAAGCCCGTTGGCCGGCAGCGGCGCCTCGCGGTAGCGGAACTCCGAGGCGACGTCGATCTCCACCGGCAGGCGCGCATAGCGCTCGAACCAGTATTTCGCGATCAGCCCGGCATAATAGGCGGTGCCGCAGGCGGCGATGGAGACGCGCTCAAGCTTGGCGAAGTCGAACGGCAGTTCGGGGAGCTGCACCGTCTCATTGGCCATGTCGAGATAATGCGCCAGCGTGTGCGCGACGACCTCGGGCTGCTCGTGCATCTCCTTGGCCATGAAATGGCGGAAGGCCCCCTTCTCGATGAGAAAGGCGGTGGCCGTGGTCTTCTGCACCGCGCGCTCCACCCGGTGGTTCGCGCAATCGCGGATCTCGATCCCCTTGGCGCGCAGCACCGCCCAGTCACCATCTTCGAGATAGGCGATGGTGTCCGTGAACGGCGCGAGCGCGATGGCGTCCGAGCCGAGATACATCTCGCCCTTGCCATAGCCGATGGCGAGCGGGCTGCCCTTGCGGGCGCCGATCAGCAGGTCCTCGTCGCCATCGAACAGAAAGGCGAGCGCGAAAGCCCCCTGAAGGCGCGGCAGCGCCGCCGCCACGGCGTCGGTTGGGCTGAGGCCGGCACGCAGTTCGCGCGTCACCAGATGGGCGACGACCTCGGTATCGGTCTCGCTTTCGAAATTGGCGCCGGACGCGAGGAGTTCGTCGCGCAGCTGGCGGAAATTCTCGATGATGCCGTTATGCACCACCGCGACTTCCGTTGTAGCGTGGGGATGGGCATTGGCGACGCTGGGCCGGCCATGGGTGGCCCAGCGTGTGTGGCCGATGCCGATGCGCGACTCCAGCGGCGTCTGGCGCAGCACCTCTTCCAGATTGCGCAGCTTGCCCTCGGCGCGGCGACGGGAAATGTGCCCGCCCTGCAGCGCGGCGATGCCGGCGGAATCATAACCGCGATATTCCAGCCGCTTCAGCGAGTCGATCAGGCGATCCGCAACCGGCTCGGTGCCGACAATGCCTATGATTCCACACATGAGCCGGGCCCTTTCGTGAAGCGACGATCCGCGAGGCTACGATGGCGGGTTTAACCGGCCGTCACCGAAGCGCTGAAATCAATTCCGGTGTCGCTTCGTATCGCCGGCTTCGTGTCATTTCTTCGGCCCGAGCCCGGCGGAGAGCCGCGCCCGCAGCCGCGCCGCCAGTCCCGGCTTGTTGACCTGCCGCGCCCGGCCGATGGCCAGCGCGTCCGCCGGCACGTCGTCGGTGATGACCGAGCCGGTGCCGATATAGGCGCCGTCGCCGACGCTCACCGGCGCCACGAGCAGACTGTTGGTGCCGACAAAGGCGTTAGCGCCGATGGTGGTGCGGTGCTTGCGGAAGCCATCATAATTGCAGGTGATGGTGCCTGCGCCGATATTGGTGTTCGCGCCGACACTGGAATCCCCGACATAGGACAGGTGATTCACCTTCGCGCCCGCCGCGAGGTCGGACGCCTTGATCTCCACGAAATTGCCGACATGCACCCCCTGCCCCAGTGCCGCGCCGGGACGCAGGCGGGCGAAGGGGCCGACAATGGCGCCGGGGCCGATATGCGCGCCCTCCACATGGCTGAAGGCGCGGATCGTGGCGCCCTCCTCCACCCGCACGCCGGGGCCGAAGACCACGTTCGGCTCCACGATCACATCGCGGCCGAAGCGCGTATCGGCCGAAAGGAACACCGTTTCCGGCGCCACCAGCGTCACCCCCGCTTCCAGCGCCCGCGCCCGCAGACGCCGCTGCAAAATGGCTTCCGCCTCGGCGAGCTGGGCGCGGCTGTTGACGCCGGCCACCTCCTCCGCCACCACCTCGCACACGGCGGTGCTTCGCCCCTGCGCACGGGCGATGGAAACCACGTCGGTAAGGTAGAATTCGCGCTTGGCATTGGCGTCGTCGACCTGTTCCAGCAGGCCAAGCGCCGCGCGGCCATCGAGCGCCATCAGCCCGGCATTGCACAGGCGAATCGCGCGCTCGGCCTCGCTCGCCTCCTTCTCCTCGCGAATGGCGATGAGTTCGCCGCCTTCGGTGACAAGGCGGCCATAGCCGGTGGGGTCGGCGGGGCGGAAGCCGAGCACGGCGACGCCGGCGCCCTGCGCCAGCGGCGCCCGCAGCGCGGCGAGGGTTTCCGGCTGCACCAGCGGCGTGTCGCCATACATGACGACCACATCGTCGAAACCGCGCTCCAGCGCCGCCCGCGCCGCGAGCACGGCATGGGCCGTGCCGCGCCGCTCGGTCTGCACGAAGATCTCGGCCTCCGGCGCCACGCGGCGCACCTCCGTCGCCACCTTGTCGTGGTCGGGCCCGATCACCACCGCGAGCCGCGCCGCGCCAGCGGCCAGCGCCGCGTCCAGCACATGCGCCACCATCGGCCGTCCGGCGACCGCGTGCAGAACCTTCGGCAGCGCCGAGCGCATGCGCGTGCCCTCCCCGGCGGCGAGGACGATGACGAGAAGCTGGCGCATCGGCGGTCTCCAGAGCGGCACGCGGGACGCGGCCCGGGCAGGGCTTTCGCGGTAAGGCGCTATCTAGCCCGGCGGGAACGACGCGAAAAGACCACCCGGCGTTCTCGGCTCCCGTCGAGCTCGCGACGGCAGGCGGGGAAGCGTGTATCACCACGCGCCATGGACTCCCGCCCCGACACACGCCGCGATTCCCCACCCGCCGCAACTGGCCTCGCGCACGACCCGTGGGCGATCGTGGCGCTGCTGGCGATGCCGCTGTTCTTCTCCACCAATCTCATCGTCGGCCGTGCGGTGGCGGAGCTGGTGCCGCCCTGGTCGCTCGCCTTCTGGCGCTGGCTGCTGGCGGTGGCGATACTCCTGCCGCTGACGGCGGGCGCGCTGCTGCGCCATCGCGAACTGCTGCGGCGGGAATGGTGGCGCGTGCTGTTGCTGGGCTTTTTCGGCATGGTGCTGTGCGGCGGCAATGTCTATGTCGCGCTGCGGCACACCACCGCCGCCAATGCGACGCTGATCTACACCACCGCCACGCTGATGATCGTGGTGCTGGACGCGCTGCTGAAGCGCCAGAGGCTACCGGCGATCCAGCTGGTCGGTTCTCTGGCGGGCTTCGCCGGCATCGCGCTGATCGCCGTGCATGGCGAGCTGGGCCGGCTGCTCGGACTTGAGTTCAACAGCGGCGATCTCGGCATATTCGTCGCGGCGGTCGCGTGGGCGATCTATTCGCTGATGCTGCGCCAGGGACCGCTGCCCCAGCTCGGCGGACAGACCGCCTTCGCCGCCAATGCCATCGCCGGCACGCTGCTGCTGGCACCGCTGGCGCTGTGGGAAGCGGCCAGCGGGGCCGCCACCCCGTGGACGCTGGAAGCATGGGGGTCGATCGCCTTTCTCGCCATCTTCCCGTCCGTGCTGGCATTCGGCCTGTTCCAGTATGCGATCAAGGTGGCCGGCGCGCCGATCACGGCGAATGTGCTCTATCTCATGCCGGTCTATGGCGTGCTGCTGGCGGTGCTGCTTCTGGGCGAGGAACTGCACCTCTACCATGCCGTGGGCTTCGTGCTGATTCTCGGCGGAGTGATCCTCGCCACCCGGCGGCGGGAACCCCCAACGCGCCCGGCGGATTGATCGCCCGGCCGCGGCATGCGATGCAGCGGCCTGCCGACAAACGCCCGCCGCAGAAGGACCGACACCGTGGCCCATCGCAGCTTCCTGCCCAGCGCCCGCGCCGCCAATGTCATCATCGCGCTCGGCGCCTTCGCCCTCGGCTGGGCGATCTATGTCCGCTATGCGCTGCTGGAACAGTCCTCGGTCGGTCTTGCCTGCCGGACGCTGGAGACCCTGACCTGCGAGACGCGGGCGACGGTGATCGCCCTGTTCAGCCAGTCCGCCTTCGGCATCGCCGCGCTGATCGGCGCCATCCTCCAGCTGATCCGGCCGTCTCTCATCATGTTCACCCTGGCGCTGATGGCTACCTGCGCCGGGCTGGTGGTCTACAACAACAACCTCGCCGGCCTCGCCGGCGGGCTGCTGCTCATATCCTTCGCCCGGCCGTGGCGAGGCGCCAGAGGATGAGTGCCAGCACAACGAACAGGCTGCCGGTCCACAGCGCCTGCCAGTTCGCCAGCGTCTCGTTCAGCGGCACATAAAGGCCGGCGGCGAGGAACAGACCGGCGGCGATCGCCTCCGCCTGCCGCCCCTCAGTGACCCGTCCGGGCCCCGCCACCATGGCGTAGAAGGCGAAGGCGGTGATGATCGGCGTCAGCCCGGCGAACTGGAAATCCTTGTAGCGCGGATCGAACACCAGCCCGAAGCCGATCTGCGCCGCGAGCACGATGACGGCGGCGAGCACCAGCGCGAGGCAGCGGTCGAAGAACGGCGCGCCGGGCGTCGCCTCGCTGTTGAGCGCCAGCGTCAGGGTGATGAGGCGGGTGCGCCGGCCGACCGCGACCGCGCAGGCCGCCGGCACCAGCAGCGCCAACCCGACCAGCGCCGCGCCGCGAATCCAGCCGCCGACGCCGAGGCTCTCGCCAGGCACCGACGCCAGCAGCCGGCCGATCATCAGCCCGGCGAAGAAGGCGATGCCGGCCACCGCCGACCATTCCCGCACGCCGAGCGGCCGTCCGCCCGCGCGCCGCCCGGCCCAGCCGGCGAGCGCGAACAGGACGCCGGCGAAGACCACGCCGAGCGCCGCCTGCGCCATCCAGTAGGGATGGTCGGAGACCGGCTCGCCCCAGGTGAACTTGAATTCGCGGGTATAGGCGTCGAGGAAACCCCAATGGCCACCGACCGTGCCTTCAAGCACCCGTTTCCACGGCTGGTCGAAGGCCTCAATAACGTTGAGCCGGTAGTTCTTGGCCTTGGCCAGCGCCAGCAATTCCTGAATCACATTGGCCTGGTTGGAGGGTGAGGGCAGCGCCCCTTCGCGCATGCGGCCCTCGCTCGGCCAGCCGGTCTCACCGATGAGGATATCCTTGCCGGCGAAGATCTCGCCGACATGCTCGCGGATCTCGCCGAGATGGGCGACGGAGTCCTCTGCCGGCACCGGCATGTCTTCCCAGAACGGCAGGATGTGGACGGTGACGAAATCCACCGAATCCGCGAGCGAGCGGTTGCGCTCCCAGAACTCCCAGACATCGGCGTAGGTGACGGGGACTTGCGGCGGAATCTTCGCCTTCACCTCTTTCAGGAAGCCGGCAATGTCATTGGCCGATTGCTCGCCGCGCAGCAGAACCTCGTTGCCGACGATGACGGCCTTGACAACATCGGGGTTCTCCCTCGCCGCCTTGATGCCGCCTTCGATCTCGGCACGGTTGCGCACGGGATCGGCGGCGATCCAGATGCCCTGCAGCACGGTGAGGCCGTGCTTGCGGGCGAGTTCCGGCACGGCGGCAAGGCCCGCCTGGATCGAGGAATAGGTCCGCACGCACTGGGTGATCTTGGACAGACGCGCGAGATCGTCGTCGATCTGTTCCGGCGAGAACGCGACATCCTCGGTGAACGGGCTCTGACCGGGGCGGAACGGGGCATAGGAGACGCAGGGCAGCTTCTCGCTCGCGGCCATCGGCGCGAAGGGCGCCGGCACCGGCTGCCCGAGCCACGCCCAGACAGCGACGATCGCCGCGCAGACGAGGGCGGCGAGGGCAAGGGGCAGTCGCATGCGAGACATCTCCGCCAAGGACGCGCCGAGCGGGCTCGGTCGCGAGGGGCTTCGTCGAAGGGCGTGGGCACGGTGTTCGGGCTCGTCCACCCTGCCGGGTAACGGGGCTTTGCGGCCACGGCAAGAGGCGTGTGCAAAGCTATGAAATTTTGCGCGCCCCCAGCGCTCCGCACCCGCCGTCATGCTGACAAATTCGATTGCTTCTCCTACTGTCCTCGCCGGTCCGGTGTTTCCTCTTTTGCGTGTGACGTTTCTCCCATGGTGTGCTCCGTACGTCCCTTCGCCGCCGCCCTGTTCGGTGGCCTGATCCTGATGTCTGCAGCGGCCGGCGGCGCGTGGGCGCAAAGCGCTCCCCCCGAGCAGAAAGCCGCCGAACAGAAGTCGCCGGAGGAGCAGGCAAAGGAAGAGGCGCAGCGCCGCTCTGTGGAGGAATATGCCGAGGCGGCCAAGCTGCCGGGCAATGCCGGCCTGCCGGAATGCGTGTGGTCCGGGCGCCGGATCGCCATGCTGCTGTGGCGCGACGACATCGACACCGCCCGTCGGCATCTCGAACTCTATGAGCGCTTCGGCTGCCCGACCGAGCACCTGAAGATCGCGTTCCGCTGCCTCGTCCGTCAGGGCAATATCGACAGCAAGGCGCAGGAGCGCCTGTCCGAGCGCGTGCATGCCTGCTGGGTCAACCCCGACGCGCAGCCGGCCAGCGCGACGCCCGCGCCGGCCGCACCTGCGCAATGAATCCGCGCCGCGGCCCCCGGTGTGTCATCGGCGCGTCATGGGGCCGCCATAGTGGGGAACCATTCTCCCATTGACGCATTCTCCGCTGCAGAGCGGCATTGTCGGCAGGCGTGACGCGCTTTGGCGCGCCGCGGCAAAGATCGTGCTGCACGTGCGTTGAAACTGTACTATATTCCACCTGTCAGCCTCCCCTTATCGTGGGTTTGTCTCATGCGCCCCGCCATTCGTGTCGCTGCCGCAGCCGTTGCGGTCGTGACGTGCGTCCATGCCTTTGTCTGGCTGGCTCTGCGTCAGGAGGTTTCCGCTCCCGCCGCACCCGATCGCTTCCAAAGCATGTCGTTCGCGCCCTATGGCCGCGACGCCAACCCGGATAAGGGTGAGCCGACCACCGAGGCGCAGATCCGCGCCGATGTGGAGGCGGTGGCGCCCTATACGCGCGGCGTGCGTACCTATGCCTCGACCGGCAATCTCGACCTGGTGGCGAAAATCGCCGCCGAGAAGGGGCTGAAGACCACGGTCGGCGCCTGGCTGGACGAGGACGAGGCGCGCAACGAGCGCGAAATCACCAACGCCATCGAGGTCGCGAAGAAGAATTCGAACGTCGTCGGCATCGTGGTCGGCAACGAGTCGATCCTGCGCGCCGAACGCACGCCCGAGCAGCTGATCGAGACGATCCGTCGGGTGAAGCGCGAGACCAACGTGCCGGTCACGACAGGCGAAACATGGGACGTCTGGCTCGACCATCCCGAGCTGGTGTCCGCCGTCGACTACATCGCCGCTCACATGCTGCCCTATTGGGAAGGCGTGACGCCGGAGCAGGTGGTCGACCACACCATCGCCATCTATGACCGCCTGCGCGCCACCTATCCCGGCAAGCGCATCGTCATCGCCGAGTTCGGCTGGCCGAGCCAGGGCTATAATCGCGACAGCGCGATCCCCGGCGAGGTCGAACAGGCGCAGATCATCCGCACCTTCGCCGCCCGCGCCGATGCGCTCGGCATCGAGTACAACCTCATCGAAGCGTTCGACGCGCCGTGGAAGAGCTTCGAGGGCAGCGTCGGCCAGTACTGGGGCATTCTCGACGCCAACCGCGTCGCCAAGTTCCCGATGGCCGGCCCGATCACCCCCTCGACCTACAACGCCACCGCCGCCATCGCCCTGCTGCTCGGCATCGCCTTCTCGCTGCCGGTGTTCCGCTTCGCCCGCCTCACCCTGCCGCAGGCGCTGGTCATGGTCGGCGCGGCGAACCTTGCCGGCGCCTGGGTGGCGACCGTCACCGACCACTGGCTGACGCATTATGTCGTGGGCGGCAACATGGTGACCATGGTCGTCAGCCTCGTGCTGCTGGTGCCGCTCGTCATCGTCATGCTCTACCGGGTGGAGGAACTCTCCACCATCGCCTTCGGCCGCACCCCGCGCCGGCTGCTGCGCAAGGAGAACGCGTCCGCGCCCTCGCGCACGCCCAAGGTATCGATCCACATCCCGGCCTATAAGGAGCCGCCGGAGATGCTGAAGCAGACGCTCGACAGCGTCGCCCGGCTGAACTGGCCGAACTTCGAATGCCTGGTCATCATCAACAACACGCCCGACCCGGCCTTCTGGGAACCGATCGAAGCCCATTGCCGCGAACTGGGTGAGCGCTTCAAGTTCATCAACCTGCCCAAGGTGGCGGGCTTCAAGGCCGGTGCGCTGCGCGAGGCCATGCTGCAGACCGCGCCGGACGCCGAGATTATCGGCATCATCGACGCCGACTATGTCGTCGATCCGAACTGGCTGATGAACCTCGTGCCGACCTTCGAGGACCCGACCGTCGGCATCGTGCAGGCGCCGCAGGACCACCGCGACGCCGACCGTAGCCTGCTGCACGAGGCGATGAACACCGAATATGCCGGCTTCTTCGACATCGGCATGGTTCAGCGCAACGAGCACGACGCCATCGTCGTGCACGGCACCATGTGCCTGATGCGCCGCGCCGCCATGGTCGAGGCTGGCGACTGGTCGAGCGACACGATCTGCGAGGACACCGATCTCGGCCTCGCCATCGTCGAGCGCGGCTGGAAGAGCCATTACACCAATGAGCGCTATGGCTGGGGCCTGCTGCCGGACGACTTCGCCTCGTTCAAGAAGCAGCGCCACCGCTGGGCTTATGGCGGCATGCAGATCATCAAGAAGCACTGGCGCCGCATGCTGCCCAATGCCGGCACACGCCTCACCCCGGCGCAGCGCCGCGAGTTCAGCATCGGCTGGATGAGCTGGCTCGGCTCGGAAAGCGTCGGTGCGCTGGTGGCCATCCTGTCGCTGCTCTGGGTGCCCTTCGTGCTCGGCCTCGGCATCGCTGTGCCGCAGCGCATTCTCACCATCCCGATCGTGTTCTGCTTCGGCATCTACCTGCTGCACTTCATTGCGCTCTACCGCCTGCGCGTCGCCACGACGCCGGTGCGCATGATCGGCGCGGCGTTTGCGGCGATGGCGGTGCAGTTCACCGTGGCCAAGGCGGTCTATGACAGCTTCCGCTACAAGGACCTCGCCTTCGCCCGCACCGCCAAGGGCTCCTGGCTGGCGGACGCCGCCCGCGCCTTCCCGGCGCTGCCGGAAGCGATCATCGGCGCCGGGCTGATGATCGCCGCGATCGGCTTGCGGCTGACCAACTGGCACGCCGTGGTGGAAGTCGATCTGTTCGCCCTGGCGCTGGCGATCCAGAGCCTGCCCTTCCTGGCGGCCGCCGGCATTGGCTGGCTGGAAGGTTCGACGCTCAACTCCTTCGCCACCTGGCGCGCCCTGCGCGGCCGCGCTGTGGCGCTGCTGCCGGGCCGCTCGACCCAGCCGCAGGCCGTGCCGGAAGAGATCGGCTGAGACCGCTGGAGGGCCCGCCCTCCTTGCCTCGCGCATAAAGAAAGCCCCGGACGCGATTCCGGGGCTTTTGCTTTTCGTCTGAGGAACGGGTCGGTTCAGGCTGCCGCTTCGAACACCAGCGTCGCTCCCAGCGCCGCTTTCGGGCCGACGACGACCACGCCTTCAATATCCTCCACCGACATGCGCGACGACGACACCCGCCGGCGCAGCCTGTCCATATCCGCGACCCCGAAGCGCACGGCGGCCAGGCGCAGCCCCGGCCCGGACGGCGCCGGCACCCCGAAGCGCTCGGTGAACAGCGCGTCGCTCATCACGTCGATATCGCCGCGCGGGGTCTTGAGGATGTACCAGCCCTCGACCGCCCGCCGTGCATCCATGCCGGCGAAACTGGCGAGAAAGCCGGTATGGGCCGCAGGATCGCCGGCCGTCATCACCACCCCCACCACGCTGTGCGCGCCATTCATGTGCCGCTGCAAATCCACGGACCAGAAATTCTCCGGGAAGAGCTGCTGGCAGGTGAAGAAGCCGGCATGCGGCGAGGCCGGATCGCGCGCATAGGCGAGGTTGAACGCAACCTTGACGCCCACGCCGTCGAGCCGCTTGCCCTCCCGCTCGAAGCTGAACAGGTCGATGCCGCCGATCCCGGCCGTGTCGAATTCCAACTTGTCGATCGCGCCGTCCCGCCCTTCCAGCACCAGCATGGAAAGGCCGGGGCCGACCTCGGCGAGGAAATCGCGGTTGAAGGCGCCGAATGAAAAGCGGGTCGCGTCCTGTGGCGGGATCTTCTCGGCGTCGGCGATCTCAAGCAATTCGACGAAGAATCCCGGCAGCTGCACGATGCGGTTGTCGGTGCCCCATGGATGGCGGTTGCGGGTGCCGACCGTGAAGCCGAGCATGTCGTAAAGTTCGCCCGCCGCCTCAAGGTCGCGGACGACATGGACGACGTGATCAAGACCGCGCTCCACCAGCACCTTCTCCCCTGCTTGCCCGGCACATGTGGCGCCGGGCGAGAATCCCGGCCACCATCAGAGCACGCCGACGGCTGGTGAACCAGCCTCGACTATCGGCGAGGGGCGAGCCTGGGAAAGGTGACGGCTTGGGCGGCGAATCCCTCCCGCCGCGCTCCTCTCGGCACCGGTGCTGCGCGCCGGCCGACAGGGCGCGCAGGGCTGAGGGTCACGATTCGCCGGCCGGCGCTCAGAACAGCCGGCTCTGCACCGCCGCCGCACCGATGAAGGAAGCGAAGAGCGGGTGCGGCTCGAAGGGGCGCGATTTCAGTTCGGGATGGAACTGCACGCCGACGAACCAAGGGTGATCGGGATACTCGATGATCTCCGGCAGCAGCCCGTCCGGCGAGAGGCCGGAGAACAGCATGCCGCAGGCCTCCAGCCGCTCGCGATAGGCCATGTTGACCTCGTAGCGGTGGCGATGGCGCTCGAAGATCGACGTGTCGCCATAAATCTCCGCGACCCGGCTGCCCTCGGCCAGCGCGGCGGGATAGGCGCCGAGCCGCATCGTGCCGCCGAGATCGCTGCCGATGCCGCGCTTTTCCAGCTCATTGCCGCGCAGCCATTCGGTGAGCAGGCCGACCACCGGCTCCTCGGTGGGGCCGAACTCGGTCGAGTTCGCCTTCTCCACCCCGACCAGGTTCCGCGTCGCCTCGATCACCGCCATCTGCATGCCGAAGCAGATGCCGAGATAGGGCACGCGCCGCTCGCGCGCGAACTGGGCCGCGCGGATCTTGCCCTCGGCGCCGCGCTGGCCGAAGCCGCCCGGCACGAGAATGCCGTGAACGTGCTCAAGGAAGGGCGCGGGGTCCTCGCGCTCGAAAATCTCGCTCTCGATCCAGTCGAGATTGACCCGCATATTGTTGGCGAGCCCGCCATGGGTCAGCGCTTCGATGAGGGACTTGTAGGCGTCCTTCATCCCCGTGTACTTGCCGACAATGGCAATGGTGACCGACCCTTCCGGGTTGCGGATGCCGGCTTCCACCTTCTTCCAGCGCGTCAGGTCCGGTTCGGGCGCCGGCTCGATACCGAAGGCCGCCAGCACTTCCGTGTCGAGCCCGGCCTCGTGATAGGCCGAGGGCACGGCATAGATGCTGTCGGCATCGCGCGCCTCGATCACCGCGCTTTCCCGCACATTGCAGAACAGGCCGAGCTTGCGGCGCTCCTCGCGCGGAATCTCGCGATCGGTCCGGCAGAGCAGGATATCCGGCGCGATGCCGATGGAGCGCAGCTCCTTCACCGAATGCTGCGTCGGCTTGGTCTTCAGTTCGCCGGCGGAGGGGATGAAGGGCAGCAAAGTGAGGTGGATATAGATGCAGTGCCGGCGCGGCAGCTCGTTGCCGATCTGGCGGATCGCCTCCAGGAACGGCATCGCCTCGATATCGCCGACCGTGCCGCCGATCTCCACCAGCACGAAATCGTAACCCTCATTGCCCGAGAGCACGAAGTCCTTGATGGCGTTGGTGACGTGCGGAATCACCTGAATGGTGGCGCCGAGATAGTCGCCGCGCCGCTCCTTGGTGAGGATGTCCTGATAGATGCGCCCGGTGGTGATGTTGTCCTGCTTGGTCGCGGGACGGCCGGTGAAACGCTCGTAATGGCCGAGGTCGAGATCGGTCTCGGCACCGTCATCGGTGACGAAGACTTCGCCGTGCTGATACGGGCTCATCGTGCCCGGATCGACGTTGAGATAGGGGTCGAGCTTGCGCAGCCGGGTCTTGTACCCACGGGCCTGCAACAATGCACCGAGTGCGGCGGAGGCGAGGCCCTTGCCAAGCGAGGACACGACGCCGCCGGTGATGAAGATGTAGCGCGCCATGGGTTTTGGTTTCTACCGGCAAAAACGCGATTCGACGAGGGCCCGCCTTGCCGAACGGGCGCCCGCCTGTGGCTAAACCGAGGGCCGCGCCGACGCGTGTCGACGCGGCACCGTTATCACTGCGACTGCGGAGCCTGCGGCGCGGCGGGAGCGGCCGGCGGCGCGGGCTGGGCGGCGTTGAGCTGGTCCAGCACGGAGCCGCCGGGAGCAGGCGCCGAGGGCGCGCCGGGAACGGCGGCCGGGGCATTGAAAATCGTCGTCGGACCGCGGCCCCAACCGGCGAGAATGGTGAGCGACAGGCTGGTGAGGAAGAACAGACCGGCCAGAATCGCCGTCGCGCGGGTCAGCACATTCGCCGTCCCACGGGCGCTGAAGAAGCCGCCGCCACCGCCTCCCCCGCCGCCAATGCCGAGCCCGCCCCCTTCGGAACGCTGAATCAGCACCACGCCGATCAGGGCCAGCACGACCATGAGATGGATGACGATGAGTACGGTTTGCATCTGACGCCTTCAAAATGCTCATGCAGCGGCACGCGAGCCCACTCCTGAACTCGCCCGCCGCACGTGTTGGCGCGTTCCTACACGATTGCGCCCGGCGTTTCCAGCCGCCCGACCACAGGGATTGTTGGCGGGCGGCTGGAAACGCCGCCTTACAGATAGGCGCGCGCAATGGCGAGAAAAGACTCCGCCTTGAGGCTCGCGCCACCGACCAGCGCGCCGTCCACATCCGGCACAGCGAGAATCTCGCGCGCGTTCTCCGGCTTCACGGAGCCGCCATAGAGCAGGCGGAACCCCTCCCCCTCGGCGCCGAAGCGCGCGGTGAGCGCCCCACGCAGCGTGGCATGCATCTCGGCGATGTCGTTATTGGTGGGGGTGAGGCCGGTCCCGATCGCCCAGACCGGCTCATAGGCCACGACCAGATCGGCGGCGGTGGCGCCGTCCGGGATCGAGCCCTCAAGCTGGCCACGCACCACATCGAGCGCCTGCCCCGCCTCACGCTCCTCCCGCGTCTCGCCGACGCAGACGATGGCGACGAGGCCCGCGCGGCGCGCCGCCTCGGCCTTGGCACGCACCTGGCCATTGCTCTCGCGATGGTCCTGACGCCGCTCGGAGTGACCAACGATGACGGCCCGCGCCCCGGCATCGGCCAGCATCTCGGCGGCGATGTCCCCGGTATGGGCGCCGAAGGGCTTGGCGTGGCAATCCTGCCCGCCGACGCCGACAGCGCCTGCCGCAGCCGCGAATGCGGAAAGCAGTGTCGCCGGCGGGCTGACCAGCAGATCGGCCTTAGCCGCCATTGCGGCGTCATAGCCTTCGACGATGGCGGCGAACTCGGCGAGCGAGCCCTTGAGGCCGTTCATCTTCCAATTGCCAGCGACCAGCGGACGACGCATCTTCATACCGTTCCAAGCTCCTGCACTATGAAAGCTCCGCGCCCCGCCTCTTAACAGAGCAAGGTCGCCTGTGCAGCGGCTTTCGTCGCGGGAAGGCCGCAGAAGTGCCGTTGCGGCGACGGGGTCGCCTCCCTATTATGCGCGCCTTTCGCGCCCCGGGCCGTCGCCCGCACGACGCCAGACGAGAATCATATGCTTGAGACCCTGCGCAAGAGCGCTTCCGGAATTGTCGCCAAGATCCTGATGGGTCTCCTCATCCTCAGCTTCGCGGTCTGGGGCATCGCCGACGTGTTCCGCGGCTTCGGCAGCCAGACGCTGGCGACCATCGGCGACACCGAGATCACGGTGCCGGAGTTCCGGCAGCTCTACCAGGAGCGGCTGCAGCAGATCAGCCAGCAGCTCAAGCGCGGCATCACGCCGGATCAGGCGCGGGCCTTCGGCATTCCCGACCAGTTGCTGAACGAGCAGCTGGCCGAGGCGGCGCTCAACGACCAGGCAAAGGCGCTCGGCCTCGCCCTGTCGGATGAGGAGATCGCGCGGCGGGTGCAGTCGAACCCGGCCTTCCACGGCCCCAGCGGCAGTTTCGATCCGGCCTATTTCAACCAGCTCCTGCGCTCCAACGGCTTCACCGAGGCGCGCTTCGTCGCGGCGGAGCGCGCGCTGGCGCTGCGCCAGCAGCTGATCCAGTCGCTGGGCGGCGGCATCGAAGTGCCGGCCGTGCTCAAGGGCGCGCTCGCCCGCTATGAGGGCGAGGAACGCTCGGTCAATTACGCGATGCTGACCCCCGCCTCCCTCGCCGCTCCGGCCGACCCGTCGGACGAGGAGCTGCGCAAGTTCTTCGACGAACGCAAGGTCGCGTTCCGCGCGCCGGAATACCGCAAGATCGGCGTGCTGGTGCTCACCCCCGAGGCGCTGGCGGCCAGCGAGGCCGTTTCCGACGCCGAGGTCAAGGCCGCCTACGACGCCAATCTCTCCACCTATGGGACGCCGGAAAAGCGCGTCGTGCAGCAGCTCGTCTTCCCCAATGAGGAAGAAGCCAAGGCCGCCGCCGACCGCATCAAGTCCGGCACGGCCTTTGCCGACATCGTCGCCGAGCGCAAACTGAGCGCCAAGGATGTCGATCTCGGCGATGTCTCGCGCGCCGACATCATCGACCGGCAGGTGGCCGACGCCGCCTTCTCCCTGCCCGCCAACGGCACCAGCGATGTGATCGCCGGCCGCTTCGGCCCGGTCATCGTCCATATCGGCGCCATCACCCCCGGCAGCGTCCAGCCGCTGGAGGAAGTGGCGCCGGCGATCAAGGCGGCGCTGCAGGTTAATGCCGCCCGCCGGGCGATGCTCGCGACCTATGACAAGATCGAGGACGAGCGCGCTGGCGGCGCGCAGCTCGCCGAGGTCGCCGGCAAGTTCGGGCTCACCGTGCAGAATTTCGACACCAGCGTTCAGGGCCAGGCCCCGGACGGCAGCGCGATCGCTTCCTTCCCCGCGCGTTCGGACGTGCTGCGCGGCGCCTTCGCCACCGCGGTCGGCGAGGAGAACGAGCCCGTCCAGCTGCCGCAGAATGGCGGCTATGTCTGGTACCAGGTCGATGAGATCACCCCGCCGCGCGACCGCAGCTTCGAGGAGGCGCGCGCGCAGGTTCTGGAGCGCTGGAAACAGGACCAGGCCGCGCAGGCGCTCGACAAGAAGGTCGAGGAGATCAAGGCCAAGATTGCCGCCGGCACCCCCTTCGATCAGGCGGTGACCGCGGCCGGGCTCGAACTGCGCGCCGCCAACGGCCTGCGCCGTGGCCGCACCGCCGACGGCGTGCCGCAGGACATCATGGCCGCCGTGTTCGAGACCCCCGAGGGTGGCGTCGGCAGCGCTCTGGCCGAGGGTGGCGACAGCCGGCTGCTCTTCCAGGTGCTGCGCGCCGTCGTGCCGGCGGCCACCGCCGCCACCGACGAGAAGCTGCTGTCCGACCTGCGCACGAGCATGGAGAACGACCTGATGACGGAGTATCTGGTCGAGCTGCAGAGCCGGCTCGGCGCCCGCATCAACCGCGCCGCGCTCGACCAGATCGTCGGCACCGACGCGGTGAACTGAGGCGGAACGCGGGTCATGAGCCTCACTCCCGAAGCGGCGGATTTTGCCGCCGCCTATCAGCGCGGCGAGGCGCAGGTGGTCACCACCACGCTCATCGCCGATCTCGAAACCCCGGTCTCGGCCTTCCTCAAGATCGCCGGCGAGCGGCCGAACAGCTTCCTGCTCGAATCGGTCGAGGGTGGCGCCACGCGCGGGCGCTACTCCATGATCGGTATCGAGCCGGATGTGATCTGGCGCTGCCATGGCGACAAGGCGGAGATCAACCGCCGCGCCGCCAGCCACGCCGACGCCTTCGAGCCCTGCCCGGACAAGCCGCTGGTCTCGCTGCGCCGGCTGGTGGAGGAATCGCGCATTCATCTGCCGGAAGGCGCCCCGCCCATGGCGGCGGGCGTGTTCGGCTATCTCGGCTATGACATGGTGCGGCAGATGGAGCGGCTTCCCGCGCCCAAGCCCGATGTCATCGACGTGCCGGATTCGATCTTCATCCGCCCCACCGTCATGGTGGTGTTCGACGCGGTGCGCGACGAAATTACCGTCGTCACCCCCGTGCGCCCGACGCCCGATATGACGGCCACCGCCGCCTATGAAGCGGCGCGCGAGCGGCTGGAGAAGGTGGTCGCCGCCCTCGACAGCGCGCTGCCCAACCTGCCCTCCGAAGACGCCTTCCACCAGGCGGTGGAGCCGCAGTCCAACACCGAGCCGGCGGCCTATCGCGACATGGTCGAGCGGGCTAAGGAATATATCCGCGCCGGCGACATCTTCCAGGTGGTGCTTTCCCAGCGTTTCGAGGCCCCCTTCGCGCTGCCGCCCTTCTCGCTCTACCGGGCACTGCGGCGGATCAACCCGGCGCCGTTCCTCGTCTATTTCAACTTCGGCGGCTTCTCGCTGGTCTGTTCCAGCCCGGAAATCCTGGTGCGCCTGCGGAACGACACCGTCACCATCCGCCCGATCGCCGGCACCCGCCGGCGCGGCGCCACTCCGCATGAGGACAAGGCGCTGGAGGACGAACTCCTCGCCGACCCGAAGGAGCGGGCCGAACATCTGATGCTGCTCGATCTCGGCCGCAACGATGTCGGCCGCGTGGCGAAGATCGGCTCGGTGGAGGTGACCGACAGCTTCTTCATCGAGCGCTACAGTCAGGTCATGCACATCGTCTCCAATGTCGAAGGCGCGCTCGACCCGCGCCGCGACGCGCTGGACGCGCTGGCCGCGGGTTTCCCTGCCGGCACGGTGTCGGGTGCGCCGAAGGTGCGGGCGATGGAGATCATCGACGAGCTGGAGCGCGACAAGCGCGGCATCTATGCCGGCGCCATCGGCTATTTCGGCGCCGATGGCGAGATGGACACCTGCATCGTGCTGCGCACCGCCGTGGTGAAAGACGGGCGGATGTATGTGCAGGCGGGCGCCGGCATCGTCTATGATTCCGTGCCCGAAAGCGAGCAGCAGGAATGCGTCAACAAGGCCAAGGCGCTGTTCCGCGCCGGCGAGGAAGCCGTGCGCTTCGCCGCCCGGGCCGGCAGAGGGCAGTGAGGCGATGAGCAGGGATCGGCGCCACGAGCGATGGCGGGGCTGGCGATAGAGACCATCGCCCGCCGGCGCGGCTTGACCCCGCGCCGGAACAGCCCCTAGACCTTCTCACAGCCGGCATGAGGCCGGCGGATGGACGCACGATGATCCTGCTCATCGACAATTACGACAGCTTCACCTGGAACCTCGTCCACTACATTGGCGGGCTCGGCGCCGAGGTGGAGGTGCGCCGCAACGATACGCTCACCGTCGATGAGGCGATGGCGCTGAAGCCGGAGGCGATCGTGATTTCGCCCGGCCCGGCGACCCCCAACGAGGCCGGAATTTCCTGCGCGCTCATCGAGCGCGCCGCGAAGGACGGCGTGCCGGTGTTCGGCGTCTGCCTCGGGCACCAGGCCATCGGCCAGGTGTTCGGCGGCGACGTGGTGCGGGCGCCGCAACCGATCCATGGCAAGCTGTCGGAAATCCACCACCGCAATGACGGCGTGTTCCATGGCATCAACGGGCCGCTCAAGGCGACGCGCTACCACTCGCTGGTGGTGAAGCGCGACACGCTGCCCGACACGCTGGCGGTGACGGCCGAGACCGATGACGGCCTCATCATGGGCCTGTCGCACACCACGCTGCCCGTGCATGGCGTGCAATTCCACCCGGAGAGCATCGCCTCCGAACACGGCCGCACCATTCTCAAGAATTTCCTCGATCTCGCGCGCGCCTGGAATGCCGGCCCCGGCCGGGAGCGGGCGGCGTGAGCGCGGCACAACAGGCGGGGACGCAGAGCCAGATGGACAATCTCAAGCCCATTATCGGCAAGCTGGCGACCGGCACCACGCTGACGCGCGCGGAAGCCGCCGCCGCCTTCGACGTGATGATGTCGGGCGAGGCGACGCCCTCCCAGATCGGCGCCATTCTCATGGCGCTGCGGGTGCGCGGCGAGGCGATCGAGGAGATTGCCGGCGCCGTCACCACCATGCGCTCCAAGATGCTGCGGGTGGACGCGCCGGCGGAGGCGGTGGACGTGGTCGGCACCGGGGGCGATGCCTCCGGCTCCTACAACATCTCCACCTGCGCCTCCTTCATCGTCGCCGGGGCGGGCGTGCCGGTGGCCAAGCACGGCAACCGCGCGCTGTCCTCCAAATCCGGCGCGGCGGATGTGCTGATGGCGCTGGGGGTGAAGATCGACCTGACGCCGCAGCAGATCGCCACCTGCATCCGCGACGCCGGTATCGGATTCATGTTCGCCCCGGCCCATCACCCGGCGATGAAGCATGTCGGCCCGACGCGGGTGGAGATGGGCACGCGTACCATCTTCAACCTCATCGGCCCGCTTTCGAATCCCGCTGGCGTGACCCGTCAGATGGTCGGCGTGTTCGCCCGCACCTGGGTCGAGCCGCTCGCCGAAGTGCTGCGTACGCTGGGGTCCACCCATGCCTGGGTGGTGCATGGCTCCGACGGGCTCGACGAAATCACCACGACAGGCCCGACCCAGGTGGCCGAGCTGAAGGATGGCAGCATCCGCAGCTTCGAGATTACGCCGGAAGAGTTCGGCCTTGCCCGGGCGACGCCGGAGGCGCTAAAGGGCGGCGACGGCGCCGCCAATGCGCTGGCGCTGCGCGCCGTGCTGGCGGGCGAGCCCAGCGCCTATGCCGATGTCTCGCTGCTCAATGCCGCCGCCGCGCTGGTCGTCGCCGGCAAGGCGGACGATCTCGGTTCCGGGCTGGAGCTGGCCCGCGCCAGCCTCACGGGCGGCCATGCCGCCGCGGCGCTCGACCGGCTGATCGCCACCTCGGCGCTGGCGGCGGCGGAATAGGAGCGCGCCATGGCCGACATTCTGGAAAAGATCGGCGCCTATAAGCGCGAGGAGATCGCCACCGCCAAGCGTGAGCGGCCGCTCGCGCAGGTTCGCGCGAGCGCCGAGGCGCAGCCGCCGGCGCGTGGCTTCCTGCGGGCGATCGAGGCGAAGATCGCCGCCGGCACCACCGCGCTGATCGCCGAGATCAAGAAGGCCAGCCCGTCCAAGGGACTGATCCGCGCCGATTTCGACCCGCCCGCGCTGGCGAAGGCCTATGAGGCCGGCGGCGCGGCGTGCCTGTCCGTGCTGACCGACGGCCCCTCCTTCCAGGGCGCACCGCAATTCCTCGTCGCCGCCCGCGCCGCCTGCGCGCTGCCGGCGCTGCGCAAGGATTTCCTTTACGACACCTATCAGGTGTACGAGGCGCGCAGCTGGGGCGCGGACTGCATTCTCGTCATCATGGCCTCGGTCGACGACGCGCTGGCACTCGACCTCGTGGAGACCGCCCACGGCCTCGGCATGGACGCGCTGGTCGAGGTGCATGACGACGCCGAGCTCGACCGGGCCTTGAGGCTGCCGGCGAAGCTGGTCGGCATCAACAACCGCAACCTGCGCACCTTCGAGGTGACGCTGGAAACCTCCGAGCGCCTCGCCCCGCGCATCCCGGCGGAGCGCATCATCGTCGGCGAGAGCGGCATCTTCACGCCGGACGATATCGCCCGGCTGGCGCAGGTGAACATCAGCACCATCCTTGTCGGCGAAAGCCTGATGCGGCAGGCGGATGTGGCGGCGGCGACGCGCGCCCTGCTCGCCCCCGCCCTGCCCGCGCGCGCGGCCGGCTGAGCGATGAGCGACACGCCCCGCCTGACCCATCTCGACGCCGCCGGCGCCGCTCATATGGTCGATGTCGCCGACAAAGCGGTGACCGACCGCGTGGCGGTGGCGGAGGGCCAAGTGACGATGCAGGCGGAAACGCTCGAGCTCATCCTCTCCGGCAACGCCAAGAAGGGCGACGTGATCGGCACGGCGCGGCTCGCCGGCATCATGGCGGCCAAGCGCACGCATGAGCTGATCCCGCTCTGCCACGCGCTGCTGCTGTCCAAGGTCGCGGTGGAGATCGAGCCTGCCCGCGCTTTGCCCGGTCTCGTCATCCGCGCCACCGTGCGCACCGCCGGCCAGACCGGAGTGGAGATGGAAGCGCTGACCGCCGTCACCGTCGCCGGCCTCACCATTTACGACATGGCCAAGGCGGTGGACCGGGGCATGCGGATCGAAAATGTCCGCCTGCTGGAAAAGGCCGGCGGGCGTTCCGGCCACTGGCAGGCCGACTGAGGAGAGAACCATGGCGCTGATGCCGGTCGAGGAGGCGCTGGCCCTCCTGCTCTCCACCGCCGGGCCGCTCGGCGCCGAGACCGTGTCGCTGGACGCCGCCGCCGGCCGGGTGCTGGCCGCGCCGGTGATCGCCCGCCGCACGACGCCGGGTGCCGATGTTTCCGCCATGGATGGCTACGCGCTGCGGGCGCAGGATGCCACCGACACCGGGGCAACGCTCACCGTCATCGGCGAATCCGCCGCCGGCCGCCCCTTTGCCGGCGCGGTGCTGCCGGGCACCACGGTGCGCATCTTCACCGGCGCCGTCCTGCCGCAGGGCGCCGACGCCATCGTCATCCAGGAAGACACGCGCCGTGCGGGCGACAGCGTCACGGTGACGGAAGCCGCGACCGCCGGCCGCCACATCCGTCGCGCCGGTGGCGACTTCGCCGCGGGCGAGACGCTGCTGCCGGCCGGCCACCGCCTGCGTGCGCGCGACCTCGCCCTTGTCGCCGCCGGCGATGTCGACATGGTATCCGTGGCGCGCCGCCCCCGTGTCGCGCTGCTCTCCACCGGCGACGAGCTGGTGCGGCCGGGTACAGGCGCGGGGGTGCATCAGGTGATCGTCTCCAATATCTACTCCGTCGCCGCCCTCGCCCGTGGCGCCGGGGCGGAGGTGATCGACCTCGGCATCCTCCCCGACCGCATGGACGCGACCGAGACCGGCGTGCGGGCCGCGCTCGATGGCGGCTTCGACGTGCTGGTGACGACGGGCGGCGCCTCTGTGGGGGACCACGACCTCATCGCCCCGGCGCTCACGGCGCAGGGGGTCGACCTCGCCGTGCACAAGATCGCGCTGCGGCCGGGCAAGCCGCTGATGTTCGGCCGTTCCGGCGCGACGCGCACGCAGGTTCTGGGGCTGCCGGGCAACCCGGTTTCCGCCCATGTCTGCGCGCTGCTGTTCCTCGTGCCGCTGATCAAGGCGCTGCAGGGGCTGGCGGTGCCGCCCCATCCCGCGCTGGAGCCGGCCCGGCTGGCCGGGGACGTGAAGGCAAACGAGCAGCGCATGGATTTCCAGCGAGCCGAAATCGTCGGCCATGCGGAAGGTGTGCCGCTGGTGCGGCCGCTGCCGGTGCAGGACAGTTCCATGCTGCGCAACCTCGCCCGCGCCGATGTGCTGCTGGTCCGCCGGCCCCACGCGCCGGCGGCCATGGCCGGGGAACCCTGCGAGATTCTGCGCCTGGAGGATTGACGCCGCCCCGCCACGCCTGTGTTCTCAACGCTTGGCTGGCGAAGGAGGGGCTGCGCATGGACATCGATCTTCCCGAGGTGGTGGCCGAAGTCCGCGCCGCCTTCGAGCGCTATGAGCGGGCGCTGGTGGCCAACGATGTCGCCGAACTCGACGCGCTGTTCTGGGATGATGCCCGCACCCTGCGCTATGGCGGGGGCGAGAATCTCTATGGCATCGCGGCGATCCGCGCCTTCCGCGCCGCCCGCTCGCCGGCCGGGCTGGAACGGACACTCGACGGCACGGTGATCACCACCTATGGCCGCGACATGGCGGTGGCCTCCACCCTGTTCCGGCGGGAGACCGCGCCGGGGCGGGTCGGCCGGCAGATGCAGACCTGGATGCGCACGCCGGAAGGGTGGAAAGTGGTGGCTGCCCATGTCAGCGTGATCGACGACCCTCTCTGAGCCCTTGGTGAAGCCCGGCGCGGCGGCTACACATGGGATGGCCGCCCGGCATTCGGGCGCGCCCGTCGGTTCTGTGTTCGCTCATGTCGGTGCTGCCTGTCCGCCTGCCGCTCGATCGGCCCACCTCCCCCTCCCGACCGGCGCCGGGCCGGCCGGGGCGCACGACGCGCGCGGAAGAGTTGCGCATGCAGCTTGCCGACGAAATCACCCGCGGCACGCTGCCTCCCGGTTCGGCGCTCGACGAGACCGCGCTCGCCGCCCGCTTCGGCGTGTCGCGCACCCCCGTGCGGGAGGCGCTGCGCGAACTCGTCGCCTCCGGCCTGGTCGACGCCCGCCCGCATCGCGGCGCCGTGGTGGCACGCCCGAGCGTCGCGCGGCTGCAGAACATGTTCGAGGTGATGGCCGAGCTGGAAGCGCTCTGCGCCGGCCTGTGCGCGCTCAAGATGACACCGCCCGAGCGACGGCAGCTGGAACAATTGCATGCCGAGATGGGCGAACTCATGCGGCTGGGGGATTTCGCCGCCTATCGCGAGGCCAATGAACTGTTCCACACCTCGGTCTATGCCGGCAGCCACAACGACTATCTGATCGAACTGACGCTCGGCACGCGCCGGCGCCTGTCCCCGTTCCGCCGCGCGCAGTTCCGCGCGCTCGGCCGCCTCGCGCTCTCGCATGCCGAGCACGACCGGGTGACGACGGCCATTCTGCGCGGCGACCGCGACGGCGCGGCCGGCGCGATGCGCGACCACATCGCCATCGTCCACGACGCCTATGAGCAATACGCCCAGACGCTGTGACAACGGGACGGGACACGCCGATGCGCGCCGATGGCCGTGCCGGAGGTATTTAACCTCTCTTTACCCATTGTGGAACACAATAAGAACGGCTAGTCTTTGTTCGTGATTTGTTTCGTTCCGGCGCCGTCCGGCAGACGGGGTTGTCTTGATGCTCACCCGCAAACAGCATGAGCTGCTTCTGTTCATCAATGAACGCCTCCAGAAGGACGGCGTGCCCCCTTCCTTCGAGGAGATGAAGGAGGCGCTGGACCTGCGGTCGAAGTCCGGCATCCACCGGCTGATCACGGCGCTGGAAGAGCGCGGCTTCATCCGCCGCCTGCCAAACCGCGCGCGGGCGCTGGAGGTGGTGCGCCTGCCGGAAGACGCTCAGCCGCCGAAGCCGGCCCGTCCCTTCTCGCCCAATGTGATCGAGGGAAATCTCGGCAAGGTTCGCCCGCCCTCCGACGACGATTCGGAGCGGCGCGTGGTGCCGATCCCGGTCATGGGCCGCATCGCCGCCGGCACGCCGATTTCCGCCATCCAGTCGCGCGACCACACCATCAGCATGCCGCCGGAAATGCTGTCGGGCGGGGAGCATTTCGCGCTCGAAGTGCGCGGTGATTCGATGATCGAGGCCGGCATTCTCGACGGCGACCTGGCGCTGATCCGTAAATGCGACGCCGCCAGCACCGGCGAGATTGTCGTCGCGCTGATCGACGATGAGGAAGCGACCCTCAAGCGCCTGCGCCGCAAGGGCGCCTCGGTGGCGCTGGAAGCCGCCAACCCCGCCTATGAGACGCGGATTTTTGGCCCTGACCGGGTTCGCATCCAGGGCAAGCTTGTGGGGCTTTTCCGGCGCTATTGAGCGGCGTCGGCGGCCGGTGGTGCCTCGTCATCGGTGGCGAGCGGTCCGGCAGCAGCGGGGTCGGCGCCGATCGCCGAGGGATCGGCGGGTGAGCTGGATGGCGCCCCTTGCCGCGATGCGCCAGCGGCGGAGGCGGGTTCACTTGCAGGTGTTGGCGGCGACTGGGTTTTCGGCTCCCACGGCCGTGTGCCCGGCCCGCGGCGGGCAAAGGCGAGGGTGAGACGTCCATCCGGCTGAAGCGTGGCGGAGACACCGCCCACAGAAATTCGCGGATCGCGGTAGATCACCGTCGCCGCGCAGTCCAGCGGCGGCGCGAAGGGCGTCACCAGCACAGCCGCGAGACGGCAATCATCCTCCAGCGAATCCCGGTCGCGCGACAGGGCGACCAATCGCCCGTCCGGCAGAGCGAGGGTACAGCCGAGCGGATCGCAGGCGGCGGCGGCCGTAAGATCCTTCGCGCCGAAGCGTGACCGCGCGCCATCCGCGCTCAACCATTGCTCCACCGCAAAGCGCCCGCCCACGCCGCTGTCGCGATCGCCCATCACGGCGAGCGCGCCATCCCTCCCCCGCACCGCGACGGTTCGCGCCTCCGTATCGACATAGAGGTCAGGGCGCGGCGCCGTGGCCGCGACGGCGAGGCCGGCGGTGGCCAGCACCGGCGCCAGCAGCACAAGGCGGGTGCGGGCGAGGCAGAGCACGACCAGCCCGAGGCTGATCAGCACCAGGCTCGCCACCGGCATCGCCGGCACGCCGCGATCCGCGCCGGGCAGCGCAGCGACGAGATCGGAAATATCGCGCATCCGGGCGAGGCCCCAGCCCATCAGCCGCCACGCCGGATCATCCCAGCCGAACGGAATCAGAACCGCCCCGGCGAGGCCGGCCGGCATGACGATGAACGACACCACCGGCGCGGCGCCGAGATTGGCCAGCAGGCTGAGCGGTGCCAGTCTCTGGAAGTGATAGGCCGCGTAAGGCGCCGTCGCCAGCCCCGCCGCCAGCGAGGCCAGCACCAGCGCCGCGATATGGCGCGCCGGCACGCCCAGCCAGCGGCCTGTCCGCGCGGGAACGGCGGTGAGGAGATAGCCGAAGCGCTCATAGGCGGCGACCAGGCCCAGCGTCGCGGCGAACGACATCTGCGCGCCGGGATCGAGCACCGCCCGAGGCGAGAGCGCCAGCAGCGCCAGCGCCGCCAGCGCCAGCGTGCGCAGGGTGAGTGCCGGGCGCCCGAGCACAATTCCGGCAAGCACCAGCAGCGTCATCACATAGGCGCGCTGGGTCGGCACCTCGGCGCCGGACAGCAAAAGGTAAAAGCTCGCCGAGGCCATGGCCGGCAGCGCCGCCCAGGCCTTGATCGGCCGGTAAAGCGCGAATTCCGGCACCAGCGCCAGCAGCGCCCGGGCGAGAAAGAACACCGAACTCGCCACCAGCGCCATATGCAGGCCGGAAATCGACAGCACATGCGACAGGCCGGAGATTCGCATGCTTTCCTCGATCGACTCCGGCACCGCGTCGCGCAGCCCGGTGACCAGCGCGACGGCCACGCCGCCCTCCTCGCCCGGAAGCGCCGCCTGGATACGCGCGGCGATGGCGCGGCGGGTGCCGTCGAGCCAGGTGGTGAGCGCCAGTCCCGGCGGCGGCGGACCGCGCGCCGGCGTCAACTGCAGCCGTCCGAGCGCGTAGCCGGTGGCGCCGATGCCATCGAGCCAGATCGCCCGGCCGAAATCGAAGCCGCCGGGATAGGACGGCCCCGGCGGCGGGGCGAGCGTCGCCCGCAGCGTCACATGGCTACCCACGGCCGGCGGCTCCCGCCCCGCCAGCGTCACCCGCACCCGCCTTGGCGGATCGGTGCGCGGGCGCTCCAAGCGGGTGACGGCGAGGGTGATCCGGCTGCCGCGTGGGCGAAGTTCCGCCGCTTCGACATAGCCGCTGACCTCCACCGCGTTGAGCGTTGTCGCCAGCACCGGATGCGCCATCCGCTGCACCTGCAGCGCCGCTACCGCGAAGCCGGCGGCGACCACAGCGAGCATGGCGAAGAAATGAAAGGCGAAGGGTCGGGCGCGTGCCAGCACCGCCAGCCCAAGAGAGCCGAGGGCCGGCACCCAGCCGGCATAGGGCAGAGGCTCATGCGGGGCGGCGAAATACAGCGCCGCGCCGGCGGCAAAGCCCAGGGGTAGAAAAAGAAAGCCGCGCCGGTCCTCGAACTCGCGCACCAGCGCGGCGGCCAGTGCCTGCCAGAGGCCCGCGAGGGACAACTCGGGCAACCAGCCCGCCGCCGGGTGCCCGCGCGCCCCCGCCGCGCCGAGCGCCGCCGCCCGGGCCCGCGCGCGCGGCCCGTCTCGCGCTTCCCGTTCCGGCGGCCGCTGCATCCCCCTCAAGGCCCCTGCGCGCTTTTCCCGTGTCGCCGACCTATGGTACACGCACGCTCCGCGCCCGCCATGCTTCGACGCCGCCCTGCGGCGCAGACGGAAGAAATATGTCCGAGACCGTCGTTACCCGCTTCGCCCCCTCGCCCACCGGCTTCTTGCACATTGGCGGCGCCCGCACCGCGCTGTTCAATTGGCTGTATGCCCGCGCCAAGGGCGGCACCATGCTGCTGCGCATCGAAGACACCGACCGCCAGCGCTCCACGCCGGAAGCGATCGACGCCATCATCGACGGGCTGAAATGGCTCGGCATCGACTGGTCGGGCGAGGTGATCTACCAGTTCGCCCGCGCCGAGCGGCACCGCGAAGCGGTGGAACAGATGATCGCCGCCGGCCGCGCCTATCCCTGCTATGCCAGCGCGGCGGAGCTGGAAGAGATGCGCGAGACCGCCCGCAGGGAGGGCCGCCCGCCGCGCTATGACGGCCGCTGGCGCGACCGCGACCCCGCCGAGGCGCCCGCCGACCGCAAGCCGGTGTTCCGCCTGAAGGCGCCGACCGAGGGCGAGACCGTCATCGACGACCTCGTGCAGGGCCGGGTGGTGATTCCGAACAAGGACCTCGACGACCTGGTGCTGCTGCGCTCCGATGGTACGCCGACCTATATGCTCTCGGTGGTGGTCGACGACCACGATATGAACGTCACCCACATCATCCGCGGCGACGATCATCTGACCAATGCTGCGCGCCAGACGCAGATCTACCATGCGCTGGGCTGGGAGGTGCCGAAGATGGCCCATATCCCGCTGATCCATGGACCGGACGGGGCAAAGCTCTCCAAGCGCCATGGCGCGCTGGGCGTCGATGCCTACCGGGCGATGGGCTACCTGCCGGCCGCTTTGCGCAACTATCTCGTCCGCCTCGGCTGGAGCCATGGCGACCAGGAGATTTTCTCCACCGAGGAGATGGCGCAGCTGTTCGATCTCGACCGCGTCGGCCGCTCGGCGGCGCGTTTCGACTTCGCCAAGCTGGAAAACATCAACGGCCTCTATATCCGCTCCACGCCCGATGCCGAACTGCTCGCGGCCATCGACACGCTGCTGCCGCATATTCCTGAGGGCGCCACCATTGCCGCCGCGCTCACGCCCGAGCGCCGCGCGCAGCTGCTCGCCGCCATGCCGGGACTGAAGGAGCGCGCCAAGACGCTGATCGAACTCATTGAAAGCGCCGCCTATATCTGGCGCGCCCGCCCGTTGCCGCTGGAAGAAAAGGCGCAGGCGCTGCTGACCGAGGAGGCACGCCGCCTGCTGGCGGCCGCGTCCGTACAGCTCGCGGCGGTGGCGAATTGGAACGCGGCGGAGACCGAGGCGGCGGTGCGTGCGGTGGCGGAAGCGCAGGGCGTCAAGCTCGGCATGCTGGCGCAGCCGCTGCGCGCGGCAGTGACCGGCAAGACCACCTCGCCCGGCATTTTCGACGTGCTGGCCGTGCTCGGCCGCGAGGAGTCGCTGGCCCGGATCGGCGACCAGACCGGCGCGGTCGCGCAGGCGTAAGAAACCGTTCTAGCACATGGCGGAAGCGCGGATGCAATGGTTTCGCGCCCGCCCGGCGGCCGCATTGCGGCAGCGTTTTCGCTGCGCTTGCGAGGGCGGATCGAAACCGCTACGACTTTGATCATGGGCCGCAGCGAGACACCCCCCGTCTCCTACGCACAGCGCCAAACGGCAGGCGCGGCCCCTCGCCAAGACGCGATCCGTTTCAGATCCGTTCGTTCCTAGGTTCAGGGAGACCCGCATGGACGCCAGCCAAAGCAACGCGCCAAAATCCGCCACGCTCACCATTGGCGATGAAAGCTGGGAGCTGCCGATCCTGAACGGGACGATCGGTCCTGACGTGATCGATATCGCCAAGCTCTACGCGCAGACCGGCAAGTTCACCTACGATCCCGGCTTCACCTCCACCGCCTCCTGCGAAAGCCAGATCACCTATATCGATGGCGACGAGGGCATCCTGCTCTATCGCGGCTACCCCATCGAACAGCTGGCCGAAAGCGACTTCCTCGAAACCTGCTACCTGCTTCTCTACGGGGAGCTGCCGACCGCCGCCCAGAAGGCGGATTTCGACTACCGCGTCACGCGCCACACGATGGTGCATGAGCAGATGAGCCGGTTCTTCCACGGCTTCCGTCGCGACGCGCATCCCATGTCCGTGCTGGTGGCCTCGGTCGGCGCGCTGTCCGCCTTCTACCATGACAGCACCGACATTTCCGATCCGCAGCAGCGCATGATCGCCTCGATCCGAATGATCGCGAAGATCCCGACGCTGGCGGCCATGGCCTACAAGTACTCGATCGGCCAGCCCTTCGTGTACCCCAAGAACGATCTCGACTACGCCTCGAACTTCCTGCGCATGTGCTTCTCGGTTCCCTGCGAGGAGTACAAGGTCAACCCGATCCTCTCGCGCGCGATCGACCGCATCTTCATCCTGCACGCCGACCACGAGCAGAACGCCTCGACCTCGACCGTGCGTCTCGCCGGCTCGTCGGGCGCCAACCCCTTCGCCTGCATCGCCGCCGGCATTGCCTGCCTGTGGGGCCCCGCCCATGGCGGCGCCAATGAGGCGGCGCTGAAGATGCTGGGCGAGATCGGCTCGGTGGACCGTATCCCCGAGTTCATCAACCGCGCCAAGGACAAGAACGACCCGTTCCGCCTTATGGGCTTCGGCCATCGCGTCTACAAGAACTACGATCCGCGCGCCAAGATCATGCAGCGCACCTGCCATGAGGTGCTCGGCGAACTCGGCATCAAGGACGACCCGCTGCTCGACATCGCCGTGGAACTGGAGCGCATCGCGCTGCAGGACGACTACTTCGTCGAGCGCAAGCTCTACCCGAATATCGACTTCTACTCGGGCATCACCCTGCGCGCCCTCGGCTTCCCCACCTCCATGTTCACCGTGCTGTTCGCCCTCGCCCGCACCGTGGGCTGGATCGGCCAGTGGAAGGAAATGATCGAGGACCCGAGCCAGCGCATCGGCCGGCCGCGCCAGCTCTACACCGGTGCCACCCAGCGCGACTACGTGCCGATCGCCCGCCGCAAGTGACGGCAGTGCCACGGCACTGAGACGACCGACGAAAACCCCGCCCTCCGGACCGGAAGGCGGGGTTTTTCATGGCCGAGCATCATCCTGGTCAGGCAACGCCACGTCGCTGCGCCAGAGTCTCCAGCACCGCCCGCGCCGCGCGCCGGCTCGGCGGTTCACCCCCCTCGCCCATGACAGCGTCAAGCCGCGCAAAGGCGGCAAGCTGCGCCTCGCGCTCCGGCCCACCGACGATCAGCCGCGCCAGCTGCGCCGCCATGGCGGGCGGGTCGATATGCCATTGCAGATATTCCGGCATAGCCGGCTCATCGAGTATGAGATTGGGCAGGATCGCCGTCTTCACCCGGATGATGAAGGGCGCGATACGCCCTTCCAGCCATGGCACGCGATAGGCGGCGACGGTCGGCACGCCGGCTAGGGCGAGCTCCAGCGTCACCGTGCCGGACGCCGCCAGCGCCGCGCGGGCAATACGGAAGGCGGCGCGCTTCTCCTCATCGCTGACAATGATGCGTGGCTTCACCGCCCAGGAGGCCACCATCGCCTCGACCTGCGCCCGCCGGGCCGGCAAGGTCGGCAGCAGCAGCTCGACATCCGGCACCTCGGCCTTCAATCGCTCCAGCACCTCACCGAAGGTCGCACCGAGCCGCGCCAGTTCCGAGCGGCGGCTGCCGGGCAGCACCAGCAGCACGGGCGGGGACGCGGCGCGGCGGGCGGCCTCCGCCGTATCGGGCCGCAAGGTGGCGAGTTCACCGAGCAAGGGATGGCCGACATAAGTGGTCGGCGGCCCGCCGAGCGCGTGCATCGCCTCCGGCTCGAAGGGGAGCAGCGCCAGAACCCGATCGACATGCGGCGCCATGGCCCGCGCGCGCCCGGGTCGCCAGACCCAGACCGTCGGGGCGACATATTTGACGATCGGCAGATCAGGCAGGCGCGCGCGCACCTTGCTGGCGACACGATGGGTGAAATCCGGCGCATCGACCAGCACCAGCACATCCGGCCGCCTCGCCACGATGGCGCGCACCGTCTCGTCCATCCGCCGGAGGAGGCGCGGCAGGCCGGTCACGACCTGCGCGAAGCCCATGGCGGTGATGTCTTCCATCGGAAACAGCGGCACCAGCCCCTGCGCCTGCATGCGCGCGCCGCCGACGCCGCGAAAGCGCACCCCACCCGCATGCAGCGCCTTCAGCTCCGCCATAAGCCCGGCGCCGAGCACATCGCCTGATTCCTCGCCGGCGACGATGAACACATCGAGCGGCGCGGCGCCGCTCATAGCGATGCTCCGTCGCCGGGTTCGAAGCCGAGGATGAACAGCCCCGCCTCATCCGCGCGGCGGATCAGTTCCACACCATCGGCGACGATGACGCCGCCGGCCTCAACCGCGATGCCGGCAAGCCCGGCGCGCACGGCGCCCTCCACCGTGCGCGCGCCGAGCGAGGGAAGGTCGATCCGAAAATCCTGCCCCGCCTTGGGGCGCTTCACCAGCACGCCGCAACGCGCCGGCATCTTGACCCGGCCATTGGCCCGCAATTCGGCCACCCGCGCCAGCATGAGATCGGTGCCTTCCGCCGCCTCCACCGCCACCACATGGCGGTTCATCACCACCAGCCCCTGGCCGATATCGAGCGGGCCCATCACCGCGAGCGCCTCGCGCCCACGGGCGATATCCGCGCGCGCCGCCGCATCTGGCGCGATGGCGCCGAGCTGGCCCGCCGGCATAAGGATTTCCGGCGCCACTTCATGCGCGCCGACGAGCCGGAAGCCCGATTCCTCCACCAACCGCCCCAGGCCGGTGAGCAGGAAATCGTCACCGCCGCGAAACAGCCTGAGCACGCGCGGCATCAGCCGCAGAGTCGTCCAGTCGAGCCGGAGATCGCGGATGCGCGGACGCAGCACATTGCCAATGAACACCACATCGCGGCAGCCGCGGCGGCGCATCTCGCTTCTGAGGAAACCGAAACCGCCCAGTGACACCCATTCATGCGGCCAGGCACTGAAATCCGCATCGGCAAAGCCGCGCACCGGGAACAGCACCACGGGGCGCCCGGCCCTGCGGGCGCCTTCCGCGACGGCGAGGGGAAATGTGCCGCCGCCGCAGATGATCGCCAGCGGCGCGGCGCGCTCCACCACCCGGGACGGCGCCTCAGGCGGCGTCGGGTTCGGCGCCATGGTCGGCCGCATCGCTGGGAACGATCAGGCGGCGCTTGGCGCCGCTGCGCACGAAATCGATCACCTGCATCACATTGGCATCGTCGCCATACTGCCCGGCGACGCGCTCAACGCGCTCGGCCAGCGTGCCGCCGGAATAGAACAGCTCGCGATAGGCGGCACGCAGCGCGTGGATCTGCGGCCGGGTGAAACCCCGCCGCTTCATGCCAATGATGTTGAGCCCGCCGAGCCCGCTGCGGCCATAGATCAGCGCGCCGAAGGGAATGAGATCGTGCTGAAGCCCACACAGCCCGCCGACAATGGCATTGTCGCCGATGCGCACGAACTGATGCACCGCGGACAAACCGCCAAGGAAGACATTATTGCCAACCGTGACATGGCCGGCGAGGGTCGCGTTGTTGGCGAAGATCACATGGTTGCCGACGATGCAGTCATGCGCGACATGGGCGTTGACCATGAAGAAGCACTTGTCGCCGACCACCGTTTCCCCATGGCCACTGGCCGTGCCGGTGTTCATGGTGACATGCTCGCGGATGATGCAGTCGCGGCCAATCACCAACTTCGTCGGCTCGCCCTTATAGCCGAGCGACTGCGGCGCGGAGCCGAGCGCGGCGAAGGGATGGACGACCGTTCCCGCGCCGAGCGTGGTGTGGCCGCTGACGGCGACATGCGAGAGCAGTTTGACGCCCTCGCCCAGCACCACATGCGGACCCACCGTGCAGAACGGGCCGATCTCGACGCCAGCGCCGAGAACGGCACCCGCTTCCACGCGCGCCAACGGGTCGATCTTCGCCTCGGAAACGGTCATTTACGTCCCTCGCGGGCGATCATCGCGCCCACCTCTGCCTCGGCGACAATCTGGCCGTCGACTTTCGCCTCGCCGCGGAACCACCACATGTTCCGCCGCTTGGACATCTGCGTCATGTGATATTCGAGCACGTCGCCCGGCACCACCGGCTTGCGGAACTTCGCCTTGTCGATGGTCATGAAATAGACGAGCGACGGCGCGCCGTCTTCCGGCCGGTTCAGCAGGCAGATGCTGCCGGCGGTCTGGGCCATCCCCTCCAGGATGAGCACGCCAGGCATGACCGGATTGTCCGGGAAATGTCCCTGGAAATGCGGCTCATTGGCGGTGACGTTCTTGATCCCGATCGCCTTCCGGTCGCCCTCGATACCGACGATCTTGTCGACCAGCAGAAACGGATAGCGGTGCGGCAGAGCCGCCAGAATGCGCTTGATATCGGCGGTGCCGAGCGCTGTCGGCTCGACTGCGGCTTCGACCTGCACGTCCATTCCTTCATTGCCCCTGTTGTTCGCCGCGACGGGCGCCGATTTCACCGCGCCCGAGGCGCTGGACCGCCATCACCTCGCGGAACCAGTCGCGCATCGGCTTGGCGGGAGAGCCCCCCCATTCGACACCCGGCGGCACGTCGTCCTTCACATTGCTCGACGCGGCGATGCGCGCGCCATCGCCGATATGGACATGGCCGATGACACCGACCTGCCCACCCAGCATGACGAAATCGCCCAGAGTCGCGCTGCCGGCGATGCCGGCCTGCGACACCACGATGCAGTGCCGCCCGATGACCACGTTGTGCGCGATCTGAACCAGATTGTCGATCTTGGTCCCCTCGCCGATCACCGTATCGCGCAGGCCGCCGCGGTCGATGGTGGTGGAGGCGCCGATCTCGACATCGTCCTGCAGGATCACGCGGGCAATCTGCGGAATCTTGGCGTGCCCCTTGGCGCCGCCGACATAGCCGAACCCATCCTGGCCGATGCGGGCACCTGGATGGATGATGACGCGATCGCCGACCAATGTGTGCTGTAGCGTGACGCCGGCGCCGATCGAGCAAAAGCGTCCGATGCGCACCCCCTGCCCGATCACGGCGCCGGCGGCGATCACTGTACCCGTACCGATCTCCGCGCCGGCCCCGATCACCGCGCCCGGGTCGACCGTCACGTCAGCTTCGAGCCGCGCCTGTGGGTGGACCATCGCCCCGGCGGCGACGCCGGCCTGGCCGAACATTGAGCCGGGCTGAAGGCTGCCGGCATAAAGCCGCCGGGCAACGGTGACGAAGGCGGCGTGAGGCTTGGCCACGCGAAGCGCGACCGTGCCGGCGGGCACATGCGCGGCGAAGCGTTCAGTGACCAGGCAGGCGCCAGCGCGAGTGGCGCGGAGCGCCGGGACATGGCGGGCGCCGTCCATGAAGGCGAGATCGTGCGGACCGGCCTCTTCGAGCGAGGCGACACCGGAGAGGCGCAGAGCCGCGGCATCGGACCCGAGCGCCGCAGCATCTGCCCCGACGAGTGCCGCGATGTCGGCCAGTGTCAGCGCCGTCGGCACCGGATGGAAGAAGGGATCGTTCATCGCCGCCTGTCGACTGCCGTGGCACTTCCCAAACGCACGAGCGGCCCGGATGACCGGACCGCCCTGCATCTCATGTGGTGGACTGTATCAGAAGCTGGTGCCGCCGCTGAAGCGGAACTCCTGAACCTCGTCGTACCATTCCTTGGTCAGCGCCCAGGCATAGTCGAAGCGCAGCGGACCGAAGGGCGAGGCCCAGATCAGACTGACACCGACCGAAGAGCGGATCAGGTCACTGTCGGCGACGCAGACATTGGCGAGCCCCTGCGTCTTCGAGCCAGAGAACGCGCTGCAGTCGACGAGACTGGCCTCCCAGCCCGGGATGTTCGGGAAGGTTGTGTTGCCCTGATAGTCCCACAGCGAACCGGCATCGGCGAACACGGCGAACTTCAGGCCGAAATCCTTGGGCAGGAAGGAAAGCGGGAACTGCACTTCCGCCGTCGCACCCCAGAACAGCGTGCCGCCGAGCGCATCCATGTCCTGACCAAAGGCACCGGACGCAAGGTCGCGCGGACCGATACCGTTCGGCGCGAAGCCACGGACGAGGTCGGGCCCCTTGAAGAAGTTGTCGGTGATGCGCAGGTCTTCGTTACCCCAGGCCGCGACATTGCCGGCCTGGCCACGGAGCAGCAGAACCGCGTCGCCGACCACCGGCATATAGTAGCGGGCGTCGAAGGTGGTGCGGACGTACTGGGAGTCGCCACCGAGACCGGCGAAATCCTGCTTCAGCTCCAGCAAGTAACCGCTGGACGGGTTCTTGTTGTTGTCGAGCATGTTGTAGGAGAGCGTGTAGCCAACAGCCGAGGTCAGGATCGACTCGTTGTTGATCTCCAGCAGCGCCCACGAAATGTTGTTGTACACCTCGTCGGTCACGCTGACCGAAATCTCCTTCTGCGACAGCATGTAGCGCAGGCCGAGGGTCAGCTCGTCGGTGAGCGGCAGGGCGACGCGCAGCGTGCCGCCAGCGGTCTCAGTGTCGTACTGGCTGTAGCTCGTCGCGCTAGTCGTCTTCCAGAACAGGTCGAAGCCGGCCGCCATGCGGTAGTCGAGGAAGTAGGGCTCGGTGAAGCTGAAATCGGCGCCCTGCACGTTCTCGCCGAGCTGGCCGGCCAGACGGACATACTGGCCGCGACCGAGGAAGTTCTTCTCCGAGATCGCCACTTCGCCGATGAAGCCATCCGTCGTCGAATAGCCGCCCGAGACCGAGAACTCGCCGGTGGGCTGATCCTCGACCGTCACCACGAGGATGATGCGGTCCGGCGCCGTGCCGGGCTCGTTGGTGATCTTCACGTCCTTGAAGTAGCCAAGATTGCGCAGACGACGCTCGGCACGGTCGACCAGCACGCGGTTATAGGCATCGCCTTCGGCAAAATCGAACTCGCGACGGATCACCCAGTCGCGGGTACGGGTGTTGCCGCGGATCTCGATGCGCTCGACATAGACGCGCGGACCTTCCTCGACGGCGAACACCAGCGAGATGGTACGGGTCTCGACATTGCGATCACCGCGTGGACGCACCTGGGCGAAGGCATAGCCGGACTTGGACACCTCAATGGTCGCGTTCTCGACCGACTTCTCCACCAGCTCGGCATTGTAGACCTGGCCCGGCGCCACGCGAAGGGCAGCGCGCAGATCCTTGATATCCACGTCCTTGATGCCGGAGACGACATCGACGGTTCCGATGCGATACTGCGGGCCTTCGTCGATCACATAGGTGAGGACGAAGCCGTCGCGCTGACGATCGAGATCGGCCGTCACCGAGATGATGCGGAAGTCGGCATAGCCGTGCTTCAGATAGAAGCGGCGCAGCAGTTCCTGATCGGTGTTGATGCGGTCGACATCGTAAATGTCGGAGTTCTTGAGCCACGAGAGCCAGTTGGTCTCGGTGGTGGTGATCTCGTCCTTCAGCTTGTAGGCCGAAAAGGCCTTGTTGCCGACGAACTTGATCTCGGCCACGCCGAGCTTGTCGCCCTCGGTGATCTCGAACACGAGATCGACGCGACCCTGGCCACGCTCAATGATCTTCGGCTCGACGCGCACATCGTAGCGGCCGGCGCGGTGATAGATATCGATGATACGCTGCGTATCGGCCTGAACCGTCGTCTTGGACAGCGGGCTACGGGCCTTGGACTGCACTTCAAGCGACAGCTGGTCGTCCTTGACCTTCTTGTTGCCTTCGAAGGCGACGCGGTTGATCACCTGATTCTCGACGACGGTCACAACCATCCGCCCACCGCGGTTGCTGATGGTGACGTCGGAGAAAAGCCCGGTGGCGTAGAGCCCCTTGAGCGCCTCGTCGATCTTGGCCGGCGTCAGCGACTGGCCGGGCGAGGTCTGGAAATAGGAGCGGATGGTATCGGCATCAACGCGCTGATTCCCCTCGACGACGATGGAACTCGCCGACTGAGCCATGGCCGCCCCGGGCGCCATGACGGCACCGGAAACACCGCCGACCGCCACAAGAAGGGCAAAGCCGACTGCCGACGCCAATCTACTCACGAACCGGGAACGAGCCATTTGGTGCGCAACCTTACCGTTGTTCTGGGAGACGACCACCGACGCACCCGAAGATGCGCACCCGGCGACACTCCTCACCCTGCACTCCGTTTGATACAGACTTTTCCAGAGCCTGCAAACCGGACCTGCCGCTTTCAGTGCCTTTTCCGGACGGCGTGGCCGCTTGGCAACGCCGTCCCGAATCCTCGTCAAGATTTTGATATATTGAGAATATCGTTCCACGTTGCAAACAGCATCAACATCAGCACGAGCGCCAGGCCGATGCGGAAACCCACCTCCTGGGCCCGTTCGCTGAGCGGCCGGCCGCGCAGCGCCTCGATCCCGTAGAAAAGCAGGTGTCCGCCATCCAGTAGCGGTACAGGAAAGAGGTTAAGAAGTCCGATCGACACCGACAGAACCGCCGCCAGCTGCAGCAGGGCCGCGATTCCGAAGGTCGCGACCTGTCCGGACACCTGGGCGATGCGGATCGGGCCGCCCAGCTGGTCGGCACGCTCGCGTCCCGTCACCACGCCACCGAGATAGCTGAAGGTGCGGTCGACGATGAACCAGACCTCGGCCGTCGCCTGGGTCACGGCCTGAACCGGGCCGAATCGCTCGGTGCGAACCTGCCCTCCCCCGGTGTCGCGCGAGATGCCGAGCACGCCGATGCGGTGCACATTGCCAAAGGTGTCAGTGACCTCGCGCAGATCCGGGGTCGCCTGGAGCGTGAGTCGCTGCCCGCCGCGTTCGACCTCGACGGCGAGCGGCTCGCCGGCATTGGCGCTGACGACACGCTGCATGTCGCCGAACGAGTCGATCTTGGCGCCATTGATGGTGAGGATGAGATCGCTCGGCTGGAATCCGGCCCGCTCGGCGGCGCTGCCGGCCTGCACCGCATCCACCTGCGGCGTCGTCACCTGGCGGCCGACCGTCATGAACAGACCGGCGAAGATGACGATGGCCAGGATGAAATTGGCGATCGGCCCTGCTGCGACGATAGCCGCCCGGGCGCCGACCGATTTGTGGAAGAAGCTCTCCCGCCGCTCCGTCTCGCTCATGTGCGAGATCGCCCCACGGTCGGGGGCGCTGGCAGCGTTTTCGTCTCCGAGGAACTTCACATAGCCGCCGAGCGGAATCGCCGAGAGTTTCCAGCGTGTGCCGCGGCGGTCGTTGAAGCCGGCGATCTCCGGCCCGAAGCCGATCGAGAACGCCACCACCCGCACCCCGGCCCGCCGCGCGACCCAGAAATGGCCCAACTCGTGGAAGAACACGACGATCGTCAGCACGAACAGAAACGGCACGACATAGCCGAGCAGCCAGCCCGCGGTGCCGCCCATCGAGGCAAGAAAGTCCATCAGCGATTTCCCAGACAGGCACGCCGACGGGCGCGCCGCATGTTCCATAAGGAGCGTTTAAGGCGAAGGTGGGTAAAATGCGGCGAGATGTCGGAATTTAAGGCCGGACTCGCGTGCGACGTGGCAGCGCGGGGCCCCCCCCGGCCTCTTCACCACAGCAGGAAGCCGCGCGCGGGCGCGTCCGGCGCGCGCAGCAGGCCGATCAACAGCATAAGCGCCGCCGCCGCGATGAAGCCGTCGAGCCGGTCCATCAGACCACCATGGCCGGGGATGAGATGGCTGGAGTCTTTCACGCCGAAACGCCGCTTCATCGCCGATTCGAACAGGTCGCCGCTTTGGCTGGCAAAGCTTGCCAGCAGCGCGACCGGGGCGGCGAGCAACGCTGTCTCGACCCGCGCGAGGTACAGCGCCGCCATTCCCGCCAGCATGCCGAACAGCGCCCCGCCGAGCGATCCCGCCCAGGTCTTGTTGGGGCTGACGCGCGGCCAGAGCTTGGGGCCGCCAATGAGGCGACCGCAGAAATAGGCGGCGATGTCGGTAGACCACACGACAGCCAGCAGCCATACCAGGCTCACCAGACCGAGGGCTCCATCCTGGCGCAGGATCAGTGTCGGTAGCGCCAGCGCACCGGCATAAAGCACGCCGAACGGCGCCCATGTCCGCCGCTCACGGTTGGAACGTGCCACCAGCGCCGCCGTGATGGCGCCAAGCACCACAATTCCAATGGCGGCAGGCGGCGGGCGTATGGCGAGCAACAGCACGGCCACGACCAGTGTCGCGGCGCCGATCACCAGCAGCGGCGTGCGGGGCTTGGCGCCGATCATGCGCAGCCATTCCCACAGCACGATCACGGAAGAGAGCGCGACAAGGGCACTGAAGGCCCAGCCGCCGGCCACGGCGACCAGCATCACCAACGGCCCGAGCACCAGAGCCGAGACGAGCCGCGGCAGAAAGTCCTCTCCGATACGCAAGAGCTCAGCTTTCCGCCGCTTCGACGCCGCCGAAGCGGCGCTCACGCCGACGATATTCGCAAAGCGCCTGCTCCAGCCAGCCGCGATCGAAATCCGGCCACAGCACGGGGAGGAAGACCAGTTCGGCATAGGCCGCCTGCCAGAGCAGGAAATTCGACAGGCGCTGCTCGCCGCTGGTGCGGATGACGAGATCGAGCGGCGGCAACCCCGCCGTGTCGAGCGCCTCCGCGAAACGTTCCGGCGTGATGTCTTCGGCCCGCAGCGCGCCAGCCGCGACCTGCCGCGCCAATGTCTGCGCCGCACGGGCGATTTCGCCGCGCGCGCCATAGTTGAACGCCACGGTCAGGCGCACACCCGTATTGTCGCGGGTCAGCGCCTGAGCTTCATCGAACAGCGCCTGCACTTCGCTGTCGGTCGGATGTCCCTCGCCGATGATGCGCAGGCGGACATTCTTGGCGTGAAGTTCCTTGAGATCGGAGCGGATGAAGCGCTTCAGCAGCCCCATCAACTCGCCAATCTCACGCTGCGGCCGTGACCAGTTCTCGCTGGAGAAGCTGTAGAGGGTCAGCGCCTCGATGCCCAGCTCCCGAGCATCTGCCACCGTGCGGCGGACGGCTTCGGCACCCCGCCTGTGCCCCTCGAAGCGCGGAAGCCCGTGCCCCTTCGCCCATCGCCCGTTGCCATCCATGATGATGGCAACGTGGCGCGGCACCGGGAAGAGCGACGCCGCCGCGTCCCCGTCGGTCTCGATGGCGGCCCCAGAGGCCTCGCCGCGCCTTGCAATGTTCACGGACCCCCCCATGGCGCCCTTATCGGCGCCCGCCGATCAAACCGCGAGGATTTCCTTTTCCTTCGCGGCCACGACCTGATCGATCTCGGCAATGAACTGGTCCGTCGCCTTCTGGACCTGGTCGGCGAGCCGGTCGAGGTCGTCCGAGCTCATCTCGCCGTCCTTTTCCGCCTTCTTGATGACGTCGAGCCCGTCGCGGCGCACATGGCGCACCGACACACGCGCGGCTTCGGCATATTTATGTGCGACCTTGACGAGTTCCTGGCGGCGATCCTGAGTCAGCTCGGGGATGCGCACGCGCAGCACCTGCCCTTCGGTCTGCGGGTTCAGGCCGAGATTGGAGTCGCGGATGGCCTTCTCGACCGCCGCCACCATGCCCCGGTCCCACACCTGCACCGACAGCAGGCGCGGCTCCGGCACATTGACCGACGCGACCTGATTCAGCGGCATGTGGCTGCCATAGGCATCCACCTGGATCGGCTCCAGCAGGCTGGCCGAGGCGCGGCCGGTGCGCAGGCCCGAAAGCTCAGTCTTGAGAACGGAGATCGCGCCCGTCATGCGGCGCTTGATATCGGCAATGTCGATCGGACCAGTGCTCATCACGAACCTCATTCATTCATCAGCCGGCCCGAGGCCGACGGGCGCCGGTTGGCGGCTTATCCAACCTAACGGCGCGCATGGCAAGCGTTAGGCGACAACCATGCCCGCACCACGGGCGCGGGACGCCAATTTGGTGGCGAAGGCTACGGAGCTACCGTCGTAGAACGTCCCTCGCCGCGAATGGCGGCGGCAATGGCCCCCGGTTCGCGGATCGAGAACACGACGATCGGCAGCTTCGATTCCCGCGCCAGCGCGAAGGCGGCGGCGTCCATCACCTTCAGGTCTTTGGCCAGCGCCTCGTCATGGGTGAGCCGCTCATAGCGCCGCGCCGAGGGGTCGTGCTTGGGATCGGCGGTGTAGACGCCATCGACATTGGTCGCCTTCATCACCGCGTCGCATTCAAGCTCGGCGGCGCGCAGCACGGCGCCGGTGTCGGTGGTGAAATAGGGGTTGCCGGTGCCGCCGGCCAGCAGAACCACGCGCCCGCGCCCCAGATGGCGTGAGGCGGTTTGGCGGGCATAGGGCTCGCAGATGGTGGGCATGGGAATGGCGGACAGGGTGCGGGCGGGAACACCGGCCTTCTCGACCGCCTTCTCCAGCGCCAGCGCGTTCATCACCGTCGCCAGCATGCCCATATGGTCGGCCGTGGCGCGGTCGAGCCCCTGCCCCGCGACGCTGGCGCCGCGCAGGATATTGCCGCCGCCGACGACGACGGCGATCTCGGTTCCGGTGGCGCGGGCCTCTACGAGATCCTGGGCGATGCGCTCGATCGTCGGCCAGTGCAGCCCGAACGCCTCGTTCCCCATCAGCGCCTCACCGGAGACC
Organism: Ancylobacter polymorphus; assembly: GCF_022836935.1. Lineage (NCBI taxonomy): Bacteria > Pseudomonadati > Pseudomonadota > Alphaproteobacteria > Hyphomicrobiales > Xanthobacteraceae > Ancylobacter > Ancylobacter polymorphus. The sequence goes on along the minus strand of NZ_CP083239.1, from coordinate 3,175,101 downwards.
TTGACCAGGACGCGCTCGAAAAGGGCGCCGTGCGGCTCGGGGATCGACATGGGGCACCTCTGGCTTGGCGCGACTCGGGGTGGCGCGCACAGTAAAACACGCCGGACTGCCCGTGGGCGGCCCGGCGTGACTTATCAACGTAACAACGCGCTCAGACGCCGGCAGCGGCCGCGACTTCGGCGGCGAAGTCGCTTTCCTGCTTCTCAACGCCTTCGCCGAGGCCGAAGCGGACGAAGCCGACCAGCTTGATCGGCGCGCCGACCTTGCCTTCGCTCTCCTTCACCGCCTGGGCGACCGTCTTGGACGGGTCGTGGATGAACGCCTGCTCGACGAGAGTCACTTCCTTGTAGAAGGTCTTCAGGCCGCTCTCGACGATCTTCTCGACAACGTTGTCCGGCTTGCCGGAGGCCTTGGCCTTCTCGGCGAGCACGCCCTTCTCGCGGGCGATCACGTCGGCGTCGATGCCCGCGGCGTCGAGCGCCTGCGGGTTGGCAGCCGCGACATGCATGGCGATCTGGCGACCGAGCGCGGCGAGTTCATCCGCCTTGCCCTCGGACTCCAGCGCGACCAGCACGCCGATCTTGCCGAGACCTTCGCCCACCGAACCGTGGACATAGGCGCCGATGGCGCCCGTCGACACCGCCAGCTTCTTGGAGCGGCGCAGGTTCATGTGCTCGCCAATGGTGGCGACCGCGTTGTTGATCGCCTCGGCGACAGTGCCGCCAGCCGGATAGGCCGCCGCCTTCACCGCCTCGACATCGTCCTCGGCGCTCAGGGCGACGGTGGCGATGTCGCGCACGAGCTGCTGGAACTGGTCGTTGCGCGCCACGAAGTCGGTTTCGGAATTGACTTCGACGACGATACCCGTGGTGCCCGACACGGCGAGGCCGATCAGACCCTCGGCGGCGACGCGCCCGGCCTTCTTGGCGGCCTTGGCGAGACCCTTCTTGCGCAGCCAGTCGATGGCGGCCTCGATGTCGCCGTCCACCTCGGTCAGCGCGGCCTTGCAGTCCATCATGCCGGCGCCGGTCTTCTCGCGCAGCTCCTTCACCATGCCCGCGGTGATGTTGGCCATGTTCCGTTCCTCAACGATCTCTGTGTCTATCGACGACACGGCCGGCCGGACGAAATCCGGGCCGGCCGTGCGATACAATGCTTGGCGCCGGAATGTGACGCCGTCGCGAAGCGGACGCCGGGGTCACTCGACCTCGGCGGTCAGCTCCTTGGCCTGCGCCACCCAGCCATCGACACGGCCCGGCAGACCGACCTCTTCGCCGAGACGATGGGCGTCGTCGGCATTGAGGGCGGCGATCTGCCAGAAGTGGAAGATGCCGAGGTCGGTCAGCTGCTTCTCGATCGCCGGCGACACGCCGGTGAGCTTCTTCAGGTCGTCGGCGATGCCGCGCGGGCCCGAAAGGGCTTCGAGGCTGGTCCAGGCGGTCTCCGCCGGCAGGTCCTCAACCAGCGGGGCCTCAGCCGCACCAATGTCGATGCCGAGATCGCCATGCGAACGGCCGATGCCGTCGATGGCGGCGCGGGCGACGAGGTCGCAATAGAGGTTGATGGCGCGACCGGCGTCGTCATTGCCGGGAACCGGGAAGGCGATGCCGTCCGGATCGCAATTGGTGTCGAGGATGGCCGCGACCGGAATGCCAAGGCGGCGGGCCTCGGCGACGGCGAGGTCTTCCTTGTTGGTGTCGATCACGAACAGCAGGTCGGGAATGCCGCCCATGTCACGGATACCGCCAAGGGCGCGATCGAGCTTTTCCTTCTCGCGCTGGAGCGTCAGGCGCTCCTTCTTGGTGTAGCCAACGCCCTCGCCGGCCGCGAGCAGCTCTTCGAGCTTCTTCAGTCGGGCGATGGAGTGGGAAATGGTCTTCCAGTTGGTCAGCATGCCGCCGAGCCAGCGGGAGTTCACATAGTACTGCGCCGAGCGCTTGGCGGCATCCGCCACGGCATCGGCCGCCTGGCGCTTGGTGCCGACGAACAGCACGCGGCCGCCACGGGCCACGGTGTCGGACACGGCCTGCAGGGCGCGGTGCAGCGCCGGCACGGTCTGGGCCAGGTCGAGAATGTGGATGTTGTTGCGGGTGCCGAAGATGAACGGAGCCATCTTCGGGTTCCAGCGGTGGGACTGATGCCCGAAGTGCACGCCAGCTTCCAGGAGCTGGCGCATGGTGAAGTCAGGAAGCGCCATTGTCGTCTCTCATCCGGTTGGGCCTCCGCGGACATGGCCGTGCCGAGGAATTCGGCTTACGGCACCGGAGCGGTCGTGAAGCCAGCGTCAGGTTGTGACGAGGGGCTCCCGGCCGCGAGTCCGCGTGCGGAATGGCGCGGCTTATAGGGGAGCGCCGTTCCCGTGGCAAGTCCGCCGCACGTCAGCGCGCAGCGTTGTGCGCCACGAGGCCGCTCGAAGCGCTACCGGTCCGCAGGCTAAGCTCCGCGAGCGCGGAGGCGATGAGACCGGGCGAGGCGGCGGGTCGCTCCGTCAGAGCCTGCGCCATGTCACGGTAGAGCAGGCCGGCAATCGCTGCGCGACCGAACCCGGCGCCGGGCAACTCGATCGTGTGATGACGCAGATCGGGCGTGAGGAACGCGTCGATGGCGGCAGCCGCTTCTTCGGTCACCTCAGGCCAAGAACTGCCCAGATGCTGCTTCATCCGGCGGGTTGCGGCGCGCCAATCCGCCAGCAATTCCTCATAGACCACGAGTGCCCGGGGCAGGCCGCGCGTGCCCCGCTCGGCATCGAGCGTGTAGCGCATCCACACCCCGATCGCCCTCCGCGGCTCCATCTGGTCGCGCCGCGCCAGCGATTGCGCGACCTCCAGCGGGTTGCGCAGGGTGAGAACGGCCTCAGTCGCGTAGCCCAATTCGTCGAGGACTTCCCGATAAAGCGGAACCAGCCGGCTGATGCGCGGGTCCTTCAGCACCACCGTCGAGGCACCGCCGAACTCGCTTTCCAGCGTGTCGCGCAGACGGGACCACATGCCCCGCGCCCGCACGACATCGCTCGGACAGACCGTGATCCGCTTGCGCGAATACCAGCGGTGCCCGCACGCGGCGAGGATCTCGTCGTTGAGATCGACGATAGGCTTGGATTCCCAGTGGCCGCGAAGATTGTTCGAGGTGGCACCCATTAACGTCTGCGGCGTGGCCGCCCCCAGCAGATTGACCGTCCGCGTGAGCGCCGACGTACCGCTGCGGTGCATGCCCAGGATCAAAATCGCCCGACGTGTCGTTGAACCCTCAAATACCACCGCCCCAAACACCTTCCCTTGTGCTGCGCGGTAAAAAAGGCATGCTCGCCGCAAATATCAAGAAAAAATCAAACGCAATAACCGAATAAAATCTGCGTATTTGTTCAGAAACACACAGACATACCGCATCACGCTCTGAAACATCGTACCTCAGACGTTCCCGACGCGGCGTCGCACGTCATTAAGGTTGAGTACAACCGGGATCAGACTCTGAATTGCAGGTCGGCCGATGCGGGCACGGTTCGGCGCGCCACAGCCAGCGGCGATCGGGAGGCGGAACTATAGGGAGCGCTGACCGGGGCCCGCTTGCCGATGCAGGCGTCTTACCGGCGCCGGCGCGGCGGCGTTACGCCATCTCGACCATTTCGACACCGGGCACCGCCTTCAGAGCGCCGGCGATCTGCGGCGACAGGCTGAAGCGGCCGGGGAGCTTCACCTCCACCTCCGTATCGCCGCGCTCACCGAGCAGAAGCACCAGCGATACCTCGCCATCCCCTCGGCCGCCGCCAAGCGAACCGAGCCGGGTGGCGACGCTTTCCAGAGGCTCGGGCGAGCGCAGGAAAACGCGCATCCCCTTCTGCATTTTCGAGGCCGCCTGGTCGAGCGGCTCCACGGTCTGGATACGCGCGCGCACATCCTCGCCCTGCAGTTCCGCCGACACCTGCAGCAGCACGGCCTTGCCCGGCTCAAGCAACTCCCGGTACTGCGCCAGCGCTTCAGAGAACAGCACCGCTTCGAACTGCCCGGAAGGGTCGGAAAGGCCGACAATGCCCATCTTGTTGCCGGTCTTGGTCCGGCGCTCCTGCCGGCTTACCACCGTGGCAGCAAGGCGCCCGGCCATGGAGCCGGCCCGCACCGAACGCGTGAAATCGGTCCAGCGCTGCACCCGCAGCCGGTCCAGTGCCTTGCCGTAATCGTCCAGCGGGTGGCCGGTGAGGAAGAAGCCGATGGCGTCGTATTCGCGCTGGAGCTTCTCGGCCGGCAGCCACGGCGCGGCGCTGGGAATCGGCAGTTCCGCCGCGACCGACGGCCCGCCGAACATATTGCCCTGCCCCGATGCCACCTCAGCCCCGACCGATGCCGCATGGGCGAGCATGCAGTCGATCGCCGCCGAGGCCCGGGCGCGGTTCTTCTCCAGCGCATCGAACGCCCCGGCATTGACCAGGCTTTCCATCGTCCGCTTGTTCAGCGCCTTGGCGTTGATGCGCGAGGCGAAGTCGGCGAGGCTGGTGAAGGGGCGCGCGCCCCGCGCCTCGACGATGGCGTCGACCGAGTGCCCACCGACCCCCTTTATCGCCGCCAGCGCATAGAGAATGCGTCCGTCCTTCACGGCGAAGTCGCGCCCGGAGTGATTCACCGAGGGCGGCACGACCTCGATGCCGAGCCGCTGCGATTCCTGCCGGAATTCCGCGAGCTTGTCGGTATTGCCCATGTCGAGCGTCATGGAGGCGGCGAGGAACTCGGTCGGGTAGTTCGCCTTCATATAGGCGGTCTGGTAGGACACCAGCGCATAGGCGGCCGCGTGGCTCTTGTTAAAGCCGTAATCGGCAAATTTGGCGAGCAGGTCGAAAATCTCCGACGCCTTCGCCTTCGGCACGCCCCGCTCCACCGCACCACTGACGAAGCGCTCGCGCTGCTTGTCCATTTCGGCGCGGATCTTCTTGCCCATGGCGCGGCGCAGCAGGTCGGCTTCGCCCAGCGAATAGCCCGAGAGCGTCTGCGCGATCTGCATCACCTGTTCCTGGTAGATGATGACGCCGTAGGTCTCCTTCAGGCTGGCTTCCAGCGCGGGATGCGCATAAGCCGCCTTTTCCTGCCCGTTCTTCACCGCGCAATAGACCGGGATATTGGCCATCGGGCCCGGCCGGTACAGGGCGACGAGGGCGATGATGTCCTCCAGCCGGTCCGGCTTCATGTCGACCAGCGCCCGCCGCATGCCGGCGCTTTCCACCTGGAACACGCCGACCGTCTCGCCGCGCGTCAGCATGTCGTAAGTCTTTTTATCGTCGAGCGGAATCGTCGACAGGTCGAGGGTGATTCCCCGCTGGGCGACCAGACGGACGGCGGTTTGCAGGACGGTGAGGGTCTTGAGGCCGAGGAAGTCGAACTTCACCAGCCCGGCTTGCTCCACCCATTTCATGTTATACTGGGTGACCGGCATGTCCGAGCGCGGGTCTCGGTAGAGCGGGACCAGTCGCGCCAGCGGCCGGTCGCCTATGACGATACCAGCGGCATGGGTCGAGGCGTGGCGGTTGAGCCCTTCCAGCCGGGTGGCGATATCGAAGGCGCGCTTGACCACCGGGTTGGAGTCGCTTTCGCCCTGCAGGCGCGGCTCGTCGGTGATCGCCTGCTTCAGCGTCACCGGATTGGCCGGGTTCTGCGGCACCAGCTTGCACAGCTTGTCGACCTGGCCATAGGGCATTTCCAGCACCCGGCCGACATCGCGCAGCACGCCGCGCGCCTGCAACGTACCGAAGGTGATGATCTGCGCCACCTGATCGCGGCCGTAGCGCTGCTGGACGTAGCGGATCACCTCGTCGCGGCGCTCCTGGCAGAAGTCGATGTCGAAGTCGGGCATCGACACGCGTTCGGGATTGAGGAAGCGTTCGAACAGCAGGCCGAAGCGCAGCGGGTCGAGATCGGTGATGGTCAGCGAATAGGCGACCAGCGAGCCCGCGCCCGAGCCACGGCCCGGACCGACCGGAATTCCCTGCGCCTTGGCCCATTTGATGAAGTCCGACACGATGAGGAAGTAGCCGGGAAACTTCATCCGCTCGATGATACCGAGCTCGAAAGCCAGTCGCGCTTCATAATCCGCGACCGTCAGACCTTCCGTCGGCCCGTGGATCGCCAGGCGATTGCGCAGCCCCTCTTCCGCCTGCAGCCGCAACTCCTCCGCCTCGTCGCGGTCGAGAGTGAAGCGCGGCAGAATGGGCTTCACCGTGCGCGGGCGATAGGCGCAGCGCTGGGCGATTTCCACCGTGTTGGCAAGGGCTTCCGGGAGATCAGCGAACAGGTCCGCCATTTCCGCGCGGGTGCGGAACCGGTGCTCGGGGGTGAGTTGGCGCCGGTCGGGCTCGGCGACGAGACGGCCTTCGGCGATGCAAATCAATGCGTCGTGGGCCTCGTAGTCGTCCTGGGCGGCGAAGAACGGCTCGTTGGTCGCCACCAGCGGCAAATCGAGGCGGTAGGCGAGTTCGATCAGCGCCGGCTCGACCCGGCGCTCCTCGGCGACGCCATGGCGTTGAATTTCTACGTAAAGCCGGTCGCCGAACAGGCTGTGGAGCGTCGCCAGCCGCTGTTCCGCATGGTCGGCGCTGCCGGCCGCCAAAGCGCGGTCGATGGGGCCGATGGGACCGCCAGTGAGAGCGATGAGACCGGCGGCGCGGCCTTCCAGCCAGTCCACCTTGATGTGGGGGGCGCCGTCGGCGGCGGTGTCGAGGAAGGAGCGCGACACCAGCTCCATGAGGTTCGTCCACCCCTCCTCGTTCATCGCGAGCAGGACGATGCGCGGGCGCTCCTGCCCGGCGGGGCCGCGGGGGGCCGTGCCGGGAAAATCCACCGCCACGGCGCAGCCGAGAATCGGCTGGATGCCGGCGCCGGCCATCTTTTCCGAGAATTCCAGCGCGCCGAACAGATTGCCGGTGTCGGTGAGGGCGATGGCGGGCTGGCGGTCCTTCTTGGCGAGATCGGCGAGCTTGCCGATGCTGAGCGCGCCTTCCAGCAGGGAGAAGGAGGAATGAACATGCAGATGCACGAACCCGACATCAGCTTGCGCCATCTCACATCCCTCCTGCGACTCGAAACTCGCTATGGTGGGCATCGCCGCCGGCGGCGTCCACCTTTGCGGGCGGCTCCTCCCCGCTGTCCTCAGGCGCGACCGGGTAATCGCGCCTCAAACCCCGGTGATCACCCCGGCCCACAGGCCGATCATGGCGACGAACAGTGCGATGGACGCGAGAGCGGCGGCTTCCTGTACGAGAACGCGGATCATGTCGACCTCCCTGGAACATAGAGAGAACATGACGCCCGCAATCCACATGATCAAGCCATGTTCTTCTTTCGTTCCCGTTCATGGTTGACGAAACGAAAACGCCCCCGACGCCCTCGCGCCGAATCGCCGTACGTGATGCGGGGCTGGGCGATTAGGCTGCACTAAGCCTTCATCCTTCGAGGCCCGGCGCTGCCGGGCACCTCAGGATGACGTAGCGCGTAACCGATGACGTTGCGCGCCTCAGGGCTACGTTGCCCGCTTGGGGTGCCCCCGCCTCAGGCGAGTTCCACCACCTGCCCCTCGCGCAACGTCACCCGGCGGTGCATGCGGTCGGCGAGGTCGAGATTATGGGTGGCGATGACCGCCGCGAGCCCCGTCGCCTCCACCAGCTGCGACAGCGCGTGAAACACATGGTCGGCGGTGTGCGGGTCGAGATTGCCGGTCGGCTCGTCGGCCAGCAACACGCGCGGGGCGTTGGCGACGGCGCGGGCGATGGCGACGCGCTGCTGCTCGCCGCCGGAAAGCTCGCCCGGCCGGTGTTCCAGCCGCTTGCCGAGGCCGAGATAGCTGAGCAGTTCCTTCGCCCGCTGCGCCGCCTCCCGGCGCGGCAGGCCGCGGATCATCTGCGGCAGCATCACATTCTCCTGCGCGGAGAATTCGGGCAGCAGATGGTGGAACTGGTAGACGAAGCCGACATCGACGCGGCGGATGCGGGTGCGCTCGGCGTCCGACAGGCCGGCGGTGCCGGTATCGCCGATGAACACCTCGCCGGCGTCCTGATGTTCCAACAGGCCGGCGATATGCAGCAGGGTGGACTTGCCGGTGCCGGAAGGGGCGACCAGCGCAACGGACTGGCCTTCCATCACGGTGAAATTGGTACCGCGCAGAATTTCCAGCGTGCCCTCGCCCTGGGCATAGCGGCGTTCGATGCTCTCAAGCCGCAGCGCGGCCTTGGGGTGAGCGGTCGACATGGCGCCCTCCTATTCGTAGCGCAGCGCTTCCACCGGATCGAGGCGCGCGGCGCGCCAGGACGGGTAGAGCGGGGCGAGAAGGGACAGGATGAGCGCCATCAGCACCACGGTGGCGGTTTCGCCGGCGTTCAGCTCGGCCGGCAGGCGGCTGAGATAATAGAGTTCCGGCGAGAACAGCTCGGTTGAGGTCAGCCAGGAGATGAACTGACGGATCTCCTCGACATTGAGGCAGACGATGAGCCCGAGCAAAAAACCCGCCAGCGTGCCGACCACGCCGATGGCGGCGCCGGTGACGAGGAAGATGCGCATGATCGCCCCGCTGGTGGCGCCCATGGTGCGCAGAATGCCGATATCGCGCCCCTTGTCCTTCACCAGCATGTTGAGGCCGGAGACGATGTTGAAGGCCGCCACCACCACGATCAGCGTCAGGATCAGGAACATCACGTTCCGCTCCACCTGCAGCGCGTTGAAGAAGGTGGCGTTCCGCTGCTTCCAGTCGACGATGTAGATCGGCCGTTCCACCGCCTCCTGCAGCAAGGCTCGGTAGCGGTCCACCTCGTCCGGCTTGTCGATATAGACCTCGATGGCGGTCACATCGCCATCCCTGTTGAAATAGGCCTGGCTCTCCGCCAGCGGCATGAACACGAAGGCGCTGTCATATTCCGACATGCCGATCTCGAACACCGCCGCGATCTTGTAGACCTTGATGCGCGGCGTCGTGCCCATGGGCGTGACCGCGCCGCGCGGGGCGACAAGGGTGAGATTGTCGCCGGCCTGCAGCGAGAGCTGCTTGGCGAGGCCCGCGCCGATGGCGACGCCGGATCCCTCGTCGAAGCCGTCCAGCGTCCCGGCCTTGATATTGGAACCGATGGCGGGCAGCGCCCGCAGGCTGGCCTCGGAGAGGCCGCGCACCAGCACGCCGCCCGCTCCGAAGGCGGAGGAGGCCAGCGCCTGCCCTTCCACCAGCGGCACGGCGAGCTTCACCCCCGGCACGCCGGCAATGCGCTTGGCGACTTCTTCGTAGTCGGTCAGCGGCCCGCCGGCCGACTGCACCAGCATATGGCCGTTCAGCCCGAGGATCTTCGACAGCAGCTCGGTGCGGAAGCCGTTCATGACCGCCATGACGATGATGAGCGTCGCCACGCCGAGCATGATGCCGAGGAAGGAGAAGCCGGCGATGACCGAGATGAAGCCTTCCTTGCGGCGCGCGCGCAGATAGCGCAGCGACAGCATCCACTCGAAGGCGCTGAACGGCCTGGAGCCCGTGGGCTCCGCGCCGGCACTCGCCGACGCGGTCTTCGCTGCCTTGGTCCGACGCGCTGCGCTCTTGGCCGCCATGCCTGCTCCGCCCCTCGCCCGGCCTTGATCGGCCGGCGCGCGCCCTCAACTCAACCGATGATCCGCTCCAGCGCCGCCGGGATGGTCAGCGTCTCGCGCGAACCATCCGCCCGCCGCTTCAGCTCCACCGTACCGGCCGCCAGCCCCTTTGGCCCGACGATGATCTGCCAGGGAAGGCCGATCAGGTCGGCGGTGGCGAATTTCGAGCCGGGCCGCTCCGCCGTGTCGTCATAGAGCACATCGACGCCGCGCGCGGTCAGCTCGGCATAGATCGCCTCGCAGGCCTCGTCCGTCGCCGCATCACCGACCTTGAGGTTGAGCAGCCCGACGCGGAACGGCGCGATGGCCTCCGGCCAGATGATGCCGTTCTCGTCATGCGACGCCTCGATGATGGCGGCGACGAGACGGGAGGGGCCGATGCCGTAGGAGCCCATATGCACGGGCGTCTCCACGCCATCGGGGCCCGTCACCTTGGCGCCCATCGGCTCGGAATATTTGGTGCCGAAATAGAAGATGTGACCCACCTCGATGCCGCGCGCCGAGACCCGCTGTTCCTCGGGAATCGCCGCGAAGGCCTCTTCGTCATGCTTCTCTTCCGTGGCCGCATAAAGGCTGGTCCAGCGGTTCACGATGTCTTGCAGGCCGGCGGGATTGCGGAAGTCGACGCCCGCCTCCGGCGTGGCCATGTCGAGATAGTCGGCATGGCAGAACACCTGGCTCTCGCCGGTCGAGGCGAGGATGATGAACTCATGGCTGTGATTGCCGCCGATCGGGCCGGTGTCGGCCACCATGGGAATCGCCTTCAGCCCGAGCCGGGCAAAGGTCCGCAGATAGGCGACGAACATGCGGTTATAGGCGACGACCGCGTTCTCGAAGTCGAGGTCGATGGAATAGGCGTCCTTCATCAGGAACTCGCGCGAGCGCATGACGCCGAAGCGCGGGCGCACCTCGTCGCGGAACTTCCACTGGATGTGGTAGAGGTTCAGCGGCAGGTCCTTGTAGGACTTCACATAGGCGCGGACGATCTCGGTCAGCATCTCCTCATTGGTCGGCCCGTAGAGCATGTCGCGCTCATGCCGGTCCTTGATGCGGAGCATCTCCTTGCCATAGTCGTCATAGCGCCCGCTTTCGCGCCAGAGATCGGCCGACTGGATGGTCGGCATCATGATCTCGATGGCGCCGGAGCGGTTCTGCTCCTCGCGGATGATGTTGCAGATCTTGTCGAGTACGCGCTTGCCCAGCGGCAGCCACGCATAGATGCCAGCGCTCTCCTGCCGGATCATGCCGGCGCGCAGCATGAAGCGGTGCGAGACGATTTCCGCTTCCTTCGGGACTTCGCGGAGGATGGGAAGGAAGTAGCGGGAAAGGCGCATCAGCGGAAACTCACGATTCGGCCGGGATCGGCTGCGTGGCGGCGATGGCGGAGTGAAACCGGATCGCCTCACAAAACACAAGCCCTTGCCCCATGGACGCGGGCGAATGGCGCAAAGACTGCCTCAACTTAAGGCTTGATGCCCGATCCGCGCCCATTTTTGTTGCAACGCACCATAATCGTATTGCGACGCAAGGATGACAAGGTTCTAAATTTTGCTAGAGTGCCGGCCTCTAGAAAGAGGTCCGCTGAACGCTTTGAGGAGCGTGCTGATCGGTCCAGGTCTCGGGAGGAATGACGGCTAAGAAAGCCCCCTGGCAGACGTCGAAACGGCGCGGAATCAGGTGCGGGCGGCCAGACAAGGAAGGCGGGACTTCGGTCCCGCCTCTTTTTTTGCCTTTTTGCCGGCAGCGCGCCGTCTATTTGGCCTGATAGAGCGGGAACGGCATGGGCAGCATGTCGGAATTCAGCCGGTCCGTCTCCACCAGCCAGGCGAAGATCAGCACGAGAATGGCGGAGATCACCGTCGTCGCCAGTGCCTTGCGCAGCAGCATCGGCTGCTGCGGCGCGCCCGGCTCGGTGCCGTCCTCGACCGCGCCGTCCTCATGCTGGGAGCGCACGCCGAAGGGCAGGACGGTGAAGATCACCACCCACCAGACGATGAAATAGATCGCGATATAGGTGCCGACGCCCATTGTGCCGCCTCACGCCTGTTCCAGCTCGACCAGCGTGCCGAGAAAATCCTTGGGGTGGAGGAACAGCACCGGCTTGCCATGCGCGCCGAGGCGCGGCTCGCCCGAGCCCAGCACCCGCGCCCCCGCCGCCAGCAGGCGGTCGCGGGCGGCGAGGATGTCCTCGACCTCGTAGCAGAGATGATGAATGCCGCCTTCCGGATTGCGTTCGAGGAACTTCGCGATGGGCGAGTTCTCCCCGAGCGCGCCGAGCAGTTCCACCTTGGTGTTGGGCAGGGTGACGAACACCGTGTTCACCCCATGCTCCGGCTGCGGCGTGATGCCGGACACCACGCCGCCGAGCGTGTCGCGATAGGTGGTGATCGCGGCATCGAGATCCGGCACGGCGATGGCGACGTGGTTCAGACGGCCGATCATGCAAGTCCCCTCCCCGTTCCGCCGCGCGGACGCGCCGGCACCGGGGATACGCCGGCGGCACGGGAAAGGCTCACCTCCCGCGCCCGCCGGCTCCCGGCCCGCCTGTCATACCGTGATCACAAGCACATGGCAGAGCGGCTTCTTGCCCCAGGCAGCGTTGATCTGGGCGCGCACCGCGCGCGTCACCGATTCCGCGACCGCGTCCGGGTCGCGCCGGCGCGGCTTGGGCAGGCCGTCGAGGCAGTTCAGCACGGCGTCCTCAACCACCTCATCGAGCGGCGTGCCGCCAATGCCGAGGCGCGGCAGGCCGGAGAGGTCGATCATGGGATCGCCGACCACCTCGCCCTTGGACGACATGGCGATGGCGACCGAGACCAGCCCGCTGAAGGACAGCCGCCGGCGCTCGGAAATCGCCGGGTCCTCGGCGCCGACCAGCACCTGCCCGTCCTTATACAGACGGCCGGAGGGAATCTCCTCGATCACCTCCGCGCCCAGCGAGGGATCGGCGCTGATGAGGCGCACCACATCGCCATCCACCAGCCTTATCACCTCGCGCGCGCCCATGCGGCGGGCAAGCTCGGCATGCTCGGACAGATGCAGCGGCTCGCCATGCACCGGCACCGCCACTTGCGGGCGCAGCCATTTGTACATCTGCTCCAGCTCGCCCCGGCGCGGATGGCCGGACACATGCACAAGCCCGTCGCGGTCGGTGATGACCTTGATGCCCTGCAGCACCAGCGCGTTGATGATGCGGTTCACCGCCCGCTCATTGCCGGGAATGGTGCGCGACGAGAAGATCACATGATCGCCCGGCGACAAGGCGATATCAGGATGGTCGTCATCGGCGATGCGCGCCAGCGCCGCGCGCGGCTCGCCCTGGCTGCCGGTGAGGATGGCGACCACCTTGTCGCGCGGCAGGAAGCCATAGGCATCGACCGGGCGGAAGGGCGGCAGCCCGTCGAGCATGTGCTGCTCGCGCGCCACGCCGATCACCCGTTCCATCGCCCGCCCAACCAGCACCACCTCGCGCCCGGCCTTCACCGCCGCCTCGGCGATGGAGCGAATGCGGGCGACATTGGAGGCGAAGGTCGTCACCGCCACACGGTGCGGCGCGGCGGCGATCAGATCGTGCAGCGCGGCCTGCACATCCACTTCCGAGGGCGAGATGCCGTCGCGAATGGCATTGGTGGAATCGCAGATGATCGCCCGCACGCCCTCATCGCCCAGCGCGGTGAAGCGCGCGGGATCGGTGACATTGCCGACCACCGGGGTCGGGTCGATCTTCCAGTCGCCCGTGTGCACCACCAGCCCGAGCGGGGTGCGGATGGCCAGCGAATGGCTGTCGGGAATGGAATGCGCGACCGGCACGAATTCCACGTCGAACGGGCCGATCTTCGTCCGCCCGCCCGTGGGCACGATGTGGAAGGGAATCTTCGGCGCCCCCGGCTCGCCGAGGCGCCGCGCCTCCGCCAGCGCGTGGGTGAAGGGCGTGGTGTAGACGGTGCAGCCGAGACGCGGCCACAGATCCACCAGCGCGCCGATATGGTCCTCGTGCCCGTGGGTGATGACGAGGCCGGCGAGGTTGCCGGCATCCGCCTCACGTTCGAGAAAGCCGACATCGGGCATGATGATGTCGATGCCCGGCACTTCCGGCGGCGCGAAGGAGATGCCGAGATCGACCGCGAGCCATTTGCGCCGGTTGCGTGGCCCCAGACCATACAGCCCGAGATTCATACCGATCTCGCCGACCCCACCGAGGGGGGCGAAGACCAGTTCGTCCGGCCACTTGCTCACATTCCTGCCTTTCACACTGGCGCGGCAGGCGTGGGAAACACGTCGCCGGCGCTGATCGTCTCGCGCACACCGTCACTGCGGCGCAGCACCATGGCGCCCGAAAAATCGAGTGCCTCGAATACTCCCGCAACCTCCCGGCTGCCAAGCCGTGCCGTCATCGCCTTGCCGAGGCCGCTGGCGCGGCGCAGCCAGGCGTCGCGCGTCGCGGCGAAGCCGGCGCCCCGTGCCCATTCCGCCAGCCGCGCCGCCATCGACGCATCGAGCGCGGCCAGCAGTGCCGGCGGATCGGTGGGATAGCCGGCGGCCGCGAGGTCCGTGGTGGGATAGGGCGTGTCGGCGGGATGGTGCGCGCAATTGACACCGAAGCCAATCACCGTCGCGGCCCGCCCGCCAGGCGCCACCGTGCCCTCTAGCAGGATTCCGGCCAGCTTGGCGCCGTCAATCATCACGTCATTGGGCCATTTGAGGCCGATGCGCAGCGGGTCGATGCCGGTGACGGCGCGCACGGCATCATAGAGCGCGAGCGCGGCGACGAAGCAGAGCTCCGGCTGGCGGGCCGCCGGCGCGGCATCCACCAGCAGCAGCGAGGCGTAGAGATTTCCGGGCTCGGACGCCCAGGGGCGGCCGCGCCGGCCGCGTCCGCCGGTCTGCCGCGCGGCGACAAACCAGCAGGGCGCCGCGCCGCCCACTTGGGCGAGCGCGGCTTCGTTTGTCGAACCGACGGTGTCGAAACGGACGACCGGCGTCGCGACCGGCGTGGGCGCCATTCTCAGAAGAGCGCCCGGGCCGCCGCCGCCGCCGCCGCGATGAGCGGCGCGGGATAGACGAAGAACAGCAGGGTGAAGGTGCCGGAAATGGCGAGCACCACCCGCGGTTCCGAGCGCATGGGCTCGAAGGCCGCCGCCGGCTCGTCGAAATACATGATCTTGACGATGCGCAGATAGTAGAACGCGCCGACCACGCTGGTGAGCACGCCGATGACGGCGAGCGTGTACAGCCCGGCCTCGATCGCCGCCAGGAACACGTAGTACTTGGCGAGGAAGCCGGCGAGCGGCGGAATGCCGGCGAGCGAGAACATCAGCACCGCCAGCATGAACGCCTTCACCGGGCTGGTGCGGGCGAGACCGGCGAGTTCGTCATAGCTCTCGACCATGCCGTCCTTGCGCCGCATCGACAGGATGCAGGCGAAGGTGCCGAGCGTCATGACGAGATAGACCGCCATGTAGACCAGCACGCCCTGGACGCCCTGCTGCGTGCCGGCGGCGAGGCCGACCAGCGCGAAGCCCATATGGCCAATGGAGGAATAGGCCATCAGGCGCTTGAAGTTGCGCTGGCCGATGGCGGCGAAGGAGCCGAGCGCCATCGAGGCGATGGAGACGAAGACGATGATCTGCTGCCACTGATGCGCGACGTTGGGCAGCGCCTCCATGGCGAAGCGCACGAACACCGCCATGGCCGCCACCTTCGGCGCCGAGGCGAAGAAGGCGGTGACGGGCGCCGGCGCGCCTTCGTACACGTCCGGCGTCCACATGTGGAACGGCACGGCCGAGACCTTGAAGCACAGGCCCGCGAAGGTGAACACGATGCCGAAGATCAGCCCGAGCGAAGGCTCGCGCGCCGCCTGGGCGATCTGGGCGAAATTCACCGAGCCGGTGAAGCCATAGATCAGCGAGGCGCCGTACAGCAGCATGCCGGAGGAGAGCGCGCCGAGCACGAAATACTTCAGGCCCGCCTCGGTGGAGCGCACGGAATCGCGGTTATTGGCGGCGATCACGTATAGCGCGAGGCTCATCAGTTCGAGGCCCATATAGAGCGCGATCAGATCGCCGGCCGAGATCAGCACCATCATGCCGAGGGTCGAGAGCAGCACCAGAACCGGGTACTCGAAGCGGTCCTGCTTCTCGATCTTCAGCCAGTCCACCGACATGGCCAGCGTGCCGCCGGCGCCGATCAGCGCCAGCACCTTCATGAAGCGGCCGAACGCGTCGACCTGGAAGGCGCCGTTGAACAGCGTCGCATCGGCGGGGCCGATCAGCACCAAAACCAGCGCGCCGAACAGGGCGGCGAGCGCCAGCCCGTTCACCGTGTCGGTCGACTTCGGCCCGGCGAAGGCGCCGAGCATGAGCAGCGCCAGCGCGGACAGCGCCAGCAGCAGTTCGGGCAGCGCGGGGCCGAGCGCGGCGAGGGAGAGGGTCATTGGACGGGCTCCGCGATGGTCATGGGTCGGATCAAGGCAGCACCAGCGCGGCGGCCTTGACGGCGCCGACGGCGATGTCGGCGCGGGCAACAATCGCGTTCACCGCGACATTGCAGGCGTCGAGGATCGGCTGCGGCCACACGCCGAACAGGATGGTGAAGAACAGCAGCGGCACGAGCGAGGCCATCTCGCGGGCGTTCACGTCGCCGAGCCCCTTCAGGCTATCCTTTTCCAGCGGACCGAAGATGATCCGCCGGTAGAGCCACAGCGCATAGGCCGCCGAGAGGATCACGCCGGTTGTGGCGAAGAAGGCGACCCAGGTGTTGCGGCCGAACGTGGCGAGCAGGGTGAGGAACTCACCGATGAAGCCCGACGTGCCCGGCAGGCCGACATTGGCCATGGTGAACACCATGAACAGCGTGGCGTAGATCGGCATGCGGAAGACGAGGCCGCCATAGGCGGCAATCTCGCGGGTGTGCATGCGGTCATAGACCACGCCGACGCACAGGAACAGCGCGCCCGAGACGAAGCCGTGGCTGACCATCTGGAACACCGCGCCCTGGATGCCTTCCTGGGTCAGGGTGAAGATGCCCATCGTCACATAGCCCATATGGGCGACGGAGGAGTAGGCGATCAGCTTCTTCATGTCCTCCTGCATCAGGGCGACCAGCGAGGTGTAGACGATCGCGATCACGGAGAGCGTGAAGACGAAGGGGGCGAAATAGGCCGACGCCTCCGGGAACATGGGCAGCGAGAAGCGGAGCAGGCCGTAGCCGCCCATCTTCAGCAGGATGCCCGCCAGAATGACCGAGCCGGCGGTCGGCGCCTCGACATGCGCGTCGGGCAGCCAGGTGTGCACCGGCCACATCGGCATCTTCACCGCGAAGGAGGCGAAGAAGGCGAGCCAGAGCCAGTGCTGCATCCCCGAGGGGAAGTTGAAGCTCAGCAGCTGGGTGATGTCGGTGGTGCCAGCCTGCCAGTACATCGCCATGATGGCCAGCATCATCAGCACCGAGCCGGCGAGCGTGTAGAGGAAGAACTTGAACGTCGCGTAGATGCGCCGCTTGCCGCCCCAGATGCCGATGATGAGGAACATCGGGATCAGGCCGCCTTCGAAGAAGAAGTAGAACTGCAGCAGGTCCAGCGCCGCGAAGGTGCCGATCATCAGCGTTTCGAGCACCAGGAAGCAGATCATGTACTCCTTCACACGGTGCTGAATCGACTCCCAGCTCGCGAGGATGCACATCGGCATCAGGAGCGTGGTCAGCACGATGAAGGGCAGCGAAATGCCGTCCACGCCCATGCGGTAAGCGGCGACATCGCCGAGCCAGGGCTGGTATTCGGTGAACTGGAAGTCCGGGTTCGACGCATCGAAGCCGACCAGCAGCAGCAGCGAGATGACGAAGGTGACGAGGGTCGCCCACAGCGCCACCCAGCGGGCGTTGCGCTTGGCGACCTCATCGTCGCCGCGGATCATCAGGACGATCAGCAGCGCGCCGACGAGCGGCAGGAAGGTGACGACGGAGAGAATGGGCCACTCATACATCAGTGCGCGCCCCCGAACATGAACCAGGTGATGAGGGCCGCGACGCCCACCAGCATCACGAACGCATAGTGGTAGAGATAGCCGGTCTGCAGCCGCACGACGCGGTTGGTCACGTCGATGACGCGGGCCGAGACGCCGTTCGGGCCGTAGCCGTCGATGACCCGCATGTCGCCCTGCTTCCACAGGAAGCGGCCGAGCCACATGGTCGGGCGGACAAACAGGAAGTCATACAGCTCGTCGAAGTACCACTTGTTGAGCAGGAAGCGGTACAGAACGTCGTTCTGCTTGGCCAGCGCCTTCGGCACGGCGGTATTGGCGATGTACATCCAGTAGGCCACGGCGAAGCCGAGCGCCATCATCACCGTCGGGGCCCACTTCGCCCAGCCGGGAATGTGATGCATCTCTTCCAGGATCTTGTTGTCCGACGCCATGAAGATCGACTCCCGGAAGAAGTGATCGACATCGTGCCCGACGAAGTACGGGTAGAGGATCATGCCGGCGAACAGCGCGCCGAGCGAGAGCACGCCGAGCGGGATGAGCATGGTCAGCGGCGATTCATGCGCATGGTCGTAGGTGTGGTGATCCGCGCGCGTCTTGCCGTGGAAGGTCATGAACATCTGCCGCCAGGTGTAGAAGGCGGTGAGCGCCGCCGCCGCGACCGTCATCACCCAGGCATAGGTGGCGGCGGGGCTGTGGCTGACGAAGGCGGTCTCGATGATCGCGTCCTTGGAGAAATAGCCGGCGGTGAAGGGGAAGCCCGTCAGCGCCAGGCCACCGATCATCATGGTGGCGTAGGTGAAGGGAATCTTCCGCCACAGGCCGCCCATGTGGCGCATGTCCTGCTCATGGTGCATCGCATGGATGACCGAGCCGGCGGCAAGGAACAGCAGAGCCTTGAAGAAGCCGTGGGTGAGCAGGTGGAACACGCCAACGGAATAGGCGCCGGTGCCGAGGGCGACGAACATGTAGCCGAGCTGCGAGCAGGTGGAATAGGCGATCACGCGCTTGATGTCGTTCTGCACGCAGCCGACCGTCGCCGCGAAGAAGGCGGTGGAGGCGCCAACGAACAGCACCACGTTCAGCGCCGTGTCCGACAGCTCGAACAGCGGCGACAGGCGCGCCACCATGAAGACGCCGGCCGTCACCATGGTGGCGGCGTGGATGAGCGCCGAGACCGGGGTCGGGCCTTCCATCGCGTCGGGCAGCCAGGTGTGCAGGCCGAGCTGCGCCGACTTGCCCATGGCGCCGATGAACAGCAGCAGGCAGATCACGGTCGGCGCGTGCCACTCATGGCCGAGGAACAGGATGTTCTTGTCCATCAGCGAGGGCGCGGCCGCGAAGACCTGCTCGAAGGCCACCGAGCCGGTCATGAGATAGACGGCGAAGATGCCGAGCGCGAAGCCGAAATCGCCGACACGGTTGACGATGAACGCCTTCATCGCCGCCGCGCAGGCCGACGGCTTGTCGTACCAGAAGCCGATGAGCAGGTAGGAAGCGAGGCCGACGCCCTCCCAGCCGAAGAACAGCTGCACGAGGTTGTCGCTCGTCACCAGCATCAGCATGGCGAAGGTGAACAGCGAGAGATAGGCGAAGAAGCGCGGACGGCTGGGGTCCTCGTGCATGTACCCCATGGAGTAGAGGTGCACGAGCGAGGACACGGTGGTGACGAGGATGAGCATCACCGCCGTCAGCGTGTCGACGCGGATCGCCCAGGTCACGTCGAGCTTGCCCGACGCCATCCAGGTGAACAGCTCCACCGTGCCGTCATGACCGCCGAAAGCGGTCTGGAAGAACACGATCCACGCGAAGAAAGCGGAGATCATCAGCAGACCTGTCGTCACCAGCTCCGAGGCGCGGGCGCCGATCAGCCGGCCGAACAGGCCGGCGATGAGAAAGCCGACGAGGGGAAGAAATACGATCGCCTGGTACATGAAGCCCGCTCAGCCCTTCATGGTGTTGATGTCCTCGACGGCGATCGACCCGCGATTGCGGTAGAACACCACGAGGATGGCGAGGCCGATGGCGGCCTCGGCGGCGGCGACCGTCAGCACGAACAGGGCAAAGACCTGTCCGACGATGTTGCCGAGGAAGACGGAGAAGGCGACGAGGTTGATGTTCACCGCCAGCAGGATGAGCTCCACCGACATCAGGATGACGATGACGTTCTTCCGGTTGAGGAAGATGCCGAGCGTGCCGAGCGTGAACAGGATCGCCGCGACGGTCAGATAGTGCGGAAGGCCGATCGCCATGGCTCAGAGCCCCTTGCCGGAAGGCACCTTGACGACGTCGATCGCCATCGCCTTGGTGCGCGCGTTCTGGACCGGAATGCTCTGGCGCTTCACATTCTCCTTGTGGCGGAGCGTCAGCACGATGGCACCGATCATGGCGACCAGCAGGATGAAGCCCGCCGCCTGGAAGAAATAGACGTAATCCGTGTACAGCACCCGGCCGATGGCGACCGCGTTCGACACGCCGGGCGCGGCGGAAGCGACCGCGCCGGTGACGCCGGCACCGAAGGTCCAGGAACCGACGACCAGCACCAGCTCGGCGAGGAACACCATGCCGATCAGCACGCCCACCGGCAGATACTGCAGGAAGCCCTGGCGCAGCTCGACGAAATCCACGTCCAGCATCATGACGACGAAGAGGAACAGCACCGCGACCGCGCCGACATAGACCACGATGAGCAGCATCGCGATGTATTCGGCGCCGATCAGGATGAACAGGCCCGAGGCGTTGACGAAGGTCAGGATCAGGAACAGCACCGAATGGACCGGGTTCCGCGACGCGATGACCATGAAGGCCGAGGCCACGGCGACCCCGGCGAAGAGATAGAAGAACAGCGCGGCGAGGCTCATGCCCGGCACCCCCCAGTCATTCCGGCGCCCGCTGTTGCGGCGGTCGCAGCGCGAACGGCCCTAGCGGCCCTTATCGTTTCGGTCTTCACGTTCCCAGCCCCCAGCGCTCAACGATACGGCGCGTCAAGCGCCATGTTGCGCGCGATCTCGCGCTCCCAGCGGTCGCCATTCGCGAGCAGCTTGGCCTTGTCGTAATAGAGTTCTTCGCGCGTCTCGGTGGCGAACTCGAAGTTCGGTCCCTCGACGATGGCATCGACCGGGCAGGCTTCCTGGCAGAAGCCGCAATAGATGCACTTCACCATGTCGATGTCGTAACGGGTGGTGCGGCGCGTGCCGTCATTGCGGCGCGGCCCGGCCTCGATGGTGATGGCCTGCGCCGGGCAGATCGCCTCGCACAGCTTGCAGGCGATGCAGCGCTCTTCCCCGTTGGGATAGCGGCGCAGCGCGTGCTCGCCACGGAAACGCGGCGATACCGGGTTCTTCTCGAAGGGATAGTTGATCGTCGCCTTCGGCTTGAAGAAATAGCGCATCGCCAGGAAGAACGCCGAGACGAACTCGGTGAGCAGCAGCTGGCGTGCGGCCAGATCCAATCTCATGTCGCTCTCCTCAATCGGCCAGAGCCGCGGCAAGGCCGAAGCCCACCAGCGGCATCGAAACGGCGAAGAGGCGGATCGCCGTCTTCCACCATGAAATCACTCCCGCCAGCTGGTCAGCGCTCAGCTTGCGGGCTTCCCTTGAACCGCGGATCGAGGTTTCGACGACCCGCGGCAGTATGAACCATTCGAGTGCGCCAAACACCGCACCCGCAGCCGCGCCGGCCCAACCGACGGCGGAGGCTTCCATCAGGGCGTGGAGCGTGCCCTCATCCATCTCATCCCCCCGCCGCCGCAAGGCCGGTGAAGTGCAGGACGGAGGCCACGATCACCACCATCGCCAGCGAGATCGGCAGGAACACCTTCCAGCCGAGCCGCATGAGCTGGTCGTAGCGGTAGCGCGGAACCATCGCCTTCACCATGGCGAACATGAAGAACACCAGCAGCACCTTGAGCAGGAACCACACGATGCCCGGCACCCAGGTGAAGGGCGCGATTGGCACCGGCGGCAGCCAGCCGCCCATGAACAGGATGGCGGTCAGCGCGCACATGGTCATGATCGCCACATACTCGCCGAGCATGAACATCATGTACGGGGTGGAGCCGTACTCCACCATGAAGCCGGCCACGAGTTCGGATTCCGCTTCGCCGAGGTCGAAGGGCGGCCGGTTGGTCTCGGCCAGCGCCGAGATGAAGAAGATCACGAACATCGGGAACAGCGGCAGCCAGTACCAGCCGAGGATGCCCCAGGAGGTGTTCTGCGCCTCGACGATGGCCGAGAGGTTCAGCGAGCCGGCGCACAGCAGCACGGTGACGATGACGAAGCCGATGGAGACCTCATAGGACA
Organism: Ancylobacter polymorphus; assembly: GCF_022836935.1. Classification (NCBI taxonomy): domain Bacteria; kingdom Pseudomonadati; phylum Pseudomonadota; class Alphaproteobacteria; order Hyphomicrobiales; family Xanthobacteraceae; genus Ancylobacter; species Ancylobacter polymorphus. The sequence continues at coordinate 3,153,225 of NZ_CP083239.1, read as the reverse complement.
CCATCTGTGCCGCCGCGCGCAGCGCCGACAGGAACGGGTACTTCGAGTTCGACGCCCAGCCGGCCATGATGGTGCCGTACACGCCGAGCGAGGAAATCGCGAAGATGTAGAGCACGCCGACATTGATGTCGGCCACCACCCAGCCCGCGTCGATCGGCACCACGGCCCAGGCGGCGAGCGCCAGCAGGCAGGTGACGAAGGGCGCGAGCAGGAACACGCCCTTGTTGGCGCCGTCGGGAATGACCGGCTCCTTCAGCACGAACTTGATCAGGTCGGCGAAGGACTGGAACAGGCCGAACGGCCCGACCACGTTGGGGCCGCGACGCAGCTGCACCGCCGCCCAGATCTTGCGGTCGGCCAGCAGCACATAGGCGACGATGATCAGCAGGCCGACCAGAAGCCCGAGGCTCTGGGCGACGATGATGAGCACCTGTATCAGCGTGTCGAACCAGGTCGTTTCGGTCATGTGCTCCCTCCCCTCACTCGGCCGCCGCCGCGTGGCGGCTGGACGCGAGCGCGGAGCATTCGGCCATCACGGCGGAGGCGCGGGCGATCGGATTGGTGAGGTAGAAATCGGTGACGGCGGCGGCGAAAGGCCCGCTCGCCGGCGTGCCGCCGGCCGAGGCCAGCGCGCTGACCGCCGCCGCATCGGCCGGCGTGACATGGTCAAGCCGGGCGAGATGCGGATAGGCCGCGTAGAGCGCGGCGCGCAGCTGCGCCAGGCTGTCGAAGGGCAGGCGGTGGCCGACGACATCGGACAGCGCCCGCAGCACCGCCCAGTCCTCGCGCGCTTCCCCGGGCGGGAAAGCGGCGCGGTTGGCGATTTGCGCCCGCCCTTCCGTGTTCACATAGGTGCCGGACTTCTCGGTATAGGCCGCGCCCGGCAGGATCACGTCGGCGCGATGGGCGCCGCGGTCACCATGGGTGCCGAGATAGACCACGAAGGCGCCGGGGGCGATGTCGATCTCGTCCGCGCCGAGCGCGAACAGAACGTCCACCCCGCCCGGATTGGTCATCGCCACGGCGTCCAGCCCGCCCTCGCCCGGCACCGCGCCGATATCGAGCGCGCCGACGCGCGACGCCGCCGTGTGCAGGACGGAGAAGCCGTTCCAGCCCTCCTTCACCGCGCCGACGGAAACCGCCAGCCGCGCCGCCTGCGCCAGCACCGCCGCCCCGTCGGCACGGGCGAGAGAGCCCTGCCCGATCAGGATCAGCGGACGCTGGGCGCCCTTCAGCACTTCGGCGAAGCCGCCACCATTGCCGAGGTCGGCCAGCGTGTCGGAACCGGCGCCGAGATAGTCATAGGGATAGGTCAGGTCGACATGCGGGCCGACGAGGCCGATGGGGAAATTGCCCTGGAGCCAGCGCTTGCGGATGCGGGCATTGAGCACGCTCGCCTCAAGGCGCGGGTTGGAGCCGATGATCAGCAGCGCGTCGGCCTGCTCGATGCCGGCGATGGTCGCGTTGAACAGATAGCTGGCGCGGCCGAGCGCGGGATCCAGCTTCGCCCCGTCCTGCCGGCAGTCGATGTTCGCCGAGCCGAGCGCGGCGAGCAACGACTTCAGCGCGAACGCCTCTTCCACCGAGGCGAGATCGCCGACCAGGCCGCCGATACGGTTGCCCGGCACCGCCTTCACCTTCGCGGCGATGGCGGCGAAGGCTTCCGGCCAGCTCGCGACCTTCAGCTTGCCGCCGACCCGCACATAGGGGCGGTCGAGGCGCTGGGTCTTGAGGCCGTCCCAGATGTAGCGGGTCTTGTCGGAGATCCACTCCTCGTTCACGTCTTCATTCAGACGCGGGAGGACGCGCATCACCTCGCGGCCGCGGGTGTCGACACGGATGTTGGAGCCGACCGCATCCATCACATCGATGGATTCGGTCTTCGACAGCTCCCACGGGCGGGCGTGATAGGCATAGGGGCGCTGGGTCAGCGCGCCGACCGGGCAGAGATCGGCGACATTGCCCTGCAGCTCCGAGGACAGCGCCGCTTCCAGATAGGTGGTGATTTCCATGTCCTCGCCACGCCCGATGGCGCCGAGCTCAGCCACGCCCGCCACCTCGGTGGTGAAGCGCACGCAGCGGGTGCACTGGATGCACCGGGTCATGGAGGTCTTGATCAGCGGGCCGATATACTTGTCTTCGACCGCGCGCTTGTTCTCGGCATAGCGGGACGTGTCCACGCCATAGGCCATGGCCTGGTCCTGCAGGTCGCACTCGCCGCCCTGGTCGCAGATCGGGCAGTCGAGCGGGTGGTTGATGAGCAGGAACTCCATCACCCCTTCGCGCGCCTTCTTCACCATCGGCGACTTGGTGAGGATGACCGGCGGCTCGCCATTCGGGCCGGGGCGCAGATCGCGGACATTCTGCGCGCAGCTCGCCGTCGGCTTGGGCGGGCCGCCCTTCACCTCAACCAGACACATGCGGCAATTGCCGGCGATGGAAAGGCGCTCATGGAAGCAGAAACGCGGGATTTCCGCGCCCGCCGCCTCACAGGCCTGGAGCAGCGTGAACTCCGGCGGAACATCCAGCTCGATGTCGTCGACGATGATCTTGGCCATGATGCTCTCTTACTCCGCCGCCACCGGCACCGGGTCGGAATGCGGGTTCGCCGAATACTGGTCGATCCGCTTTTCGATCTCGGGACGGAAATGCCGGATCAGGCCCTGCACCGGCCACGCCGCCGCATCGCCGAGCGCACAGATGGTGTGGCCCTCGACCTGGGTGGTGACCTGCAGCAGGAGATCGATCTCACGCTTCTGCGCCCGGCCCTCGACCATGCGGTCGAGCACGCGCCACATCCAGCCCGTGCCTTCACGGCAGGGGGTGCACTGGCCGCAGCTCTCGTGCCGGAAGAAATAGGAGATGCGGGCGATCGCCCTCACCACGTCGGTGGACTTGTCCATGACCAGCACGCCGGCGGTGCCGAAGCTGGACTTCACCGCGCGGCAGCCGTCGAAGTCCATGATCAGGTCTTCGCACTGGTCGGCCGGGATGATCGGGCAGGACGCGCCGCCGGGGATGATGGCGAGCAGATTGTCCCAGCCGCCGCGCACGCCGCCGCCATGCTTCTCGATCAATTCCTTGAACGGGATGCTCATCGCCTCTTCGACGATGCAGGGCGTGTTCACATGGCCGGAGATGCCGAACAGCTTGGTGCCGACATTGTTGGCACGGCCGATGGACGAGAACCACGCCGCGCCGCGCCGCAGGATGGTGGGCGCAACAGCGATGGATTCGACGTTGTTCACCGTCGTCGGGCAGCCATAGAGGCCGACATTCGCCGGGAAGGGCGGCTTCAGCCGCGGCTGGCCCTTCTTGCCCTCAAGGCTTTCCAACAGCGCGGTTTCCTCGCCGCAGATATAGGCGCCGGCGCCATGGTGGACATAGATGTCGAAGTCCCAGCCATGCACGTTGTTCTTGCCGATCAGCCGGGCCTCATAGGCCTGGTCGATCGCCGCCTGCAGGTGCTCGCGCTCCTGGATGAACTCGCCGCGCACATAGATATAGGCCGTGTGCGCGCCCATGGCGAAGCCCGCGATCAGGCAGCCTTCGACCAGATGGTGCGGGTCGTGGCGCAGGATCTCGCGGTCCTTGCAGGTGCCCGGCTCGGATTCGTCGGCATTGACGACGAGGTAATGCGGGCGCCCGTCATTGTTCTTGGGCATGAACGACCATTTGAGGCCGGTCGGGAAGCCGGCGCCACCGCGCCCGCGCAGGCCCGAGGCCTTCATATGCTCGATGATGAAATCACGGCCGGCGTCGAGGAACAGCTTGGTGCCGTCCCACGAGCCACGCTTCAGCGCGCCCTGCAGCCCCCAATCATGGTGGCCGTAAATATTGGTGAAGATGCGATCCTTGTCGGCAAGCATGGTTCGCTCCTCATTCCGCCTTGCTGTCCGCCGTGCCGCCGGGCGGCGGGGCGACGGGCTTCTTCGGCTTCTCCTTGTCGGCCTCGCCGGCGGCCTCGACCGCCTTAGCGGCGGGGGCGGCGGCCGGCGCCGGATCGCTCTTCGGCGGCGGCGGCGGCGCGGCAGCAGCGGCGGCCGGGGGCGGCGCGGCCGGCGCCGTCTCGCCCTTGGCCTTGGCGGCCAGCGCCTCGCGGGCCAGCGCCAGACCGGCGCCCTGCCCGACCATCGAGCCGTCGAACAGCTCCGGCGAGGTCAGCACGCGCAGCCCGGTGACGGGCGCGGAGGTGACGCGGCCGTTCTGCGGGCCGGAGGCGGGATGCTCGCCGCGCTCGAACGCGTCGAGGATCTTTTCCAGATCCGCCGGCGTCAGGTCCTCATAGACATCCTTCCACACCTGCACCATCGGCGCGTTCACGCAGGTGCCGGCGCACTCGACCTCTTCCCAGGAGAAGTCGCCATTGGCCGAGAGATGGAAGGGCTCTTCATGAATGCGGCTCTTGCACACCTTCATGAGGTCGCCCGCGCCGCGCAGCATGCAGGGCGTGGTGCCGCACACCTGGATGTGCGCGCGCTTGCCCACCGGCTGCAGCTGGAACTGGGTGTAGAAGGTCGCGACCTCATAGACACGGATCGGCGCCATGCCGAGCATGTCACCGACATAGCGCATCGCCGGCTCGGACACCCAGCCGCCCGCCTGCTCCTGCGCGCGCATGAGCAGCGGAATCACCGCGCTGGCCTGACGGCCCGGCGGATACTTCGCGATGGTCTTCTCGGCCCAGGCGAGATTCTCGGCCGTGAACGCGAAGCTCTCGGGCTGAACCTCTTTTGGCGCAAGCCTACGGACAGACATGCCGTACCCTTCCGATCGAACCGCCTCCCCTCAGGGATCAGCGGTCCACTTCACCGAACACGATATCCAGCGACCCGAGGATCGCCGAAATATCCGCGAGCATGTAGCCGCGGCAGAGGAAATCCATCGCCTGAAGATGCGCGAAACCGGGTGCGCGGATCTTGCAGCGATAGGGCTTGTTGGTGCCGTCGGCGACGACATAGACGCCGAACTCACCCTTCGGGGCTTCCACGGCGGCATAGGCTTCGCCGGCGGGAACGTGGAAGCCTTCCGTGTAGAGCTTGAAGTGGTGGATGAGCGCTTCCATCGAGCGCTTCATCTCGCCGCGCTTGGGCGGCACGATCTTGTTGTCGACCGCCGAGACCGGACCCGCTTCCTTCAGCAGCCGCTCGCAGCACTGGCGCATGATGTCGGCCGACTGCCGCATCTCTTCCATGCGGATGCAGTAGCGGTCGTAATTGTCGCAGTTCTTGCCGATCGGAATGTCGAATTCCAGCTCGTCATAGCACTCATAGGGCTGCGCCTTGCGCAGGTCCCATGCCGCGCCCGAACCGCGCACCATGACGCCGGAGAAGCCCCAGGCCCAGGCGTCCTCAAGGCTGACAATGCCGATATCGACATTGCGCTGCTTGAAGATGCGGTTGTCGGTCAGCAGGCCTTCGAGGTCGTCCATGAAGGCAGGGAAGGTCTTAGTCCAGGCGAGGATGTCCTCGACGAGCTGCCGCGGCAGGTCCTGATGCACGCCGCCGGGACGGAAATAGGCTGCATGCATACGCGAACCGGAGGCGCGCTCATAGAACATCATCAGCTTTTCGCGTTCCTCGAAGCCCCACAGCGGCGGGGTGAGCGCACCGACGTCGAGCGCCTGCGTGGTCACGTTCAGCATGTGGGAGAGGATGCGGCCGATCTCGGAATAGAGCACGCGGATCAGCTGGCCGCGCTTGGGCACGGTGACGCCGAGCAGGCGCTCGATGGCGAGGCAGAAGGCGTGCTCCTGATTCATCGGCGCGACATAGTCGAGCCGGTCGAAATAGGGCACGGCCTGCAGATAGGTCTTGGCCTCGATCAGCTTCTCGGTGCCGCGATGCAGCAGGCCGATATGCGGGTCCACGCGCTCGACGATTTCGCCGTCGAGTTCGAGGATGAGGCGCAGCACGCCGTGCGCCGCCGGGTGCTGCGGGCCGAAATTGATCTGGAAGTTGCGGACCTTGGGGTCGATCTTGCCGGGTGCGTTCATCGCTCGGACCTCACCTCAGCCCGCCTTCGGGGGCGTTGCCTTCTCGTCGCCGGGGAGCACGTAGTCGGGCCCCTCCCAGGGCGAGAGGAAGTCGAAGCTGCGGAATTCCTGCGCGAGCTTCACCGGCTCGTAGACCACACGCTTGCGCTCGTCGTCATAGCGCACCTCGACAAGGCCGGTGGTCGGGAAGTCCTTGCGCAGCGGATAGCCGTCGAAGCCGTAATCCGTGAGGATGCGGCGCAGCTCCGGGTGGTCGGAGAACAGGATGCCGTACATGTCGAACGCCTCGCGCTCGAACCAGAAGGCGCCCGGGAACACGGCGGTGGCGGAGGCCACCGGCGTCGTCTCGTCGGTCTCGACGCGGATGCGGATGCGCGCGTTCAGCGTCGGCGAGAGCAGGTGATACACCACGTCGAAGCGTTTCTCGCGCTGCGGCCAGTCGACACCGCAAATGTCGATGAAGCTCACGAAGCGGCAGGACGGGTCGTCACGCAGGAAGCGCAGCACCTTGATGACCTCGGCCGCCGACGCCACCAGCGTCAGCTCGCCATAGGCCACGAGCACTTCCTCGACCGCGTCGGGAAGCGCTTCCTTTACATGCGCGCCCAGCTCTTTCAGCGTCTCGTCCATTTCGCCTCGAACCCTCAGCGCTCGATCGTTCCGGTACGGCGGATCTTCTTCTGCAGCAGCAGCACGCCGTAGAGCAGAGCCTCTGCTGTCGGCGGGCAGCCGGGGATGTAGATGTCCACCGGCACGATGCGGTCGCAGCCGCGCACGACCGAATAGGAATAGTGGTAATAGCCGCCGCCATTGGCGCAGGAGCCCATGGAGATGACGTAGCGCGGCTCCGGCATCTGGTCGTAGACCTTGCGCAGCGCCGGCGCCATCTTGTTGGTCAACGTGCCGGCGACGATCATCACGTCGGACTGACGCGGCGAGGCGCGCGGCGCGAAGCCGAACCGCTCGACATCGTAGCGCGGCATGGATGTCTGCATCATTTCGACCGCGCAGCAGGCGAGGCCGAAGGTCATCCACATCAGCGAGCCGGTGCGGGCCCAGTTGATCAGATCGTCGGTCGCGGTGACCAGGAAGCCCTTATCCGCGAGCTCCGCATTGACCTCGACGAAGAACGGATCGGTGGCACCGACCGGACGCCCGGTATTGGGGTCGATGATACCCTTGGCCGCCGGGGCGACGAGAGGGCTATTCGCGCTCAATCCCATTCGAGCGCTCCCTTCTTCCACTCGTAGACGAAGCCGATGGTCAGCACGGCCAGGAACACCATCATCGACCAGAAGCCGAAATTGCCCAGCTCCCCGAACGTGATCGCCCAGGGGAACAGGAAGGCGACTTCGAGATCGAAGATGATGAAGAGAATGGCGACCAGATAGAACCGCACGTCGAACTTCATGCGCGCGTCGTCGAACGCATTGAAGCCACATTCATAGGCCGACATCTTCTCCGGATCGGGCCGGCCGAAGGCGACCAGGAACGGCGCCACCAGAAGGGCGAGGCCGATGAAGGCCGAGACGCCGATGAAGATCACGACGGGCAGATAATCCTGAAGCAGGCTGCTCATGGATGGGATCCTCCCGGAACAGGATGGGTCGTCGGCCTTGGCGTCGCAGTTGCGAAATATTCAAAGCACGGGGCAGGCTTATCGCACGGACCTGACCGAGGCAAGGGCATCGCTCGGCAATCGCGCAGGTCTGGTATACAGAATTCACACCCTAGCGGAAGCTCCCCGGCGCGGCAGGATGATCCCCCGTGCAAACCCGTGAAATCGCGCGAACAACAGCGAATTCCGCTCAATTGCCCGCAGCCTATTGAACCTCCTGATACCGGAGGCCGCAGGGGCGCCAAGGAGGCCCTGCGGGCGAACCGGCGGGAGCGGCCGGCCCCAAATCCGCCATGAGCCGCAGCGGTGCGTCTTTGTCGGGAAGTGGGCGCGGAAGGGTCGGAAGCGACCGGGGTGAGACACTTGGTCCACCCCGCAGCCCTGCCCGCCCGCGATCACCGGCTCCAGATGTCGGTGTCGATCTCGCTGGCGAGTTCCGGCATGGAGGCGGCGGTGAAGCGGGGCTTTTTCCCCGCCCGACGCTGCTGCAGATAATCACGGGTCAACCGCGCCACAAGGCCGGACAGCAGCACGATGGCGATAAGGTTGACCGTCGCCATCAGCCCCATCGAGGCATCGGCGGCATTGAACACCGTCGCCACCGATTCGTAGGCGCCCCAGACCACCATGCCGAGCACCGCGACCCGAAGCACGGCCCGGCCGACATGACCGCCGATGCCGAGATAGACAAGCGCGCCCTCGGCATAGGAATAATTGCCGATGATGGAGGTGAAGGCGAAGAAGAAGATCGCCACCGCGACGAAATAGGTGCCGGCCCAGCCGATATGGTGGTTCATCGCCGCTTGGGTGAGTTGCGTGCCAGTGAGGCCGGAACCGGGCTCCAGCAGGCCGGAGAGCAGGATGAGGAACGCCGTCGCGGTGCAGATGAGGATCGTGTCGATGAACACGCCGAGCGACTGCACGAAGCCCTGGCTCACTGGGTGATGCGGGTCGGGCGTGGCGACGGCGGCGATATTCGGCGCCGAGCCCATGCCGGCCTCATTGGAAAACAGGCCGCGCTTCACACCATTGAGCATCGCCGCCGCCACCGAACCGGCGACGCCGCCCGCCGCCGGCGCGAAGCCGAAGGCGCTGGCGATGATCAGCGAGAACATGGCCGGCACATCGCCAATATTGATCGCCACCGCGAACAGCGCCATGCCGAGATAGCCCGCCGCCATGAACGGCACGACGATTTCCGCCACACGGGCGATAGCGGCGATGCCGCCGAAAATGATGATTCCGGTGAGCGCGGCGATGGCGACGCCCGTGCCGAGCTTGGGAAAGCCGAAGGCGCCTTCCATGGCGTCGGCGATGGAATTGGCCTGCACCGCGTTGAAGACGAGGCCGAAGGAGAGGATGAGGCAGACGGAGAACACGGAGCCCGCCCATGGCGCCTTCAGGCCCTTGGCCATATAGAAGGCCGGGCCGCCCCGATACTGGCCGTCCTCGTCCTTGATCTTGTAGAGCTGGGCGAGCGTGCTCTCGGCGAAGGCGGTAGCCATGCCGAGCGAGGCGACCACCCACATCCAGAAGATCGCCCCCGGGCCGCCGAGATAGAGCGCGACGGCGACGCCCGCGATATTGCCGGTGCCGACCCGCGACGCAAGGCTGGTGCACAGCGCCTGGAACGGCGTGATGCCGGCATGGTCGGTCTCGCTTGACCCCATGACCGAACGGATCATCTCCGGGAAATGCACGATCTGAAGGAACTTCAGCCGGATGGTGAAATAAATGCCGACCGCCAGCAGGCCGTAGATCAGCACGTAGCCCCAGAAGATGGTGTTCAGAAAGTCGATGATCGTGTCCATGGCCGCCCTCCCGCTGAATCACCACGCCGGGGCGCAGTAAGAGACTACCAGGCTACACGGGCGTTCATGCCCCTGTCACATGGGCATTCGCGCCTTGCCGCCCCACGCCTGCGGCGTCCACAGGGTGCTCACCGCACGACGATGCGGGAACCGCGAGGGCGCCCTACTCCATGATCTGTGGCGTACCGCAATTGGGGGGCGCGCAATCGGGTAGCTTGATCTCGGCCTCCTTGCCCTCCGGCGGAGGGCCCGGCAGCGGCACGAGTTCGCCCGTCAGCGGCTGTGGCGCGTCGGGACCGAGATTATTGACGAAGGGGTTGGGCGAGGAACCCTGGCCCGGGTTGTTCGGCGGATTCAGGCCGTCCTGGGCCAGGGCCGGCGCCGCGGTGCCCGCCAGCAGCAGCGTGGAGGCCAGAAGGATGGTCGACGGGAATGCCTTGATCATGCGCCCTACCTCACACTCATCACCGGCGGCAAAACTATCAGCCCCGCCCAGCCGGCAAAAGCCGGCATCGGCGTGAAAGCCCGATCGCACGCGCGGCGTGGCAGCGAGGGCACGCTGTTGGCGGTGCACGTCATTCGAGGCGGAATGTTATGGAGAGAGTTCTGACGCCCTCGGGCGCGCCATTACTTATGAATGGCGGGAGTGACGGGGCTCGAACCCGCGACCTCCGGCGTGACAGGCCGGCGCTCTAACCAACTGAGCTACACCCCCCTGCGCGGGTCGGAAGCACCGGGCCCCGCAGCGAGTGAGCGGGGTGTTAAGGCACGCCTCCGCAGGTGTCAAGCGCACCCCCGACATGTCCTGTGAATAGTCTCAACCCGGCAGGTGCGGGCGGCTTTTCGCCAGCATGCCGTCCACAAGCGCCATCGCGGCGATGAGCAGCGGCACGGAGAGGAACGTGCCGGCAGGCCCCCACAGCCAGGTCCACAGCGCCATGGAAAGAAACACCGCGAACGGGTTGAGCGAGACGCGACGCCCGACGATCATCGGCGTGAGGAACTGGCCCTCGATGCTGGTGATGAACAGGAACGCCGCCGCCGGGAGCAGCCCTTCGACAATGCCGGGAAAGGTCACGATTCCCGCGATGGCCAGAATCAGCGTCGTCACCGCCGGCCCGACATAGGGCACATAGTTCAGCACACAGGCGAGCACGCCCCAGAGCGGCGGGTTTGGCAGGCCGAGCCCCCATGTCATCAGCGTGGTGGCGATGCCGAGGCCGATATTGATGAAGGTTGCGGTGACGAGATAGGCGCCGAGCCGGTCCTCGATCTCGCGAAACACCCGCAGGGCCGTCAGCCGGGTTTGGCGAGGCGTCATCACCTGCACGACGCGGCGCTTGATCTGCACCCGGCCGGCGAGAAAAAACAGCAGTGAGCCGAGAAACAAGATGAGCTGGCCGATGACCGGCGTGACCATGGAAAGAAGGCTTTCCAGCATCTTCGAATCGGCCACCTCGACCACCATCGGCGCCCTTTCGGTGGCGCGGCCGATCGACTGAATCGATTCGACCACGGAGGCGAGCGTCTGCACCACCGGACGCAGCGCGGCGAATCGCTCCTTCATGATGGCGCCGATCTCCGGCGCGCGGGCGCTCCATTCCGCCAGCGGGGCCGCCAGCGCCACGGCGAGACCATAGATCAGCCCGGCGATGCCGATCACCATCAGCAATGCGCCCAGCCAGCTCGGCACGCCGCGCTTGGCCAGCCCCTCGATGGCGGGGCCGATGACGCTGCCGATGATGACGGCGGCGACGATAGGAATCAGCACCGCACTGGCGATGACGAGCGCCGCCGCCAGGATCACGACCGCGCTCGCGATGACGGCGATCTGCGTGCAGCGCCGCCACAGCCGTTCCGTGCGGCCTTCCGTCGGCGGCAGGCGCCGAGGCGCCACTGCCGAGCCGGCCACACCGCGCCCCATATCCATCGCTGTCTCCTCCCGCCCCGTCTCAGCGCCTCCCAACGTGCGGCTGGTATCGGCGGTTCCCCGGCTCCTCCATTGCATCGCGGGCATTTGGCGCTTATTGACGCCCGGCGTGGCGCTGAAGGGCGGCCGGGCGCAGCGCGCCCTGCGGCCCCGAGCAAGGGAGTGTTGAACCTTGGGCACGGCCCAGCCTCAGAAGAATGCCGCCGCCGCGCCCCTGCGGGACGACCGGCTGCGCGAACGGGTGCTGCGCACCCTCGCCATCGAATCCAAGGGCCTTGCCGCGCTCAGCGCTGCCATCGAGGCGGAACTCGGCGACGCCGTGGAAAACGCCATCACGCTGATCGAAGGCGCGCGCGGGCGAGTCATCGTCACCGGCATGGGCAAGAGTGGCCATATCGGGCGCAAGCTCGCCGCCACTTTCGCCTCGACCGGCACGCCGGCGCTGTTCCTGCACGCCGCCGAGGCCAGCCATGGCGATCTCGGCATGGTGACCCCGGACGACGTGCTGCTCGCCATTTCCTGGTCGGGCGAGACCTCCGAACTCGGCGACATCGTCCACTATGCCGGCCGCTTCGCCGTGCCACTCGTCGCCATCACCTCCAATGCGGAGAGCACGCTCGGCCGCGCCGCCGATGTCGCGCTGGTGCTGCCACGTGTGGAGGAAGCCTGCCCTAACGGCCTCGCGCCCACCACCTCGACGCTGATGCAGCTCGCCATCGGCGACGCGCTGGCGGTGGCGCTGCTGGAGCGCCGGGGCTTCTCGGCCTCTGATTTCCGCGTCTTCCATCCCGGCGGCAAGCTCGGCGCCCGGCTGCTGAAAGTGGCCGACATCATGCACCAGGAAGCGGAAATGCCGCTGGTGCGGCTCGGCACGCCGATGAGCGAGGTGCTGATCGAGATCACCGGCAAGCGCTTCGGCTGCTGCGGGGTGGTGGACGAGGCGGGCAAGCTCGCCGGCATCGTCACCGATGGCGACCTGCGCCGACATATGAGCAGCGAACTTCTGGCCACGCCGGTGGAGAAGGTGATGACCTCCTCCCCCTTCGTCGTCGATCCGCTTGAGCTCGCCAGCGCCGCGCTGGGGCTGATGAACCGGCGCCCGGTGCCGATCACCGTCGTCTTCGCGGTGGCCGAGGGCAAGCCGGTCGGCATTCTCCACATTCACGACATCCTGCGCGCCGGCGTCGTCTGACCCCCGTGCCCGACCCCAAGGAACGTTTCATGAGCGGCTCTGGCGCCAATTCCGTAGTCACGCTGGGCGATGTGCGCTTCGGCAATGACCTGCCGCTGGCGCTGATCGCCGGCCCCTGCCAGATGGAAAGCGCCGCGCATGCGCTGGAATGCGCGGCCGCGATCAAGGAAATCGCCACGCGCCGCGGCATCGGCGTGGTGTTCAAGACCTCGTTCGACAAGGCCAACCGCACGTCGATCAAGGGCGCGCGCGGCATGGGGCTGAAAGCCGCCCTCCCCGTCTTCGCCGAGATTCGCGAACGCTACGGCATGCCTGTCCTGACCGATGTGCACGAGAACGACCAGTGTGCCCCGGTCGGCGAGGTGGTGGATATCCTGCAGATTCCGGCCTTCCTCTGCCGGCAGACCGACCTTCTCATCGCCGCCGCCGCCACGGGGCGGGTGGTCAATGTGAAGAAGGGGCAGTTTCTCGCCCCCTGGGACATGAAGAACGTCGTCGCCAAGCTGATCGAGAGCGGCAATCCGAACGTGCTGGTGACCGAGCGCGGCGTCTCTTTCGGCTACAACACGCTGGTCACCGACATGCGGGCGCTGCCGATCATGGCCGAGACGACCGGCGCGCCAGTCATTTTCGACGCCACCCATTCGGTGCAGCAGCCGGGCGGACAGGGCACCTCTTCCGGCGGGCAGCGCGAATTCGTGCCGGTGCTGGCGCGGGCGGCGGTCGCGGTCGGCATTGCCGGCGTGTTCGTCGAGACCCATCCTGACCCGGACAAGGCGCCGTCGGACGGCCCCAACATGGTGCCGCTCAACCAGTTCGAGGATCTCGTCGCCCGGCTGCAGGCCTTCGACCGGGTGGCGAAGGACCGCGCCAACTGAGCCTGTGCTTCAGAGGGCCTTGGCGGCCTTGGCCAGCGTGCCGGCGCCGCGCCACAGCCGCCACAGCCGCAGGAAGGCCGGCGCCGGCGGCACGCCGGCGAAGGGGTCGTGCGAACGCTCCAGCCGGTCGAGATCGCCAGGTACCAGCGTCAGCGGCAGGAAGGCCGGCAGTTCCGCCGCCGAAACGCCGGCGAGCGCCGTCATCGCCGCCTGATGATGCCGGCGCGCCAGCGCCCGCAGCGCGGCAAGCACCTCGCCAAGCGCGGGACTGGCCACCCCCGACACCGCGTCCTCACGCGTCAGCCCGTGGGCGGCGAGAAGATCGAGTGGCAGGTAGCACTGGCCGCGCCGGGCATGCACCGGGAACGCCCGCAATAGCCCGGTGACCGCATAGGCGACGCCGGCATGGCCGGCCGCTTCCGCCGAGGCGGCGCCCGCCTCCGGCGCCAGCACCAGCGTGGCGAGGCGGATCAGCGCCGAAGAAGTCTCCCCGGCATAGCCTTCGAGATCGTTCACCGTCGGCATGGCGTCGTCATAGAGATCGAACTGCCGCGCCTCCAGCAGCGCCTCGAAGCTGGCGCGCGGCAGGCGGTGGGTGTCGATGGCTTCCAGCAGCGCCGCCGCCACCGGATTGGCGCGGACATCGCCCTGCCCGTTCCCCGCCAGCGCCTCGCGCCACCATTGCAGCCGCACCTCGCCGGCGAGCGGGTTGGTGATCGCCTCGCGCACCCGCGCCACTTCGGCGTTGAAGGCATGTAGCGCGAACAGCGCACCGCGCCGCTCGGCCGGGGCGAACAGGTCGGCGACGTAGCGGTCGCGGTCGAGGTCGCGCACCAGCGCCGCGCAATACTCCGTCGGCGTGGTCAGGCTCGGACGGCTCATGTGATGGGTCCGGAAGGGTTGGCGTGAGGCGGCCGCGCCTCAGGGCAGCGCGAGCAGCGCGGCGGCGACCGGGCGGCCTTCCGCCAGAAGCACATTATAGGTCGAGGCGGCCGACCGTGTAGGGAGGGTATCGACCGAGAGCCCGGCATCTCGCAGCCGCCAGCGCAGCGCCTCGGGCAGCGGCCAGGGGTCGACGCCGGTGCCGATCAGCAGCAATTGGAAGCTGCCCGCCTCGGCGAAGACCCGCGCGAGGGCGGCTTCATCAATCTCGCGCGGCTCCAGCGGTGACCAGGCATGGATGCCGGAGGGCAGCGCGAGGATGGAGCCGGCCGAGGCCATGCCCGCGAAGTGGAACGCGCCGCGCGCATAGCCGTCGATCGGCACCTGATACGGGAGATGGGCGTCGGGCGTCGCCATCAGCCGGCCTTCCGCATGGGGACGCCCGCGCTCACGGCGCGAGGCGTTCCGCCTTGGTGTTGGCGCTCTTGGCTTCCTTCTCCGCCTTTTCCGCCATCGCCCGCGTGGAAACCCCGAGATAGATGAGCAGCGGCGAGGCGATGAAGATGGAGGTGTAGGTGCCGACCAGCACCACGCCGAACATCATCGTGACCGAGAAGGAATGGATCGCCCGCCCGCCAAACAGCACCAGCGCCAGCAGCGCCAGCGTCACCGTGACATGGGTGATGACCGAGCGCGACAGGGTGGAGTTGATCGAGGCGTTCAGCAGTTCCTCGGTCGGCATCTTCTTGTAGCGCCGCAGCATTTCGCGGATGCGGTCATAGATGACGATCGTGTCGTTCAGCGAGTAGCCGAGAATGGTCAGCAGCGCAGCCACACTGGTCAGGTCGAAGTCGATCTGGAAGATCGCCATGAACCCGATGGTGAGCACGATGTCGTGGAAGTTGGCGATCGAGGCGCCGAGGGCGAACTGCCACTCGAAGCGGAACCACAGGTAAACCAGGATGCAGAACACCGCCATCATCAGTCCGACGATGCCGTAGCTCAGCAATTCCTGCGAGACGCGCGGGCCGACCACCTCGACGCGGCGATACTCGACGCCGTCGCCGAGCGCCGCGCGCACCTTGCCGACCACGGCCTGCTGCGCCTGCTCGCCGCCCGGCTGCTGGGCGACGCGGATCAGCACCTCGCCGTCATTGCCGATCTCCTGGATCTGCACTTCACCAAGGTCGAGCGACTCGAGGCGGGAGCGGACATCGGAGATGTTCAGCGTGTTGTTGGCGTAGCGCACCTCAAGCAGCGTGCCGCCCTTGAAGTCGATGCCGAAATTGAGGCCGAGCGTGAAGAACGCCACCAGCGCCACGATCGACAGCAGGGCCGAGATCGGGAAGCTGATCCGCCGGAAGCGGATGAAGTCGAAATTCGTGTCGTCCGGAACGATGCGGAGCAGACGCATGGAAGCTCGCCTTTCTCAGATCGGCACGCGCTGGGGGCGCTGCCAGCGCACCCACAGCGCCACCATAAGGCGGGTCAGCGTGAAGGCGGTGAACACGGTGGTGATGATGCCGATGCCGAAGGTGATGGCGAAGCCGCGCACCGGGCCGGAACCGACATAGAACAGCACCGCCGCCGCGATGAAGGTGGTGATGTTCGAGTCGAGGATCGTCGCCAGCGCGCGCGAGAAGCCGGCGTCGATGGCGGAGATCGCCGAGCGTCCCGCCCTCGCCTCCTCGCGGATGCGCTCATAGATCAGCACGTTGGAGTCGACCGCGATGCCGACGGTGAGCACCACGCCGGCAATGCCGGGCAGGGTCAGCGTCGCCCCCAGCATGGCCAGCACGCCGAAGATCATGCCGACATTGATCGCGACCGCGATGTTGGCGATGACGCCGAACAGGCCATAGGTCGCGACCATGAACAGCGCCACCAGGGTCGCGCCGACAATGGAGGCGATGAGGCCAGCCCGGATCGAATCCGCGCCGAGGCCGGGGCCGACGGTGCGCTCTTCCACCACCTGCAGCGGCACCGGCAGCGCGCCGGCCCGCAGCAGGATGGCGAGATCGTTCGCCTGCTGCACGGTGAAATTGCCGCTGATCTGACCCGAGCCCCCCATGATCGGCTCGCGGATGACCGGCGCGGAGATCACGTGGTTGTCGAGAATGATGGCGAAGGGCCGGCCGACATTGGCCTGCGTCGCCTCGGCAAAGCGGCGGGCGCCGTTGGTGTTGAAGCGGAAGGTCACCACCGGCTCGCGCGTCGTCGGGTCGAAGCTCGGCTGCGCGTCGGTGAGGTCCTCGCCGGCGACGAGGACGCGCTGCTCGATCAGATAGGGAACCGGGGGATTGTCCTGGGAATAGAGCACGTCGGTGCCCGCCGGCGGGCGCCCCTGCAGCGCCTGCTGCGCGCTCATCGTGTTGTCGACGAGGCGGAAGCTCAGCTGCGCCGTCTGGCCCAGCAGCGCCTTGAGGCGCGACGGGTCCTGCAGGCCGGGCACCTGCACCTGGATGCGGTCGGCACCCTGGCGCTGGATCGACGGCTCGGTGGTGCCGAGCTGGTCGATACGCTTGCGGATGATCTCGATGGACTGCGACACCGCCTGGATGGTGCGCGACTGGATGCCGGCCGACGTGGGCGAGAGCGAGATGGTGTTGCCATCGCGCGAGACATCGGTGTCGAGCTGGCCACTGGTCGACATCGCGCCGCCCAGCGGCTGGGCAAGGGCCCGCAGCTGGGTCAGCGCCGCGTCGACATCCTGCCCGTCGCGGATGCGGACCTGCACCGCGTCGCCCTGAATGGCGAGGCCGGTATAGCCGATCTTGGCATCGCGAAGCACGCGACGCGCGTCATCGCGCAGATGCTCAAGGCGGATCTTGCGCACGGACTGGGCGTCGACCTGCAGGACAATGTAGGACCCACCCTGAAGGTCGAGGCCCAGCACGATCTTGCGCTGGAGGACGTGCGGCAGGCTGTCATAGGCGGATGGCGACAACAGGCTCGGCACGGCCATCAGGCAGATGATGGCCGAGACCGCCAGGATCGCGAACGCCTTCCATTTCGAGAAGTAAAGCATGGGGTTCCTTCCGGCCGCGCGAACGGCTACGGCCGCAAGAGGTCAGCGCTCAGGACTCGGTGTCTTCCTTGGCCGGCTCGCCCTTGGCGCGAACCTCGGAGATCATGCCACGCAGCTGGCGGATCTTCACGCCTTCGGAAAGCTGCAGCTCGATCTCGCTGTCGTCGATCACCCGGGCCACCTTGCCGATGAGACCGCCCGAAGTGACGACCGTGTCGCCGCGACGGATGCTCTTCACCATTTCCTGATGCGCCTTCACCTTCTTCTGCTGCGGACGCAGAATCAGGAAGTACATGATCACGAAAATCAGCACGAAGGGCAGCAGCGACATCAGCATGTCGGTACCGCCGGCGGCGGGGGCGGCCTGCGCATAGGCGGGCGTAATCAACATGTCGGTTCCTTGTCCGTCGATCGAAGGCGGGCGAAAGGCCCGGCGAAGCGGCGCGGACTATACTGAGGCGCCCGGCGATTGCAAACGCCCTCACCGCACTGTGCGCGGCATCGGGTGGGCAAAGCGTACCCGGCGTTACGGTTCTTCTTGTCGCCCGCCTCCGCACGGACTATTCCCCCACGCGGAGGAGCCTCACCATGACGCACACACCCGCTGATCTCGGCGCCGTTCTCACCCGCATCGCCGAGGCGCTCGAACGCATCGCCCCGGCCCGGCCGGCGACGGCGGATTTCACCGCGGCCGACGCCTTCATCTGGCACGCCGATGAACGCCGGCTTGAGGCCGTGCCGCGTGTCAGCCGGGTCGAGATGGACCTGCTCAAGGGCATCGAGCGCACCCGCGACCTGCTGCTCGACAACACGCTGCGCTTCGCCCGGGACCTGCCGGCCAACAATGCGCTGCTGTGGGGCGCGCGCGGCATGGGCAAGAGTTCGCTGGTGAAGGCCGCCCACGCCTCTGTGAATGCCGAGATGGCCCGCGAGGGCAAGCCGCCGCTCAAGCTGGTGGAAATTCACCGCGAGGATATCGAGACCCTGCCCGCGCTGATGAGCCTGGTGCGGCCGGCGCCGTTCCGATTCGTCATCTTCTGCGATGACCTGTCCTTCGACGCCGACGACACCTCCTACAAGTCCCTGAAGGCGGTGCTGGAAGGCGGCATCGAAGGGCGGCCGGAGAATGTGATCTTCTACGCCACCTCAAACCGCCGCCACATACTGGCGCGCGAGATGGTGGAGAATGAGCGTTCGACCGCGATCAATCCGGGCGAGGCGGTGGAGGAAAAGGTTTCGCTCTCCGACCGTTTCGGCCTTTGGCTCGGCTTCCACAAATGCAGCCAGGACGATTATCTCGCGATGATCGACAGCTATGTCGCGCATTTCGCGATTCCCATCGCGCCCGAGGTTCTGCGGCAGGAGGCGCTGGAATGGTCCACCACGCGCGGGGCGCGTTCGGGGCGGACGGCGTGGCAATATGTGCAGGATGTCGCGGGGCGGCTGGGCGTGGCCCTGACAGAACCGCCGGCCGCCCCGCGCTGACCGGCGCCAAGGTCCAAACGTCGCGCCGGAAACGAATGGCGGAGCGCTGCGGCTCCGCCATTGATGTTTTTATGGACGAGAAAGGGCGGCGGCTCAGAGGCCGGCGAGGTACTGAGACGGGTCGACCGGCTGCGAGCCCTTGCGGATTTCGAAATGCAGCTGCGGCGAGGAGACGTTGCCGGTCTGGCCGGCCTTGGCGATCACCTGGCCGCGCTTGACCGTGTCGCCCTTCTTCACCTCAAGCGCGCTGTTATTGGCATAGGCGGTCACCCAGCCATCGGCGTGCTTGATGAGGACGAGATTGCCATAGCCCTTAAGCTCGCTGCCGGCATAGGCGACGACGCCATCCTCGGCGGCCTTCACCGCCGTGCCTTCCGGCACCGAGATGTTTATGCCCTCATTCTGCTGGCCGCCCGGCTTCGGCCCGAAGCCGGAGATGACGCGCCCGCGCACCGGCCAGCGGAACTGCGGGCCCGCAGCGGCGGTGCGGATTTCGTCCGGAGTCTCGGAAGGCTTGACGGCGGCGATGGTCTGCGGCTTCGGCGCCGCAGCCTGGGCGACCGGCGCGGGAGTGGCGGCCGGGGTCGCCGGCGCGGTGGCGACGACGGGGGTCGGCTTCGGCGCCGCCGGCGTGGCGGCGGGCTTCGGCGCGGCGGCGATCACCGCCCCGCCGGACGCGCCCGGAATGGTCAGCTTCTGGCCTATGCGCACCATGGTGTTGAAGTCGATGCCATTGGCATTGGCGAGTTCGGTGCGCGTCAGCCCATAATTGCGGGCGATGGAGCTCAGCGTCTCGCCCGGAGCCACCACATGCGAACCGCCGGACGCCGCGACCTGCGGCGTGCGAACGGGGGCGGGCGTGGCGGCGGCGAGGGGCTGCGGCTGGCTGCCATAAAGCGGCTGCGTGCCGCCATAGCCCGGCTGCGCGGGAACGGGCGAGGAGAGATGCGTCGGAGCCGCAGCAACCTGGGTGGGAGCCGGCTGGACGGGCGCGCCATAGGGCGAGGTCGCCACCGGGGCGCCATAGGCCGGGGCGCCGTAGGGGGACTGCGCACCATAGGGGGCCGGCGCGGCACCGGGCGCGGGGTAGGCGCTCGCCGTCTGCTGACCGACCGGGGCCAGCGGCACGCCATTGCCGGGCGCCGCCGCCATGGGCGCGCTCTGCACCGCGCCGGTCGGCGCGGCGGCGACGGAGCCGGTATAGGTCGGCTGCGAGGCGAAGGGGTTGCTGTTCGGATTGGCGCTGAACCGGGCGGAATCGGCACTGCACGCGGCCATTCCCGCTGCCATCAGAGCGACGGCGGAAATCCGCATGAGGGGACCGGCACCGGACACCTTCAGAAACGTACGCATCGCACCCCACCCGAACGCTGAACTTGGGATGATTAATGCGGCGTACAGGTAAACAGCCGCTTAAGCGGACCCGTACACGTCAGGAAAAATGGCGGATTCCCGGCATTCTCAGAGCACTACCGCGACACCCGCGAGCATCGGCACGAAGCGCACACGCGCCAGTTCGCGCGTCTCCAGCCCCTGCAATCCACGCCGGTAGCGCATGAGAGTTTGCGTCGCCTCCGGCGGCCCGACCGGGGCGACCAGAATGCCCCCCATGGCCAGCTGCTCGAACAGCGCCGGGGGCACTTCTTCGACGGCGGCGGTGAGGATGATGCGGTCGAACGGCGCGCGCTGAGGAGCCCCCTCGCGCCCGTCGGCGACCAGCACCTCGACATTGGCATAGCCGAGCGCGGCGAGCCGCCGCGCCGCCGAATCCGCCAGCGTGCGAAAGCGCTCCAGCGTCACCACATGGCCGGCGATACTGGCGAGGATGGCAGCCTGGTAGCCGGAGCCGGTGCCGATCTCCAGCACGCTGTGGGAGGGACCAAGTTCCAGCGCCTCGGTCATCAGCGCCACCACGGTGGGCTGGCTGATGGTCTGGCCGCAATCGAGCGGCAGAGCGAGATCGCGCCAGGCGATGGGGCGGAACGCCGGCTCGACGAAGCGCTCGCGCGGCACCTGCTCCATGGCGCGCATCACCTGCCACTCGCGCATGCCGCGCTTGCGCAGCGCCAGCAGCAGCTCGGCGCGCTGCAGATCCTCGCTTATCTCGGCGCCGCTCACGGGCGACCTCCCCTGCCCTGCCCGGAACGCCGGGCCTCTGGCTCAGCGCGGCTTCGCGGCCGCCGAGGGCTTGGCGAAGACCTGCGCCAGCCGCGTCATCATCGGCTCGTCGGTCATGTCGAGGCGCAGCGGCGTGACGGAAATGCAGCCCTCGTCGAGCGCGTGCAGGTCCGAGCCGTTGACCGTGTCGAAGATACGCTTCTCGAAGGCGATCCAGAAATAGGG
Organism: Ancylobacter polymorphus; assembly: GCF_022836935.1. Classification (NCBI taxonomy): domain Bacteria; kingdom Pseudomonadati; phylum Pseudomonadota; class Alphaproteobacteria; order Hyphomicrobiales; family Xanthobacteraceae; genus Ancylobacter; species Ancylobacter polymorphus. The sequence continues at coordinate 3,132,063 of NZ_CP083239.1, read as the reverse complement.
GTTTCCCCTTCCGTCATTACGCGCGTCGATGCGCAGCAAATCCTGATCGCGCCGGCCTTGCGCGGTGACGGCGATGCCGCGCACCTCGTCCACCGGGCGGTTGGGGAAGTTCACATTGACCACGATGCCGGGCGGAATGCCCTCTTCCAGCAGCGTGCGCACCACCTGCGGGCCCCAATGTTCGGCGACATCATAGGGCGGCGCCTTGCGGGTCTCGAAGCCATAGGCCTGCGACAGGGCGATGGAGGGAATGCCGAGCACCGTGCCTTCCATCGCGCCGGCCACCGTGCCGGAATAACCGACATCCTCGGCGACGTTCTGGCCGCGATTGACGCCGGAGAGCACGAGATCGGGCTTGTGGTCTGCGAGGAGGTGCCGCACCGCCATGATGACGCAGTCGGTAGGCGTGCCCTTCACCGCGAAGCGCTTCTCCTCCACCTGCCGCAGCCGCAGCGGATCGGACAGGGAGAGCGAATGCGACACGCCGGACTGGTCGGTTTCCGGCGCCACCACCCACACATCGTCGGACAGCGCCCGGGCAATGCGGGCGCAGGCGTCCAAACCCGGCGCGTGGATGCCGTCGTCATTCGTCACCAGGATGCGCATCTGTCCTCGCTGTTCATTTCAACCTGATCCCGGCCTTACGCGACCGTCATCCCGGCCGCAGCGCAGCGGAGAGCCGGGATCGTTCTCCGCACCGCACGCGATCCCGGATTGGCCTTCGGCCGTCCGGGATGACAGTTGATCAGGCGCGTTCGATCCGCGTCAGCCCGCCCATATAAGGCACCAGCACGTCCGGCACCGTCACCGAGCCGTCCTCGTTCTGGTAATTTTCCAGGATCGCCACCATCGCCCGGCCGACCGCGACGCCCGAACCATTGAGCGTGTGCAGGTAGCGCGGCGCCTTGGCGCCCGCCGGGCGGTAGCGCGCATTCATCCGCCGCGCCTGGAAATCGGTGCAGGTGGAGCAGGAGGAAATCTCGCGGAAGGCGTTCTGGCCCGGCAGCCAGACCTCGATGTCATAGGTCTTGGCCGAGGCGAAGCCCATGTCGCCGGTGCAGAGCGTGACGACGCGGAAATGCAGGCCGAGCTTCTTCAGCACCGCCTGCGCGCAGGCGAGCATGCGCTCATGCTCGTCCGCCGACTGTTCCGGCGTGGTGATGGAGACCATCTCCACCTTGTTGAACTGGTGCTGGCGGATCATGCCGCGCGTATCCCGCCCCGCCGATCCCGCCTCGGCGCGGAAGCAGGGGGTGAGCGCGGTGAAGCGCAGCGGCAGCTCTTCCTCGGAGAGGATGGACTGCGCGACGAGATTGGTCAGCGGCACTTCGGCGGTGGGGATGAGCCAGAAGTCCTCACCGGCACGGAACTGATCCTCGCGGAACTTCGGCAACTGCGCCGTGCCGAACATGGCCTCGTCCTTGACCAGCACCGGCGGCGCCACTTCCGTGTAGCCGTGTTCTTCGGTGTGGGTGTCGATGAAGAACTGGCCGATGGCGCGCTCCAGACGCGCCATCTTGTTCTTCAGCACCACGAACCGGGCGCCGGAGAGTTTCGCCGCCGCCTCGAAATCCATCTGGCCGAGGCCTTCACCAATCTCGAAATGCTGCTTCGGCACGAAGGGAAAGCCGATCTTCTGGCCGACGAGGGCGATCTCGACATTGTCGTGCTCGTCCTTGCCCTCGGGCACCACATCGAGCGGCACGTTGGGAATGGCGGCGAGCCGGTTGTGCAGTTCGGCTTCGGCCGCCTTCACCTGCTCTTCCAGTGCGGGAATATCAGTCTTCAGCGCGCCGACCTCGGCCATCAGCGCCTCAGCCCGGTCGTTCTCGCCCGCCTTCTTGGCGGCGCCGATCTCCTTGGAGGCGGCGTTGCGGCGGGCCTGCAGCTCTTCCAGCCGGACGATGCCGGAACGGCGGGTCTCGTCGAGGGCGATCAGCCCTTCGACCAGCGCCTGCGCTTCCGAGGCATCGGTGCCGCGCCGCACCAGCGCGTTGACGAGCCCGTTCGGCTCTTCGCGGATCCACTTGATGTCGTGCATGGCAGTCTCGCCTTCAAACGCGCCGCTCCCGGCCTCGCGCCGGAACGTGAGGGACGTAGCCAATCGGGAAGGCGGGGACAAGTGCGGCGTGGCGAAAGCGCAGTGGTGCGCGCTTCGAGGCTCGCTCCGCTCGCACCTCAGCATGACGAGGGACAATTCGGCAAAGGCGCGCAACGTCATCCTGAGGTGCCCGGCAAAGCCGGGCCTCGAAGGATGCCGCCTGGAATCACACGGCCGCGTCGGCCGCCGCTTCCGCCGCGCGCTTCTTCTTCTCGACCATGCGCACGAGGAAGACCGAGACCTCGTAGAGCAGCAAGGTCGGGATGGCGAGGGCGAACTGGCTCACCACATCAGGCGGCGTCAGCACCGCCGCGAGGATGAACACGCCGACAATGGCGTAGCGCCGCGCCTTCTTCAGCTGGTCCGAGGTGACGACGCCGATCTGCGCCAGCAGCGTGAGGATGACGGGGAGCTGGAAGCAGATGCCGAAGGCGAAGATCAGCGTCATGATGAGCGAGAGATATTCGCTCACCTGCGGCAGCATGGAGATTTCCGGCGAGCCCGGCCCCGCCAGCTGCTGCATGGAGAGGAAATAGGTCATCGCCAGCGGCATGGCGACGAAATAGACGAAGGCCGCGCCGATGAGGAAGCACACCGGCGTCGCGATCAGATAGGGCCGGAAGGCGTTCTTCTCGTGGCTGTAGAGCCCCGGCGCGACGAACATGTAGATCTGCGTCGCCACGATGGGGAAGGAGATGAACGCCGCCCCGAACATGCCGAGCTTGATCTGGGTGAACAGGAATTCCTGCGGCGCGGTGTAGATCAGCTTGACGTGCTCGGTGCCGCCGGCCGCGAATTCATAGGGCCAGAGCAGGATGTTGTAGATGAACTTGCCCAGCATGAAGCAGCCGAAGAACGCGATGAAGAACGCGATCAGCGACTTGATCAGGCGGGCGCGCAGCTCGATCAGATGTTCAATCAGCGGCGCCTTGGAGGCGTCGATGTCATCCTGACTCATGTGGCCGGCCCTTCATCGCCGGAGGCCGGCTTGACCTTAACGCGTGGCTTGGCAGGCCGCTTGGCGGCGGGTGCGGCAGGTGCCTGATCGAGCGAGGCAACGGCCTCGAACAGGCCCGGTTCGGCCGCCTCGACGACAGGGGCGGGCTTGCGCGGACGGCGTGTCGCGGGCTTCGGCGCCGCGTCCACCGGTGCCGGCTCCGCGGGGACCGCGTCCACCGGAGGTGCAACGGCCTTCGCTACCGAGGCGCGCCCGCGCTTGGGCTTCGGCGCCGCAGGCACGGCGGCGGGAGCGACCTCGGTGTCCTTTGCAGGCTCGGCAGCCGTCTGCGGACGCGGAGCCGCAGGCGTGGCCGCGACGGGAGCGGGCGCCGCAGGCGACGCGGGTGCAGGAGCGGCCGGGGCCGATGCTGGTGGCACCGCCGGGGCGGGTGCGCCCGGCGTCGCGGCGGGCGGGGTCGCCGCCGGCGCCGCAGCCGTCGCCGGCGCGGCAGACGCAACCGCAGCGGCGGACGGTGAGGGTGCCGGAGCGGCGGGTACGACGGCCTCAAGCCCGGTCGCTGCGTTGCGCACCTCGTCCTCCACCGTCTCGAACGGATGCGGCTCAAGGTCGCCGGGCGCGGGCAGCGCCGTCTCGGCCGTGTCGGCGGGCGGCAGGCTGCTGCCGGCTTCCACGCTACCGGTCGGCGCCTTCAGCTCGGTTTCGATGTCCTGCAGCGGATTGGTCGGCAGTGCCTTGGCCAGCGACTCGCGCGCATTGCTGGCGAGACCGGAGAGATCGTTGCGCAGCCCGCTGACGCTGTCCTTGAGGTCGGAAAGCTCCGCCTCACGCAGCGCCTCGTTGAACTGCCCCTGGAACTCGCCCGCCATATGGCGGAGCTTGCGCACGCCCTGCCCCATGGTGCGGAGCACGCGCGGCAACTCCTTCGGCCCGATCACCACAAGGGCGACCACGCCGATGACGAGAAATTCCGACCAGCCGATATCAAGCATACATCATGCGGGGCCGCGACACGCGACCCTCCCCGATCGAGAAGCCGAGGCCGGAAATCAGCCGACCTTGGTCCGCTCGGCTTCCACCTTCGGCTGGTGATCGAGCGAGCGCGCCGGCTCGGCGGGCTTGGCCGCCGTGTCGTCGTCGTCCGCCATCCCCTTCTTGAACGCCTTGATGCCCTTGGCGGCATCGCCCATCAGCTCGGACAGCTTGCCGCGACCGAAGAGGAGGAGCACGACCACCAGCACGATGATCCAGTGCCAGATGCTGAGAGAACCCATCACAAAACTCCCTTGCCCGAAGCGCCGCCGGCCCCTTGCAGCCGCGCATCGCAATTCAACCCGGACACTAGGGCCGCCCCGTGGCGAAGACAAGAACCTCCGCCGGCTCGATGTTCACTCCGACGTCATGCCCACGTAATAGGCCGGCGGTCGGACGGCGGCGTGCGACCAATGGCCGGTCCAGCCCCTCCACCGCCACCTCGTAAAGGTCGATTTCGCCGAGGAAGCGGTGATGGACGATTCGCCCCCGCACACCGGAGCCGGGCGCCTTCAGCTCGATGCCCTGCGGGCGGATGGCCACTGTGGCCGCCGCCCCCTCGGCAAGCCCGGGAGCGGGGAAACTGCCGAGCGGGGTGGCCACGCGACCATCGCGCACGACGCCCTCTACCTCGTTGATCTCGCAGAAGAAACGCGCCACTTCAAGGTCGGCGGGATGGCGGTAGAGCTCTTCCGGGGCGCCGATTTGAACCAGCTGCCCCTTGCGCATCAGCGCGATGCGGTCACCGAGCCGCATCGCCTCTTCCGGGTCGTGTGTGACGATGATGCAGGTGGCGCGGGCATCGCGCAGAACCTTCAGCGTCTCGCTGCGCACACTGCCCCGCAGCCGACTGTCGAGGCCGGAGAACGGTTCGTCCATAAGGAGAATGCCGGGGCGCGGCACGAGCGCGCGGGCGAGCGCCACGCGCTGCTGCTCACCGCCCGACAAAGCATGTGGATAGTTTTCCGCATAGGCGGCAAGGCGCACCCGTTCCAGCGCCCGCAACGCCTCGTCATGCGCCCCCGCCGGCCCCAGACGGCGCAGGCCGAAGGCGACGTTTTCCACATTGGTGAGGTGGGGGAACAGCGCATAGTCCTGGAACACCAGCCCGATGGCGCGCTTTTCCGGCGGCACGAACGCGCCCGGACCGGCCACCACCTGCCGGTCAAGCAGGATTCGCCCGTGGCTCGGCCGCTCGATGCCGGCGATCAGCCGCAGCAACGTGGTCTTGCCGCAGCCGGACTGGCCAAGCAGGCAAAGGATTTCGCCCGGCTCCACGGTGAGGCTGACACCACGCACCGCTTCCACCTCGCCATAGCCGTGGCGCACCTCTTCCAGCACCAGCCGGCTGGCGAGCGAGACCGGCGTGCGGGAGGGCTGGGACGGCATGGCGCTACCTGATTCTGTCAGCATGGGGGCTCTTTCAGTCGTCCGGATCGTCGTCGCCATCCGGTTCATGCGCGAAGGACAGCTCGAATTCCGGCTCCAGCGGGTCTTCGTCGTCCTTCAGGTCGGGCGCGTCGCTGGGCAGCGGCACGGTAAGGCCAGCGGCCACGCGCGAATCGATCATCCCGGTGCCGCGCAGTTCGTCGAGGCCCGGCAGGTCCTGGATGGTATCGAGGCCATAATGGACGAGAAAGGTCTCGGTGGTGCCATAGGTCACCGGCCGCCCGGGGCTGCGCCGCCGCCCGCGCAGCCGCACCCAGCCGGCGGCGAGCAGCACGTCGAGCGTGCCCTTGTTTGTGGACACGCCGCGAATTTCCTCGATCTCGGCGCGGGTGACAGGCTGGTGATAGGCAATGATCGCCAGCGTCTCCAACGCGGCACGCGAGAGCCGGCGCGGCTCGGGCTTGTCGCGGGCGAGCAGGAAGCCGAGATCGGGCGCGGTGCGCAGCATCCATTTGCCGGCCACCCGCGCGAGATTGAAGCCGCGGTCGGCATAGTCGGCCGAGAGCGTGGCGAGCAACGCCCGCACATCGGCGCCATCGGGCAGGCGTGCGGCCATGGTGGCTTCGTCCAGCGGCTCGCCGGCCGCGAACAACATGGCTTCGAGCAGGCGCAGATCCGGGTCGCGTCCCGGCGCGCGCGGTGCCTCCTCCGCCGGCTCCGGCAGGGGACTGCGGGCGGCGTCGGCGCTCATGCGCCCTCCTCCGGCACGTCGCGCCGGCTGCGAATCCAGATCGGCGCGAAGCTCTCCTCCTGCTGCACGTCGATCAGCCCTTCACGCACCATTTCCAAAGTCGCCGAGAAGCCCGACGCGAGCGCGGTCGCCCGCATCTTCGGGTCGGCGATCCAGTTGAGCAGGAAACCGTCGAGCCGGGACCATTCGCCATGCAGCGCCAGCCGCCCCAGCAGCCGCTCCAGCCGCTCGCGCGCCTCGGCCAGCGAGATCACGCTGCGCGGGGGAAAGCGCACCTGCGACAGCGCCATCTTCTGGCGCTGGGCACCATAGGCGGCGAGCAGATCATAGAGCGTCGCCTCATAGACGATGGGACCGGCCGCCTGCAGCGGCTCCGGCGCCCCACGCGTGAAAACCTCGTGGCCGATGCGGTCGCGTGTGGCGAGATGCGCGGCGGCGGCGCGGATCTGCTCCAGCCGGCGTAGCCGCTCTGCGAGATCGGCGGCGAGATCGGAAGCGCTCGGCCCCTCCTCCTTCGGCGGGTCGGGCAGCAGCAGGCGCGATTTGAGATAGGCGAGCCACGCCGCCATGACGAGGTAGTCGGCCGCCAGTTCCAGCCGGATGCGGCGCGCCTCCTCGACGAAGTGCAGATACTGCTCGGCGAGCTGGAGGATGGAGATGCGGTGCAAATCCACCTTCTGCGTGCGCGCCAGCGCCAGCAGCAGGTCGAGCGGCCCTTCGAAGCCGTCGACATCCACCACCAGCGCGGGCTCGCCCGCCTGGCGCGCGGCGTCGGCATCGAAGGTGAACTGGCTTTGGACCATCAGGAACCGCGAACGACGTTCAGGACGCCGCGATCATAGCCGAAAAACGCGTCCGTGCCTCATCCAGGGCGATTTCCTCCGGCACCGCCAGACGTGCGAGCGCCGCCGCGCAGCGCCGGGCCGCCGCGCCCGCGAGGAGTGGCGTGCGGGAGGCGACTTCCGTCATCTCGTCGAGCCGGCCATTGCAGTGCAGCGCGAGGTCGCAGCCGGCGGCGAAGGACGCCTCGGCGCGGTGCGCGAGCGACCCCGCCAGCGCGCCCATGGACAGATCGTCGCTCATCAGCGCGCCGTCAAAACCGATATGGCCGCGAATGATCTCGTCGATCACCGTGGGCGAGGTCGTGGCAGGGCGGTCGGGGTCGATGGCGGCGTAGACGACATGCGCCGTCATGCCGAGCGGCAGGTCGGCCAACGCACGGAACGGCGCGAAATCCGTCGCTTCCAGTTCGGCGCGGGAGGTCTCGACCACCGGCAGGCTCTCATGGCTGTCGGCACGGGCGCGGCCATGGCCGGGAATGTGCTTGAGCACCGGCAGCACGCCGCCGCTCATCAGCCCTTCGGCCGCCGCGCGGGCGAGATGCGCCACCTGCGGCGGGGTCGCCCCATAGGCGCGGTCGCCGATGATGCCATGGCCTTCGGGCAGGCGCAGATCGGCGCAAGGCACGCAGTCGATAGTGATGCCGAGCGCCGCGAGATCGGCCGCCATCAGACGGGCACCGAGGCGGGCGGCCTCGGCCGCGCCGTTCGGGTCACCCGCCTCGGCGCGGCGCGCGAACACGTCCGCCGGCGGATAGACCGGCCAGTGCGGCGGGGCGAGGCGCTGAACCCGCCCGCCTTCCTGGTCGATCAGCACCGGCGCGTCGGGGCGGCCAACCGTGGCACGAAAGGCGGCGACAAGCGCCGCCACCTGGGCGGGGCTCTCGACATTGCGGCGGAACAGGATCAGCCCCCACGGAGCCGCCTCCTCAAGAAAGGCGATCTCATCAGGGGTGAGCACGGTGCCGGCGCAGCCGGTGATGAAGGCGCGCGGCGCGGGCGAGGTGGTCATGAGACTCCGGCGGCTCAGTTGCGGGCGACCATGCAGGTCGTACCCTGGGCGCGCAGGGCTTCGCACAGGCTCACCGCGCCGTCACGCGAGCTGAAATTGCCCACCTGCGCCCGGTAATAGATGCCCTTGTCGCCGAGATCGGCCCGCTTCACGCTGAAGGGCTGGCCGCGCAGCAGATCGGCATAGCGGGTCTGGGCGCTGCGCCAGGTCGCCTGCGCCTCCGCTTCGGAGCGCACGGAGGCGATCTGCACGACATAGGCGCCCGCCGGAACCGACGCGGCGCCCGACGACGCCGCAGGCGCCGCCGCCGTGCGGGCGGGTGGCGCGGCGGGGGCCGGGGTCGCCGCGCGTGGGGCTGCCGCCGTGGCAGCAGCCGGTGCCGGCGCGGGGGCCGAGTCAGTGGGCATGTTCTCGACGATGGAGGGCGTCGCGGCGAGCGGCGTGGGCGAGGTCGGCACGGTGCCGCCCGCGCCCATGTTCAGCGCGACGGGATTGCCGGCGGGAGCGGCCGAAGCGCCGGGAGGCATTGGCGCGGCCGGGGCCGGCACCTCCACCACCGTGCCATCGGCCCGGACGGTGAGGGTGCGCACGCGCTTGGGCTCGCCGGAACCGGGCTGCGAGGCACTGGACGGCGAGGTCTGGATGACGCGCGGCTGCGGCTGCGCCGCCTGCGACACGTCGACCGGCTGCTCCTCGCTCGACACCACCTGCTCATTGCCGGTGGTGGCGCCGCCGACGCGGTCATAGATCAGCTTCTGGCCATCGGCGCTCTGTTCCGCCGCCGCCGGCTGGTTGGGAACCACCTTGTTGGGTCCCTGATCGGCGCGAATGACCGGCGGAGCGCCGGCGACCGTGGAGGACGAGCGGCCGGACATCAGGCTATAGCCGATGGCGGCGGCACCGATGAACACCACAACGGCCCCGCCGATCATCATCAGGCGCTTGCGGTCGAGCCCCCTGGGCGCCTGCTCCTCCGGCGCGTAATCGTCATAGGCATCTGCCTCCGGCGGGTAGTCGTCAGCGGAACGCCCGTAATCATAGGCGTCCTCGTCAAGATCGACCGGCTGCTGGGTGCTCGCGGGACGGCCTTGCGCCGCCGAGCCGGCCGGCGGCGCGGCGGGGGCCGGCGCGTCGACGGCGCGGGCCGCCGCCGTGGCGCGGGTCATCCAGGCGGGAATGCGGGAATCGGCAGCCTCGTCGCCGGCTGCCAAGGGTGCCGCCGCAGCCTGGGCGGCCGCCTCCCGGCGGGCACTTTCCTGACGCGCCGCCTGCTGGCGCGCGGCCTCCTGACGGGCCGCATCCTGGCGCGCCGCGTCCTGTCGCACGGCTTCCTGCCGCAGCGCCTCACGGCGCAGTGCTTCCTGACGCGCGGCTTCCTGCCGTGCCGCTTCCTGGCGTGCGGCTTCCTGGCGGCCAAGATCCGGGCGGGAAGCCTCCTGACGCAGGGCATCCTGACGCACAGCTTCCTGACGCAGAGCCTCCTGACGCGCCATGTCCGCCGCCGTCATCGGCCGCGGCGAGGGAGCGCGAGGCGCCTCGGGGCGGGGCGCTTCCGGCCGTGGGGGCAGCGGGCGCTGCGGCGCCGACGGCGGGGCAGCCGGGGCCGGCATGCGGCGGCCGGCCTCGGTCACCTGCGGGCGCGGCGGCACATAGGGCGCGCGCGGATCGGGCCGTTCGCCACGGGCGGGCTCGCGATGGGCGTCGGGTGCCGGGTAGTCCGAACCCGGACGCGGCGGCGCTCCGCGCGACACGCCCTCACCATAGACTTCCGCCGCCAGCGCGGCGAAGGAACCGGGGGCGGGACGCGCTTCATCGGTGGGGCGGCGCGCCGTCAGCGGCGGCCGGGTGGGCGGGGGAGACATGGGCCGGCCCGAAGGGGCGGCCGGGGGCTGGGGCGGGGCGGCCGTCCGCGCGGGCGGCGACTGGCGCAGCAGCTCGGCGAAATCGTCTTCCTGGGCCATCAGACGCGCAAGTTCGGCAAGCGGGTCCTCGGCGCCGTTTTCCGGCCGGTCACGCATGTTCTCATTGCCCATCTTCAGAACCTGTTCGCCACGTTCAACACCAGGACCGCCCATCGGGCGGCATCACGGGAGCGGCAGGTCGAACGAACCGTCGCGAACGCGCTCACCGCATTTCTTCGGGAGCATCGACTCCAAGAATGGAAAGTCCTGAAGCGATGATCAGCGCGACGGCGTGCACCAAAGCCAGCCGCGCATAGGTCAACTCTCGATCATCTTCGATAATGAAGCGTAAATGAGGCAGATCCTTTCCGCGATTCCACTGTCCGTGCAGGGCGCTGGCGAGATCGTAGAGATAAAAGGCGAGCCGGTGCGGCTCGCGCGCCGGGGCCGCCTGCTCGATCAGCCGCGGATAATTGGCAATGAGGCGGGCGAGCCCCACTTCCCCTTCGTCGTCGAGACGCGCCAGCGCCGCGCCGGCGAAGTCGGCCGGCGCCGTCGGCAGGTCGGCGAAAGCCTGCGCCGCGTTGCGCAGGATGGAGCAGGCCCGCGCATGCGCGTACTGCACATAGAACACCGGATTGTCGCGCGACTGCTCGATCACCTTGGCGAGATCGAAGTCGAGCACCGCGTCGTTCTTGCGGTTGATCATCATGAACCGCACCGCGTCGCGGCCGACCTCGTCGACCACGTCACGCAAGGTCACGAAATCGCCGGCGCGCTTCGACATCTTCACCGGCTCGCCATTGCGCAGCAGCCGCACCAGCTGGCACAGCTCGACATCGAGGCTGGCTTCGCCGTCGGAGGCGGCCTTCACCGCCGCCTGCATGCGCTTGACGTAGCCGCCATGGTCGGCGCCCCAGATGTCGATCATCCGCTTGAAGCCGCGGTCGAATTTGTCCTTGTGGTAGGCGATGTCGGCGGCGAAGTAGGTATAGGCGCCGTCCGACTTCATCAGAGGGCGGTCGACATCGTCGCCAAACTGCGTGGCGCGGAACAGCGTCTGCTCGCGATCCTCCCAATCCTCCACCGGCTGCCCCTTGGGCGGCGCCAGGCGGCCCTCATAGACGAGATCGCGCGCCCGCAGCGTCTCCAGCAGCCGATCGATGATGCTCGGCGCGCCGTCCGGCCGGGCATGCAGCGTGCGCTCGGAAAAGAAGGTCTCGTGATGGATGTTGAGGGCAGCGAGATCGGTGCGGATCATCGCCATCATCGCGTCGATGGCGATGGCGCGCACCGCCGGCAGCCATTCCTCTTCCGGCTTGTCCAGAAGTGTCCGGCCGTATTTCGTCACCAGCGCCTTGCCGACGGGGACGAGATAGTCGCCGGGATAAAGCCCCTCGGGGATGGTGATCGTCTCGCCCAGTGCCTCGCGGTAGCGCAGGTAGGCGGAGCGGGCGAGCACGTCGACCTGTGCGCCAGCATCGTTGATGTAATATTCCCGCGTCACCTTCCAGCCGGCGAAAGCCAGCAGATTGGCCAGCGCGTCGCCGAAGACGGCGCCACGGCAATGGCCGACATGCATCGGGCCGGTGGGGTTGGCGGAGACATATTCGACATTGATCGGCTGGCCGCCACCTGCCTGCGAGCGGCCGTAGTCACGGCCCTGAACCAGCACGGCGGCAAGCACCTGCGGCCAGTAGGAACCGTCCAGCGTCAGATTGATGAAGCCGGGCCCGGCCACATCCACCTTCGCGACACCCGGCAGCGCCGCCAGTTTGGCCGACAGCTTCTCCGCGAGGTCACGCGGCTTCATGCCCGCTTCCTTGGCGAGCACCATCGCCGCATTGGTGGAGAGGTCGCCATGGGAGGCGTCGCGCGGCGGCTCAACCACGACGCGCGCCGTATCGACCCCGGCGGGCACCACCCCTTCGCGTCCGAGCGCGGCAAGGGCGTCGCGGACGTGATCGGCGAACAGGGCGAAAAGGTTCATGACGGCAGACTCCCGGCGCGGCCAGACCCAAAGGGGCCGCTGCCGCTACCGCAGTTCCGGTGCCCTGTCAAAGAGCCGGGCATGCTCGGCGAGGGCGTAACGGTCGGTCTGGCCGGCGAGGAAATCGGCGATCCGCCGGGCGCGCGCCACCTCGCTGCGACCCTCGACGCTGGCCCGCCACTCCTCCGGCAGGGCGGCGGTATCGGCCATGTAGCGGGCGAACAGGTCGCGCACCACCGCCCCGGCCGCGTCCATCGCCGCCATCACCCGCGGGTGGCGGTACATGCGCGGAAACAGGAACGCCTTGATCGCCTTTTCCGCCGCGGCCGTCTCCGCCGAGAAACCCACCACGGCATGGCCGAGCCGGCGCAGGGCGTCGGCGTCGGCCGGCTGCGCGCGGGCGATCCGCCGGCGGCTCTCCGCCACCACATCGCCGATCAGCACGGTGATCATCCGCCGGCCGAGTTCATGGAACAGCCGGGCGCGGTCGAGATGGGGCCAGCCGGCGCGGATCTCGGTGAGGATCGGCCCGACCACCGGTAGTTCGGCCAGTTCGTCGAGACCGAAAAGGCCGGCGCGCAGCCCGTCATCGAGGTCGTGAACGTCATAGGCGATGTCGTCGGCGATGGCGGCGACCTGCGCCTCGGCGGAGGGCCAGCTCCAAAGCCAGAGGTCCTGCCGCTCGGCATGCACCTCGATGGCGTGCGGCAGCGGCGCGTGCTGCGGGCCGTTATGCTTGACGATGCCCTCATGCGTCTCCCAGCACAGGTTCAGCCCGTCGAAATCGGGATAGCGGTTCTCCAGCCGCGTCACCACGCGCAACGACTGCGCATTGTGATCGAAGCCGCCATAGGCCGCCATGCAGGCATCGAGCACACGCTCGCCGGCATGGGCGAAGGGCGGATGGCCGAGATCATGCGCCAGGGCCAGCGCCTCGCTCAGATCCTCGTCGAGGCCGAGCGCCCGCGCCACCGAGCGCGCGACCTGCACCACCTCCAGCGTGTGGGTCAGCCTCGTGCGGTAATGATCCCCCTCGTGATAGGAGAACACCTGCGTCTTGTAGGCCAGCCGGCGGAAGGCGCTGGAATGGATGATGCGGTCGGCATCGCGGCGAAAGGCGCTGCGCGCATCGCCGCCGGCTTCGGGGTAGAGGCGCCCCCGGCTTTCCTCAGCCTTCGACGCCCATGGCGCCCGCGGCTGCGCCCCGGCCACCGCCATGCGCGTCTCTCCTGCCCGTTCTGCGAGAAGCCCCCTTTGACTCGGGGGCGGCAGCACTTAACTATCCGGGCAGGTCATATTCAACGGGAAGTGTGCGACATGAGCGCAGGTCCATCGCCCGACATCGCGGCCCCGTCCGTCGGCGTCACCGCCAGCGCGGCGCGGCGCATCGCCGAAATCCTCAAGGGAGAACCGCCGGAAACCATGCTGCGCGTCAGCGTGGAAGGTGGCGGCTGCTCGGGCTTCCAGTACAAGTTTGACATCACCCGCGAGCGCGACGCGGATGACATCGTCATCGCCGAGGGCGGGGCGAGCGTGGTCATCGACCCCGTTTCGCTGGAATATATGTCGGGCTCGCATATCGACTTTGTCGACGACCTGATCGGCGCCTCGTTCCGCATCGCCAACCCGCACGCCACCGCTTCCTGCGGCTGCGGCACCAGCTTCGCCCTCTGATGCGCCCGATTGGCGTCCTCTGCGCCATTCCGCAGGAATTCGCCTTTCTCGCCGACAATCTGACGGCGACGCAGGTCACCGAGAGCGCCGGCATGGTGTTTCATGCCGGACGGCTCGACGGTCATCAGGTGGTGCTGGCGCGCGCCGGCATGGGCAAGGTCAACGCCGCCATTGCGGCCACCCTGCTGCTGGAGCGGTTCGACTGCCGTCTGCTGCTGTTCTCCGGCATCGCCGGCGGGCTCGATCCCGCGCTCTCCATCGGCGATGTGGTGATCGCCGATCATGTGGTGCAGCACGATGCCGGCTATTACGGCGCGGATGAAGGCTTCGTCGTCTATCAGGCCGGCCATCTGCCGTTCTTCAGCCCGCAGGAGGAACTGGGCCATAGCGCCGATGGCGATCTGATCGGGCGGGTGCGTTCCGCGCTACGGGAACTCTCGCTCGCCCCGCTCTCCGCCGCCGGCGGCGAGCGCCCGCCGCGTCTGCATTATGGCCGCATCCTCACCGGCGACCAGTTCATCAATTCCGAGACGCTGCGCGAGCGTCTGTTCCGCGAACTGGGCGGCGCGGCGGTGGAGATGGAAGGCGCGGCGATGGCGCAGGCCGCCACCGCCTTCGGCGTGCCCTGGCTGGTGGTGCGTACGCTTTCCGATCTCGCCGGCCGCGATTCGCATTTCGATTTCCGCCAGTTCGTCGACGAGGTGGCGCTGTCCTCCGCCCTCATCGTGCGCCGGCTGCTGCCGGTGCTGTAGACTGGCCGCGACTCGCCCTTCCCTTCGCCTTCCGTGAGACGCCGATGCGCATCGCCACCTGGAACGTCAATTCGATCCGGCAACGCCAGGAGCACGCCGTGGCCTGGCTCACCGAGACACGCCCGGACGTGGTGTGCCTGCAGGAGCTGAAATGCACCGACGAGTCGTTCCCGCGCGAGGCGTTCGAGGCGCTCGGCTATAATGTCGCCGTGCATGGCCAGAAGGGCTTCAATGGCGTCGCCGTGCTCTCCCGCCTGCCCTTCGACGAAGTGACGTCCGGTCTGCCGGGCGACGAGACGGACGTGCAGTCGCGCTTCATCGAGGTGGTGGTCTCCACCCCGGAAGGCTCGCTGCGCGTGTGCGGCATCTACCTGCCCAATGGCAATCCGGTGGGAACGGAGAAATACCCCTACAAGCTCGGCTGGATGCAGCGGCTGAAAACCCATATCGCCGGGCGCCTCGCCTTCGAGGAACCGTTCATCGTCTGCGGCGACTACAATGTCATCCCCGAGCCGGAAGACGCCGCCCATCCCGAAGCGTGGACGCAGGACGCACTTTTCCTGCCGCAGACGCGGGCGGCGTTCCGGGAAATCCTCAATCTCGGCATGACCGACGCGCTGCGCGCCACCACGCAGGACACCGGCCTCTACAGCTTCTGGGACTATCAGGCCGGCGCCTGGCAGCGGAACAACGGAATCCGCATCGACCATCTGCTGCTCTCGCCGCAGGCCACCGACCGGCTGAAGGCCGTCGGCATCGACAAGCATGTGCGCGGCTGGGAGAAGCCCTCCGACCATGTGCCTGTCTGGGCGGAGCTCACATTTTAGGGGCTGCGGATTCTGGGTTACGTCATCCCGGCCGAGCGTAGCGAGAGCCGGGATCGCTCTCCACTCCGAGCGATCCCGGATCGGCCGATGGCCGTCCGGGATGACCTTGAACGATAGGCAGGGCCCGAGCGAGGCGCCTCAACGCGCCGTCTTCATGTATTGTTCGAGATAGACCAGCGCCATGGCGCGCTCGTCCGAACTCGCATTGGCGAAGGCGTCCTCATAGAGGTCCACCACCCATTTGTCCTGCGGGCCGGCAGCCGCGTCGCGGGCGAGGGTGAGCCACATCAGGCCGCGCGCAGCCTGACGCGGAATGCCGTCATCGCCCTTGAACAGCAGGCCGCCCAGCGCCGCCTGTGCCTGATACTGGCCCTTCTGCGCCGCCAGACCCAGCCAGCGCGCGGCAAAGCGCGGGTCGCGGTCGACGCCGTCGCCATCGATATAGAGGCGCGCCAGATGGTACTGCGCGCCGGGATCGCCGAAATAGGAGGCGGCATAGGCGAACATGTCGCGCGCCCGCGTGGCGTCGCGGCGCACCTTGGTGTTGGGGATGCCGACGAGATAATAGGCCCCGAGCGCCACGAAGGCGTCCGCCACGAAGCGCGCCTCCGGCGTCGCCGGGTTGTCGTCGGCGTGCATGTTGGCGATCTGGCTGAAATATTCGAACGCCTTGATGTCGTTGCGTTCGACGCCCTCGCCTTCCGCATACATGCGGCCGAGCTTCCACTGCGCGCCGGCATGACCCTTTTCGGCGGCATAGCGCAGGGAATCGATGCCCTGCTCTGTCTGGCCGGAGCGCAGCGCCTGGGCGCCGAAGCGCACGGATTCCTCGATGGTGCGCGGCTTGCCGGGCGTCGCCGCGGCAGGGGCGTCCGCCCCCGGCGTGCCATCGAAGGCATGCGAGGTCGGTGCGGCCAGCAACGCGGCCAGCAGCGCCGCGCAGAAGAGCGCGGTGCGCGGGAGGGGGAGCGGGCGAGCGCCCGTGAGGTCAGATATCCGCATAGCACGCCGTCTCGGCCGCGCCGCCGGGGTGAGTGACCGCGCCATCACGGGCGGGTCCCACGGCCTGCGCGAACTTCCAGATGGCCCCCGAGCCGACGGGCGACGGACGCGGCTTCCACTCCGCCCGGCGGGCGGCGAGTTCCTCGTCCGAAAGCGCCACGTCAAGCGTGCCCTCGATCGCGTCGATAGTGATGATGTCGCCGTCGCGGATCAGCCCGATCGGGCCGCCGACCGCCGCCTCCGGCCCGACATGGCCGATGCAGAAGCCGCGCGTCGCGCCGGAAAAGCGTCCATCGGTGATCAGCGCCACCTTGTCGCCCGCCCCCTGCCCGTAAAGGGCGGCGGTGGTCGACAGCATTTCCCGCATGCCGGGACCGCCCTTCGGCCCCTCATAGCGGATGACCAGCACGTCGCCTTCCTTATAGGCGCGCTGCGTCACCGCCTCGAAGCAGGCTTCCTCGCCGTCGAAGCAGCGGGCCGGGCCGCTGAATTTCTGGTTCTTCAGCCCCGCCACCTTCACGATGGCGCCGTCGGGCGCGAGATTGCCCTGCAGGCCGACCACGCCGCCGGTGGCGGTGATCGGGTCATTGGCCGGGCGCACCACGTCCTGATGCGGGTTCCACTTCACCGAGGCGAGGTTCTCGGCGATGGTGCGGCCGGTCACGGTGAGGCAGTCGCCATGCAGGAAGCCGTGGTCGAGCAGCGTCTTCATCAGCAGCGGAATGCCGCCGGCCTCGAACATGTCCTTGGCGACATAGCGCCCGCCGGGCTTGAGGTCGGCGATATAGGGCGTGCGCTTGAAGATTTCCGCCACATCGAACAGGTCGAACTTGATGCCGGCCTCATGCGCCATGGCCGGCAGGTGCAACGCGGCGTTGGTCGAACCGCCCGAGGCGGCGACGACGGTGGCGGCGTTCTCCAGCGCCTTCAGCGTGACGATGTCGCGCGGGCGGATGTTGCGGGCGACGAGGTCCATGATCTGCTCGCCGGCGGCCATGCAGAACCGGTCGCGGATCTCGTAAGGCGCCGGCGCGCCGGCCGAATAGGGCAGAGCGAGGCCGATCGCCTCGGAGACGGTCGCCATGGTGTTGGCGGTGAACTGCGCGCCGCAGGCGCCGGCCGAAGGGCACGCGACCTGTTCGAGCTCGTCGAGGTCATCGTCGGACATCAGCCCGACCGAGTGCTTGCCGACCGCCTCGAACATGTCCTGCACCGTCACCGGCTGGCCGCGGAAGGAGCCCGGCAGGATCGAGCCGCCATAGATGAAGATCGACGGCACGTTGAGGCGCAGCATCGCCATCATCATGCCCGGCAGCGACTTGTCGCAACCCGCCAGGCCGACAAGCGCGTCATAGGCATGGCCGCGAATGGTCAGTTCGACCGAGTCGGCAATGACTTCGCGCGAGGCCAGCGAGGCCTTCATGCCGTCATGGCCCATGGCGATGCCATCGGTGACGGTGATGGTGCAGAATTCGCGCGGCGTGCCATTGGCACTGGCCACGCCCTTCTTCACCGCCTGCGCCTGACGCATCAACGAGATGTTACAGGGGGCCGCCTCATTCCAGCACGAGGCGACGCCGACGAGCGGCTGGTGAATCTGCTCGCGGGTCAGGCCCATGGCGTAGAGATAGGACCGGTGCGGCGCACGCGCCGGGCCTTCCGTCACATGGCGGCTCGGCAGGTTCCGCTTGTCGATGATCGTCCTGACGTCCATTTTCTTCACGCATCCCGGCGCGGGGGCTCTTTATCTCGGCACCGCATCCGGCACCTTTATCCCCCGTCTATCCGTCGGATTTCGTGCCGGTTTGTGGCGGCTTCGCGGCGTCGGCGCCGTGGGCTTCCGTTATGGTTGCGAATGCGTGACACTGTTGCCGGTCAGTCACAAAAACGCGGCGGCCGCCCCGTGGTTCAGGTCATCGGCGGTGCGCGTTAAGTATTTGACAAAACAGGGAGAGCAGCGTGTCGAGCGGCAATATCGTGGAGCGCCTGCGGGCGATGGCGGCCAATATCGACGCCTTCCGCCGCGACAAGGTCGAGGACGAACTTTCGGAAGCCGCCGACGTGATCGAGCGGCTGCGGGCGGAACTCGACCGCATGGACAAGCTGCTGGAATCGGCGCGGGCCGCCGCCGCACCGCCGCAGGGCTGATGCGCCGTCCGCGCCCGGCTCAGTCGGCGGCGGAGCGGGTCCAGTCGGCGGATGTCACCCCCGGCAGATGGCGCAGCCGCGCCACAGCGGCGTCGAGTTCCGCCACCCGCACCGAGGTGTTGACCAGCGTGGCCCGCAATTCGCTGCTGCCATCGGGGCGGTCCTGCATTTCCACCTCTTCGACCGGGAACTTCGCCGCCTCCAAAACGGCCGACACCTTGCTGCGCAGGTCGGCCGCGCGCGCCGCTGGCACGATGAGACTGACGCCATAGGTCGCCTCGGTCGATTCCTCATTGCGCGGCAGACGCTCCAGCGCCCCCACCAGCGGACGCAGCAGCGTGTTGCCGGCGAGCACGAAGCCGGTCAGCAGCACGGACTGGGCGATGAGATCGGCGCCCGCGCAGGCCCCCACCGCGGCCGAGCACCACAGGGTCGCCGCCGTGTTCAGGCCGCGAATATTGGTGCCTTCCTTCATGATGACGCCGGCACCGAGAAAGCCGATGCCGGAGACGACATAGGCGACCACCCGCACCGCGCCTTCCGGCCCGGAGAGATGCATCGCCATATCGACGAACTGGGCGGCACCGAGCGCCACCAGCACATTGGTGCGCAGGCCGGCGGTGCGCTGGCGGTATTGCCGCTCGGCGCCGATCGCCGTGCCCATGGCGAAGGCCACCACCAGGCTGATGATCGTCGAGGCGAAGTCCCCCGGCTCGAACGATTCGATGAACGGCATGCCGATCCCCTGCCCTGCCGCCACTGCGGCCCGGTCGCCCGGCCTCAGCCGGCGCGGCCGAGCCGGGTCAAAGCCTCACCGATCTTGGCGGCGCGCTCCGACGCCGCCTCGCGGCGCTCACGCTGCTCCTCGATAACTTCCTCGGGTGCACGTTTGATGAAATCGGCATTGCCGAGCTTGGCATCGACCTTGGCGATGTCGTCCCGCGCCTTGGCCAGCTCCTTAGCGAGGCGCGCACCTTCCGCGTCCATGTCGATGATGCCGACAAGCGGCAGCGCCGCCGTCTCGCCGCGCACCACGATCTGCACCGAGCCCGCCGGGGCTTCCGCCTCGAAGGTGATGCCGGACAGGCGGGCGAGGCGCGTCAGCGTGTCGAGCCACACCACCACGCGCGCGCGCACCTCTTCCGGTACGCCAACCAGCACCAGCGGAATCTGCGCGCCGGCCGGCACGTTCATCTCGGCGCGGACCGAGCGGATTTCGGTGATGAGATCGACCAGCCAGCCGATTTCCGCCTCCGCCTCGGGCGCTTCCAGCCCCGTCAGAACCGGCCATTCAGCGAGGGTGAGCAGGCTGGCGCGCGGAGCGCCGGTCTCCGCCGTGCGCGCCCACAGCTCCTCGGTGAGGAAGGGCATGAACGGGTGCAGCAACTTGAGGATTTCGTCGAGCACGTAGGCGGTGGTGGCGCGCGTCTCGTCCTTCCAGCCGCCATTGCCGTTGAACACGGGCTTGGCAAGTTCGAGATACCAGTCGCAGAAGATGTTCCAGACGAAGCGATAGGCCGCGCCGGCCGCTTCGTTGAACTTGTAGGCTTCCAGCGCCTGGGTGATTTCGGTCCCGGCCTTCTGCAGCTCCGAGAGAATCCAGCGGTTGAGCCGGGATTCGGCGTTGCGCGGCACGAAGGCGGGATCGCGCCCGCAGCCATTCATCTCGGCGAAGCGGGCGGCGTTCCAAAGCTTGGTCGCGAAATTGCGGTAGCCCTCGACACGCGAGGTGGCGAGCTTGATGTCGCGCCCCTGCGCCGCCATCGCCGCCAGCGTGAAGCGCAGCGCGTCGGCGCCATACTTGCCCACGAGGTCGAGCGGGTCGATGACGTTGCCCTTGGACTTCGACATCTTCGCGCCCTTCTCGTCACGGACGAGGGCGTGGATGTACACATCCCGGAAGGGCACGTCGGGCATGAAGTGCAGGCCCATCATCATCATCCGGGCGACCCAGAAGAAGATGATGTCGAAGCCGGTGATGAGCACCGTGGTCGGGTAGAAGCGCGCGACTTCCGCGCTCTCGTCCGGCCAGCCGAGCGTGGAGAACGGCCACAAAGCGGAGGAGAACCAGGTGTCGAGCACGTCCTCGTCGCGGGTGATCAGTGCCGCGCGCTTTTCTGGATCGGCGGCGAGTTCCTGCGCCTCGGCATCGGTGATGATGCCGTTCTGCACGCAATGGGCGAGCGCGGCGGCAACGGCGGCTTCTTCCGTCTCCTCGACGAAGACCGAGCCGTCCGGCCCGTACCAGGCCGGGATCTGGTGGCCCCACCACAGCTGGCGCGAGACGCACCAGGGCTGGATGTTCTCCAGCCACTCGAAATAGGTCTTCTCCCAGTTCTTCGGCACGAAGTTCGTGCGCCCCTCGCGCACGGCGGCGAGTGCCGGCTGGGCGAGGGTGTGGGCGTCGACATACCACTGGTCGGTCAGCCACGGCTCGATGACGACATTGGAGCGGTCGCCATGCGGCACCATGTGGGTGTGCGGCTCGATGCGGTCGAGCACACCGTGCTCCTCCAGCAGCGCGACGATGGCCTTGCGTGCCGCCTCGCGCGACAGCCCGTCGAGCGCCAGCGCGGCGTCGAGTTCCGCGCCCGGCCGGGTCCCGGCGAGGAAATCCTCATTGCCGGCCAGCGTGATGCGCGCCTCGGAATCGAGCACGTTGATCATCGGCAGGACGTGCCGGCGGCCGACCTCGAAATCGTTGAAGTCGTGCGCCGGTGTGATCTTCACCGCGCCGGTGCCCTTGGTCGGGTCGGAATACTCGTCCGCCACGATGGGGATCAGGCGGCCGACCAGCGGCAGGCGCACCTTGGCGCCCGCGGCGACGAGGCCCTGATAGCGCGGGTCTTCCGGATGCACCGCGACCGCCGTGTCGCCCAGCATGGTCTCGGGACGCGTGGTGGCGACGACGATGTAGTCGCGCGTCTCGAACTCGTAAGGCTGGTTGTTCTCGTCGAAGGCGATGGGGTGCTGATAGGTCACGCCATCGGCGAGCGGATAGCGCAGGTGCCAGAGATGGCCCTTCACCTCCACCTGCAGCACTTCGAGATCGGAAATGGCGGACTGGAACTTCGGGTCCCAGTTCACCAGCCGCTTGTCCTTGTAGATCAGCCCTTCCTTGTAGAGCCGCACGAACACCTTGAGGACGGCGCGCGAGAGGCCCTCATCCATGGTGAAACGTTCGCGCGACCAGTCGCAGGAGGCGCCCAGCTTCTTCAACTGGTTGATGATGGTGCCGCCGGATTCTTCCTTCCACGCCCAGATGCGTTCGACGAAGGCGGCGCGGCCCATGTCGCGGCGGCCGGGCAGCTGGCGCTCGGCGAGCTGGCGTTCCACCACCATCTGGGTAGCGATGCCGGCATGGTCGGTGCCGACCTGCCACAGCACGTCCTTGCCGCGCATGCGCTCGAAGCGGCAGAGAATGTCCTGCAGCGTGTTGTTGAGCGCGTGCCCCATATGGAGCGAGCCGGTGACGTTCGGCGGGGGAATGACGATGCAATAGGGCTCGGCCCCTGCCCGCTCCGGACGCCCGGCCTTGAAGGCGCCCGCCTCCACCCAGCCCTGGTAGATGCGGTCTTCGACGGCGGCGGGATCGAACCTGTTGTCGAGCATGATGGCTCCGGCACCTCAATTGAACAGGCGCGAGAGAAAGCGGAGCGGATGCCTCAAGTCAACTCGCGAGAGGCGATGCGCGCTGCAAAGCCCGGAATCGGGCCGATTGTGCCCGGCTATTGCCCGTGGCGGGCGACGCGCTCGATTTCCGCCCGCACCAGCCGCTCGACCAGCGCCGGCAGGTTCTCGTCCAGCCATTCCTTGAGCATCGGCCGCAGCGCGTCGGTGACGAGATCGTCGATCGAACGCGGCGGCAGGCTGCTCATGGTGCGCTGCAGGGAGCTGAAAGCGGCGGACACCGCGCTGCTCGCGGGCCCCGATACCAGCCGCTCGCGCACGGCCTCGGCGGTTTCCGTCGACGGCGCCGGCCGGCTACCGGTGACCGGGCGGGCTTCCACCGGCCGGCTTTCCGCCGGCGGTGCGTCGCTGCGCCGGGCCTCGGCCCCGCTGCTGTCGACAACGCGCGACTCGGAAGGGCGCGGCTCATAAGACCGGCCCTCAAAGGCGCGCCCCTCATAAGCGCGCGGTTCGTAGGAGCGGGGCTCGTAAGTGCGGGGCTCCTGCGGACGTGCTTCCTGGGGACGAGCCTCCAACGGGCGCGGCTCGGCAGCGCGCGGTGCGGGTGGCTCGTTCACCGGCGCAGCGCTGCGGGGCCGCGCGTCGCGGACCGGCTCCATGGGGGCCGGCGCGGCAGGCGTAAGGGGCGCCGGCATCGGCAATTCGCTCGGCTCGGCCACCGGATGCGACGCGGCGACCGGCGCCGCGGGCTCAGCCACCGGGGTGGCGGGCGCCGCTGTCGTCGCTTCAGGCTCGGCGGTGACGGCCACAGGGCTCGCCGGGGCGACCGCGGACGGCGCCACCGGAGCCTGGGGCACCGTCACCGGCGCGGGCGCTTCAGCCACAGCGGCGACGGACGGTGCCGACACATAAGGTGCCCGCACCGGCTCCACCCCGACGGGCTCGGAAAGGGGGGGCTTCGCCTCCGGGGCGCGCGCAGCCGGCGCGGCCGCCCGCTCCGGCGGGGTAGCCGGCTCGGTCAGCGCCCCATTCGCCAATTCGGCCTGAACCGCCTGCTCCACCAGCGCCAGGTCGAGCAGCGCCGCCGCCAGCGGCTTGTCGAGATCGCTGTCCAGCGGCGCCGGCGGCTTGACCATTGACGGGCGGGAATAGGAGGGACGCAGGGGCGGCAGCGCGCCCATGCCGGCGGCCGTGGACGCCGCCACGGCGGGGGGCGGTGCTGGCCGGGGCGCCGCGGGTGCGACGGCCGCGCGCGATTCCGCCGCCGGCACCGGGGTACGTGGCTCGACCAGACGCGGCTCGCTGCGCGGGCGCACCTCCGGCAAGGGCCGCAGATCGGGCATGGGCCGCGAATCGGGAAACAACCGTGGCTCGGTGCGGCGCGGTTCGGGCGGGCGATTCTCGCTCGCCACCGGTGCGGGGGCCGGCACGTCCAACGCGCGGGCGGCAGAGCCGCCGGAATAGACCGCCCCTGCCGGCGCGCGGCTCACAACGGAGGGCGGCGAGAACGGCGCGGCCGCCAGCGCGGGAGCGGCAACGGTCACCGGACGCGAGGCAAAGGGATCGGCTGCCGGCGCCCGCCCGCGCGGGGCATAGTCGACCGGGCTCTCGACCCGCTCGCGAAAGGGGGGCGGCGCATAGGACAGGGCTTCCGGATCGGCCGGAGCCGCCTGCGGACGCGGCGGGACCGGAGCGGCGGGGCGGGGCGCGGCCTCACGGGTCGGCGAAGCCGCACGGGCGGCGGACGCCTCGCGCCCGGAACGCGACGCCTCATTGCGCGCGGTCGCCGGCTCGCCGGCCACCTCGTCGGAAATGATGCGGCGGATGGAGGCCAGGATCTCCTCCATCGACGGCTCACTGCCTCTCGCATTCGGCATGCGCTGCTTTCCGATCCCGGGGCTGAGGCGCTCGGCCGAAGCGCACGATTCAACCCGTTAACACTTCATGAAGTCTGGACCGCCGGGGGCGGCACGCCAAGATGCAACCCGAGAGGATGAACAAGGTTCGCAATCTAAGGTTAACGGCGTACGCGCCCACTGCAAGCTGCCACTCGCCTTCATCACCGCCGAGGCGACCGGTGAAGGCGCTCGGCGGCAGCGGAGGCCCTTACTGCCCGCCGGGCGTGCGCACGCCGATCCAGGCGTCGCGTACCTGATCGTAGTGGACCTGCGGGTTGTAGATCGGAACCTTGAGGCCGAGCGTGGTGGCGCTGAGACGCCCCGACGCCGAAAGCACCGCGTAGGAAGCGACAACGCGGTCGCGCTGGGCGATGACGAGGCTGGCGCGGGCATTGAACAGCGCCGTCTGCGCGTTCAGCACGTCGAGCGTGGTGCGCTGACCGACACGCCATTCCTCACGCACGCCGCGCAGCGCGATCTCGTTGGCCGCAACCGAAGCCTGCGCCGATTCGATGGCCGCCTTGGCCGCTTCCAGCGAACCCCAGTACTGCACCGCGTTGGCGCGGACCTGCTCGCGGTTCACGTCCACTTCGATCCGCAGCTGGCCGAGCGTCTCCTTGGCCTGCCGGATCGACGCGTACTCGCCACCGCCCTGATAGATCGGCACGGTGAGGTTCAGCGTCGCCGACGCCGAGGTCTGGCGCTCGATATTCAGCGTGCTGTTGTAGTCGGACGAGGCCGCGCCATTGAGGGTGAGCGTCGGCGACAGGGCCGCCTCGGCCACCTTCACATTCGACACGCCGGCATCGACGGCGTACTCGGCCGACTTCACCGCCGGATGGCTGGTGATGCCGGATTCGACGGCGGCCTTCTCGCTCTTGGGCAGCAGGCGATCGATCGGCCGGCCCGGGCTCAGCTTGGTCGGGCGCAGGCCAATCACCTGGTAGAACACGGCATTGGCCGTGTTGAGGTTCGATTCGGCGAGCGCGAGTTCGCTCTGCGCGTTCGCGACGCTGGCTTCCGCCTGGGCGACGTCGGTGCGGGTGATCTCGCCGACCGAGAAGCGGTCGCGGGCGGCGCGCAGCTCTTCCTTCAGCGCTTCGAGGTTCTGCTTCTGCAGTTCCACGAGCGCCGCGTTCTGCAGCACGTTCATATAGGCGGTGGCGGCATCGAGCAGCACGAGCTGCTCGGTGTTGCGCAGCAATTCGCGCTGACCACGCACCTGAGATTCGGCGCTGCGTACGGAATTGGCCGTCTTCAGGCCGTTATAGATGGTCTGGCTGATGGTGATGCCGACGCCGGTCGGATACGTCTTGGCAACGGAGAGCGAACCCGTCCCCGCCGTCACGCTGCCGGGATCGACCCGGGTCTCGGCCCATTGCGCGCCGGCATAGGCGGTGCCGAAGATCTGGGGGCGATAGCCGGACAGGGCGATCGGCACATACTCGTCCGTCGCGCGGGTGGCAGCGCGCTGCGAGTTCAATGTGGGATTGTTGCGATAGGCCGCCACAAGCGATTGTTCGAGGGTCTGAGCCTGTGCCGGCACCGAAATGCCAACGACAAACGCGACCGCCGCCAACGCGACGACCTTACCCCCGGTAGCCGACAGCCACATGTCCAACCTCTGCGAACGCTAATCTGATGGGAATCACCTGCCCCCGGGCGACTCTCTCACTCTGTTACTCACGTGAACGCAGGATAGGTGCTCGAAGATGGACTGTGAACCGCTCGGTTTGGTGCGGCGAACGATTTCGTCGCACACGCGGCAGATGCGCCACAGGGGCGCTAAAAACCTTTAGAACACAAAGCCCGGGCGCGCCTCGAAGCCCGGCAGGGTCGGCACGGCGGCGTCGAACACCACGCGCGAGCCGATGCCGCCGGAGGTATTCGTGTAAACCGTCGCCCGCCCGGCGCGCCCGCGCCCGACGACGGCGACAAGCCGTCCGCCGGGCTTCAGCTGAGCGAGCAGCGATTCGGGCGTCTCGTCGACGCCGCCATTGACCAGAATCACATCATAGGGCGCCTCGCCGGGCCAGCCGGCGGCCATCGGCCCCTGCACATAGGCGGCATTGAGCAGGCCGAGTTCGACCAGCAGCGACGAACCTTGCGCGGCGAGCTCGGCGTCCTCTTCCAGCGCCACCACCTGACCCGCGAGCTTGGCCAGCACGGCGGTGGAATAGCCGCTCGCCGCCCCGACATCGAGCACCAGCGCGTCCGGGCCGATCTCAGCCGCCTGCAGCAGCTTGGCCAGCACCATGGGTTCCATCAGGTAGCGCGCCGGCGCCCCTTCCTTCACCAGCACGTCGTCATCGATATAGGCGAAGTTGCGCAGAGTGGCCGGAACAAAGCGCTCGCGCGGCGTCTCCAGCATGGCGGCGACGATGCGCAGGTCGGTGACGTCGTTGGCACGCACCTGGGCGTCCACCATGGCGCGGCGCAGTTCGGCGAAATCGATCATTCGGCGACAACCTCGAAAGCAGACAGGCAAGGCCGCGCGCGGGCCGCGCGACGGGCGCGCACCCGGGAGGCGCGAGCGAACGGCGTCAGAATTGCGGCAGCGGCGCTCTCATTGCAAGCGTTCTCGGCGCGCAGGCTCGAAGATTTCCAGTCTGGCATGCCAGCGCGCCGCCAAGTCGCCCGCAGTGTCCGCGCTTTGAGGCTCGGAACCGCCTAGGGGCGGCCAGGACGCGCGTGATGGCGCGGCGGAATGCCGCTTCACGGGGCGGGACGGCCCCCCTCCCCGGCACTTGCGCGCATCAATCATCCCCACCTTCTGCCCCGACGCGCGTTGCTCATCGGCCCGAGCTCTGTTATGAGCCGCGCCGGCCCTGTCAGGCGCCCCATGGGTAGCCTGGGTCGGGCCACGTGGCGGAGTGGTTACGCAGCGGACTGCAAATCCGTGCACCCCGGTTCGATTCCGGGCGTGGCCTCCAGTTCACGCACCCGCCGCCGGCCTTGAGAAAGCGCCGGCGGCGGGTGTCGTCACCGCCTTATCGGTCGCCGGCGCAGCCGCCGTCATGGGTTTGACAACAAGCCATGATCGTCGTTGATGATCCGCGCTCCGTCACCGGAGAGGCGGAGCGAAGGGCGACGCCCGTTCCGGCCGGGCCCGTGCAGAGGATTCTCGACGATGCTGCCTCCCAAGATGGCCAATGCGTTCCGCAACATTATCAGCGCGGAGACACGTGACACGGTCAGCCGGCTGTTCCTTCAGGACGGGCGGCGCCACTGGAAGGGGTATGCCATCTCCTTCGTCTTCATGGGGATCATGGCCGGCACGACCTCGGGCCTTGCCTATCTCATGGGCGACGTGATCAACCGCATCTTCGTCGAGCAGAATTCCAACGCGATCTGGATTCTCTCCGGAGCCGTCGTGGCGCTGTCCGTCATCAAGGGATTTTCCGCCTACGGGCAGGCAGTGGCGCTGGCCAAGGTCGGCAATCGCATCGTCGCCGACAACCAGAAGCGCGTGCTCGACCGCCTGCTGATGCAGGACGTGACCTATTTCTCGGGCAGCCACACCGCCGAAATCATGATGAGGTTCAACACGGGCGCGCAGGCCGCGCGCAACGTGCTGAACCTCATCATCACCAGCCTGGGGCGCGACCTGCTCTCGGTCATCGGCCTCACACTGGTGATGATCATCCAGGATCCGTTCATGGCGATGATCGGCTTCGTGGTGATGCCGATCGCGGTCGGTGGCGTGCGGTCGCTGATCCGCAAGGTGCAGAAGATCTTCAGTCGCGAATTCCACAGCGCGATCCAGATCATGACGGAGTCGATCGACGCCTTCCAGGGCATCCGCACGATCAAGTCCTTCACGCTGGAAGACGTGCAGCGCGAGCGCATTTTCGAGCGCATCGACAAGATGGAAAAGGCTTCGAACCGCATGATGCGGGCGCAGTCGCAGTCCGGGCCGCTGATGGAAGCGCTGGGCGGCGTCGCCATCGGCCTCGTCGTCATGTATGCCGGCTGGGGCGTTCTGCATGGCGGACGCACGCCGGGCGAGTTCTTCTCCGTCATCACCGCGCTGCTGCTCTGCTACGAGCCGGCCAAACGCCTTGCCCGCCTCAACATCGACCTCACCACCCATCTCATGGGCGCCCGGATGCTGTTCGCCATCCTTGACCGGCCGGCGACCGAAGCCGACGCGCCGGGCACGCCCGAACTCGCGATCAAGGGCGGCGGCGTCGTGTTCGACGAGGTGGTGTTCAGCTATCGCGAGGGCGAGCCGGTGCTGCGCGGGCTCAGCTTCGTTGCCGAACCCGGCCAGACCACCGCGCTGGTCGGCCCCTCGGGCGGCGGCAAGAGCACGGTGATGAACCTGCTGGAGCGCTTCTACGAGGTCGAATCCGGCGTCATCACCATTGACGGCCAGAACATCGACAGCGTGACGCGCCACTCGCTGCGCAAGGCCATCGGCTTTGTCAGCCAGGACGTGTTCCTGTTCACGGGCACGGTGCGCGAGAACATCGCCGCCGGCCGTCCCGGCGCCACCGAGGAAGAGATCATCGCGGCCGCCCGCTCGGCGCACGCGCATGATTTCATCATGGGCTTCGAGGGCGGCTATGACAGCCGCGTCGGCGAGCGCGGCACGCAGCTCTCGGGTGGCCAGCGCCAGCGCATCGCCATTGCCCGCGCCTTCCTCAAGGACGCGCCGATTCTGCTGCTCGACGAAGCCACGGCCGCGCTCGACAGCGAATCCGAGGCCGAAGTGCAGAAGGCGCTCAACGAATTGCAGCGCAACCGCACCACGCTCGTCATCGCCCATCGCCTGCAGACGGTGATCAACGCCGACAAGATTTGCGTGATCGAGAAGGGCCGCGTCGTCGAAAGCGGCCGCCATGACGAGCTCGTGGGCAAGCGTGGACGCTACTTCACCTTCCACCAGCTGCAGTTCGCCGGGCAGCAGGAACGCCTCAGCGCCTGAGGATATCCACATGCTGCGGGATGGAAGGGGTTCACAAACCCATCCCGCATTGCTATATCGCCGGCCTCCGAGACGCCACGGCGTCCCCGGTCCCTGATAGCTCAGTTGGTAGAGCGTTCGACTGTTAATCGAATGGTCGCAGGTTCGAGTCCTGCTCAGGGAGCCACTCCCCCGTTTCTGGGACGGCTCAGCTACTGCCAGTTCGCCTGGCTAGCCCTTGAATTTGCCAGATAGTTTCTTATCCAGCTTCCGCTCGCTGTCCCAGCCGGGATCGGCCAGAGCCACCCCATCCCGCGAATTTGTTGGCCTGTAGGCCGTGTTTTCGTGATCCCAGCGATCAGCCGGGATGGCGAACATGGCCCTGCCAGATGCGGCGTGCCGGACGGCCAAGGGCCGGGCAGGCGACGACAAACTTTCCGACGGTGGTGGCCTCTATCTCTTCGCGAAGCCCAACGGCGCCCGCGTAGGGCAGCAGGCCGACAGATTCGCGGGCAAACAGAAGAAACTCGCCTATCAGCCCTATCCGCTCATTTCGCTGGCCGATGCGCGGCGGCTTCGGGACGGGCCAAAAGGTTGCTGGGCTCCGGGGGTAGACCCGGGGGCCCACAAGGCCGCCATTGCGCCGTCGGGCGATACTGCCCGAAGTCGGCCAACGCGACGACGCCATGCTCGGTGATCAGCACATGCGGGCATGGCTTCAATCAGATAGCCGCCGGTCAATCCGGGGGGGGGGTGCATTCCCGCGACGTCCGGCTGGACTGGAGCGGGGGCGCTACCTTGGCGTCGGCGCCAGCCGCCGATGACGAAGTGCGCCGCCCGCCGTTCAGCGCGTCACGGTGCGTTCTCGTTGACGCAATCAGTCAGGCGAATGATCGCCTTTTGCGCGTCGCGGAGGTTCCACTTGAGCTCACGGTTGCCGATCCAGACTTCGATGGTGCGGGCCGTCTCGAAAACCTGGGACATGTCCCAGCTCATCGTCATCCAGGCGCGGTCTCGATCGGACGTGAAGTTGAAATACTCCGGCTGTTCGTCATTGAAGCCGACGCTCACGTCGTCGCCATTCCTATAACCCTGGGCCGGGATCGAGAGGCTGAAATCCGGCCCCTTGCCGTTATGGGCGACCCGCAGCACCTTGCCGTTCTGGGTGGTCTCGATGATGCAACGGTTGAAACTGTTGTCATTGTTGCGGTTCAAGATCACGCGCCAGCCCCCGATGGTGGCCAGTACGCTCTCGCCCGCGAGGGATGGAGCGGGGGCCATGTGAAGACTGAAGGCGGCAAGCGTCAGCAGCAAAAGGGCAGGTTTGTTCATGATGTCTCTCGCAGGAAGGGGACGCGCGCAAAAGGGTGGTCGCTCAAAGTCGCATTCTTGATTATTGACTACTAGGGTACCGTGGACACAGCGGTGGTCAAGCGGCTTCAGGCGCCCGGAGCCTTACGGGAACAGCGCATCGCAGCCCCATCGCCGAACCCACGCTCCTGCGTCGACACGTGACGTGGATTCCCGGCAGAACCGCCCTTGAACGGTATCAGGGAACGTGCAAGATCGCAGGCCAGTGCCCCTTGGCCGAAGTTAACGACATACTTGTCTTTCTTTGCCGGCAACGTCTTCCTGTGCCCAGGCAGCGTTGGAATGCCGATTTACGCTCTTTCCCTCCCATTCCCCCGGTCACTCCATGAACACTCGCTTGGTTAAAGTCCTTCCTGCCATGGTTGCTCTTCTTGTGGCCGCTGCTGGGTCAGCACGGGCGGAGGGCGAGCTTCTCTACAAATGCGGCGGCGATCTCGGGCTTGTTGTCGAAACCCATCCCGAGAACAGCAGTGGCAACTTTCATGGCACCTTCAGCGCGCCGCTCGTGCCCGATGGCAAGGGCGCCTGGGTGAATCCCGGCCGTGAATTGCAGTTCTGGCCGGAAGGCGACGGGCCGAAGCTTTTCGTTGGCGTCGAGGAGTTCTCCTGCGAGCCCGTCACCGACGAGCCCGGCATGAATGCCGGCGCCGAGCCGACCGACCCGAGCTTACAGCCGACAGCCGATCTTGAGATGGCGCCCTATGGCTCTACGCGCGGCTGGGAGGTCGTCTCGCTGAATGCAGGGTCGGAGTTTGTTGGCTGCGCCGGGTCGATCAGCCTTCCAGCGGGCTTCCTCATCCTTCAGAAGAAGACGTATGGCTGGGAACTGCGCGTCCCTGCTGAGCAGACGGAAGGGTTCGAGGGGGGCATTATCACGCTTGACGGACGCCGCGTGGATGCCCAGTTCGGCTTTACCGCTGAAGGCGCGGGCGAGGCGGGACTGGACGATCGCTTTGTCGCCGCCCTCAGGAACGGCAAACTGCTGACCACCCAGATCAAGGGCGCGAAGCCGGTCAAGTGGCCGCTGACAGGTTCGGCGGCCGTCGTGACCAAGATCGAAGAGTGCTTCAGCCGCAAGGGCCTGCTGCCCTGATGGCCATCGGCCCGGTTGGCGGATGAGCGCCGAAAAAGACGGTCATCCGGCGCGCCCCCACGACTGCGCCGGATGATGACTGCATGGGCTCCCTCGCGGCTCGCAGCCGCATGTGCGGACGAACAGTAGAGCGGCCGTCCTCCAAGCTGCCCGGCAATGATTTGGCGCGTTCGGAATTTAAGGTGACCGCGCTCGCACCCGGCCAATTCCTCACCGATTGGGCCGGACGCGCGAGGGAGCGCACGCCGCGTGCCCATTACCGGCTTTGACGCCGGTACTGGACCCCGATCCCGCGCGGCGTGGCACGCCAAGAGCGGCGGTCGGCATGGGCGATCCGACCAGGGCCGCGCAGGCGGTGCCAGCGTCGGTCGATACCCGCCGGTGCCGCGGTCCCTACGCGAGACGCCCCCGACGTCTGCGGAACCTTCCCGTTCACCAATTGTTAACGAGTGTTGCAACGGGAGACTGCCCCATGCTCGCGCGCAAATTCGACGTGGATTCGTCCAGCATCGCCTTCGACCGGCAGCGCGGTCATCTCGCCATGACCCTGCGGCCCCTGATTCCCGCCTATGATGAAGCCGCCGCCCTCGCCCATGGCTGGGGCGTGATGGCCGGGTGCCCCGATATCCGCCGGCTCGTGGTGAATCTTGAGGTCGATGCACGGCCCGCTCCGCTGCGGCCCATGGCCTGAAGCGGAACCCGCTTCGGCGCCGCGCGTTTGTCCATCTCCCATCAGGAGTGAATCATGGCCACGTCCACCGAACTCGCCGCCCTCTCCAAGGACCTCGAAGCGCTGCGCCGCGATGTCGCGAAGCTTGCCGGCTCGCTGGCAAGCCAGGGTGGCGCCAGCGTGAGCCGCTATGCCCGCGAATACGCCCGACGGGGTGCCTCGCGGGCGGGCGCCGCGCTTGATTATGCCGCCGATGGCAGCGCGGATTTCCTTGAAGAAGCGAGCGAGCGGGCGCGCCACGCGGCTGACGAGGTCGCCGCGCAGGTGCGCCGCCATCCCGCCATCGCCTTTGCCGGCCTGCTCACCATCGGCATGGTCGCCTATCTGATCTCCGGCCGCCGCTGAGGCGCTGAAACACCTGCATGGCGGCGTCGGCCGCCATGCGGACTTCCCCACGGCGCCGGCCAGACGTCCCGCGCTGAACCTCCCGCAAGGTCGGTCGCCTGACACACCGCAGCGCGCAAGCCTGCCACAAGCCTCCCCCGCCACATGTTCGCACGCTTCCAATATGTGGAGCGAGCAGGCTCCAGGCTCCGCCATGAGCCTCACAGACGCCGGGGTGCCGCATGACGCTTAACTGGAAACTCAAGGCAGCTGCCGCGGCCGCGATCGTCATCGGCGGTGGTCTGTATTTGCACAGCAAGGATGCGAGGACGGAAGCGCAACTGACCTGCGAGCGCCATATCGAAGCCACGACGACCCACGACCTGAGCGAGGACGAAGTCGCCGCGTTGCGGGTTCATGGGGACGCGACGAATGGCAAGGTCCAGGGCGCCTTTTTCCGTGAAGGTGTCCTGCGCTATGCCGTCTGCGAATTCGAGAATGGTCAGCCCAAGCGCGTCGGCGTCGACGGCAGTGCATGGCCCGATGTCGATCATTTGTCCATCCGCCGTCTGGACGTGTCGCATGCCCCGCGAAGCGCCACCGACGACGCCTCCTCGTCTCCGAGCCCGGCGCCGTTTCAGGCGCCGCACGGCTGAAGCGGTCTAACGTTTGCGGTCGCCGCGATCGCCCTCGCCGGGCTTGGCGTCGTTCTCGGCCTGCTTGCGCCGATCCTGGCTCAGCGAGCGCCCGACATCGACGGACTCCTTGAACCGCCCTTCCTCGTCGCGACGGACATAACGCTTGTCGGTCCCGGTATCGATCAGTTCGCGCTTGGTCATTTCTGGCCTCCTTGAAGGGCGGCACATGCCGCTCTGCAGGGCCAACGGACGAATCGGCACGCGGGTTCCTTGCCCCCGCCATCGCATCAGCAGATGCGCGGCAGCTGGTCGCCGACCAGCATGTCGACAATGCGCTCACCGCCGAAGCGGGTCTCCATCACCACGCGGCCGGGCCGGGTGTCGGTGATGCGCCCGATGGCGGCGGCACCGCTCCCTAGCGGGTGCGCCCGCAGCGCCTGCAAGGCGGCGTCCTCCTGTTCGGGCGGCACCACGGCGACGATCTTCCCTTCATTGGCGAGGTAGAGCGGATCGAGCCCGAGAATCTCGCAAAATCCCTGCACATCCGGGCGAATGGGCGTGTCGCGCTCGCGCAGGCGCACGCCGACGCCGCTCGCCGCCGCCAGTTCATTGAGCACCGCAGCGACGCCGCCGCGCGTGGCATCGCGCATCATCCGCACGCCCGGCGCGGCATCGATGAGCCGGTCGATCAAATCGTGCAGCGCGGCGCAGTCGCTTGCGATGTCGCTTTCCAGCGCCAGATCGCCGCGCGCATTGAGGATCGCCGCGCCATGGTCGCCGAGCTGGCCATTCACCAGCACGACATCGCCGGGCCGGGCGCGCGCAATGCCGACCTCGACCCCGGTGCGCACCACGCCGATGCCCGTCGTGGTGATGAACAGCTTGTCGCAGGCGCCGCGCGCCACGACCTTGGTGTCGCCGGTGACGATCGGCACGCCCGCCGCGCCGGCGGTCTCGGCCATGGAGCGCGCCACCGCCCGCAGCGTGTCGAGCGCCAGCCCCTCCTCGATGATGACGGCGCAGGACAGAGCCACCGGCCGCGCGCCGCCGACCGCGAGATCGTTGATCGTGCCGCAGACCGCTAGCTTGCCGATATCCCCGCCGGGAAAGAACAGCGGGTCGACGACGAACCCGTCGGTGGTGAAGGCGAGCCGGTCACCCTGCGCCATCAACGCGGCGAGATCGAAGCGGGCCTGATCCTCCGGGGCGCCTTTCGTGCCCTTGAACGTCTCGATGAACACCTCGTCGATGAGGTCGCGCATCGCGCTGCCGCCGCCACCATGCGCCAGCGTGACCGCTTTCGGCAGGTTGCGCCGGGGCGTGGCAAGGACGGGAATGGGCGGGTTCATGCCGCGCCCTCCAGCTGCGGCGGGCGCAGCCCGCCATATTGGTAATAGGCCGCGCAGGCCCCCTCGGAGGAGACCATGAGCGCTCCCAGCGGCATGTCCGGCGTGCAGCCGGTGCCAAACACCGGGCAAGCCCAGGGCTTCATCTGCCCGGTCAACACCTCGCCGCAGCGGCAGGCGGCGGGATCGGCTACCTGCACCTCCTTCACCGCGAAGCGCCGTTCCGCGTCGAAGCCGGCATAGGCCTCGCGCAGCCGCACGCCGGAATGGGCGATGGAGCCGAGGCCGCGCCACTCGAAGGTCGGCCGCAGTTCATACACCTCCTCCACCGCGCCCATGGCACGAGGATTACCGGCATCCGGCACCACCCGCGCATACTGGTTCTCGATTGTCGCGCGCCCCTGCTCCAGCTGGCGCAGCACCATCAGCAGCGATTGCAGCAGGTCGATCGGCTCGAAGCCGGCGACCACCATCGGCTTGGCGAACTCCTCGGCGATGAAGCGGTAGGGCTCGGTGCCGATGACCATCGAGACGTGCCCCGGTCCGATGAAGCCGTCTATGCCGAGATCGGGCATTTCCAGCAGCGCCCGCAGCGTCGGGATGATGGTGATGTGGTTGCAGAAGAGCGAGAAATTCGTGATCCCCTCGCGCGCCGCCCGCAGCACGGTCAGCGCGGTGGACGGCATGGTGGTCTCGAAGCCGAGCCCGAAGAACACCACCTCGCGCTCCGGGTTGCGCCGGGCCAGCGCCAGAGCGTCCAGCGGCGAATAGACCATGCGCACATCGGCGCCGTCCGCCTTGGCGGCAAGCAGGCTCTTGCGTGAGCCCGGCACGCGCATGGCGTCGCCGAAGGTGGCGAAGATCACTTCCGGCCGTTCGGCGATGGCCACACAATCATCGACCCGCCCCATGGGCAGAACGCAGACCGGGCAGCCGGGGCCGTGGACGAATTCGATGATGTCGGGCAGCAGCCCTTCCAGCCCATAGCGGAAGATGGCGTGGGTGTGCCCGCCGCACACTTCCATGATGGCAAAGGGCCGGTCGCGCCCGCGCTCCAGGCGCGCCGCCAAGGTCTCGATCTCGCGGATCAGGCCGCGCGCCAGAGCGGGATCGCGAAATTCATCGACATAGCGCATCACGCAACTCCGCTCACGAGGCCCGCAGCGCGGGGGATGGATGGAAAGGCTCCACGCTGCCGGAGCGCATCGCCTCGATCTCGCCTTCCGCCTCGCCGATCTCGGTCAGCACCTTCAGCGTGGCGGCGGCCTCCTCTTCGTCGATCACGCTCATGGCGAAGCCGACATGCACCAGCACCCAGGCGCCGATCAGTTCCGCGAGCGGGCGGCCGGGCTCGGCGACGCAGACGACATCGACCGTGCGCCGCACGCCGGACACATCGACGCTGGCGAGCATGGCCTCTTCATCGACGATGGCGACGATGCGGCCGGGAATGCCGAGACACATGGCGTTTTCTCCTCAATGGCTGCGGCCGAACGTGCCGTCGCGGGCGATTCCGTAGCGGTCGAGCTTGGCCCGCAGGCCGACGCGGGACAGGCCGAGTTCTTCCGCCGCGCGGCTCTTGTTCCAGCGGCAGCGCAGCAGCGTTTCCATCAGGATCAGCGCTTCCATGCGCTCGATGCGGTCCTTGAGCGGGCCGGTATCCCTCACCGCGAGATCGGCCGCCGTCGCGTTGGCGCTGGAGGCCGCGGCCCCGCGCAGCACATGCGGCGACAGCAGGTCCGCCCCCAGCGGCCCGCCCCCGGCCAGCACCAGCATGCGGGTGAGCTCGTTCTGCAATTCCCGCACATTGCCCGGCCAGTCATAGGCCTCGATGCAGGCCAGCGCCTCCTCGGTGAAGCCCTGGGTGCGCTTGCCATGGGCGCTGGACAGGCTGTCGAGAATGCGCGGCGCCAGCACGCGCAGATCGCCCCGGCGCTCGCGCAGCGGCGGCAGGGTCAGCACCATGGCGGCAAGGCGGTAATACAGGTCCTCGCGGAAGCGGCCGGCCTTCACCTCGCCGGCAAGGTCGCGATGGGTGGCGGCGAGGATGCGCACATCCACCCGCCGCGTCTCATTGGAGCCGACCGGGCGGATTTCGCCTTCCTGCAGGAAGCGCAGCAGCTTGACCTGGAAGGCCGGCGACACGTCGCCGATCTCATCCAGCAGGATGGTGCCGCCATCGGCCTGGTCGAGAAGGCCGATGCGCGTGGCATAGGCTCCGGTGAAGGAGCCCTTCTTGTGGCCGAACAGCTCGGATTCCAGCAATTCGTCCGGGATCGCCCCGCAATTGACGGCGAAGAACGGCCGCTCGGAACGCAGGCTCGCATAGTGGATGGCGCGGGCCAGCAGTTCCTTGCCGGTGCCGGTCTCGCCCAGCACCAGCACCGGTATGTCGAAGGCGGCGACCTGCGCCGCGCGCCGGCAGACTTCGTTCAGCGGGCTGGCGGGGGTGCGCACCAGCGCGTCGAAATGGAAGTTGCGCAGCACCCGCTCATGCTGCTCGGCAAAGCGCACCTCGGCGGCGGGCGCGGCGAGCTTGAGTTCGAGCGACAGCCGGTCATGTTCGCGCTGGAGATGGTAGAGTCGCGCCGCCCCCTGCGCGGCCAGCAGAAGCTGGTCCGGGTGCCAGGGCTTGGTGATGAACTGGTAGATGCCGGCTTCGTTGATGGCGCCGATCATGTCCTGCGGGTCGGTGTAGCCGGTGACGATGATGCGCACCACATCCGGCCAGCGCCGGCGGACCTCGGTGAGCAAATCCACGCCCGAGCGGCCGGGCATGCGCTGGTCGCAGAAAACGACCTGCACCCACTCATTCTCCAGAATTTCCAGCGCGCGGGTGGCGTCCAGCGCCGTGAACACCTCGAACTCCTCGCCGAGCACGCGGGCGATCACCTCGACCGAACGCGGCTCGTCATCGACGATGAGGATGCCAGGGAGGGTCTGGCTCACGGCAGTGCCTCCGCCGCCATGCGCAGCGCCCGCGCCCTGCCCTCCGCTTCCACCGCCAGTTCGGCGAGACGCTGGCGCCGGAGGTCCCCCAGCCAGCCGAGCCACGCCGCGAGGCCACCGGGCGACTTGGCGTTCACATGCAGGATCGACGCGACCGGATTGATGCGCTGGATGTTGCGCTCGATGGCGTCGACATCGACATCGAGATGGGGCAGCAAATCGGTCTTGGTGAGCAGGACGAGATCGGCGGTCTGAAAGATATCCGGGTATTTCAGCGGCTTGTCCTCGCCCTCCGTCACCGAGAGCAGCGTCACGCGCTTGTCCTCGCCGAGATCGAAGGCGGCGGGGCAGACGAGATTGCCGACATTCTCGATAAACAGCAGCCCACCCGGCGGCAGCGGCAGTTCCTCCAGCGCGTGGCCGACCATATGCGCGTCGAGGTGGCAGCCCTTGCCGGTGTTGATCTGCACGGCGGGGGTGCCGGTGGCGCGGATGCGCTCGGCATCGTTCGCGGTCTGCTGGTCGCCCTCGATCACCGCCGCCGGCACCCGCGCGCCCAAAGCCCGGAGCGTCTCGACCAGCAGCGTGGTTTTCCCGGCCCCGGGTCCGGCGAGAAGATTGAGCGAGACGATGCCGCCCGCCTTCAGCCGCGCGCGATTTTCCGCGGCGAAAGCGTCGTTCTTGGCAAGAATGCCCCGCTCGATCTCCACCAGCCGGCTTTCCGGCGGGGCGGCCGGATGAGGCTCGTGGTGATGGTCGTGGCCATGGTCATGGTCATGACCGTGATGATGGTCATGCCCTTGGTGATGAGCGTGCCCGTGACCGTGATGGTGGCCATGCCCATGCCCACGTGCCTCGCCATGGGCGCCTGAAATGGTGACGTCGTCCGATCCGCAGCCGCAAGTCACGCACATCACACCACCTCCAGGTCCTTGATACGCATCTCAGTGCCGCCATTGGGCCGCAGCCTCTCGCCGCCACATTGGGGGCATGGGGAAAGCCGGTCGGCGAGCGCCACCGTATCGGAGCAGTCGAAGCACCAGGCGGTGCCGGGCTCGTCGAGAATGTCGAGCTGGGCCGCTTCCGCCAGCGAGCCGCGCATCACCACATCGAAGCCGAAGCGCAGCGCCTCGACCTCGACCCCGGCAAAGGGACCGACCACCAGCCGCACCTTAGTCACCCGGGCGAAGCCATGGGCGCGGGCGGCATCCTTCAGCGAATCCAGCAGGCTCTCGCACAGCGCCATCTCATGCATGGGCGACCTCCCTCTGCTCCATCCGCAGCGTCACCGGCACACAGGGATTGACGCAGGAGACGACAAGACGGGCCAGCATCGGCGTCTGCCCGCTCATCGGCAAGGCCGCGAGCATGCGCGACAGCAATCCGCCGGGCGCGAGATTCCACGCGCTGGGGGACAGCACGCAGTAATCGGCGACAAGGCCGCCGACGACACGCGCGCGATGCGCCAGCAGGCCGCGCGCGGCGCGGGCGAGGCCGAGGCCGGGAGGCGCAAGGAGCGGAGCCTCCGGCGCTCCGTCGAGACACGCGACAAGGTCCAGCAGCCGGGCCAGCAGGCGCAGGAACAGGCTCGCCCCTTCGCGTGCGTGCAGGTCACGCAGCAGCGGCGCGGCGCTCCAGGGGTCGGCGGCGGTGGTCTCGCGCAAACTTGTCGGTTCCCCGGCGTCCAGCGCGGCGGCGATGTCGGCCGCGTCGGGCATGGCGAGTTCCGCCCGGCCCCAGGCGGGGTCGAGCGTGGCGCGGAAATGCGCCAGCAGGCGGGCCGTCGGGCTGTGGCCGGCCGCCAGCCAGTGTTCCATCGCCTTTATCGAGCCGCCGGCTAGGTCGATATCGCCGCCCATCAGGGCATCGCGCAGCCGGCGCATCGAGTCCTCTGAGCCGTTCGCCAGCCCGGCCAGCGCCGCCCGGTCGGGAGCATGGCCCAACAATGACGGCCAGTCGCACAGCAGGGCGACCGCATGGTCGCGCGCCCGCTCCCGCCGGGCGGCGCGCGCGGCGTCCTCGTCTGCCGGCAGGCCGAGCGCCGCCCGCGCCGCCTGCGCATGGGCGCCGGCGCAAAGGTTGAAAAGGCGCGGCATCAGCGCCGCCACCTCTTCCGCGCGGCGGCCGATGGCCCAGCCTGTGCCGAGTCCCCCGCCGGTCGGCGTCAGGCGCCAGCGCGGCGCGCCCTCGGCGGTGTCGAGCGCTATGTCGAGCCCGCCGATCATGCGCCGGTGCCCTCCCCGGCGGCAGGGGCGGAGGCAAGGCCCGCACCGAAGATCAGCGCGCGGCGGGTCGGCACGGCGGGCGCTTTCGCGGCCTCAGCGGGGCTCGCCTCCTCGTCGGTCGCTTCCATGCCTGCGGCCCGCGCCGCCTCGGCATCGACGGCTTCCTGCCGCGCCCGGCGGATCTCGTCGGAGCGGTCGCCTTCCTCGCGATTGGCCGGGTCGAACAGGGCGGCGAGCGCGGCACGCGCCGTCTCGGTCGCCTGCAGCATGGAGGTGAAATCGAACATGGGCGAAAACAGCGAGCACGCCTTGTAAGGGCCGGTCTCCGGGCGGTTGGCGCCGACGAACTCATACTCGCCGGAGGGAAAGGCGATGATCTCCTTCGCTCCCGGCACCAGTGCCGACCAATCCTCATCCGGTCCCGGCACCAGCACGAGGTTCATGAACCAGGGCGTGACCAGCATGCCGAGCACGCGGGGGCCGTGCGGACGAAAGCCGATGGCCTTGACCTCCAGCGTCTCGTTCAGCAGCGGCACGCCGCGCATCTGGCCGACATGGATTTCCCGGAACGCCGCCTCCAGCCGCGCCGGCATCTCGGCCGCCAGCCCCGTGAGGCGGGAATCGGCGCTCGGCGACACGGTCGCCGGCGCGCGCACGGGCGCCTCCTCCTCGGTGTCGATCACCATGAACTGGTCGCGGGCGCCGTCGCATTTCGGGCAGCGCCATTCCTCCGGCAGTGCCGCGAAGGGCGTGCCGGCCGGCACCTGCCAATAATCGCAGCCCACGGAAGGGTCGTAGACATGCCAGCAGATCTTGCATTCCAGCACGGCATTCGGTGCCAGCCGGGCGGCGTCGCCGAGGAAGGAGCCTTCAAAGCGCTTGGTCAGCATCGAAGGGCTCCTAGCGGATCGCGGCGAGGATGTCGGCCAGCCGCTCGGCGGAGTCGGCGATGTCCTCCGGCGCCGCGCAGGCGACCTCGGGCACGTCGGTCACCTCGATCGTGTCGAGGATCAGCGTGTCCGCCGAATTGTAGTAGCGCACCCGCCAGACGCCCGCTGTGGCCGTGGCATCGATGCGGCAATTGCCATAGCCGCGCGAGAGGATGGTGATCCCTCCCCGCCCCAGCCCCGCTTCGATCAGGGCGAGGTCTTCCGGCGTATGGGGCAGCAGGCTGAGATTGATCACATGCGGCAGGCCGCCGGGGCGGCGCTCGCGGCTCTTGTGCACGATTTCGGTAAGAATGGCGGGGGCGTTGACCACGCCGCGACGCGGCCGCGCGACATAATCGAGGTCCACCGGCCAGTCGCGCGGAAAGGCCCGCACCAGCGCCCCGCGCGGGAAGGGCGCGATGTCGATGCGCTCGCGCGTGACCGGCGCCGCGCCGGGCGCGGTGGCGGTCGCCCGCAGCCGCCACACGCCGGCGCAACTGGCTTCCTGTATCTCGATGCGCTCGCCGGGCACCTCGACCACGATGGCGACCTCGCCCTCCCCCAGCGTCTCGTCGACCAGCGCCCGGTTCTCCGCATCCAGCGCATCGAGCGCGACGGTGGTGGAGCCGCTCAGTGTCCACTGCGCCAGCGCGGCGCGGATCGCCTCCAGCGTCGCCAGCGCGGGGGCAAAGCGGGCGGGGTCGTCGACTTCGGGCAGATGTGCCTCATAGATGCGCATGCCGGAGGGCATGGCGAGATAGGCGAGACCGTCGGCCTCCTCGCCCGGCTGGCTGCCGGCGCCGTAGCCGATGGGGGGAACCGTCGCGAAGGGAATGGACGACATGGCGGGCCTCAATGGCTGGCGGCGGGACGGGCGAGGACGGCGGAGAGGCGTTCGAGGAACTCGTCCCAGTCGCGCATGCGCGAGAGCGAGCCGAGCGGCCGCCCACCGCGCAGTACGACGATAGCCGGCAAAGCGATGCCGCCGAGCTGCTCGCGCAGTTGCTTCTCATAGGCCGGCCCGGCCACCGCGCCGCCCATGGTGGCGGAGGCACCGAGCGCGCCGACCAGTTCCGGCAGCACCACGGCGATATCGGGC
The DNA here is from genome assembly GCF_022836935.1 of Ancylobacter polymorphus. Lineage (NCBI taxonomy): Bacteria > Pseudomonadati > Pseudomonadota > Alphaproteobacteria > Hyphomicrobiales > Xanthobacteraceae > Ancylobacter > Ancylobacter polymorphus. The sequence continues at coordinate 3,090,546 of NZ_CP083239.1, read as the reverse complement.
GTCTCCATATGCGCCTTGCCGTGGGCGGGCAGGAACAGCAGGCTGTCGCCCGCCGGCAGCGCGGCGGCAGCCTCCTCCTCGCTGTCGAGATAGGGATAGCCGAGCGTGGTGGTCAGGCGTGCCACGAGCGGATGGAGCGTGTCGGGGGTCATGAAGTCGGCTCCGGGCGGGAAGCGGCGAAAGGGGCGAGATGGGCCGGCAGGGTCGGTTCGCGGCCGACGAGGTCGGCAAAGGCGTGGTCGATGGCGGCGGCATCGCCGCTCAGGGCAGCCGCGACGGCGTCCAGCGCCTGCGCGATCAGGTGCGCCTCCTCGGCGTCGAGCCGGCGGCGGCCGGTGCCGAGAAAGGTCAGAACATGGTCGCCCGGCCGCGCCTCCGGCAGCAGTGACACGTCGATGAGCTCAATCTCCTCGCCGCGCCGACACTGGGCCGCATGGCCGTCGACGCTGAGGATTTGCATGGGGATGCCGAGGCACATGGGGCGGCTCCTAGCGCCAGCCGGCAAGCACGCGCGCATCGCCGATGCGGCAGGCATCCTCGGCGGCCGGGCGGCCGGCCTCATAGGCCTCGCGGCTAATGGCGGGCGGGGTGAAGCCTTCCACTGAACGGCGCGGCGGCAAGTCCACGCCGAATTCGTCGGCGAGGAGGCCCAGCACCACGGCCAGCGCCGGCTCGACCTGCGCGGCGATGGCGGGGGTGAGCCCGCCGCCATAATCGTCCAGCCGCTCCGGCTGCACGCCGACCAGTCGCAGGCGCGAGGGGGCGCATCCACGCAGTTGCAGCAGCGCGAGCACTTCCTGGAAGCCGGTTTGGTGCAGACTCACCTTGCGGGCGCCCAGCACCGCCGGCACCTCATCGTCGCGCAGCTGCTTCAGCGTCGCCGGCGGCAGGCCATAGTCGATGGCGTCGACGATGATGACCGCGTCCGCCTCTTCCAGATAAGGCAGCAGGTAGAGACCCTGCGTGCCGCCATCGAGCGCGGTAACGTGTTCGGGCAGCTCGTAGCGCGCCTGCAATTCCTCGATGACGCGGACGCCGAAGCCCTCATCCGCCCACAAGATGTTGCCGATGCCGAGTATGAGAATGCGTTCGTCGGCCATGAGCGACGTCTCCCCGAAGCGACTTTTCCGTTCCCTAGGCGCGAGCGGTCTGATCGCCGCTCTTTTGAATATCTCTCAATTCAAACCGCGTGCCACTCGGCGACCCATCCATTAAGTCGTTGGCGATCTTATCGAAATCGGCGGAGCTATGGACGCAGGCAATTACAGACTGGAAGGGTTCCTTCCAATTTTCGCCAGAAACGGAAGTCTGTCATCCAGGTAAAAAGAAGGGCGCAGCCGAGGCCGCGCCCTCAAAGCCGGCCTGTCCCCGCAGGCCGTATTCCGGGAAGGACCGGAATCTCAGTCGGGATCGTCATCCTTGAAGGTGCGCACGCCCGAGACCATCGTCGAGACGATGGACTGGCGGGACATGATGTCCTCGCGGATCGCCGCATAGACGTGGATGATGATGAACAGCAGGATCGCCCACATGCCGAGACGGTGCCAGGTGTGCACGTCGAGGCTGCCGCCGAGCAGCGGGATGACCCAGCCGAACAGATGGTCCTGCCAGCTGCCCGGCCCCGCCCCCTCGGAATAGAGCGCGAAGCCGGTGACGATCATGAACACCGAGCCCACGCCGATGGCCCAGAACATGGCGAACTGCGCCAGCGGGTTGTGGCCGACATATTTCTTCGGCTTGGATTCGAGGAAGAAATACCACCGCGCCTCCTCAAACAGGCCGCGCCAATAGGCCCGGCTCCAGAACGGCAGAATGAACAGCTGCCGCGCGTGGTGATTGCCGACGAAGGCCCAGTAGATGCGGAACAGGAAGCCGACGGCGAAGATGTAGCCGGCGGAGAAGTGCAGGAAGCGGATCGTGCCCATCAGATAATGCTGGCTCGCCTCGCCCGACAGCGTCGGGAGCGGCTGGCCGATGAGATAGCCGGTCAGCGCGAGCACGCTGATCGCCGCCGCATTGGTCCAGTGCCACAGGCGCACCGGCGCCTCATAGACATAGACGGCACTCACCCGGCCGACCGGCTCGCCGTCGATGGTGGCAGGTACGGCGGGCGCGGCGTGGAGGGAAGCGGGGTCGATGCTGGTCATCGCCGCCTCCCCTCAGCGCACCGTGACCCGCGCCATCTCCGCCCCGTCGGGCGCGATGACGTGCGTCGAGCAGGCGAGGCACGGATCAAAGGAGTGGAGCGTGCGCAGGATTTCCACCGGCTCCTCCGGCCGCTCCATCGGCGTGTTCATCAGCGAGGCCTCGAAGGCGCCGATATTGCCCTTGGGGTCGCGCGGGCCGCCATTCCAGGTGGTCGGCACCACGCACTGGTAGTTCTCGATCCGCCCGTCCTTGATCTTGATCCAGTGGCCGAGCCCGCCGCGCGGCGCGGCCACCGTGCCGACGCCCTTGGCCTCCTTCGGCCAGGTCGCGGGGTCCCATTTCTCGACATTGGCGGTGGAGCTGTCGCCGGCCTTGATGTTGGCGATCAGGTGGTCGAAATCGTCCAGCATCATCTGCGCGCAGTAATGCGCCTCCAGCGCCCGCGCCAGCGTGCGGCCGATGGTGGTCGGCAGGGCCTGCTGCGGGGTGAAGCTGGTGCCGGCCAAAGCGTTGAAGCGGCCGAGCGAGTCGTCCACCTGCCCCTTCACATAGTCGACGCCATGGGCATAGGCGAGGATGTAGCGGGCGAGCGGACCGACCTCCACCGCATTGCCCTTCCAGCGCGGCGCCTTGATCCAGGAATATTTCGCGCTCTCGTCGATCTCGCGAATGTCGGTGCGCGTGCCCTTGGCGTTGGGGCCCAGCTCGTATTTCGGCGAGGTGACGCCGTCCCAGGGATGCAGACCCTTGTCGGCATTGCCGTCGCCATAGCTGTACCAGCTATGGGTGACGAACTCCTGCACCTGCTCGGGGTCGCGCGGGTCGATGGGGTGCACCTCGTCCCACTTGCCGTTGAGAATGACGCCGCCCGGCAGGCGGTCGGTCTCTTTGCGGCCCTGCACCGCTTCATAGTCGCCATAGTCCATAACGTTGAGGCCGGAGAGGCCGCCGCCATAAAGCCAGCCCTTGTAGAAGGAGGCGATGGCGATCACGTCGGGGACATAGACATTCTTGGAGAAGGCGAAGGCTTCCTGCAGCTTCAGCTTGACGAAGTTCAGCCGCTCCATGTTCAGCGGCGCGCCGGCGGCCATGTTGCCGTCCATGTTGATGGCGCAGGGCACGCCGCCCACCATGTAGTTCGGATGCGGATTCTTGCCGCCGAAAATGGTGTGGACCTTGACGATCTCCTTCTGGAAATCGAGCGCTTCCAGGTAATGCGTCACCGCCATCAGATCGGCCTCGGGCGGCAGCTTGTAGGCCGGGTTGTCCCAATAGCCGTTCTTGAAGATGCCGAGCTGGCCGCTTTCGACGAATTTCTTCAGCCGGTTCTGCACATCGCGGAAATAGCCGGGGCTGGAATTGGGATGGTCGGGGCCCACCATCTGCTGCAATTGCGAGGTCGCCTTCGGATCGGCCTTCAGCGCGTTGACCGGGTTGACCCAGTCCAAAGCGTGCAGGTGATAGAAGTGCACGACATGGTCGTGCCATTGCAGCACCTTGGCCATGATCTCGCGGATCAGGAAGGCGTTGTTGGGGATGCGGATGTCGAGCGCGTCCTCCACCGCGCGCACCGAGGTGAGCGCGTGGCAGCCGGTGCACACGCCGCAGATGCGCTCGACGAAGGCCCAGGCGTCGCGGGGGTCGCGCCCTTTCAGGATCACCTCCAGCCCGCGCCACATGGTGCCGGTGGAGACCGCGTTGCGGATGACATTGTTGGAATCGACATTCACCTCGCAGCGCATATGGCCTTCGATGCGGGTGACGGGATCGACGACGATGCGCTTGCCTGACGTGTCGAGGCTGAAGCCGTTGGGGGTCTGGATGGTCATGCCGCGTCTCCCGTGTGGCTGGAGCCGTTCGAACCGTTGCCGTGCTTGTGCTGGGCGCGCTTGAGCGCGCTCACCGCCGCATGCAGCGCCACCGCGCCGCCCACCGCCGCCGCCGCGCCGAGACCGACCCGGTCGGCGGTGGATTCGATGCCGAAGCCGACGCCGTGCAGGTCGGTGAGGCGCGCATACCAGGAGCCCTTGTCCCAGAAGCCGTCTTCCGAGCAGCCGATGCAGCCATGGCCGGCCTGGATCGGGAAGGAGGTGCCCTCGTTCCAGCGCACGGTGGAGCAGGCATTGTAGGTGGTCGGTCCCTTGCAGCCGACCTTGTAGAGGCAATAGCCCTTGCGCGCGCCCTCATCGTCGAAGGACTCGACGAACTGGCCGGCGTCGAAATGCGGCCGGCGGTAGCATTTGTCGTGGATACGCTGGGAGTAGAACATTTTCGGCCGCCCCTGCCGGTCGAGCTCGGGCATGCGGTCGAAGGTGAGCATGTAGGTGATGACGCCCGTCATCACCTCGGCGATGGGCGGGCAGCCCGGCACCTTGATGATCGGCTTGTCGGTGATGACCTCGTGCACCGGGGTGGCGCGGGTCGGGTTCGGGCGTGCCGCCTGCACGCAGCCATGCGAGGCGCAGGAGCCCCAGGAGATCACCGCCTTGGCGTCCTTCGCCACCATGCGCAGCTGGTCGAGGAAGGGCTTGCCGCCGATGATGCAGTACATGCCATCCTCGTTCAGCGGCGGGTTGCCTTCCACGGCGAGGATGTAGTTGCCCTTGTACTTCTCCATCACCTCCTGAAGGATCGCCTCGGCCTGATGCCCGGCGGAGGCCATCAGCGTGTCGTCATAGTCGAGCGAGATCATCGACAGCACGACATCCTTGGCGAGCGGATGCGCCGAGCGGATGAAGCTCTCCGAGCAGCAGGTGCATTCCAGCCCGTGCAGCCACAGCACCGGCGTGCGCGGCTTGGTCTCCATGGCATGGGCGATCTGCGGCACGAATTCCGGGCCGAGACCGAGCGCGGCGGCGGTCAGCGAACAATATTTGAGGAAGGATCGGCGGGTGATGCCCTGCCGTCGCATCACCTCGTAGAACGTCTCAAGCCCAGCCATGCGGCTCCCTCCGGTGTGCTTGTTGTCCGGCGCGTCGGCGCGCACCGATGCAAGGACAACAGCAACCCGCGTGCCAGCGCGCTTTATTGTTTTATTTCAATAGCTTAGATCGCATCGCCGCTACTGCGCCCCGGAAGCGGCGAGACCGCTTTGCCGGAGGAGCGGAAAGCGGCTTACCGCCCGCCGCGCGGCGCAGCTCCCAGCCGCGCGGCCGCGACCGCCGCCTGCCCGAGGGCGAGGCCGCCATCATTGGCCGGCACCTCGCCGGGCAGCAGCAGCGTTCGCCCGGAAGCCTCCAGCCGCGCCACCAGCATCTCCAGCAGCAGCGCGTTCTGGCAGACGCCACCGGACAGGGCGATGGCACCCGCTCCGTGCCGGTCGGCGAGGGAGAGGGCGAGGCCGGCAAAGCTCTCCGCCACCCCGGCATGCAACCGCCGGGCGATGGGGTCGGCCGGGCACCCCGCCGCCAGGTCGGCGCAGGCCGCCCGCCACATGGGGGCGGGGTCGATCTCCATGAGATCACCTATCGGCGCAAGGCCGAAGGGATAGGGCGGCACCTTTGCCGCCGCTTCCGCCACCGCCTGCAGCGCCATCGCCGCCTCGCCCTCGAAGCTGAGGCGTGGCGGCGCGAGGCCGAGCAGCGCGGCCATGGCGTCGAACAGGCGCCCGGCGGAACTCGCCAGCGGCGCGTTGAGGCCACGCGCGATCATGGCGCGCAGGGTCGCGACCGGAAGCCCCGCGAAGGGCGCATCCGGCACCGCCTCCGGCCCCAGCGCGGCATCGAGATGGGCGAGCAGCACGCGCCAGGGCTCGCGATTGGCGGCATCCCCGCCGGCGAGTGGGATCGGCTTCAGCCGCGCGAGCCGGCGGCTGTTGCGGTAGTCGCAGAGGAGGATTTCCGCGCCCCAGATGGTGCCGTCCTCGCCAAAACCGAGCCCGTCGAGCGCGAGGCCGATCACCGGCCCGCTTTCCAGAGGCCACCCCCGTTCCGCCATCACGGCGGCGATGTGGGCGTGGTGGTGCTGCACGGGCATCAGCGGCAGGCCGCGCGCCTCTGCCAGCGCGGCGCCGTAGCGGCTAGGCGGGTAATCCGGGTGCGTGTCGACGGCAATCGCCGCCGGGCGATGGTCGAACAGGGCGGAATAGTCGGCGATGGCCTGCTCGAAGGCGTCCTGTGTCGCCGGCTCGTCGAGATCGCCGAGATGATGCGACAGCAGCGCCTTGCCGCCGATGGCGAGGCAGATCGCGCTTTTCAGCGCGCCACCGAGCGCCAGCACCGGGGTTGCCTCCTCGAAGCCCGCCGGCAAAGCGCGCGGTGCCGGGGCCAGGCCGCGCCCGCGCCGCATCACCTGCGGCCGCCCGGCGGCGAACTGCACCACGCTGTCGTCGAGCCGCCGGGCGATGGGGCGGTCATGGGTGAGGAAACCGTCGACGATCCCGGCAAGCCCCACCCGCGCCGCGTCGTCGCGAAAGATCTGGGGTTCGCCGGAGCGGTTGGCGCTGGTCATCACCAGCGGGCGGGCCACCGCCTCCATCAGCCGGTGGTGCAGCGGCGTATAGGGCAGCATCACCCCGAGCCGGTTCGGCCCCGGCGCCACCGAGGCGGCGAGCGCGGTCTCCGGCCGCAGCCGCAGCAGGAGAATGGGCGCGGAAGGGTGGCTGAGCGCCGCGATTTCCGCGTCCCCGGCCACGCAGAACGCCCGCACCATGGCCGGATCGCGCAGCATCACCGCCAGCGGTTTCGTCGGGCGGTGCTTGCGGGCGCGCAGTTCAGCGACGGTGGCCTCGCTGGTCGCGTCGCAGGCGATGTGAAAGCCGCCGATCCCCTTGATGGCGAGGATTTTTCCCCCGCGCAGCCGCAGGGCAGCGGCCGCCACCGGGTCGCCGTCGACCACCTCCCCACCCTCCTCCAACCACAGCTTCGGCCCGCAGTCGGGGCAGGCGATGGGCTGAGCGTGGAAACGCCGGTCGGCCGGGTTGGCATATTCCGCCCGGCAGGCCGCGCATAGGGTGAAGCCGCGCATGGTGGTCGCCGCGCGGTCATAGGGCAGGCCCTCGACGATGGAGAAGCGCGGCCCGCAATCGGTGCAGTTGGTGAAGGCGTAGCGATGCCGGCGCGCGGCGGCGTCGGCGATCTCGGCGCGGCAGGCCGGGCAGGTCGCGATATCAGCGACGATGCCGACCGACACCGTGCCGGGCGCGCTGGCGGCAATGCTGAAGCCGCTGCCGGCGAAGGCAGCTGCCACCCGGCGCTCGACCGTCTCCACCCGGGCGAGCGGCGGTGCCTCGGCGGTGAGCGCGGCGGCGAAGGCGTCGAGAACCGGAGGCGGCCCGGAAGCGACGATAACCACCGCGTCGCCGCGATTGCTCACCTCGCCGTCGATCCCGAGGCGCTGCGCCAGCCGCCACACGAAGGGGCGGAAGCCGACGCCCTGCACGATGCCGCGGACGATGATCTCCTCGCTGGGCATGGCGCGGCTCAATGCACCGTGCAGACCATGCAGGGATCGAAGGAGCGGACGATGTGCTGAACCGCCACCGGCGTCGCCTCACCCTGGCGCACCGGCGCGCCGACCAGTGCCGCCTCCAGCGGCCCTGGCACGCCGGCGGCATCCCGTGGCGAGAAATTCCAGGTGGTGGGGGCGATGATCTGGTAGCCGGCGATGCGCCCGTTCTCCACCCGCAACCAGTGCCCGAGCGCGCCCCGCGCCGCCTCGGTGAGCCCCGCCGCCCGCCCATGGCTGGGCAGGCTCCCCTGCGCGCACCAGGGCGCGCCGGGGGTGAGTTCATGCACCCAACGCTCCATGGCGATGAGCGTGCGCGCCGTTTCCACCAGCCGCGCCACGACGCGGGCGAGCACGCTGCCGCCCTCGCTCTGCACGATATCGCGGATCAGCGGCTGGCCGTCCACCATCTGCCGGGCGACGGCGCCGGTCTCGAAGGGCAGGCCATGAAGGCGCGGCGCCTTGCACCAGCTATAGCCGGTCTCGTCCTCGGCATCCGGCAGGGTCGAGCCGTCGAAGGGGTGGTGCGGATGGGTGCGATGCTCCATCCGCGCATGCGTATGGTCTTCCGCGATGGCGCTCAGATCCACCGCGCCCGCGCCGTCCGGGGTGAAAATCCCGCGCGCGTAAAGCCGCCTCTCGGCGCCGGGATAGGCGCCATAGCTGAGATAGCGGTCATAGGCGCGGCCGAGCCGGCCGAGGTCGAGATCGGCGGCAATGTCGAGGAAGAGGCGGAAATCGCCTTCCGGGCCGGCGGCGCGCCAGAGGTCCAACTCCTCGCGGGTGGAAAGCTCGGCGACGCGCTCCAGCTTCGCCCCGAACAGCCCCTCCTCCAGCGCCCGCCGCACCGCGCCGAGCGTAGCTGCGAGACGCACCTTGTCGCGCACGTCCGCCCCGCGCGTCACCCCGCCGGGCTGGATCGCCAGCGTGTGCGGCCAGCGACCGGCGAGCAGCCCGAGCACATGCAGAAGCGTGGTCCGTGTCTCCAGTGCCTTGCGCACCGCGCTGCCCTGCGCCGCCTTGAAGCGCGCTTCGACGCGCGGGAACCACGGCCGCTCCGCATAGAGGGCGCGGGCAAAGTCCGGCATGAAGAACACATGGAAATGGGTGAGATGGTCGGCCACATTCTCGGTAGCGACGATGAGATTGGTCGCTACCCTTCCATTGTCGGTCGGCACCAGCCCCTGCACCCCGGCAAGCGCCAGCGCGGCGGCATGGGACTGCGACACCGAGCAGATGCCGCAGATGCGCGGCGCGATCACCAGCGCGTCGCGCGGGTCGCGGCCTTCCAATATGCGCTCGAAGCCCCGGAACAGCGGCGACGACACGAAGGCCGCCTCCACCCGCCCCTGCGACAATTCCAGCCGCACTTCGAGATCGCCCTCGACCCGGTTGAACGGGCCGACGACGAGCCGCGTCGTGCCCTCCGATGCACCATTGTCGCTCATCGGCGCTTGATGTCCCGCACGGCGGGCGAGCGCACCACATGGTCGCTGGTCGCGTTCAGCCGCAGCCGCTCCGGCGTCGCCGCCTTGGCGAGCGAGGACAGCGCCACGAACCACGCCTTCGGCATGTCGGTGGGCAGGCCGACCGGGAAACCGGCGATCTTCGGCGTCTCGACGAAGGCGTGCCCCGGCTCCTCGAATTCCGGCGCGGTGCAGTTGATGCAGGCATAGCCGCCGCGCGTGCACGAGCCCTCCCCATTCCACAGACGGGTGTTGCAATCGGCATGCGCCTGCGTGCCGAGGCAGCCGAGATGCTCCATCATGCAGCCGAGATCGGACATCTTCTCCGCGCTGGCCTTGTACTCGTAATATTCGTTGCGCGGGCAGCCATGATGCACGAGATGGTCGGCATAGAAGCGCGGGCGGCGATACACATCGAGATCGTCCGCCCCCAGCAGTCCCGCCGCCAGCAGCATCAGCGTTTCCGTCACCCAATTGGGATGGGTCGGGCAGCCAGCGACATTGATGACCGGCAGGCCGGAGCGGGAGCGGAAGGCGGCGCCGAGCGCCCCGCCTTCGCGGCGCCCGTCATATTGCAGGCCGCAGGCATCGGTGGGGTTGGCGCCGGCGGCGGTGACGCCGCCATAGGCGGCGCAGGTGCCGACCGCCACCACAGTCTCCGCCACCGCCGCCAGCCGCCGCACCCATTCGATGGTGGGAACGCCGGTGCCGGCGAGGATGTGGAAGCGCCCGGTATCCTTGGGGCCGCGCAGCATGGCGCCTTCCACACAGAGCGCGTCGAGCCGGAGCGTGCCGTCGAGCACCTGTTCGAACAGCGCCACCGCCTCCGCCCCGGTCTCCTCGGAAAGGGTCGGGTGCCAGAGGAAGCGGATATTGGCGCTCTCCAGCGTGGTAGCGAGGTCCGGCGCCTCCGCGCACAGCATCGACATGGTGCAGCCGCCGCAGCCGCCGGACTGGATCCACAGCACGTTGAACGGCGCGGGCTCGGGGGGAACGGGCATGGTCTCAATCTCCGTTCGCGGCGCTGGCCGCCGGAAGCGTCAGCGTCATCACCGCCCCGCCCTCGGGATGGTTGGCGGCTTCCAGTGTGCCGCCATGCTCCTGCACGATGCCATAGCTGATGGAAAGCCCGAGCCCGGTGCCCTTGCCCACCTCTTTGGTGGTGAAGAACGGATCGAAAATGCGCGAGGCGATGTCGGCGTCGATGCCCGGCCCGGTGTCGCGCAGCATGAGCGTGACCACGTCGCCCGCCCGGCCGGTGATGTCTAGCCGCTGCACGGGCTGGCCTTCCATGGCATCGAGCGCGTTCTGCACCAGATTCATCAGCACCTGATGGATATGGCCGGGATGGCCGACCACCATCAGGCCCTCATCCATGTCGAAGCGCGTTTCGATCGCCGGGCGCTGCGCCTTCGCCACCCATTCCAGTGCGGAGCGGACCAGCGGGGCGAGGTCGAACGCCTCCCAGGCCTCGCGCCGCTCGGAGGAGAAATGGCGCAGATCGGCGACGATGTCGCGCACCCGCTCGGCGCCTTCCAGCATGCCGTCGAGCGTGCCGGCGATATTGGCCAGCGTCGTGTCGATCTTAAGTTCGACCTGCAGCTTCGCCAGAGCCGGCCCGCTCACCCCGCGATGCACCGCGTCGAGATAGGTGGTGAGCCGGGCGCCGTAGCGCTTCAGCGTATGGGCATTGCCATAGACGAAGGAGATCGGGTTGTTCAGCTCATGCGCCACGCCGGCGACAAGACGGCCGAGCGAGGCCATCTTTTCCGAATGGACCAGCTGCTTCTGCGTCTGCTTCAGCCGCTCATGCGCGGCGGCAAGGTCGCTATAGGCCTGGCGCAACTCACCGATGGGCCGGCCGACCAGCACCATGCCGACCGCACGCCCGCGCGAGTCAAACCGCACCGCGCCATTGACCGACACCGGCAGCGGCCCCGCTGGCGTCGCGAACAGCAGTTCGCGGTCGCTGAGGCGCGCGCGCCGCTCGATGGTGGCGCGCAGATCGTCGAAGGTGGTCGGCGAGTCCGCCGCGATAAGGTCGCGCAGGTGCCGCCGCTCCAGATCGCCCGGCGGACGCTGGAAGGCGCGCTCGGCGGCGAGGTTCACCTGCTCGATGCGGCCGGAGGGGTCGCAGGCGATGAGCACGTCGGTCATCGACGACATCAGGCCGGCGATGAAGGTCTGCGCCTCCTCAAGCTCCGCGTTCTTCTGTTCCAGCGCGACCTGCTGGGCGACGAGCTCGGCATAGGTCTCGTCCATCTTGCGGATGACGGCGATCCAGGCATCGTCCGTCTGGCCGGCGAACGGGGCGAGCAGGTCCGCCCCCGGGAGAGGTGCCTGCGTATCCTTCGGCGAACCTTTCGGCGATTGCGACATGGCACCTTCAGCGTCGGTTTCGCGGCACAGTAGAATGCGCCTGCGAGGCCGGCAATGAAACCCTCATCCCCGCCGGCGCCGCTCGGCTCGGCTTGGCGCCGGCACCTCACAAAGGTTCGTCCGGCTCGTGATCGACGAGATAGTCGATCTGGCGGCGGCCATTGGCGCCGGGGCGGATAGCGACCTCCACCCCGAACACGTCGCGAATGAGGGTCGGGGTGAGAACTTGCTCCGGCGCGCCGGCCGCCACCAGCCGGCCGGTGGCGAGCACGCCGATGCGGTCGCAGAACAGCGAGGCGAGGTTGAGATCGTGCAGCGCCACGATGCAGGTTACGCCGAGCCGCCGCACCAGCCTGAGAATGGAGAGCTGGTGCTGGATGTCGAGATGGTTGGTCGGCTCGTCGAGAATGAGCTCGCGCGGCGCCTGCGCCAGCGCGCGGGCGATATGGACGCGCTGGCGCTCGCCGCCCGACAGCGTGTGCCAAAGCTGGTCGTGCCGCTCGGAAAGGCCGACCCGTTCGAGGGCCGCATCGACCGCCCGCTCGTCTTCCGCACTCCACGCGGCGAAGGCGGCGCGGTGCGGCGTTCGCCCCAGCCGCACCACGTCGCAGACGGTGAGCGCGATCTCGGTGGTTGCCTGCTGCTCGACAAAGGCGAGACGCCGGGCAAGGTCGCGCCGACCGACGCCGGCAATGTCCTGCCCGTCCAGCGTGACCACGCCGCTCGCCACCTTGCGCAGGCGGCAGAGCAGGCGCAGGAGGCTCGACTTGCCCGAGCCATTGGGGCCGATCAGGCCGAGCACACGGTTGGGCTCGACCTCCAGCGTCACGCCGTCGACGATCAGCTTCCCGCCCGCGCCCCAGCGCACATCATGGGTGGCGAGCGTCATGCGGGCCGCCTCGCGCGATAGAGGATGAAGGCGAAGGCCGGCGCGCCGACCAAAGCGGTGACGATGCCGATGGGCAGGATCTGCTGCGGCACCAATATGCGCGAAAGCACATCGGCGAGGATCATGAACACCGCGCCGATGACGAGGCAGGCCGGCAGCAGCCGGGCATGGCCGGGGCCGACGAGGAAGCGCGCCGCATGCGGGATCACCAGCCCGACAAAGCCGACCGTGCCGACAATCGCCACCATGGTGGCGGTGAGCAGCGCGGTGGTGGCCAGCAGCACCAGCCGCACCCGCGCCACAGGGATGCCGAGCGAGGCCGCCGCATCGGCGCCGAAGGCGAAGGCGTCCAGCGCCTTGGCGTGGACCATGCACACAAGGAAGCCGAACAGCGCCACCGGCGCGGCCACCGCGAGGTCCGACCAGCGCACGCCGCCGAAATTGCCGAGCAGCCAGAACATCACGCCCCGCGCCTGTTCGGCGCTCGCCATCGTCGTGACAATGGTGGCGGTCGCCGCGTTGAACAGCTGCGAGCCGGCGACGCCGGCGAGAATCACCCGGTCGCTGGCCCCGCCCGCCCCGGCGGCGAGCAGGCCGACCAGCACCAGCGCCGCCACCGAGCCGAGAAACGCCCCGCCGGACAGGCCGAGCGTCGCCCCGCCAAAGCCGAGGATCATCACACACACCGCGCCCGTGGAAGCGCCGGCGGAGACGCCGAGAATATAGGGTTCCGCCAGCGGGTTGCGCAGCAGCGCCTGCAGGATCGCGCCGGAAAGCGCCAGCGCGCCGCCGCACAAGGCCGCCATCAGCGCCCGGCTGAGCCGGTACTCGAAGATAACCCCCTGCTGGATGGCGCTGACAGGGTAGCCGAGATCGAACAGCCCGTTGCCGAGCGCGCGGAAGGCGACGCCAAGCGGAATCGGCATCTCGCCGACCGTCACCGCCAGCGCGATGGCGACGACGAGCGCGGCGAGGGAGAGGCCGGCGAGGGCAAACCGCGCCGGCCAGTTCGGCCCGATGGCGATGTGGCTCAATGGACCAGACCGAAGCCCTGCACCGCCGCTGCGATGGCCTCCAGGCCGTCCACCGTGTCGAGCCCCGGCCGTGTGGCCGCGACATCGACGATGACGATGCGCCCGTTCTTCACGGCGGAGAGCTGGCTCGCCACCGGGTCGGTCTTGAGGAAGGCGAGCTTGGCGTCGATATCGTCGGCGGGAAAGCGGCGGCGGTCCATCTTCACCAGCACCAGCACGTCGGGGTCGTTGGCGGCGATGGTTTCCCAGCCGACCAGCGGCCATTCCTCCTCGGTGGTGATGATGTTTCGGGCGCCGAGCTGTTCCATCACATAGGCCGGCACGCCGTTCTTTCCGGCAAGGAAGGCGTCGCCCTTGATCTCCTTGCTGGAGAACCACAGCGCCATGGACATATCCCGGCCCTTCAGCGCTGCGACCTTGCGTGCGGCGGCTTCCTCGCGCGCCTTCAGCCGGGCGACCAGTGCCTCGGCGCGGTCCGACACGTCGAAGATGGCGCCATATTCGCGGATGTTCCGGTAGAGCAGCTCGGTCGAATACATCTGCGTCCGCACCCCGTCGCCGGCGCCGCTATTGTCCTTGCCGACGCAGTCGGTGGGCGAAACATAGACCGGCACCTTCACCCCGTCGAAGCGCTCGCGCTTGGCGACGATGCCATTGGGCCCGATGTGCCACTCATACATCGCGACCACGAGGTCCGGCTCCTGCCCGACCACCGCCTCGAAGCTCGGATCATTGTCGGCGAGCCGCTTCACTCCTTCATTCACGGCCGCATAAGGCTTGGCCACGGGGCCGAACCACAGCGCGCTGGCCACCACGCGGTCGCCGAGGCCGAGCGCATAGAGGATTTCCGTCTGCGCCTGGCCGATGCTCACCACGCGCTTGGGCGCGTGGTCGATCACCACCTTGGAGCCGCAATTCTCAAGGGTGAGCGGATAGGTCGTGCCGGCAAGGGCCTGCGTCATGCCCGCGCCGGCGAGCAGGCCAAGCGCCACGGCGAGGCCATGGGCCGAGCGACGGAAAAGATGAGAGGTCGTGTTGAGCATTGTCACCGCTTCCTGAACAGGAAGACGGGAAGCGTAAAGGGCACCGCCCAGGCGGGAGCGATTCGCACGCCCGCCGGGAAGGCAACCTTCGGAGCACCCCGCCCGAAAGATTGTGTGCGATCAGGGCAGGTCTCCTGGCTCGCGGGTCGACGCTGGCTCCGCCCGGCCTTCCCAGCGCCCGGCCGAAACCGGAACGCCAGTGGACGATGGGCAGAGGGCTCGCCGCTTACAGTTGCGGGGGCAGCCTCGGCTTTGGCGCGGGGCGCCTCACCGAATTCCCTCTTAGCTTCGGGCGGGTGCCCGAAGAACCGTGATCGACCGCGACCGTAAACGCTTCGCCCCCGCCGTCAAGCGTGCCGGTTCGCCCGAGCCCTTCGCCCGGCTTGCGCCAGCGCAGAATGAATTTGATACATTGTATCACTTACGACGACAAGGCCCGCACCCGCCGGCACGCGCCGAAAGTTGGCGATGGTCGACCTTGCCCGGCCCTCGGCGAAATATCATAGTCGCACCAGCAGATTCCCCTGCCGTCGGCAGCGTCGGGCGGAAGCCTCGATCCCGCATCCGGACGGGCGCCGCCCTGGCCCCGCCATGTCTTCCAAGGGCCCGCAATGCCGCGCAAGCCGACAAACATCATCTACTCGGCCAATGAGAAGCCGCCCGTCGGCACGGTGCTCATCCTCGGGGTCCAGCACGCCACGCTCGCGCTGCTGTTCATCGTCTATCCGCTCGTCGCCGCCGCCGAGGCGGGGCTGTCCTTCGACGATACCCAGCTTTTCATCACCAGTTGCATCATCTTCATGGGGCTCGCCACGCTGCTGGAATGCCTGCCCAAGCCCGGCGCGGGCATGTTGCTGGTGCAGATTCCGAACATGGCGCACATGCCGCTGGCGGTGCAGTCGCTCGCCGCCGGCGGACCGGCGCTTTATGCCGGCATGAGCCTCGTCGCCGCCATCTCGCAGCTCACCCTGTCGCGATTCATGCGCGCGCTGAGGGCGGTGTTCCCGCCGGAAGTGTGCGGCGTCGCCGTCACCATGCTGGGCGTCGCCCTCGCCGATCCGGCGCTGCGGCGGGTGTTCGGCATCTCCGGCGAGATCACGCCCGATCTCGATCTGCGCTATGCCCTCGTCAGCTCGGTGACGCTCGTCATCATTGTCGGCCTCGCCATCTTCTCGCGCGGCATGCTGCGGCTGTTCGCGGTGGCGATCGGCGCGGCGATCGGCTGGATTCTGGCGGCCTATCTCGGCGTCGCGCCGGAGCCCAATGCCAGCTTCGCCACCCTGCCCTATATCGACCTGCCGCATCTGGGCTGGCCGGGCATCAGCTTCTTCTCCTGGGCGCTGATCCCGGCGGCGATCATCACCGGCGTGCTGTCCGCCGTGGACATGGTCGGCACCGTGGTGTCGATGCAGCGGATGGACGATGCCGACTGGCGCCGCGCCGATCTCGACCAGGCCGGCCGCGCCATTCAGGCCAACTGCCTCGGCGATATCGGCACCGCCATTACCGGCGGTTTCGCCAGCGCCTCCTCCTCGGCCGCCGTCGGCGTCGCCTTCGCCACGGGCACGACGGCGTGGCGGGTGGGTGCCGTTTCCGGCATCCTCATCATCCTCGCCGCCTTCTCGCCCCGCCTCATCGGCGTGCTGACCATCATCCCCTCCCCGGTCATCGGCGCCATCCTCATCTATGCCGCCGCCTTCCTCACCGTGGCGGGCATGGAACTCATCCTGTCCCGCCGCCTCAGCGACCGGCGCATCTTCACCGTCGGCCTCGCCATCCTCACCGGCCTCGCCGTGGCGATCCTGCCCGGGCTCGTCGGCCTCACCCCGGAATGGGCTCAGCCGATCCTCGAATCGCCGCTCTCCATCTCCACCGCCGTCGCCATCGTGCTGAACCTGGTCTTCCGCATCGGCATCCGCCAGGAAGCCTCGCGCGAGGTGACGACGGCCGACAACCCCTTCACCGTCGCCACCGAATTCCTCGAACATCAGGGCGACCTGTGGGGCGCGCGGCGCGACGTGATCTCCATGGCGATCCCCGTCGTGGCGGAAGGGGTGGAGATGCTGCTCGACACCGGAGTCGCCCCGGGCAAGCTGGAAGTGCGGGCGCATTTCGACGAGGAGAATTTCGACGTGGCGCTGCTCTATGAGGGCGAGCCGATCACCATTCCCGACCATCGCCCCTCGCCCGAGGACCTTCTGGGCGACGCCCACGCCGTCGCCCGCTTCGTCGGCTACATGCTGAGCAAGCGGGCCGACAGGCTGGTGCTCGGCACGGACGGCAGCCGGCAGAAACTGACCCTGCGCTTCGAGCACTGACCGCATCGCCGGCGACCCAGCCCGGCGCTTGCACGGTTTTGGCTTTGTCGATAATCCTCTTGCATCCTCGCGCGGACGGGCTGGCAGGCGCTGGGCCGCGCGGCCTCCCCGATGCCGCCGCCCTCCCGAATTCTGGAGCCGAGCCTTGATACATATCGACCGCATCGTCGAGGGCACCGTCGTCGTCACTGCCGTCAAGGGGCGGCTCGACAGCAGTTCCTCGCCCAAGCTGGAAGAGTTCCTCGTCGACGCCGCGCCGAGCGGAACGGTGCTGCTCGACTTCGCCGAGCTCACCTATATCAGCTCGGCGGGCCTGCGCGTCGTGCTCAAGGCGACCAAGATGCTGCGCGGCGCCGGTGGCACGCTCGCCGTGTGCAGCCTCATCCCGCAGGTGCACGAAGTGTTCGACGTGAGCGGCTTCTCCTCGCTGATCCCGATCCATCCCAGCCGCGAGGCGGCGCTCGCCTCCCTCGGCTGACCACACCACCGGCACGCGCGGCGGAGCGGGCGATGACCGACATGCGGCTCGATCTACGCCTGCCCAACAACCTGGGCGAGCTCGATGCGCTGAGCACACGGATCGAAGGCTTCATGGAAGAAGCCGGGGTTCCGCCGACCCCGGCCTATCGGCTGCAGCTCGCCGTGGATGAGTTCTTCAACAACGCGGTCGATTACGGCTATCCCGACGGCCGCGCGGGCGAAATTGTCATCGAGGTGAGCCGCACCGGCGACCGCCTCGACCTCGTCTTCAGCGACGATGGCGACCCGTTCGACCCCTTCGCCGCGCCGCCTCCCGATCTCGACGGCACGCTGGAGGAGCGGCGCATCGGCGGGCTTGGTGTGCATCTGGTGCGCACCTTCGCCGACAGCTTCGCCTATGCGCGCGAGAAGGGGCGCAATGTGAAGCGCCTCACCTTCGCGCTTTAACCCACGCTGCGGGCGCGGCGCACCTGCGTCATCCCGTTGACCAGACGGCGCGCCAGCCAGACGATGCGCTCGAACAGTACCGTCATGCGGAACAGCGCGTTCTGCTCCGCGGCCGCTAGATCGCTTTGCGAGGAGAGGCGCTGGCGCAGCTCCTCCATCAGCCGGTCGCGATGGCCGAGCAGGGCGAGCACCACTTCCGGCTCCTCCGCCCCGAGGCTCTCGGCATGGTCGGCGACGGCGCCGAGCAGCAGATGCAGCGCCTCATTCAGCCGCTGCGCGGTCGGCACATGGCGGACAGCGGCAGCCTCCTGCGCATAATCGGCCAGCGCTTCATGCAGGGCGCCGGCATTGTTGGCGGCATCGTCCAGCAGCAGCGCCACCGCCACCTGGTCGCGGGCGAGCTGCGCGTCGAGCAGCGAGGCGAGATAGGCGCGGATCGCCTCGGTGAGGCTGGCGCCAGCGGTGCGCAGCACCGTGGCAGAGGGCGCGGAGGCATCACCCTCCTCGCGCACATGTTCGATCATCTGCGGCAGGCGGGCGCTCAGCCGCGCCACTTCGCGCGTGGCGAGGTCCAGCGCCGCCTCGGTGTCGCTCAGCGCCTCGCGCAGCAGGAAGGCGGGCTGGGAGAGCGTTTCCACCGCGTTCATCGGCAGCAGCCGCGCCAGGATACGGCGGGTCGGCGCTTCGAGCAGCGCGGAGGCGATCGCCCCGCCGATCTGCGCCGCCAGGAACAGCAGCGCCAGCACGGCGCCGATATCGCCCTCGGCCGGCAGAAGCCCCGCAACGGCTTCTGGACGTAGCGCCGCGAAAACGGCGAGCCCGGCCAGAAGCAGCGAGCCGGCACCCTTCTGCACCACCTGCAGCGCGAAGACGACGCGGCCGGGCCGCGTCTCGCCGGGGATCAGCACGGCATTGTTGATCATCCCCGCTGCGTTGGCGCCGGCGATCAGCGGCAGCGCCGTGCCGAAATCCAGCAGCCCGCCCCCGACCGCCGCCACGGCGAGCGCCGCCGCCACCGAGGAGGACTGCGCCGCCATGGAGAAGCCGGCGCCGATCGCTGCCAGCAGCCAGGGATTTTCGACCGCCGCTTCCCACCAGGGGTGGCCCAGCAGGGCTTCGCGCATCGGGCCGACGGCAACGGAGACGAGATGCATGCCGAACAGCAGCAGCCCCGCGCCGAGCGCCGCGTCGAGCGCGTTGCGCATGCGGTCGCCGCGCACCAGCCGGAAATAGGTGATGAAGCCCACCACGCCGATGACGAGGCCGGCAGCGGTCGAGGTATCCACGGCGACGATCAGCGGCAGCAACGAGGTGCCGACATTGGCCCAGCTCGGCGCCAGCAGCGCCGGCCCGTCGGTGAGCACGCCGCCGCGCACGAAGGACACGACGATCCACGACACGGCGGTGGAACTCTGGGTGATCATCCCCGCCAGCGTGCCGCTGATCGCGGCGCTGAAATTGCCGCGCAGGGCCCGTGCGAAGGCGGCGCGGGTGCGCCGGCCGACCAGCGGCACCAGATTGGCGGACAGCCCGCGCACCCCGATGAAGAACAGCCCCAGCCCGCTGAACAGAAGCGCGATGGTCGCCATGGCCTACCTTGTCGTCCGTTGATTATTGGATGGGCGCACGAAGAGCATTTCTTTCGCCGCCAAGTGACGGCAGGAATGCAAGGCGCAGGCCGTTATGAAAGCTTCGCATGACAGAACGGTGACGACACCGATCCCCCTCAGCCCGGCAGGCCGAGCCGGCTGCGGATCTTCTCCAGCAGGCGCGGCAGTTCCACCGGCTTAGTGTCGAAGTCGTCGCAGCCCGCCGCCATGGCCTGCTCGCGGTCCGACGCCATGGCGTGGGCGGTGAGGGCGATGACCGGAATGGAGGCCGTCTCGGGATGCGCCTTCACCTGCCGCGTCGCCTCCCAGCCGTCGAGCACCGGCAGGCTCATATCCATCAGGATCAGCGCCGGCTTCTCGGCAAGGGCGATGTCCACCCCCTCCTGGCCGTTGACCGCGATCAACACTTCGAAGCCATTGCGGGCGAG